>JAKSLE010000020.1 GCA_024401365.1 Bacteroidales bacterium | reverse complement strand
CATCGCAGAAGGGAACTGATTATGGAATGATGACAAACTATAAGGAATATACATGTGATTTAGATGTATCTCCTGTAGAATATAATTTCACCGATTTCTTTGATATACCTATTATAGAAGGCAGAACATTCAATAGTGAAGAGAGTAATGTGTTAATATTCAACGATGTCGCCAAAACAAAATGGGAGCTCGAAACAGGAACGGGAATTTTGATAGATGGCACAGAAAATGCTGAAATTATAGGTATTGCTAACGATTTTAATTTCCGACCTTTGCAATATGCCATTACGCCTATAGCACTATACCGAGTAACCCGTAAAGACGAGACTTTTTGGAACTGGACTAATATCTATATAAAAAGGGCGCCTAACGTCAGCATAAATGAGATATCTGACATTCTTTATGCAGAAGCCTATAAGATAGACAGTAAAGTAACCCCTGACCAGTTTTGTGTCAGTTTTCTGGATGAGCAATCGGGAAAACTATATGAAAAAGAAGAGACACTTGGAAATCTGGTCCGCATAGCATGCATTCTGTCATGTCTCATAGCAATAATAGGTATATTGGGATTAGTTCACTACGAAACCCAATACCGTCGCAAAGAGATGGCTATTCGCAGAGTTATGGGTGGAGATACCTTGGGGATGATACTTAAATACAATAAGATATACGTCAATATCACATTGATATGCTTTCTTGTAGTAATACCTATTACTTTGTGGATTATCTCGCAATGGCTCAAGGGTTATCCATATCAATCGCCTATTCCTGTATGGATATACGTAGCGGGATTTATGATCCTGATGACGATAATAGTGCTGACAGTTTCTGCCAAGTGTTATAAGTCAACAAACGAAAATCCATTGAATTCATTAAAGTCAGAATAACATTAACACAATCAGATATGATACAGATTAAAGATTTATGTCGTTCATTCAGAACAGAAGAAGTAGAAACACTTGCACTCCAAAACGTTTCATTCGGCATATCAAAGGGAGAATTTGTTTCGATTATGGGACCTTCGGGCTGTGGCAAATCAACATTGCTCAATATTTTAGGTTTGTTAGATTCCCCAACAAGTGGCAGCTACAAGTTGGCCGGTCATGAAGTTGGCAATCTCAAAGAAAGAGACCGCAACCAGATACGCAAGGGGCAGATAGGTTTTGTATTCCAGTCGTTCAACCTTATAGACGAGCTCACGGTAGCAGAGAACGTAGAATTGCCGCTCAAGTACATGGGTGTGCCAGCCAAAGAGCGCAAGGAGCGAGTACATGAGGTACTTAAGCGCATGAATCTCAGTCACAGGGCGTTTCACTATCCACAGCAACTCTCGGGAGGTCAACAGCAGCGAGTGGCCATAGCCCGAGCAGTGGTAGGTCGCCCAAATATGATACTTGCCGACGAGCCAACAGGTAACCTTGACTCAAAGAATGGTACAGAAGTGATGCAGCTATTATCGGAGCTCAATAAAGAGGGGACTACAATAGTAATGGTAACCCACAGCAAGCATGATGCTACATACACACACCGTGTCATCAATCTCTTTGACGGAAAGATAGTAGACTCTGTAGAAGATCTGATATAGTATTGATATGAAACAGTCATTTACCAGAATACTCAATTATTTAGGGTTGACCATAGCCTTCTCGGCCTTTATGGTCATTATGGTCCAGGTTCAATATGAGACATCGTTTTGCTCAAACTATAAAGATGCAGAACGAACATATAGAGTAGAACGCGGATACCCTATAGACGATGAGCATACGGATATGTATTTTTGCTGGTTCAGTCGTCCGATGCTAGAAAAGATAAAGGATGCGCCAGAGGTACAAAGATACGTGCGATTCATGGGTAGTTCTGTTGCCAGTGCTACTCTCAGGGATATTGAGAATACGACATACTCTGCAGCCAGGGCTACAGGTATGATGTATGCCAACAGTGCGACACTTGAGATGATGAATGTCGAGATGGTATGCGGTTCATACGACGAATTGGACTCAGTACCAGGAGTGGTAATATCGGAGCCAATAGCCGAGAAGATGTTTGGTAAAGACTCTCCACTAGGCAAGAATATCTGTATATCTCAGTGGTACTCGACAGATACACTCACCATTAGAGGTGTATTCAAGCCAATAAAGAAAAATGGCTTGTTGAGTATGGATATTGCTGCGACTTATGGAGATTTTGATATCAATCAGCATAATAATCAATCGACAATTTTCTGTGTCACACTTCACGAAGGTGTTACGGCAGAAGAGGCATGTGCATCTATGCAGAAGTTGGCAGATGAGTATGTAGAATCAGAAAAAGATGTTGACAGAAGCATTAAAATACGACTTACGCCCATTGAGGACGTCCATTTTCTGGAAGATGTAGGGTATGACTTTGTAGAGAAGAGCAGTATTGGTACCCTTATTGCGCTCATTACGGTTGCTCTTATTATCATATTGGTAGCGATGGTCAATTTCTGGAATATTGCCTTTGCCAGTGTACCTTCGCGAATAAAAAGTATCAATACCCGTAAGGTACTAGGAGCCTCAAGAGAAGAACTTATAGGTGGGCAGATTTTAGAAGTAGTAGTAATGGCTCTATGTGCGTTTGTCACCTCGTTGCTATTACTCTTTGTACTACGAGACACTGCCATAGGAGATTTGGTAAGTGAAGATATCAATCCACTACTCCATTTGGATCTTGTGGCTTATACGGCGATAGGAGTAATAGTACTAGGGGCGCTTGCTGGGCTCAGTCCTGCATTTTACAGCACATCATTTGCTCCTGCGCTTGTACTTAAGGGCTCCTTCTCGCACAATATAAAAGGCAGGCAGTTGCGCTATTTTCTTATAGGCTTCCAATTTACGGTATCCCTTGTACTAGGTATGGTAGCTATGTTTGTCAATGAGCAGATGAACTATATGCTATCGTACGACAAAGGTTTTTCGAGTAAGAATGTCCTTTACAGTGATCTTGATGCATCCTTGGCCAGCAAGCATAAGGAGTTGGCCGCCAACCTCAAGAAGCACCCTGAGATAGTAGACGTAACATTCAGTGCGCGAGAATTTGTACCTCAAGATGGATTAATAATGAACTGGGGGCGTCGTTTTGAAGGAGAATCTATAAGTTTCCAATGTCAGCCAGTGGAGCGTAACTTTGCTCAGTTTTTTGATATCAAGATTATTGAAGGGCGATATTTTGAGGAGCAAGACGAGAATACCTCCAATGCGCATTTTATCTTCAATGCCACGGCCAAGGCTCAGTATCCATTTATAGATGTAGGGGATACATTCTGGGCGTATGCGACAGACGATGATAATGTAGTAGGCATATCAGAAGACTTTCATCTCAAGCCACTGCAGTATAATGTAGAGCCATTAGCGTTGTTTTACTATGACAATAATCCTAATGAATCGATGTCGTACTGTTACGTTAAGATAGCTTCGGGGCTAAGAATAAAAGATGTTGAGGGTATTTTTGAGGAAGAGATACGCAAATTGCATGCTGATGTAGCGACAGAACTTATCTCGCTCAACTATTATGACGAGAATATAGCGCAGCTGTATGAGAAAGAGCGCAAATTGAGTTCTCTGAATTTCATGGCCTGCATTTTATCCATACTCATTGCTGTCATAGGTATACTAGGACTCATTACGTTTGAGACGCAGTATCGTAAGAAAGAGATAGCGGTGCGCAGAGTTTTGGGAGCTAGTACGACAGAGATTTTAGGGATGTTTAACGGTATATATGTCAGACTATGCGTTATTTGCTTTGTTGTAGCGGCACCGATAGCCTATCTAATTATGTCTAAATGGGTAGAAGGGTATGCGTACCAAGCAGATATTCCTGTATGGATTTTTGTGGTAGCACTGATTGCGCTCTTTGCTATTGTTACGATAGCCATCACATCAGCCAGTCTGCGGGCTATCAATAGAGATCCTGTGGAGTCGATAAAGACAGAATAGAAATAAATAGTGATAGTTAATAAAACCACTGGTTATCGCGGAGATACCGGTGGTTTTGTTTTTTTACTTATTATTTGTATATTCGCACTATAACCAAATATATAATCGCATAGCCATGGTTAGACGGATAACTATTCTTTTAGCACTATTTTGCGTGGCTCTGCTTGCTCCTATGAATGGGTGGGCACAAGAAAAATGTCGCGCTATTATCTTGACGGATATTGAAAATGAGCCAGACGATTCGCAGTCGCTTGTTCGTTTATTGTTGTATAACAACGAGATAGATATTAAGGCTATTGTTGCTACGACCTCTACGCATATGAGGACGCGTACAGCTTCGGGCACTATTCACAGAATTATAGATGCTTACGACAAGGTATACAATAATCTTCGTCAGCATGATGATAAATACCTGTCGGCCAATGTGCTACATGGGTTAGTATACAAAGGACAAGAGTCGTATGGTATGGCGGGGACAGGAGAGACTAAGACCTCGGAAGGTTCGGAGAAGATAGTCAATGAGTTGCTTAAGGAAGATAAGCGACCACTTTGGGTTTGTGCGTGGGGAGGTGTCAATACTTTGGCGCAGGCTCTTATTACGCTTAGGACCAATATGTCGGCCAGTGACCTTACCTCAGTAATTTCAAAGTTGCGTGTATACACCATCAGTGACCAAGACGACAGTGGGCAATGGATAAGAAGAGAATTTCCAAGCATTTTTTATATAGTCAGTCCTGGAGGCTATGGCAATGCGACATGGGTAGGCATGAACAATGCAGAAGGAGAGCATGCTGAGATGGTATCCAACGAGTGGTTGGCAGAGAATATTCAGCAAGGGCACGGAGCATTAGGGGCGGTATATCCAGATGTAGCGTACGGCATGGAAGGTGATACTCCATCGTTTTTGTCGCTGATACCCAATGGATTGAATTCGCCAGACAATCCCAACTGGGGAGGCTGGGGAGGCAGATATGAGCTCTACAAGCCAGACGTGAAGAAATGTGACTATGACGGCTTTACTGGTGGGGTAGCTATAGGAGAAGAGACTCGTCCTATATGGACCAATGCCAGTGATACCTATGTGCCATTTGTGCCATCGAGTCACGGTCGTGCCATAAAGAAAGGCGACAAGACATATTCGGGCAACCAAGCTACCATATGGAGGTGGCGAGAAGATGTGCAAAATGATTTTGCTGCGCGTATGGATTGGTGTGTAAAGAAGGTGAAGGAAGCCAATCATGCACCTGTAGTCAAGTTGATGACACCAGAAAAGATGACAGTGAAATCGGGAGAGTGGTTTACATTGGATGCCAATGACTCGTATGATCCTGATGGCGATAATATTTCGTTCCTATGGTTCCCATACCCTGAGGCTACAGGATATAAGGGAGAGTATCCATCGGTACCTGCTGAGAATATTCACGAGTACAAGGCTCAGGCTCCAAAGGTAACTCAGCCTACGGATTTGCACTACATACTACGAGTAACAGATAAAGGCAAGCCTGCACTATCGAGGTACAAGAGAATAATTGTGACAGTAACACCATAGGATATACTATCTGTAGAAAATAAAAAATCACGCTCGAGAAAAATTGAGCGTGATTTTTTTGTTTATAAGGGGTAAGAATTACTTCTGCTCTCTTGGCTCGGCGAAGACCTGGATATACAAGCCGTCCTGACGGAAATCGAGTTTGCCCCAGATAGAATCCTTTTGGAAAGAGCTTAGGTACTCGCTATCGGTGATAAACTTAGGAGTAGTGCGGTTAGTTGGGTTAGGCAAAATAGCCTGGTTATCGATATAGACCTTGCAAGGCTTACCCATACCATCGACGCCCTCCATCATATAGCGAGCTGAGAGTAGGGTAGAGTCTGGACGGAAGTGGCGTTGTGTATCCACGCCGCCTTGGAGTACCTTGCCCTCGAAATACTCTGTCTTACAGTGACCTTCGAAGTTGATCATAGTCACACCTCCCTGTGTAGGGTTCTCTACATGCCATGTAGCTCCGATGGCGATGAAGATAGTGAATAGTTCTTTCATTTTGGTAATATATTTCAGCTTTAATTATTTCTAAAGTTTACTGTGCATCTACGGTAATAAACTGCTCGGGGTTTAAATATTTTTGGGCGCATCGCAAGACATCCTCCGGGGTAGCCACTTCGAAATAGTCGAACAGATCCTGCTGATACTTCTCGTTCATTTTCAGGCGGTAGAGGTAAGTCAGCAAGTCGCCAGTTGCGATAGTGCCATCGAGCATCTGCATAGCCTGATTTTTGAGGATAGACAATGCCAGATCGAACTCCTCGCGAGAAACAATATCCTGTTGCAATTTATTTATTTCATTTTTTATCTCCGATATAGTCTCCTCCACCTTATCCTTGTTGACATCAGACGTGATGAGGAGTTCGTTGCACACGGGGCTATCCATACAGAAGGCGCCTATGCTATATGTGAGGCCCTTTTCCTCGCGGATATTGCTCATGAGGCGAGAGCCCAGGTATCCGCCACCCAAGATATGTACAGTGAGTTGCAGTGCATAATAGTCGGGGTCGTAGATACTCAACGTCTTATTAGCCATTATCAATGAAGCCTGTTGAGCATTAGGCACATCCTCGTGAGCTCTCATAGTGGGGTTGCTATTGTATATTACCTCGGGCAATTTCTGTACCAGAGTACTCTGGGGCCAAGAAGGCTGGTCGAGGGTTTTCTCTATTGTAGCATAAACCTCCTCGGTAGGTTTGCCGGCGATAAAGATAAAGCTACCGTTGGGGGAATAATGAGAAGAGTGGAACTGCTTAAGACGCTCTATGCTCATAGACTGGTGATCGTCGAGGGACGATACGATAGCGTATCTTGTGTTAGGTGCGTACAGCTCCTTTGACATACGGCGCATAGCGCGAGCGTTGGTACGGATCTGCAACATTTTGTACTGCTGTATTTTTTTTGCGCGTACCAGTTCCAGTTCAGACTCTGCCAAGGCGGGGGCAATAATTGTTTCGGCGACGATAGGCCAGACATTAGCAAAATGTTTGGTCATGCACGAAATTGTGAGTGTTTTGTAGAGATTATCGCATCCGGAATGGATGTATGCACCGTAGAACTCTATTTTTCGGGCGAACTCCTCTGCAGAGAGCGAGGCAGAACCCTTAGTCAGCATATCAGACATATAAGCGCCCACCAAGCGTTCGTCGGAATAATAGTGGCCGGCGGGGATACTTATAGATACGCGGAGCAGATCCTGGTTTCCGCCGCACAAGCTATATACTGTAAGGCCGTTAGAGAGTTGGTGTCTCTCTGGGACGGGTATTCTAGGCAATTGCATAGGTTCCATAGTTACGATTGCGATATTATAGTATGTATATCGTCGACAGTTATACGGTTGAAAGTGTTGATATCAGGGGTAACTATCACTCCGCACAACTCTGCTGTAGCAGGGCTTATGAGCAGTCGTTGCTCCTCGTTTTCGGCGAAAAATCTATCGGGGCGGAATTTCTGGCGTGGGAAGATGAACCATAAGAACTGCTCTTGAGATTCATTCCAGTATACCAATACATTTATCATGCGGTCGTCGGTGCGATGGATTTGCTGCATCAAGGCATTGAATTTCTCCATGGCGTTATCGGACCGATTAGTTGTCATCAATATGACATTTCTTTCAAGGCCCTGGATATAAGAGGCGCAGTCGGTAAGATTTTCGCCCAGAGAGCACTTTTGGGCATCCTCCACAATATTGAAGCACTCAATAGGAGCAGCCTGGTAGTGCATGTGTCCAGGGATAGAAGCTCCGCAGTCGGCGCCATTAAAGAAAACAGCCATTTTGCTATAGAAGGCGAAATCCTGAATATCCTGGGCGTCGATATGTTGAGGGCGGTGAGATTTAGAGACCACGGTCAAGTGGGCGGGGAAGATAGGGAATGGGTTGATAAGAATATCGAACACATTTCCAGACGGTTGTGCTATCCACTCGATGAACAACTGGTCGCTTGGTCTATTTTCGGCGCATATTCTACACTTTACGGGGGTGGGGGTAGCGTTGGTTTTAGCCATAGTAGACCTCACTCGCTCCGTATTACACTGCAAGGTATAGTGGATAATATTGCCCAGCGGCGAAGAGTAGGTATAGTGCCTCTGTTCCACGCCGTGCAATTTATCGCGCCATTCGGCCGATACGTTCTCCTGATTTTTTACCAGTATGGCAATATCTGGGTGCATTATCCTACGTCCTTGATACGAGCCTCCAGTTCTGCTGTACGCAAAGAATCCTTGTAGAAATTATTTGCGTTGACCTTTTCGATAGAGAGTTGTGCATCGGTATTACCCTCCCAGCGGCGGCAATTGTACATAACCTCCTTGATGCGGGTAATTTTCCACTCGCGAGTAATACGTATAGCCACTGCATAATCCTCGCCATAGCTTACGTTAGGCATAGGGTATGCGCGCAAAATGGACGTTCTAAATGCGCGAGGAGCGCCGAGGCCGTTGATACGCAAAGCGTTATTGAATCCATTATCGTCGGTCCACTCATTGTGGAGGATTTTGTTTCTATCGAGGTTGTCGGTGAAGAGAGGGTGTCCATTGAAATCAGCCAACTGGTAGCCACCGATAACCATAGCACTACGGTCGCGTTTGAAGGCCGCCACTATTTTAGCCAGGGTATTATCGTCGGAGTAGACATCATCCGAGTCGAGCTGGATACAATACTTACCGGTATAAGGAGAATTTACGGCCTTCATCCAGCAGCCGCCTATACCCAGTTTTTCCTCCTTGGTAGGCGTTAAAACGATGAGGTTGGCGTACTCCTTCTGCGCCTCAGCCAGGAGGTCGGAAGTACCATCATCGCTACAATTATCCACTACTATTACGTTGAAAGAGAAGTCGCACACCTGGCTAGTAGCCGAGTAGACGGCATCCATGATAGTTCGGGCTCTGTTGTATACAGGGATTATGACAGAAGCCTCTACTGGGTAGCTTTTACCGTCATTATCTACGACGATTTTCAGGTCGGAAGGGAGGATTTTGGCATTGATATCCTCGAGGTAACGAGTACAAATCTCCTCGCACTCACGCTGTATTTCGGCGTTACGAGGGTTGACGTAGTCGAACTGCTTATCGCCAGAAGGTCTATCGTCCACCACCTTAGCTGTAACGGTATAGAGAGGTTGGTCTACGTGCATGATAGGGCCTACGGTAGAAATCTGCAGGCGGAAGTCGTAGAACTCAGTATACTTAGACGAGTGCGAGTAAGGCTTAAGATACTCGAGAGCCTTTACGGCTGCATCGCGGTCGACCATTACGAAAGGTCCGAAATCGAAGTCGTCTCTCAAAGCGCCAGCCTGGTAATCGATCAAAGGGATCCACTCGTCATTGCGCTTATAGTCGCAATAGAACATAGCGCAGTGGCGGCCCTGGGCGAAATTGATTACTGCGTTGAGGCTTTCGTCATCGATATTGATGTCCACAGAGTCGTTTAACTGGAGAAAGATGTATTTTTCATCCTTCTGGCTCTCTATCTGTTCACGTATAGTCATTGTATTACTGGTGTATTTAGTATTTTTTCTATTAGTATATCTATAGGTTCGTTTGCATTCAACCATGTATACAGTTGATTTTTCCTGAACCAAGTTAATTGTTTCTTTGCGTATACGCGAGTATTACGTTTAATTTTTTCTTTAGCCTCCTCCAAAGAGAAGGTTCCGTCGAAGAAAGCGAACATCTCCTTGTAGCCTACGGTATTCAGAGAATTTAGTTCACGGAAAGGGAGGAGAGCCTTAGCCTCGTCGAGTAATCCAGAGTTGAGCATGCTCTCTACTCTAAGAGATATTCGTTCGAATAGCTCCTCTCGGGGGCGGTCGAGCACGATCATTCTGATATTGAACGGGCGCGTTTTTCTTGAGCCTGTACGCAAAGAGCTATAAGGTTTGCCAGCCTGACGGCATATTTCCACGGCATGTATTACGCGTTTAGCGTTCTGAGGGTCGACCTGTTTGGCATATACAGGATCCAATGTTTCCAGTACAGCCATCATGTGGTCCAAGCCGCATTTTTCGTACTCCTCCCATGTTGCCTGTCGCACCTCCTCGGAGATAGTAGGTATATCATCTATGAGGCCGCACAAGGCGTCGATATACATCATAGAGCCGCCGGTCACTATGACGTTGTCGGCAGACTGGAACAAAGAATTGATAATATTGAGGGCATCCCTTTCGAATTCGTAGGCGCTATAATACTCCTGAGGTTCGCGGCAAGCCACCAAGTGGTGGTGGACCCTACCCAGATCCTGAGGGGTAGGAGCGGCAGTACCTATAGTCATTCGGCGGTAGATCTGGCGGCTATCGGCAGATATTATTTCGCAACCGAGCCGTTCGGCCAAACGGATAGACAATTCAGTTTTTCCGACTGCGGTAGGACCTGTCAATATAGTTACGGTTTTCCCCATTCAGATTACCAGCGTTTTTCCAAAATAGCTCGACGGAAATAATGGTATAATATTGTCTTGTAGGCGAACTTTCTATGAGCCATGACCGCTGCGCCCACCTGGCACATACCCACGCCGTGACCCCAACCAGCGCCGTGGAATATGAAAAGGCCCTCGGCGTTGCGGTCGACCACGAAAGCAGAACTCTGCAAGTGAGAAGAGCTCAATGCCCGTCGTATTTCCAGTTCCTTACCGATAGTAACGGTACGATTAGAGCCCACCAGTTTCAGTCGTACTATTCTACCGCTAGGGCCTCGTTCGATAACCTCCATATTCTGGAGGGTACCCAATCCCAGTTGGCATTTAGACTCGATGAGGTCTGATATCTCCTGAGGGGAGTATGATATGCTCCACCTATACATCTGAGGGGTAGTCTTGACGTCGTAATCGTTAAGGACCTGACGGAGCACCTCGGCGTTGGTAGTATTACAATAGGCATCGGGGGAAGAGGTAATCCAGTTTCTGGCGCCCTCCTCGGTGGAAAGATCCCAGTCGTGAGTTCCGGCTGGGCGTATAGGGTTATCCACGAAAGACTGGAGGTAGTCGACATGAGTAGGTTGCCAGCACGACTCGAACAATTCGGTCATACCGCCGCAACACTTAGAGAATCGTGCGTCGCACACCTCGTTATTGTATATCAACAGTTGGCCAGAAGTCTCGTCGATAGCTTTTTTTACTGTTTTGTTATTTGCTCTAGTCAGGCCCTGATAACGCTGGCAATGGTCGTCGGCGCACACATCGAAGAGAGTATGATCCTCTCTATCGTACCATTTGATGAGGGTAGCCGAGTTGATATTAGCATCGCGGTAGGCCGTTTTAGGTTTCTTCTTAGCTTCGATTTGGGCCATGAGCCAAGAGCGAGAGACTACGGCGTGTGCCTTGAGCAGTTCCAGGGAAGATGTTGATTTCATTTCGCTAGCGATGACGCAGAAGAGGTAGTCCTCGATAGAGAGGGTGTTTACGGCCCACAGTTTACCATCCTCAATGACAAAAGAGAGGGCGCCCTTGAAGAGTTGGTCCTCCTTCTGTTGCCAATGGAAACCTATACCTATGACTACATCGTGGAGGGTAAAACGGCATTTATCCTTTTGTGGGGTGAGATAGGGCAGATGCTTGATAGTCATGCCATCGAGCGATAGTACGCCCTCATTGACAGAGATGCAATGTTTGCCTGGAGCGACGGTCAGATTATCTTTTCCGGCGAATTTGCCATCGAGAGTAAAGTATATGGTATTGGCATGGATTATGCCTACGCTTATTTCTGGCATCAGGTAGAATCTTTTTACAGACACAAAGATAATAAATTGAGTGAAAAACCTCTATATATCCAACACATTGTTACAATAAAGCAGGTAGTTTTTTGATTGGTCGGAAGTACAATGCTGATATAAGAGAGCATAGCGTTTACTCGCAGTTTTTTTATTTAGGAGGTAGTTTCTGGGTATATAGAGCATAGAGCTTGCTCGCAGTTTTTTTATTTTGTGGGTAGTTTCTGGGTATATAGAAAGTATAGCTTGCTCGCAGTTTTTTTATTTAGAAGGTAGTTTCTGGGTATATAGAGCATAGCGTTTGCTCGCAGTTTTTTTAGTTTTACCAAATAGAAATGGTATTATATTTGTGGTAGGAAAAAGAAAGAATGTTGTACCAATAGAGATATTAAACGATGGGAATAGGAATAAAGCGAGACATAGAAGAATTGGTGAAGCACGACGTGATAGATGAAGAGACGGCGAGGCGCATCAATGCTTATTATGCATCGAAGAAGAGCAGCATAAATGCCACGACGATATTCAGTATAGTGGCAGCCTTCTTTATAGGCATGGGAATTATCTCCATTATTAGTTACAACTGGGACAATATACCAGTAGCGATAAGGAGTGTGTTATCGTTGGTTCCTCTTGGGGTGGCATCGTACGGCTCGTACTATGTATTGAAGAACAAGATAGGATTTGCCTCGTGGAGGGAAGGTATAGCCATACTTCAAGCGTTATCCTTTACGGCCAGTTATGCGTTGATATGTCAGACATTTCAGATACAATCAGACTCTGATGCGTTTGTCTATATATGTCTGCTTACGGCTGTGCCCTTTATGTTTATATTCAAGTCGGCAGGGCTATCGTTCATTACGATATTTGCCATCTGTTGTGAGGTAGCGACAGATATAGACTATCTCATGTGGACTATGTTACTGATAGCCAATGCGGTATTTGTGTACATATACTATATAAAAAGAGAAGAGACGCTACTATTCAAGCTACGAGTTGCGATATTACCCTTCACGATACCCGTAGTAATATATGGATACTTTAAGTCGATGAGTGATCCGAGTCTACTAGTATGTGTATTGGCGGCGTTATACTACTCGCTACATTTGGCAATAAAAGAGAGAAGTAAGCGAAGCAGAGGTACGATATTAGAATTAGTCTCGTATTTTATGTTATTTGGCATTATGTTGATCTGTTCGACTATGCATAGTATACACACTATAGATATAGTCAAAGAATGGACCAACACAGTACCAGTTGTGGTCATATCGTTGGTACAATTGACATGGATAGTATACAAGGTGCGAGAAAAGCAAGGGTTGAAATGGCAAGAGTGGGCAGGCTTTGTAGCGATAGGCGGCATAATGACACAAGAGAGTGCGGTAGTAGCAATACTGACGCTGATGATGGCAGGCTATGCTATATATGACAGTTTGAAGGTATGTGATGTAAAAGAGCTCAATGTGGGGATATTAGCGCTCTTTCTATGGGCGATGTTTGTGCTCAAGACCTATGATCTGCCATTTTTTGTCAACGGCATTATACTAATTGCGCTAGGAATAGTGCTGATAATTATGAATAGAAATATAACAAAGAAGAATAAGACAAATAAGGGGATAGAAAATGAATAAGAAGAGTATATATTTGGTATTAGCTATAGTAGTGCAATTTGGTGTAATATTATATACTACGATTAGTTCCCAGATGATAATAAACAATGGGGAGGTACTAAAGTTCAGGTTGCGCGGGTATGACCCCTACGATATGTTCAGGGGCAACTATATACGCATACGATTTATGGATGACGAGGTATATATGGTTGAAGACGTTGGGGAAGAGGGGTATGTAGAATTTGTTGAGAACGAAGAGGGGTATTCGGTACCTTTTAGGGTATTTGACTGTCCAGGAATGGGTACGATGAAGGTGAAGTTGTCGTATGACGAAGAGCGACAAGGAGCGACGATAATATATCCATTTGACAGGGTATGGAAGAATCAAGAAGAGTGTGAGGCATTGGAGAAGAAGATAAATGTTGCGCTTGAAGAAGGCAGAGACGTGTATGCATTGGTAGCGGTAAAAAGAGGAGAAGGTAGGATAGTGGACATAGAGATAGAGTAAAAGAAATATGTTACGTAAATTTACGTAGAGTGGGGGAGAAAAAAGTATGTAACTTTGTGGCTGCAAGCTATATAACAAAATACAATAACAATATTACAATGGGTATAAAGAAAATATTTTTGACAGGGCTATTTTTTGCGATGGCTTTGATGGGATGGGCGCAGGATAGCGGATTTAATGAAGACGGGGATACGTATTTTATTAATACCGTAGATGATTTGAATGCGTTGAATGAACTGTGTTCTGAAAATCCAGATTTCTTGTCTGATGTTACTCTTGTGTTCGCCGGAGGAGAGTACAACTTAGGTGATCAATGGCGTTCATGCATTAATATTAGAGGTAATGTTATTGGTAATGGAGCTGTCATAAAGTTTACAAGTAAGGATGACGAAGAAGAAGGTTATGCCACAGGATTGTTTAACGAGATTTCGGGAGAGATAAGTATAGAGGGGCTGACTATTGATGCGAGTATCAGCCTAAAATTAAAACGAGATTTTCCGAACGCTGGTCTTTTGGTCTGTACTATGAGTTTGTCGGAACCGGACTGCATTCTTATTAAATCTGTGAATGTTAAAGGCAGTATTTCTCGTAGTTCCGAATATGTTTGGAATGGATTTTGTGTGGGAGGTTTGATAGGTTATGTAAACGGTGCCGATGATACTAGTTTAACAGTACAAGATTGTAAATCAGCAGTTGCAATAAATGATGCATGTAAAGCTGGAGGTATTGTAGGTGAAATAAGAGGAGGAACAGTTGTACTAAAGAATAGTATTTCAGAGGGAGCTATCAGTAGTATATCAGTTGCAGGTGGTCTTGTCGGTAGTTATTCGTATGTGGCCCCTGCCGAAGGAACTCAAATAAATAAACTAGATATTTCGGGTTGTGCGAATGTTGGGCGTTTATTTGTAAACCCAACTAAAGGAACAGAGAATATTCATATGGGTGGACTAGTTGGGGATTATTATAGTGATGAAGATTATTATGAAGATGAACGTGACGAAGATTTTGGATTGATTATTGATCGTTGTTGTAATACAGGAGGATTGGAGTACACCAACAACACCGGTGAATCAATTCTGGCATGTATTGGATCTTTGGTTGGTCGAGATCAAAATGCATCGCTTTATCTAAATTTAACAAATTCGTTTGTTTGCTATGATCAGAATAGTTTATTGGGTCAACAAAAATATCCATTTGTTTGTGGTCGTGATAATGAATATTATGAAACTGTTTACGATAATAGTGAAGGATCTTTCAGGCCAGAAAATACTACTTTTGTAGTAGAGTCGCAAGAAGATTTCAAGAAGATGGTTTTAGCCGTGAGTGCTTATAATGTGATGGGCATTCAGCAAAAAGTAGAGATAAAAGGCGATTTTAATTTTACGGATATTGATTACGCAATACTTAGGAGTGGAGAAATTGAAAGCACACTTGGTGGTAGTAAACTATTAAGTATAGGTTCGTATGCACCATTTAATGGTACTATGAAGGGTGATGGCAGTAAGTTTTACAAGTATGCGGCAAATCAGAACAGTCTTTTTGACAAGATAGGAGCGGAAGGTGTAGTTGAAGGAATCAGCATACCAAACGGTGTTGTTCTAGATGATTTAGGGAAGTCGGAAAAGGATAGTGATGGAAAAGTATACGTTGCTATGCTATCTAATAAGAATAGTGGTAAGATTTCGTACTGTTCGTATGTGGGAGCTGTATATGGTCCAGATGACGCAGAAAATGTGGTGCCATGTCTAGTAGGAGAGAATGAGGGTGAGGTATCGTACAGTTTTCTTTATGTTACAAACTTAAATGAGGTGAAAGCTATTACGAGTGGGATATCAGAAGACAATAAGGCGGCGATAATTGTTAAGGGAAATACGGGAGTAGGCAAGAAGGCAGGTGGTAAGCAGAAGAAGGTAGCTGTTAATAATGTATCAAATAAATCGTGGGCATTACTTCCTGATGCGTATTTCACGCCAGATGATGCAGAGCTCAACAAAGAAGAGCGAGGATTCAGCAATGAGGAGTTTGCCAGTGGAGTAGTAGCGTACTGGTTGAACTATGCTGAAGCGGGATATACAGGAGAGTACACCTGTCGATACAGTCAGGGAGAGTATACGCCAGAGTTGCAATCGGAGGCTCAGGCGGCTTCTGATGGAGGAGCTGCTGTACATAAGATAGTATATGATGTACCTGAGGGCACAAGCATATCATCGGGAGCTAAGCCATTTGCCAATGGAGGCGAAGAGGTAGTAATTACGCTCAGTAAGCCAGTTAAGTCGGCGACCGTTACTGTAGGCGAGAGCAACAAGTCGGCAGCTACAGCCACAATATCGGCGGACGGCAAGACGATAACCTTTACGGTACCAAAGACAAAGAAGCCGGTAGTGACTCTTGCGGCATCAAACAATGCTACTCCTCTCACGAGGGTAGAGCCGAATGCTGAGGTAAAGATTGTAGTTATAGATGGCAAGATAAAAGTATTTGGTGCGCAAGGAGAGACGGTAGTGGTTTATGGTATTAATGGAGCTGTATTGCATTCGGAGGTATTGACATCAGACAAGGTAGACTTACCTGCTGTTCCACATGGTATATACTTTGTGAAGGTAGGAAGAGCTACGAAGAAGATTTCGCTGTAGGATTATTTATAAGAACTATATGAGAAGGAGAGCTACGCTTTATGAAGGCGTGGCTCTTTTTTTGTGGGGTGGGATAGATGTACTACGTAAAATTACGTATAGTGGGGGAAGATATTATTATTAGATTTGCCGTTGCAAACTGTATGACAATAAATTACAAACGATAACGCCATGGATATTAAGAAAATTTTTATGACTGGGCTATTCTTTGCGATGGCTTTGGTGGGGTATGGGCAGAATGAAGGGTATGTAATTGATGAGACAGGGGTATGTACGATTAGTACAGCACAGGGATTGTTGAATTTTAATGATGGATATGAGGATATTCTTAATTCTAAGACATCACTGTCTGAGATAGTGTTTGATGAAGGGAAGGAATATGATTTGAGAGAACAAAACTGGGTATCGAAAATTGACCTTAAATGTTCTGTGAAAGGTAACAATGCTACTATTATTTTTTGTAGTAGCACTTACATTGATGGAGAGGACCATGCGACGGGTCTTTTTAGGTCAATAAAAGGAGCAGTAACTATCGAGTCTTTAACGATAAAAGCAGAAATAGTTGATAACATAAATGGGCAAGATAATGTATATTTGGGAGCATTAGCGAATACAATTGAAGCAAGCTCAAGCTTCACTGAACAAGTGAAGATAGAATCAGTGGTGGTCGGTTCTGTAACCCAAGGAATTTCAGTAGAAGGAACTAGCCATTACTATATAGGAGGTCTAATAGGATATATTAGTTCATCTGATGTTGACATTTCTAAATGTGAGTCGGAAATTGGTATCAATATGGATGCTACTGCTTATTTCGGGGGAATTGTTGGAGTGGCGAATTCTTCAGTATCGATAGATATGTGTAAATGTAATGGAGTGGGTTCTTTTAACACAAAAGTAAATAGCCGTTTTTTGACGGTGTATGGTGGTATTGTAGGCATGAGCATATCAAAACTATATATTACCGAGTGTTATAATTCATCAAAAATAGAAGGAACTCCTAATAGTTCATTGTATATGGGCGGAATTGTTGGAACCTTTAGAGCAGAAAATAGATGTAGAATATCTGCTTGTGTGTTTGCGGGGGAGTTAAAAGCGATAAAGCCATCAAAATTCAATTATATATCAATAGGAGGGCTAGTTGCGGAAGTGGAAGCCGGGAGGAATAGTTTGATAGATATTAGCCATTGCTATGTTGTGGGAAGTTTGTCTATTGATGATAGTTATAAAGAACTAGAAACAAGAGATAGTTATGTCTATTCGGCTGCATTAGTGGGCGACGTGTATTATAGGCATGAAACGGCGAAGTGTTCTGTAAGTAATTCCTTTGCTTATTTTTCTGAACAAGAGAGCGATTTTTTTAATGGTAAAATGCCCCAAAAACATATAGAAGGAGGTGTGTCTGATAGTGGATACAATGATTTATTCACAAATGTTGAATGTTATTACAAAGGAGAAAATGATACAAGATTTATGTCTGGTGAAATAGCGTACAATTTGAATAAAGGTTCAGTAGACGATAGACATGTTTATTTTGTACAAATAATAGGAACAGATCCGTATCCAAAATTGTATTTTGAGAGTGAAGATTTTGAAAATGAAGTAGTATATAAAGAATGTAAAAAAGAAGGGGGAAGTTCGATAAGTTATACAAATGATAATTCCCATAACTTTGACAACCCATTTGGGGTATGTTCAGTTTGTCATGAAGTGGACCCATTAAGTGCAGGCAATGAGACACTTGATGTAGAAGTTGTCGATGGCAATGTTGATTTCTGTGATGTTATGGCGGCATATTCAGAAAACAATGTAGCAAAGCGAATAAATCTTTACACAGATATTGCGTACTCGGCAGAAAAACTATTGGGGTTGGAGATAAAAGATTTGGAAAATTTATCAGCCAAGCCATCGTTTGGTACGAGCGAAAAGCCATTTGTTGCGTCTATTGTAAATGAAAGAGAGTATGGCATAGTAAATCTGGTGGCGAAGACGAACAGTATTATTGGACAATTGGGCAATGAAGAGACGAGTGAAGCACTTAAGAAGATTGTCATTGAAGGGAAAGACAGAGAAAGTGCGGAAGAGATGATGAGTCTGAATAAGATACCATTTATAGCAGGATTGTCAGTTGTCAACTCAGTACTATATGACGATTTGAGCGAATCTGAAGAAGACGAAAACGGTGGTGATAATACATATTTGGCGGCATTTGCGAATGTCAATCATGGAGTAATATCGTACTGTTCATTTGTAGGAACGCTAGCGGCAGGGTCGGACGAAGATGTAGTACCATGTTTTGTAGGTGCGAACTATGGTATAGTAGAGAATTCGTTTATGTACTTACGCTCATTAGAAGATGTAAAGGCGTCAAGTGCGGAGGCAGACAACAAGGCAGCCATAATAGTAAAAGGCAACACAGGTGTAGGCAAGAAGGCAGGAGGAAAGGTAAAGAAAGTGGCAGTCAACCAGACGCAGACAAACAAGTTGTCGGCACTTGCCCGCGATGCATATTTCACGCCAGACGACGAGGTACTTAACCAGAATGAGCGAGTATTCACGGACGAAGAATTTGCGAGTGGAGTGGTAGCCTACTGGCTCAACTACGAAGACAAGGGATATACAGGTACATACTCATGCAGGTATACGCAAGGAGAATTGTATCCAGTATTGCAAGAGGCTTCAGAAGCAGAATATGATGGAGGCAGGTCAGTGCATATGATTGTATATGATGTGCCACAAGGTGTGACGATGGTAGGAGGAAAAGCCTTTGCAAATGGTGAGGATGAGTTTACCGTGAAATTCAGCACACCAGTAGAAGGCGTAACACTATCGGCTGGAGCAGAAAATTACGGGACATGTGTGACGCTATCGGCAGACAAGCAAAGTGCTACTATCAGCGTACCAAGAACAAAGCAGCCAAATATTACGCTTACAGCGACAGGAAAGGCTACGGATATAGAGCGAGTATCGTTAGATGCGGAGACAAAGGTAGTAGTAGACAACGGTAAGTTGCGAGTATTCGGAGCTCTCGGCGAGGTATTGGCAGTATACGGCCTGGATGGAGCTATGGTATATAAAGAGACGGTAAATGCTGATGTTGTAGAGATACCAGTATTGCCGAGGGGTATGTACTTTGTGAAGGTAGGTGGTGTTGCGAAGAAGATTTCGCTGTAGGATTATTTATAAGAACTATATGAGAAGGAGAGCTACGCTTTATGAAGGCGTGGCTCTTTTTTTGTGGGGTGGGATAGATGTACTACGTAAAATTACGTATAGTGGGGGAAGATATTATTATTAGATTTGCCGTTGCAAACTGTATGACAATAAATTACAAACGATAACGCCATGGATATTAAGAAAATTTTTATGACTGGGCTATTCTTTGCGATGGCTTTGGTGGGGTATGGGCAGAATATGCAAGAGCAACCTTTGGAGCCTACGCTTATGCAAGATGGGTCAAGTGCATATATGATAGAAAATGAAAATGATTTGATAACATTAAACGACCATTGGTCTACACTTAGTACAGAAGGTGTGGGTATCATATTTACTGCTAGCGAGTACGATTTGACAAGTGTGACCGATTTCACATGGCGTTCGAATATTGTTGTCAGTGGGAATGTCAAAGGATCAGAATACGGTACTACTATACGATTCAGCAGTACAAGTGACAATACTTCTCATGCGACAGGTTTATTTAAGTCGATTGTGGGTAGTGATGAGGGAATTTCAATTGAAAACTTGAAAATTGAGGCGAAGATTGAGGATGGGAAGAATGGAACGGATGATTGTTTATACTTAGGTGCGTTGGTCAATACGATAGACGGCGATAATGTTGGTTCGGTGACTATAAAAGACGTAGAAGTTTCAGCATATGAAGGAAGCGGAATAACTATTAGTAGAGCTGTGAGCAACAATGTTGTTGGTGGCCTTGTTGGTTATATTAATAAATATGCGGGACGCGTAAATGTGGAAAGTTGTACCTCAAATATTTCTATCTTTATTGAAAAAGGAATTGATTTATTTAATTATGCCGGCGGTATTATAGGTTATGCAGAAGAGAGTAGTCTCACGGTTCGTAGGTGTGATAGTAGAGGGGAAATATCTGTAGTTCCCGTTTCGGGTCAACCCACATATGTTGGCGGTATTATGGGATGTTATGATGCGGTAGATTTAGTGCGAGATCTTACAATTGATGCGTGTACTAATTCATCAAAACTACATGCTAATTCAGCTGCCGATTTAGCGCTTGGAGGTATTATTGGTTCTATTGATATGAATAAAACCTCTGAATGTTCTATGTCTGCATGTGCGAATCATGGGGAAGTATATATGAATTCAGTAGTAGAAGGATCTACAAATTCAGCTGGAGGCAGTATGGGGTGCTTTGTGGGATTAATGAATCTAAGTGGCAACTCAAAAGCTATTATTAATCATTGCTATACAACAAAACCATTAAATGCAGCTCAAGACCTTAGCGATGCACTTGTCAACAATACTATAGCATCTAGAGTATATGTTGGTAGGGTAACATGTAATAATAATGCAACATTATCCATTGCTAATTCATATTTATTTTTTCAAGAAGTTAATAGAGATGCGAATCATATAGAATATGTTACAGTTAATAATATGCCATCATTTGAAAGCGTGTCTTATAACCTATACGATAACTATCCAGACAATGACAACAGGATGTTCTCGTCGGGAGAAGTTGCATATAAATTGAATAAAGGTACTATACGTGAAGAATATCCGTATGTGTATTTTGTGCAAAAGCTTGGAGAAAACGGAGATTCGTATCCAAAATTGTATTTTGAGAGTGAAGCCTCAGAAGAGCAAATAGTATACAAAAGTTGTACATCTGAGCAAAATCAGACTTATTCAAATAACGGGGATTCTCATAGTTTTGACAACCCATTTGGGGTATGTTCAGTTTGTCATGAAGTGGACCCATTAAGTGCAGGCAATGAGACACTTGATGTAGAAGTTGTCGATGGCAATGTTGATTTCTGTGATGTTATGGCGGCATATTCAGAAAACAATGTAGCAAAGCGAATAAATCTTTACACAGATATTGCGTACTCGGCAGAAAAACTATTGGGGTTGGAGATAAAAGATTTGGAAAATTTATCAGCCAAGCCATCGTTTGGTACGAGCGAAAAGCCATTTGTTGCGTCTATTGTAAATGAAAGAGAGTATGGCATAGTAAATCTGGTGGCGAAGACGAACAGTATTATTGGACAATTGGGCAATGAAGAGACGAGTGAAGCACTTAAGAAGATTGTCATTGAAGGGAAAGACAGAGAAAGTGCGGAAGAGATGATGAGTCTGAATAAGATACCATTTATAGCAGGATTGTCAGTTGTCAACTCAGTACTATATGACGATTTGAGCGAATCTGAAGAAGACGAAAACGGTGGTGATAATACATATTTGGCGGCATTTGCGAATGTCAATCATGGAGTAATATCGTACTGTTCATTTGTAGGAACGCTAGCGGCAGGGTCGGACGAAGATGTAGTACCATGTTTTGTAGGTGCGAACTATGGTATAGTAGAGAATTCGTTTATGTACTTACGCTCATTAGAAGATGTAAAGGCGTCAAGTGCGGAGGCAGACAACAAGGCAGCCATAATAGTAAAAGGCAACACAGGTGTAGGCAAGAAGGCAGGAGGAAAGGTAAAGAAAGTGGCAGTCAACCAGACGCAGACAAACAAGTTGTCGGCACTTGCCCGCGATGCATATTTCACGCCAGACGACGAGGTACTTAACCAGAATGAGCGAGTATTCACGGACGAAGAATTTGCGAGTGGAGTGGTAGCCTACTGGCTCAACTACGAAGACAAGGGATATACAGGTACATACTCATGCAGGTATACGCAAGGAGAATTGTATCCAGTATTGCAAGAGGCTTCAGAAGCAGAATATGATGGAGGCAGGTCAGTGCATATGATTGTATATGATGTGCCACAAGGTGTGACGATGGTAGGAGGAAAAGCCTTTGCAAATGGTGAGGATGAGTTTACCGTGAAATTCAGCACACCAGTAGAAGGCGTAACACTATCGGCTGGAGCAGAAAATTACGGGACATGTGTGACGCTATCGGCAGACAAGCAAAGTGCTACTATCAGCGTACCAAGAACAAAGCAGCCAAATATTACGCTTACAGCGACAGGAAAGGCTACGGATATAGAGCGAGTATCGTTAGATGCGGAGACAAAGGTAGTAGTAGACAACGGTAAGTTGCGAGTATTCGGAGCTCTCGGCGAGGTATTGGCAGTATACGGCCTGGATGGAGCTATGGTATATAAAGAGACGGTAAATGCTGATGTTGTAGAGCTACCAGCATTGCCGAGGGGTATGTACTTTGTGAAAGTAGGTGGTGTTGCTAAGAAGATACTGCTATAAGAGAGAAGTTGAGTATATATAAAAAATATATCCCCCCGACGAGTTAGTCTCATTGGGGGGATATTTTATTGTAGGATGTAGGGGGGATCAGATTTTGAACACATCTACAGCCTTAGATATACGCATAAGCATATTCTGGAGGTCGCGAGCGTTATCATCCAGCTCCTCGGCATTAGCTGCATTCTCCTGGGTAGTCTTATTTAGCTCCACAATAGCAGAGTTGACCTGAGAAACGCCAGAATTCTGTTCGACGCTAGCCACTGTAATCTCGTTGATAAGTTTCACTATACTCTCTATTTTAGGGAGGAGTTCGTTCAAGCCATCGAATACGCGACCAGTTTCGGACATAGAATTATTGGCAGTATTATTGATAGACTGGGCGGTGGTACGAGTTTGTTCAGCCAAGCGCCCCACCTCCTTAGCCACGACAGCGAAGCCCTTACCATGTTCGCCAGCGCGAGCTGCCTCTACTGCTGCGTTGAGAGCCAAGATATTAGTCTGGTTTACCAGTTCGTTGATAGCGGTAATATCTGAGGCGATATCATTGATAGCCTCGTTACTCTTCTTACTTGTTTCGCCCAGGTCGGCAATCAGCTTAGAGATAGACTCTGCCAGTTTATTAGTTTCTATTGAGTTAGCAGTATTCTGCTGGATATTTGCGCTCATCTCCTCCATAGAAGAAGAGACCTCCTCCAAGGAAGCAGCCTGTCGGTTGGCCGAATCCGAGATATTATTAGAAGAAGTTGTAACGTGCTGAATAGAGTTGACGATAACCTTATTGAGGTCGACTATAGGGCGTACTACAGACTTGATACCCCCCTGCATATTGCGTACGCTATCGGAGAGAGAGACTATTTCGCGACCAGAAATGACGTCGCTTATAGACTTATGCAAGTCGCCCGTAGCTATGACAGCCACCTCGTCGGTAAGACCATTGATAGGTTGTATGATATATTTTCTCATCAATATGACAGAAAGTACAAAGATGATGATAAGAACTATGCCGATGATGATGAACATGAAGATAGCCTGAGAGACAGGTTCGCGGACGATAGAATCGTCGATACACAATAATATAGTACCACTAGGAGAAGAGTCGTGAGAGAAGAACGAGATAGTAGAAGTATAGAATGACTTATTGCTAGCGCTATATTCTCCCACCCATTTTTGGCCTGGAGTCTCGCAAGCCTTCTCGATATCCTGGGGGAGGGAAGCGCTATTGATTTCGGCATCAGTAGAGCAGATGAACTTTCCCTTATCGAATGTGAGGTAGTCGATCTGCTGTTCTATTTTCAGTGCATCGAAGAAATCGTGGTCGTTGGACAGCATACCCACGAAACCTATGATAGCTATGTTTTTGCCGTTGAATTCGACTACGTCGGCAGAATATAGGCAGCTACCCCCCTTGATGATAGGGTCGTAACCTGTGACGGGGCCATTATTGAGGATATGGTCGATAAGTTTTTTTATTTCGGGGGTATTGAGTTCAGGCAGATCGCATACAAGGACCTCGCCGCTAAGGGTGAGGAGGAAATAACCACGCATACCAAAGCCATCTCGGTCGTTGTCCATGTGGAATTTCATGAAAGGGTCTCGGGATTCGATGACCTGGCGGAAGATAGTTGAGTTCTTCATGTGTACGCATGCCCTACGCTGTTTCTCTTGGATTCGGGAGACAAGGGAATCCATAGCCTCGTATTTCTTTTCTGCCAGGTTGGTAGCGTAGCTATCGAGGTGTTGGTAAACCATGCGGGATACGAGGATATTAGATATCAAGACGTATCCGATGACAAATGCGAATGGTGCAAAAATCAGAAGCCGGAGACTATGCTTCTTAATAAAATTCATATTCATGTTTTAACTGCTGTAAATGTTTGGTTTGGCAAATGTATTTATTTTGTTTGAAATAACAAAGATATTTAATGAAGGGGGTAATGTGGGGAGTGGGGGCGAAAAAAGGAGAGCAACCCAAGACGGATTGCTCTCCCAAGATTATGTTTTCGTAAAGATTAGAAACCGAAGTTGACACCGAATGTGTAGAGGCCGCCGATGTTATCCATACCTGGGTACTCCTGCTTAACCGAGTTGAAGAGGTTGTGGGCATTGAAGAAGACCTCCAAGCCATTGATAGGAGTATAGCCCACCTTCATGTTTACGGTGAAGCGAGGATCCATCTTCAAGGTACCATAAGCGAGGTTGTAGGTGCGTTCGCCGATGAAGTTGCCGAAAGCTGTAACTGTTACCTGCTTGATAGGCTTATAGATGAGGCCGGCCATACCGTAGATATTTGGAGTAGCCTCGTGTTTATGGTCATTTTCTAGTTCGTAGTCGACGTTAGCCTCGCGGCCCACGCGGAAAACATTCTGGTTGTATACGCCAGCTGCGTATGCATCCTCGCCAGATAGTTTACGAACGTTGAGGTTGTACATATAGAAAGCAGAGAGAAGTTCGTTATCAGGAACGCCATTTACGCTTTCGCCCGCCATGAATTTCTGGTGGCAGTAAGCGCCGAACTCCTCTGGGGAGCCGTACTTGCCAGAGTTAGCGACAGCCATTGTCTGTTCAGAAACCGAAACCAAGAGGTTAGCGAAGTACTCCTGAGCGCCTTCGCCGTTTTTGTACGAGCTCATATCGCTGATGATAGACTTAGTAACATCCACTACGTTTCCTGCGCCGGCGTTGAGCTGTTTAGACAAGGCAGCCTTCTGGTCGTAGAAGTAGTAGTCGTCCATTTTAGTATTCTGCACGTTGACATTGAACTTAGCGATCAACTTAGGAGAGACGATCCAGTCCATATTGAGGGAAAGTCCCATCTGCTTCACCTTGTAAGGTACGTTGCCGTACTTCATGGTAGCCACTGTAGTAAAGGGGCTATTCAATCCGAGGATGCTACGGCCGCCATCGAATTTAGCTGTAAGAACTTCGGTGACGGCGCCTGTAGCGTCGGCTGTTATCTTCTCTGTTACGTAGGCCTGAATCTCGGCAGGGTTAGTCTTGCCGCTAGCGATAGCCTCCTGCATGTATTTTTGCTGGAGTTCGGCTGCGTTATTAGCCAAGAAGTTGTTTTTAGCATTGCTAGCTGCGCCCAGGTAATCCTGTACGTAAGTAATCATCTCAGACTGAGAGAGGTAGATATTAGCGCTAGTAGCACGGAGGGAACCGTAGTTTTCGCTGAAAGAGTAGAACAACTCGGCATCGAGGAGGATGTTGCTAGTAGGGCGCCAGCGGTAACCGAGCTCGATATTGTCGATAGATACGAGGTCGTAGCCATCGGTACCGAAGAGGTTGACCATAGAAGGCTGAGACATACCGTGACGAGTCCAAGTATAATTAGCATCCGAGTTGATGATTACAGAGGCGCGAGTAGCTCGGCCGTAAGACAAGCGGATAAAGTTCTTATCGTTGATCAACTTGCTGATAGCGAGCTGCCAAGAGTTGTTCCATTTATCAGGCTTATCAGTCTTATCGGTACGGAAGGCTCCGATGAATCGCCAAGAGTCGAGTTTATAATCGAGGCGGATGCTAGGAGCTACAGTGTAAGTAGAAGTACCCTTGCCATTGAAGAATGGGGTAATACGTACGTAGCTGCCATCGGACAAGTGAGCGTAGTCGCCAGGAATCTGACCATCAGGGGTACCATTAGGATATGTCTCGAAATAGTGATTATCCATAGCCTTCATGTAGCGGTACTGAACCTCGGGACGAATAGAGAGGTTGTCGAATTCGATATCGTATCCCAAAGTTGACCCGATTACAGTCTCGCCCTCGGTATAGCTATGGACGCCGCGAGCGTAGTCGTTGGCCTTACCGTGAGCCACGTCAAAATTGAAAGTCAATCCGTAGATATGCGACTGCATATTAGCGTAGAAGTTCTTGAAGTCGCGACCACCCATTACGAAGATATCGTCATCGATAGAAGAGGTATTAACTTCGGACTTCTGGAAGCCCGACATAAGGTTGACCCCTATATTCTCGTTAGGGTTGAAAGAGAGGTATCCGTTGACGCCCATGTTTTTGCGAGCCAATTTTGGATCGGGGAACATCCACTCGATAGGAGTTGTCTCCTCGACGTTCTTGTAATACTGACCGAGGAGGGAAGTATAAGTATTAGCTATCTCGTCGCGGGAGAGCCACATACCATTACTAATAGGAGTGAGTCCGCTAGGATCGACATTAGGGTCGACATCCTTAGTATTAAGGAAGTAGTTGTTGTTTTTAGGAACGAATATCTTTTCGGAGCGGCGATTGCGCTGTTGGATATTAAAAGTAAGGCCGAGGTTAAGTTTCTCGCTAAAGTCGGAGCGCAAAGCCACATCGCCTACGATGGTATGCATGTTACCCATCTGGACAGAACCCTGAACAGTTTTGTGGTCGCTATTCTGCTTATCGGTAATAATATTGATAACACCCTGGACTGCGTTCTGGCCGTAGAGGGCAGAAGTAGCGCCTCGTACCACCTCGATACGCTCCACATCCTCGATAGATATCTGGAGGGACTCCCAAGGGATCATACCGCACATATAATCATTGATGATACGGCCATCGACCATCATCAAGGTATTAGTATTCTCGGCGTAGAGAGAACGCTGGCCGTCGGGGATATTATTCAAGCCGCGGATATAGACGTCGTACATACCATTAGTTTTTTCTTGGACGACCATACCAGGGACCAAACGGAAGGCCTCCTCTATAGTAGTAGCGCCGTAAGTTCGGAGCTCGTTACGGGTAATTGTAGTTGTAGACAATGGGGCTGTAAAGCTACTCTCCTCCTTTTTAGAAGCAGAAGCAACATTTTTGTTCATGATCATAGCGAAGAGTTCGTCGACGCTGGACACGCCCAAAGTTTCCACTGCCTCCATGAGATCTTCAAGAGGGAGGTCGGACAACTCCTCGATGCTCATATTCATGATTTGTTCTTTCGTCAATTTTGACTGAGCGAAAGAAGTCGCTGCAGTCAATGCGAAAATGATTAAGGTGAGTATTAGCGGTCTGCCGACTTGGCGGATGGCGCTAAGCATGTTTCTAGTGTTCATAAGCGTTGGTTATCTTTACGTTGGTCCAACCCAATTGAGGTCGGCTTTCCGTTATATACGTTTATGTGCCTAAAAGGTTGTAAAATGCTAATATTTGATTGTGTTTTGAGTCTGGCAGGGGTAGGCGAAAAGGTAGTTGGAAATAAGTTTCTGCATATATAGAGATATAAGTTTGCTCGCAGTTTTTTTTATTTAATGAGCTGTCCAGAGTAAAAATGTTGAGATTTTTTGATGTTATATGGAAACATTATTAGGTCTATATGCGTAACCATGCGCAGAAAAAACTATAATACTGAAATGAAAAGACTACTACTAACATTGCTAGCGTTTACCATCCTAAGTTATTCTGCTAATGCGCAAAACAGCAGTACATTGACTAAGGATCAGATACTTGCAATGAGTATTGAGGAATTATCTGATCTTCCTCTTGAAGATTTGATGGGAGCTGTAGAGAAGCTTGGATTGTCCAGTGTGGACGAGCTCTTCGCTATGATTATGAATAAAAATGTATCATCAGCCTCCAAATCAGAAGAAACTGCGTTTACCAGTCCGTTATCGTCATCCGTTATTACCAAGGCAGAGATGCGTTCGTATGGTGTATCGACCATAGAAGAGGCATTCAGGCTGATTCCTGGTGTGATTGTGATAGAGAAGTCGAATGGTGTGTATCAGATTATCATAAGAGGTCTCAATAATATTCCGGACAATAACCTGATGATTTATACTGAGACATCCAACATTCTTGTGATGGTGGACGGTCGTATTTGTCAAGATTACTCATGTGGAGCTGTTTCGCTTGACCAGTTGCCAATTGGTATAGAGGATGTAGAGCGAATAGAGGTAGTTCGTGGAGCTGCGTCGGCGCTTTATGGTCCAAATGCGGTACAAGGTGTAATCAACATTGTTACAGAGAAGCCAACACAGCAATCGGCCATAGTACAAGGCTCGTTCCAGGGTGGCAACCAGAAGACATTTGTAGGAGACGTAGCCTTCCGTTATGCTCCAAGCAGCAAGATAGCGTTGGGAGTGACAGGAAACATGCAGAGCCGTGAGCGTGATACAGAAAAATTGTATATAAATCCATACTCAGGTTTGGTGTATACAAAGAATGGCAATCCATATCTTATGAAGCCAGATGGTACACCTGTGTTGGATGCGCAGGGTAATCCACAATTGGATTTCTCGCCATCTGCTGGTGGATTCTATACAAAGGATGAGATTCAGAACAACATCAAGCAGTTGTACACAGATGGCAAGATGTATGAGATAATTGAGCCAGAGACTCCGATTGATGCTATGTTCCCAGATCCAAAGCTTGCTCGTAAGACAATGGGTGTGAATGCATACATCACTCTTGCTCCAAATCCTGACGTGAGAATGAATATTACTGGCGGTTATAACCAGTCGCATGTAGCAAGTACAGGTTATTTGAGTGACTATTTCTCATTCAACCAGAGAAAGTTCAAGGGTGGCTATGCTAACCTCAATTCATCTATTTATGGTTTGGTACTCAATGCATCATTCAATAAATTCTCGGGTATTTACTCATTGGGCACACCAGGAATGTGGGTTTATCCTGTTACATGGAGTGTAAATGCAGCTTACGATATAAGGCCTTCGGATAATTTCTCTATTCGCCCAGAGGTTTCTTACTTCCATTATTATGCTAAGGACCATGAGCATACGATGTTTACATATCCTGACGGCAAGACACTTGAGTTGTCGGGATACTTCAATGATGATGCATCGAACTCTGATCTTGGTCTCTCGGTGAAGTTTGAGTACAAGACAGACAATAAGTGGCGTTTCATTGGAGCCTTCCGTTCGGACAAGACAGAGTTGCCAGACAAGTGGAACAACTCATGGCAGTTGGCTATTTCAAAGGAGATTAACCAGAACAACTTTGTACGTCTCTCGTATGGTCGTGCAATGCGCAGTGCAGTCATGATGAACGGTAAGAGTTCATACAACTGGAAGCGTACAAAACTACTCTTCCCTGATTATTTGGAATTCTGGGGCAATGAAGATGCTGATATTCAGTATTCTGATGCTGTTGAGCTCGGTTATCGTTGGAGACCAACCAGCAATATACTTCTTGATGCTGAGATGTACTACAATTACTCGACAGATTATGGTGCGTTGCAGGCAAAAGAGGCGATGTTGACCTTGCGAGGAGATGATTTGGCACGTTTGATTGCTTTGATGCCTACAATGGATCCTACCAATCAGGTTGCGATTGGTCAAGTATTCCAGCAGATAGGTTCATCTATAGGTACCAAGGCATATATTCAGTACAAGAATGTACCTTATAAAGTTCATCAGTTGGGTCTTTCGCTCAACATGGACTGGATTATATCTTCGAAGCTTATTGCCAAGTTGAACTTCAATGTTCAGAATACAAAGATTAATGACTACTACGCATACCATCAGTCGGACGGTATAGCGCTCCAGTTGGGCAAGGCACAGCAAGAATTCATGGGTACGACAGGTTTGGACGGCAATATGGGCCAGTTGTTCACGGAATTGATGATGAATATGGCTTATACAGACAATGTAGAAGAATATATTGCACAGACTACAGCGTACTCGCCAGTTAACAAGTACGATGCAGCAGCGAAGGCAGCCTTGTTGGCAAATCCAGAATTTGTTAAAGCGGCACAGACAGGTGGCAACTGGGAAGGTCCTGATGGCAAGATGTATCCAGCGCGTTCATTGTACTATGGTTTGAAGTACAATATTTTCCTTGACAGCAAGAACAAGACATACTACTTTGGTTCTTCGGAGGTTGCTCCATACGAACTTGAGGATGGGCACAAGCACAAGGATACTCCTAATATATATGGTATGATAGGTTTGATGTACAAGCCAATGAAGCAGTTGAATGTTTCGGCATTTGCTAACTTTATTGGTGAGCGTACTCTTACATCAGATGCTCTTGCTGCTCCAGAGAAGATGGATCCAAAATTTACTATGAACCTAAAGGTTGGATATGAGCCAGTTAAGGGTCTTGAGATTTTCTTCAATGCTCATAACCTCTTCAATAATACGAAGAAGGAGCTTGCTAATGCTGACCATATAGGTGGCTTGTATACACTTGGTGTAAACTGCTCGTTCTAAATCGACAATTGTTTTTGGTTTCATAATAGTTAAGAAGTGCGATACTTTCGGGTGTCGCACTTCTTTTTTTGAAGAGGGTAATATAGTTTGTCTTGTTTTTAGTATATTTGCGCATATATGTATAATTGTACCGAGTGAAAATCGGGATGAAACAGTTTGTATTTTTCATATTAGTTGTTTTTGCATGTCTGCAATCTGTTGATGCTCAGACCTATACTGGTAATGACTTTGATAGGGTGTCGGGCAAGTTCAGTGAGACATATGGGACGGATGAGGCTACGTTGTATGCTGATTCCATGATACTTATGACTCAAAATCCCGATTTTGACTATATCTATGTAAGAGAAGATGAATTAGAAGAGTCTGGAGAGATAAGATGGAACAGAGAAGGTATTAAATGGTTTGAGGAGTATGGTATTACGCAGAAGGCTGCCAATTTGCAGGCGTTAGGAGAGTATGACGAGTCGATAGACTATGTAGGCCAAGTAATAGATGGTGTAACCTACGTAGAGAACAAGTATTTTCTGAGTTACATCCGCATACTATCCCGAATTGAGATAGGTCAGTATCGTTTGGCGCTTCAAGAGGCTCAGGAATTGTACAAGTCAGCCTCGGCAGAGATGGATCTCAACAAGGATGCTGGGGTGTCGGAGAGACAGACGTACATAAGAGGAGTATGTTTCGCTTTTGTCTGTATGGCTGTTGCTAATAAGGAGCAAGGAAATTATCAAGAATCATTAGATAATTACTATAAGGCAGAGAGGGTAATTCTTTCGGACACGGCATCGGTAGTAAGAAGTGCTCTGTATGGGCAGTTGCTCGACGTTCAGACATATATTATGCAGATGTCTGAGTTTGAGAAAGATCCAAATGTCGCCCTTAAGATGGTTGAGAATTATAATGCCTATTTCAACCAGTTCCGTGAAGATGCCAAGAATAGCGAAATGTATGAAAATCTCTTTGTGGATGACTACTTGCTCTACATGTACATTTACTATGGTAATGCGTATTCAAGGCTAAATGATATTCCAAGAGCAGAGAAGGCATTTAATTCAGCCGACTCGTTACTAGAGATGTATGATATACAAGACGTTATCAAGGCGGATTACTTTAAAGCTCGTGCGTTGTACTATTCACAGTTGAAGGAGTATGACCTATCTAGGGTATATTCAGACTCGGCGATGTATGTCTCTCGCAGGGTAGGTAAACCAAAGATTGAGATAGATGCGCTGGTGGCGAAGATGGATGCGTTGCACCATGCCAATATGCCAGACAGTATATATTCTATAGCAAGTCGCATTATTGAGTTAAAAGACACCCTCAACAGAGAGTTGCTCCAGTCATCTGCGAATGAGATGCAGACGATGATGAATGTCAAGGAGCTAGAAAACGACAAGAAAGAGCTAGAGCGCAAGCAGCAAGTTTGGGCTTTGATAGCTGTAGTTGCAATTTTCATAGCGATAATGATAGTGATGTGGCTTCGTCATCGTCAGTCGCAAAAAGAGAAGGCTATACTTGCGCAACAGAAAGAGCTCCTCAAGCAACAGGTAGATGAGCAGACTAAGGAGTTGCGAGAGCAGAATGAGACTATTGAGAGAGCCAATAAGTCGATTACCGATAGTATAAACTATGCATTGCACATACAGAAGTCGATTCTTCCTAATTTTGAGATATACTCTGGCAATGAGAATCAGCCATCGGGTGCATTCTGTTTTTACCAGCCATGTCATATAGTATCAGGAGACTTTTATTGGGCAGCCAAGCGAGGTCGCAATACGCTCTTTGCTTGTTGTGACTGTACGGGACACGGTGTGCCAGGAGGTTTTATGTCTATGTTGGGAACATCAGTGCTTGGTGAGGTAGCCCGTATGCCAGGTACAGAAGATTTAGGCGAGTTCTTGGAGCAGGCACATGAGCAATTGATCAAGACCCTTGAGCAATCGGGAGACAAGGACTCTATAGACGGTATGGATATGGCTGTAATAGAGTACAATCCAGACGAGTCGACGATTTCAATAGCTTCGGCGTCGCGAACATCTATGCTCTATATAAACTCTGAGTGGATACAGCACAAGGGTGTGAAGCGAGGCATAGGTGAGCGTTCATTTGACCGCAATACACTTCCATTTACCAGTGACACATATAAAGTATCCAAATCGGACCGAGTATTCATGTTCTCTGATGGATATCCAGACCAGTTCGGTGGTCCACGAGGGAAGAAGTTGGGCAATAAGGGAGTAGTTGAGATACTAAAAGAGACTGAGAACAAGGGATATGCAAGTTTGAAGTCGTACATTTCAGATAAGTATTGGGAGTGGCGTGGAGATTGCGAGCAGCTTGATGATATATCGATGCTTGTGGTAGAGATATAAAAAAGAAGGAAAGTTAACACTATACGTATATGACTATTGATGAATTAGTTCTTGCGCGATACTCTGTGCGAGATTACACTGAGACACCTGTTACAGATGGACAGGTAAGAGAGTTGCTAGAGGTTGCGCGTATGGCACCCTCGGCATGCAACAGGCAACCTTGGGAGATATTTGTTGTGCGTCTTCCGGTAGGGTTGGCCAAGATTTGCAAGGCATATCCTAGAGATTGGTTCAAGACTGCGCCATGTGTATTGGTATTAGCGGCTGATCACGATCAGAGTTGGCATCGACCATTTGACAATAAGGATCATGCTGATATAGACATTGCTATTTTGGCAGACCATATAACATTGAAAGCTACGGATATGGGGCTAGGGTCGTGTATGGTATGTCACTTTGACAAGGCGATGGTGGCGCAAGCTTTGGGCATGAAGCCTAGCCTTGAGCCGGTGATGTTGATACCCCTTGGACATCCAAATATTGCTCCTAAAGAGAAAAGTCGTAAATCTTTGGAAGAAATTGTACACTTTTGGTAAAAAGCGTGTATATTTGCAATCCGATTAAGTGAATTACGTAACCATGTTACGGTTTGCTATAATTAAATAAGCAAGATAACAATATAAAACATAAAACTAAGACAAATGAAAGTCACAGTAGTTGGTGCAGGTAACGTTGGTGCTACAGTAGCTGACGTATTGGCATACAGAGAGGTTGCCAATGAGATTGTACTCCTCGACATTAAGGAGGGCGTTGCAGAGGGTAAGGCTCTTGATATTTTCCAGAAGTCTCCTATTACAATGTACGATTCACGTACAGTAGGTGTAACAAATGACTATGCTCGTACAGCAGATTCTGACGTAGTAGTTATCACATCAGGTCTTCCACGTAAGCCAGGTATGAGCCGTGATGACCTTATCGGTGTTAACTCAGGTATTGTAAAGTCAGTTACAGAGCAGGTAGTTAAGTACAGCCCTAAGGCAGTTATCGTTATTGTATCTAACCCACTTGACGTAATGACATATCAGGCACACTTGACATCTAAGTTCCCACGTAACAAGGTGATTGGTATGGCTGGTGTACTTGATACAGCGCGTTACAAGGCATTCTTGGCTGAGGCATTGAATGTATCAGTAAAGGATATTCAGGCAGTTCTTCTTGGTGGTCACGGTGATACAATGGTTCCACTTCCACGTTACACAACAGTTGGTGGTATCCCTGTAACAGAGTTGATCGACATGGATAAGCTCAACGCTATCGTAGAGCGTACAAAGGTAGGTGGTGGTGAGCTCGTTAAGCTCATGGGTACATCTGCATGGTATGCTCCAGGTGCTGCTGCAGCACAGATGGTTGAGGCTATCGTTAAGGATCAGAAGCGTGTATTCCCAGTATGTGTTAAGCTCGAGGGTGAGTATGGCATTGATGACTGCTACCTTGGTGTACCAGTTGTATTGGGCAAGAACGGTGTTGAGAAGGTACTCGAGCTCAAGCTTGACAAGGCAGAGATGGAGCTTCTCCAGACATCACGCAAGCACGTTCTTGAGGTAATGGCTGTACTTCAAAAGTAATTTCGTACATTACGAGATATTGAGGACTTCCCGAGAGGGGAGTCCTTTTTTTGTTCGTTTATGTAGGGGGTGAAAAATCTGCTCACTTTTGAATGATAAAACGTGTTAATAGATATCTATCGTATCTCTTAATTGATTATTTTTGCGATGCGTATTGCGCAAACGTTTGTTGCAACAAACCAAATTGTGGCAGTTTGCGTATATTGGCGTGCGGTAAAACGATAATAATTAAAACATACAACATAAAATGGATTTTGTAGAGAATCTAAAGGCGCGTGCTGCGCAGAATAAGAAGCGCATTGTTCTTCCTGAGGGTTATGAGGAGCGTACACTCCGTGCTGCTGATCAGGTTTTGGCAGAAGGTTTTGCAGATATTATCTTGATGGATAATATTGACAATGTTAAGGCTAATGCTGCGAAGTGGGGCTTGAAAAATATTGACAAGGCTACAATTATTGATCCGCTAAACAATCCAAACAAGCAGAAGTATATTGACCAACTCGTTGAGCTTCGTAAGGCTAAGGGTATGACACCTGAGAAGGCTAGGGTATTGGTTGAGAAGTCGCTTTTCCTTGCATGCTTGATGATTAAGGCAGGTGAGGCTGATGGAGAGGTGGCAGGTGCAGACAATGCTACAGGCGATGTTCTTCGTCCAGCGCTTCAGCTTATCAAGACAAAGCCAGGTATTTCGACAGTATCGGGTTCGTTCTTGATGTTTACTCCAAAGCCAGAGTATGGTGAGAACGGAGTGTTTGTATTTGCGGACTGTGCTGTAACGCCAGAACCTACTGCACAGCAGTTGGCAGAGATAGCTGTAGCTACAGGTACTACAGCTCGTGTACTTGGTGGATTTGAGCCACGTATAGCCATGTTGAGTTTCTCTACAAAGGGCTCTGCACAGCATGAGGTAGTAGACAAGGTAGTTGAGGCTACAAAGATTGCACAAGAGTTGGCTCCAGATATGGCTATTGACGGTGAGCTTCAGGCAGATGCAGCTCTTGTTCCTGCTGTAGGTGAGAAGAAAGCTCCAGGCAGCAAGATAGCAGGCCATGCTAATGTATTGGTATTCCCTACACTTGAGGTTGGCAATATTGCATACAAGCTTGTTCAGCGTTTGTCTGGTGCTGAGGCTCTCGGTCCAATTCTCCAAGGCATTGCAGCTCCAGTTAACGACCTTAGTCGCGGTTGCTCAGTCAGCGACATAGTTAAGATGATTGCTATTACAGCAAATCAGGCAATAGGATAAAAGATTAACCCCCGCAGTAGAGATATTTAGCATGTCTCCCAACGCAGGAAAAAATAGTATAGTAGTATGAATATTCTAGTTTTGAACTGCGGTTCGTCTTCAATAAAATATAAACTCTTTGATATGCCATCCCAGACCGTAAAGGCATCTGGTGGTATAGAGAAGATTGGTATGCCAGGATCGTTCATCAAGTTCTCGATGCCAGACGGCTCGAAGAAGATTGAGGAGATGCCTATTCCTGAGCATACTGCAGGTGTACAGATAATCTTCAATGTATTGACAAACGCTGAGTATGGCGTGATGAAGTCACTTGATGAGCTCGATGCCGTTGGTCACCGTATGCTTCATGCAGGTTCGAAGATTACAAAGTCGAGCATCCTTACGCAGGAGGTACTTGACATTTTTGCCTCATGTAACGACCTTGGTCCATTGCATAATCCAGCAAACCTCAAGGGTGTAAATGCGGTTAAGGCGTTGCTTCCAAACCTTCCACAGGTAGGTGTATTTGATACAGCCTTCCATCAGACTATGCCAGACTATGCATATATGTACCCACTTCCATACGAATTCTATGAGAAGTATGGTGTGCGTCGTTATGGTTTCCACGGCACAAGTCACAGATATGTATCGCAGAGAGTATGTGAGTATCTCGGGGTTAAGCCAGAAGGCAAGAAGATTATTACCTGTCACGTAGGTAATGGTGGTTCGTATGCAGCTGTTGTAGACGGCAAGTGTGTAGATACTACAATGGGCTTGACTCCACTTGAGGGTATCATGATGGGTACACGATGTGGTGAGATAGACCCAGCTATTATCCCATACTTGATGAAGCATGCTAAGTTGACACCTGAAGAGATGGATACTATCATGAACAAGAAGTCGGGTCTTCTCGGTATATCTGGCAAGACAAGTGACATGCGTGAGATTCAGGCATTGCGTGATGCTGGAGATGACCGTGCAAGACTTGCTCAGGAGATGTACTTCTACCGTTTGCGCAAGAACATTGGTGCTTACGCTGCTGCTATGGGCGGTGTAGATATCATTGTATTTACAGGTGGTGTAGGTGAGAATAAGCAAAATGCTCGTGAGGCTGCTTGTAAGGGTCTTGAGTTCATGGGAGTTAAACTTGACCTCAAGAAGAATGCAGAGATTCGTGGTGAAGAGGCTATTATCTCTACGCCAGATTCAAAGGTTACGGTTTGTGTGATACCTACAGATGAGGAGCTTATGATAGCCCTCGATACACAGGCTCTCACGAAATAAGATAATTTAGGGCAGGGTGGCAAAATGGTCTCTCTGCCCTTTTTGTGTCTATTTCAATAGTAAATGTGCTATTTTTTCGGAATAAAGAAGGTAGAAGTGTTGAAATATTGGGAATAAGTTTAGTAAAATGGTAGTTTGAGGAAACAAAAACGAGAAATATGCGTATTACTATTTTCTATTTGAATTAGATTTAATGACTGACAACAAAGTGCACAGAATAGGTCTAGATGTTGGCTCCACTACAGCCAAGATTGTGATGTTGGCAGAAGATGGCCAATTAGAATATGCTCAGTATGAGCGTCACCAGGCTAATCCTCAAGCCGTGGTTAAGCTTTTCCTCGAGAAAATGTCTGAGATATTGAAGGGGGATGAGTTTACGTTTTCAGTAACAGGTAGTGTAGGTCTTGGTATGGCTGAGCGTTGCGGATTGAACTTCGTACAGGAAGTAGTCGCAGCGACAGAGTTTACCAAGAAGCTTCATCCTGATGTTACAACTATTATAGATATAGGTGGCGAGGATGCCAAGATTGTATACCTCTCTAATGGGGTGGTGACAGACCTTCGTATGAATGGCAACTGTGCTGGTGGTACGGGAGCGTTCATAGATCAGATGGCACTCTGTTTGGGTGTTGAGGTGTCGGAGATGGATGCTTTGGCTAAGAATGCCAAGATTATTTATCCTATAGCATCGCGATGCGGTGTGTTCTCGAAGACTGATATTCAGAACCTTATAGCTAGAAATGCTACTAAGGAAGATATTGCAGCCAGTATTTTCCGTGCGGTAGCTGTGCAGACTGCCAGTGCATTGAGTCATGGTTGTCAGGTTCGTCCTACGGTAATGATGTGTGGTGGACCGTTGACCTTCCTCCCTTCGTTGAGAAAAGCCATTGCTGATTATTTCCAGCTAGATATAAATAAGGACATTCTCAAATTGGAGCATGCAAATTATGTTCCTGCCTGGGGTACAGCTATTTCGTATGACGATTCTAAGAGGTATACGGTTGAGAGCCTTACAAAATTGCTATCAGAATCGGAAGTAGAGCGCGACTCTCGAGGCATAGAGAAGAAAAAATACAACTATACCGTTCAGATGCCCCCTGTATTTAAGGATGAGGCAGACTATGCGGCATGGAAGCAGCAAAAATCGGAAAGCGACATTAAGTTCGGTTCGCTGAAAGAGCTAAATGGGCCAGCGTATTTAGGTATTGACTCCGGTTCTACTACCACGAAGATTGTGTTGACAGACTCTGAGGGCAAGATACTTTTCAGGCATTATGCCCACAATGGCGGTAATCCGGTAGAGGCTGTTGCCATCGGATTGAATAAACTCAAGGAGCAAGCTGAAGCTGAAAATGTTAAGGTGCAGATAGCTGCTGGTTGTTCCACGGGTTATGGAGAAGACCTTATAAAGGCTGCGTTCTCGTTGAACTATGGTATGATAGAGACCATGGCGCACTACGTAGCGGCACAGAATATCTGTCCAAATGTGTCATTTATACTTGATATTGGTGGTCAGGATATGAAGGCCATCTATGTTGAGAATGGTATTTTGACACGAATGGAGATTAACGAGGCGTGTTCGTCGGGATGTGGTTCGTTTATTGAGACCTTTGCGCAGACCCTTGGATGTGAGATTACGCAATTTGTGCAAGAAGCTTGTAAGAGTCAGACACCTTGCGACCTTGGAACACGTTGTACTGTGTTTATGAACTCAAAGGTTAAGCAGGTGCTTCGTGAGGGGTACTCTTTGAGCGATATCTCGGCAGGTTTGGCATATTCTGTTGTTAAGAACTGTCTCTTCAAGGTGTTGAAGATTAAGAATTACGATGAACTTGGAGGAAATATTGTACTTCAAGGTGGTACGATGCGTAATGATGCCATAGTAAAAGCTTTTGAGAATCTTACAAGTCGTACAGTTTATCGTAACAATATCCCTGAGTTGATGGGTGCTTATGGTTGTGCTTTGTATGCTAATGAGCAGATGTCGAAGGGTGGTGAGCTAGTAGTGAGGCCACTAGAAGATATCATGCAAGCAGCTAACTATGAGCTAGACTCGTTGCAGTGTAAGGGTTGTGAGAACCAGTGTCAGATTACACGATATAAATTCCAGACTGGACAGAAATTCTTCTCGGGCAACAAGTGTGAGAAGATATTTACCAACGGAGCGAATGCCAAGTACAAAGGCGTGAATATGAGCGACTATAAGTATCAGTCGTTGTTTGATACAGCTGATAATGCAGTTGCCATGCCTAAGTTGCGCATAGGTATTCCTCAGGTATTGAATATGTTTGAGGAGTATCCATTCTGGAAATCGTTGTTTGAAGAGTGCGGATTTGAGGTGGTATTGAGTTCTACTTCTACCTATCAGAACTACGAAAAGGGAGTACACTCCGTGATGTCGGACAATATCTGTTTCCCTGCCAAGTTGGTTCACAGTCATATATATGAGTTGGATACGATGAATGTAGACCGCATTTTCTTCCCTCGAGTAGTTTATGAGAGAGTAGAAGATGAGAATGCATACAATTCATTCAACTGTCCTATTATTATTGGCTATCCTGATGTGGTAGACAGTGCTATAGAGGTTAAGACCCCTGTAGATTCGCCTATCATAGCATTTAAGAACAATGAATTGCTCTTGAAGCAGCTTGAGGCATACCTCAAGACGCTAGGCATAAAGAAAGATACTGCCAAGCGAGCACTATCCAAGGCCATCCGAGATTGGGATGCATGGGGAGAAGGCTTGCGTGCCAAGAATACAGAGATATACAATACTGCCAAGAAAGAGGGTAGGATGACTATTCTTTTGGCCGGCAGACCATATCATACAGACCCATTGGTACAGCACAACATAGCTGATATGATAGCCAAGATGGGTGTAGACGTGATTACGGAGGAGATAGCGCGAGGAGGTGCTGTAAAACTCAACTCTGAGTCGCCTGAGGCCTTCCATATCCGTCAGTGGTCGTACGTAAACCGTATTCTCAATAGTGCGCAATGGGTAGCAGAGCAAGATCAGAATATCCATTTTGTAGAGATGACATCATTCGGCTGTGGTCCTGATGCCTTCCTGACAGACGAGGTGCGTTCGATACTTGGTCGTCATGGTAAGAGTTTGACCCTCCTTAAGATAGATGATGTTAACAATATCGGTTCGCTCAAGTTGCGTGTACGTTCGCTCATTGAGAGTTTGAAATACGATACCGACAAGCACTCTAAGGTAGAGATTAAGCCTTTTGTTAAGCCACAGAGTTTTGTAGAGGGAGATAAAGAGAGGTATACAATCCTTGCTCCTTTCTTCACAGAATATATGTCTCCACTATTGCCAGCCGCTTTTGAGGCTATTGGATATAACCTTGTGGCATTGCCAATGGGAGATGCTGAGAGTAACGAGCTCGGTTTGAAATATTCCAACAACGAGGTATGTTATCCAGCCACTATTATTGTAGGCGACTTTATCAAGGCGCTTCAGAGTGGCAAGTACGACCTCAATAAGACGGCTGTAACGATTACGCAGCTAGGTCAGTGTCGTGCTACCAACTATCCTGCCCTTATCAAGAAGGCTCTGCAAGACGCCGGCATGTCGCAAGTACCTGTGATTTCGCTTGCGGGACTTGACAAGACAGAGAATCCAGGATTTGCTTTGGATTTCAAGGTGGCCGGTCCTATAGTCCTCAACTCGCTTCTTTATGGAGACTGGATATCGATTATGTACCATGCAATTGCGGTACGAGAGATACATAAGGGAGATGCCAAGAGGCTCAGAGAGAAATATCTCGATTTGGCTAAGCCATATATTGTTGCACAGAAGTCGAAGCAACTTATCAAGTTGCTCGAGACTGCAGCAGAAGAGTTCAACGCTATAGAGGTTGACGACAAGGTATATCCTAAGGCAGGTATTGCGGGTGAGATTTTCTTGAAGTTCAACCCATTCAGTCACAAGCATGTATCGGACTGGTTGATGGATCATGGTGTAGAAGTTTGTCCTCCTACATTCCACAATTTCTTCCTTAAGTTCCTTGTGAATGTTGAATTCAACAGAAAGAACAAGATTACCAATCCAAAACTTCCAGCGTGGAGTATGGATTTGATCTACAAGCTTATTTACAAGCGAGTTCACAAGTTTGAGAAAGCAGCAAGTAAGTTTAAGTTCTTCGAGCCAGAGCCAGATATCCGTACTATAGCTAAATGGGCGGAAGAGGTACTCTGTCTGTCGGTACAGAGTGGTGAGGGTTGGCTATTGCCAGCGGAGACTATCCAGTATATCAAGCAAGGGTGTAACAATGTGGTAAGTTTGCAGCCATTTGGATGTATTGCTAACCATATTGCGGCTCGAGGTATAGAGAAGAAAATCAAGACGCTCTATCCACAGTTGAATATGCTTGCGCTTGATTTTGATGGAGGTGTTTCGGAGGCTAATATTGCCAATCGACTATTGCTCTTTATCAGCAATATGAAGTAAAAAGAGAAAAATAATTGTATACGAGGTAACATTTGAAACCTTACCTCGTATACTCATTCTATGATTTATAGCATATCTGAATATGAAGATTAAACACATTATCGCGTCAATCATGATAGTATTGGGTACTTTGGTTCCTAATATGGTCAATGGTCAGGCTGAAGCAGTTGAGAGTAACTGCAGAGGTTATTTTCAGAAGCCATTTCTTGTGACAAACCGTCCATACAGGGCGCTTTTGACAGGAGATGAGGTTGCAGAGTTCCGTGCTACATTGTTCTCTGGTACGACTTACCGTATTGCTGCTGGTAATGTTGACGAATCCAAGAGACAAGTTATTTTCTCTGTTTATGACAATGATCGCAATTTGTTGTTTACTAACAGTGAATATGACAACGCTCCATATTGGGACTTCTCGGTAGATGGCTATATGGACTGCATCGTAGAGGCGAGATTGGATGAGAGCCAAGCTACTTCTGGTTTTGTTATCATGATGACAGGTATCAAGCTCAATAACGACAGATAATAAGGAGAAAAAGATAGGATAATCCCTGGTAGTGCTTAGTGCTCTGCCAGGGATTGCTATTTGTATTAAAGTTATGTTTTTGGGGTATAGCTCTGTGTAGTGTCTGTATTAAGGCTGTATTAAGAGTGTGTTAAGAGAGTGATAGGGGAAAGGGGCGGTAGAAAATAATAAAAAAAGAGTCGAATTTCTTCGACTCTTAATGTGGGCGTTGACGGATTCGAACCGCCGACCCTCTGCTTGTAAGGCAGATGCTC
>JAKSLE010000002.1 GCA_024401365.1 Bacteroidales bacterium | reverse complement strand
AGGGTCAAATATGGTTTTGCAAATGGTGACTGACAAGACATAAACAAGGTCAGCAATTTTTAACAAGCAATTCAAGTCTGGTTGTGAAGAATTTGTACACCACTTAGATACAGTAGAAGGGTTAACACCCAACTGGGTTGCCAACCATTTACTTGTACGGTTCTTCTCAAAAAGAACTATTTTAAGACGATTTAAGTTTTCCATACTTATTCTATTTGTTGTGCAAATATAGTGAAAATATTTCACTTTTATTGGATATTCAGGCAAGAATCTTTTGTTTTGCATCGAAATTTAATCTTTTTTAGTGAAGTTGATACCTAAGAAGACCTATTTTACATCATAGATATGTGCATAGAGTCTTATCAGACACAATGCCCAGTGATGGTTTATCGAAGAGACAACTGGCTTCTAACTTTCAGATCTCGATTGCTATTTGTCGGCATCCCGCCAAGCATCGTGAACTGCAAGTCTAAATCCATTTGACACTTCTCTATTTTCTTTCCCTTCTATCATGTTTCACACCCTTACCTTTACATGAATGTAAAGGGTGAATCATGCCGTTTTTATAGGGTCATTTTTCTGTTCCTGTTCCTATGTGTAACATGGCTCAGACACCCATTTTACATGAAAAATCGTAGTTAATAAATGTAAAATCACTGTTAAAAAGTGTTTTATTGATTTTTGCCAAAATCACGATTTTTTACCACTTTGAAGGAGTCTGTACGAAAGAATTTAACTGACTCTATTCTGGCAACCTACTGTTGGAACACTTTGGGAACATTACATTTGTTCCAAATATCTAAACCGCTGAATATCAGCGTTCCAAACCTCCCAAAATAATCATATCAACATTACATCGCGATGGATAATAATTTAACCATGACAAAATCGGAAAATTTCCGTTCATTTGCCTATCGGCGAACCTTGGCTGCACTCGGCATAGCTCAAGCAAGCTTGGCTTTGCTCTCGTTTGCACAAGCTTTCCGTGTTAAGATATGTCATGCAGATGTTTTCATTTTTTTTCGGGGAGGGAAAACGTGAAGAATTCCAAATTAGAAAGTTGAGTGGTCGTGACAAGCGATAGGTTGAGTATATTTGTGCCATAATCAAGAAAAACATTTAGTATGGCAAAGAAAGATCCTTATTCGTTGGAGAAGGCAGTTTCTGAGGAGACTGTGACGTTGTTGAAGATAGCTGGTATGCGTCAGGCTTCGATGTATATCAATGGGACGAATGATACTGCTTGTCCTACACTTGAAGATGCCGTGAATTGGCTTCGGGACAAAAAGAAGCTTGTGCTTGATGTAGATAGTTATGGTGGTTCTGGATGTGCTGGCGGAGGATTGTATAATAGAAGGCATTGGCAATATAAGGTGTTTAATGCTGATGATAGAGTGATATTGGAGGAGGATGGTATTTCGACGTTCTCGAGGGTTATAGATGAGGCAATAGCTGCTAGTTGTAGGTATTTGAGAGTGAATGGGGAATAGGGTGTTGGTGAGATGGGAAAGGCAAAGTGCAGGGAGTGTGGCAAGGAGGAGGAGATTTTGTAGATGTGCTAGGTGGGGTAGGTTGGGATAGATGGCTATAGATGCGATGACCTCTACGGCTTGACGGAAGAGGGAATCGCGATAGTGGAAGGAATAAGATAACCTTGGGAAGGAGAAATGTTGCAAAAAATCGCACCATAGTGAAGTCACTCAGGGATGTGAAGCACTGTCCGCTAAACGAATATAAAAAAAATTCACTTTAAGATGAAGTAATTCACTTAAAAGTGTATCTATTCCGAAGAATAGTGTTACTTTTGCTGGGTAAAACTTCAAAATTATGGCCAAACAGACAACTATCAAGACAATCGAGCAGAATGATAATGTCAGCTTATATTCCATTTGTTTCAATGGTAACGAACTGAGCGAATATGAGAAATTTCTGACTATGTTCAAAGATAATGCTCGACTTAACCATGACTTTCAGACAATACTTTTAGCATTGGCAAAGATTGTTGAGGTGGGTGCTTTGGAGCGTTTCTTCCGAAACGAAGGACGAATGAATGATAATCTCTGTGCCTTGTCTATCGACTCAAGACGACTGAGACTGTATTGCCTTCGAATTTCTGATCAGATTCTTGTTGTCGGAAATGGAGGCGAGAAGACTACGAGAACTTACCAAGAGGATGAAACGTTGAGTGGATACGTAATGGATCTTCAGAAATTTGACGAACTGCTTAAACAGGCTCAGAAGTCGGGCGCTATCAGTATAGAAAACAACGTAATCACAGGTATTGATACTGCAACATTTGAATTATGATACAGAATCCTTTGTTTCGAGAGTGCCTTGCTGCCATTCCAGAAGAGCGTAAGGCAGAGTTTGACCTTTCGTTTGCAATCGCCACTCGCATTGCCGAGGTACTGAAACGAAAGGGAATGACGCAGCGTGAACTGGCTCAACGTCTTGGCAAACGTGAATCGGAAGTCAGCAAATGGCTGACCGGCCGCCATAACTTCACAACCAGTACCATCGCTCGCATCTCCCTTGCCCTTGATGCGCCAATCATCAACGTGCCAACTTCAACTTACGGTGAAATTGCTGAAACGACACCTATCATGGTAGCCGAAGATGTTACTGAATACGAAAAATAACAACTCGGCATACGGTAAAATGGACAGGAAATGAGTGGGGTATATTGAAAAATGCGTGAATTCGTTGTGAAATGTTGAATAATTATGTAATTTTGCGATGGAGATAAATGACTTACATGAATTGTTTTCGCAATTTCGTAACTGACTGTATTGTGTATCGTATTTTTACGTATTAAAACGAATTAGACATGGAACCATTAAATGTATTACGTAGGTTCAAGGAGGACCTCTATCATTTCAGGACAGACAAAGAGCTAGCGGAGTTTTTGGGAATGCCGCAGTCGACAATATCAACTTGGTGGAAAAGAAATACCTGCGATCTGTGGGTATTGGCAGAACATATAGGAGAGTATTCTTATGACTATCTGATGACAGGCGAGGGACCAAAGAAAAGAGGAGAAATGGCTGTGACAAATGGAGCTGGCCAAGACAGAGAGCTTGATGTGCAACGAAACACCATACAAGAGTTGCAGAAGGACAAAGAATTTCTGCAAAGGCAAGTGGATAATCTGCAGAAGCAGTTGGCGACATTGTCTGAGATACTTATAATAAAGAAATAATTGTAGTTTAAGATATATTTGAGTATTGCGGAAGAGCATGAGAATGCTATTCCGCTATTTTTTTTTATGCTCGAGGAGAGGGCGAAATGGAGAGCGATACGTATTTTGCGTATTCTGTAACAAATAATCGAAATGTAGTTTGATTATACGAATATATAATTGTAGCTTTGCAATGTTTCTGGCTGTGGCTACAACAGGAACAGTACTCTGAAACAGGGTATGCTACTTAAAAATACAAACAACAAATTCAAAGGAATGAATTGTAATACACTCAAAAACCAAAAACGAGGTTTTAGGTTTAAGCGATTTGTCTTGCGTTATAGCAAGAATCTGACAGGGAATATGGAGAAAAGAAGAGAGAAGGAAGAAGATAAGACGTTATATGAAGCACTGGAAGAGATTATGGAGGCACTGGAGGATATGTATTATGCGTATCCAGTTACTGGGGAGATAATAAAGATAGCATCGGGAGGGGAGTACAGAGTGGAGCCGCGGGGACGGATGGTGTGTGTGATAGCGCAAGGGGAGAAACGAATTGACGAGCTAAAGGAGATAAGAGATATGTTGAGGGAGCGCTACAATGGCAGGAAGTTGGTGAATGAGGTATATGTGAGCGAGAATGAATGGGTGGTGCTAGACTGCAGAAGAGAAGCAAAATCATAGTATAACAAATATAGAAACATGCTAATGGACATTTAGTGGTTTAACGTCCGCCGGTAGATGAGATATCTGCTGGCGTTTTTTTTTGTTAGTGGGATAGTGGCTAGAGTTAAGGGGTAAAAGAAACGGGTGCGCACGCGAGGCGTGGCACCCGAGGGAGAGTTGAGCGGTTAGAATTGAGTGGATAGAGTTGAGCGATTAGGTGTTAGAAAGAGACGGCGCACGAGGCTGAGAAGGCGCCGACGAGGGCGGAGAGGATGGCGAGGATGACGTCCTGCCAAGAGGGGCGACGGAAGGTAGGTGAAGAGTTTCCGTTGCGAGAGTTGAGAATTGAGCGGAAGATGTTAGTTTTATTTTTCATAATGAATGTGGATGAAAAAGATTGTACTATAAAGAGTGATAGAACTTAGCGAATACATAGCCCCACAAAGTCTTGTACTTTGACTGAGCCTTGAATTCTGCCTCAAGGGCTGGTCGAGTGGCAGATGCCATGAGAGCGTTGCGAGCAGCCTCCTGAGCAGCCTTGAAGAGACTCTGTACGCGAAGTTGATTTTCGGTGTACTTAGTTACAGACTGACGTTTAGACAATCGGTTGAGACGAGTGATACCGAAGACATGTCTGTAGAAAGTATGGTCCTTAGATGACACTTTGCCATGAAGGGCCTGGACTGGATGTTCGAGATCTACGTTTGCCATAAGATAGAGATTGATTATACCAAAGGATAAACCTTGGCGAAGATGAAACCGCGGAGAGTCTTGTACTTCTTCTGAATGCGGAAGTCGGCCTTGTATGAGGCGAGTTCTGTGGCATTAGCCATGATCTCCTTGACACGAGCAGATGCAGCAGAGAACTTGGTTGTAGCTGCTTTCTGGCCGTCGGTGAGGACACGGTTCTCCCAGTAGTCCTTATCCATGTGGCAGATAGACGTCTTGCCAGAAGGAGTCTTGCGGAAGTACTCGGACTCTTCCGAGCCTACCTTTCCGTGGATGTCGCGGAGATAAGATGGTGTACAAATTTTTCCCATGTGATTGAATTTTGGATGGTTTGTAATGTGAGATGTCAATAGCGAGAGGGGGGCGCTAAGTCAAGAGCGGCTGCGGAATGCGTTTTGATGAGTCTTGTATAGTTATTCCGACTTATGACTGGGCTGTTGGCTTGAGTGCCATCCCTTTCGTTTGACAATGCAAAGTTACGGAGAGCTGGGAGGTCGCTGACGAGATGAGACGAGATTGGGAGAGGTTTGGAGGGGTTTGGTTAGTTCGGTTGCTTCGCTAGGTTAAGGGATAGAGGGTAGTGTTATATGTTGCATACGGATTGATACGGATTTTACGGAAGAGTGGGATTATATATTAACCACAGTTTACACGAGTTGGCACAAGGTTAAGAAAGAACAGAGCAATAAAGCTAAGGCAAAAGAAAAAAAGCTACCCAAGATTGAATGTCGTGGGTAGCTTTTTTATTGTGTGCGTATGACGAGCGTATGACGAGCGTATGATGTGCGTATGACGAGCGTATGTGTTTGCAGGGGACTAGGGCTTGGTATAGCTAGGGGTTATGAGGTCGCAATCGAAGCAGAAGCGGTGAGCCATGTAGGCGATGGCGGCAGGGGAGAGGAGTTTGGATTGAGGAGAGGGGAAGAGGTCGGGGCGTTCGGACTGGGCGATTTTGAGCCAACGGAAGAATGTGCTGTATGAGACGCCGACGGTGAGAGCAATCTGGGATTTGGGTTGGAATTGGCTAAAAGAGATGTTGGGGGTGCAGTTGATTGTTTGCATTGTTGTCAGGTTATTGGTTATGTTTTTCATTCGGTGCGAAGGTATGAGTGGGAGAGAGGAAGAATGAGAGGATGGAGATAGGAGAAGTGTGATGGGTGAAGATTTGAGTGGATAAACGTTTCTATGTTACTGAAGGAGGTGTATTGGCATAAGATTATTCAGAGAACTTACAAATAACTTGGATAGCAATACTGTGAGAAGTATCTGAGGGAAAATAAAAAAAGATCGCAAAATGAAATTTTTGCGATCCTTCGTTCTGTGGAGCTGCGGGGGATCGAACCCCGGTCCAAACATCGCAAGAATATGATTTCTACATGCTTAGCCTTTTCTTGGTTTTCGTGATGGCTGTGGGTAAAGGCACCCGAAACCACCCTTATCTCTTTAAATCTCATCACAGGCAAGGAGCATACCAGTGACTATCCCGGAATTTCCAGCACCTCTGAACCAAACGCCTCCTGGATTCGGCTTTTGAGAGATGTCTCGTCTCAGCCTCTTAGGCCGAGATAAAACCTATCTACTATACTTCGACTAGGCAGCGAGAGCGTAATTGTTTTCGCCAGTTATAGTTCGAAACCCGAGATTTAAGAGCCGTAGTTCCACCAGCTCTGCATGCTTACATACCCCCATCAAATGCTGTCAAATCCATGTCAACCCCAAGGTGTATGCCCTATCCGTAGGGATAGGAATGCAAAATTATGATTCTTATTTGCAATGACCAAATTTTTTGACCGAAAATTGAGTTTGCTTTGTAGTTATTTTCTGACTACTTTTGCAAGTTGAAATATAATGCTTAGATAGTTTCAAAAGGTATCGATGTACGCAATTTATAAATATCTGTTTGTAGTGCCAGTGTTCGCTATCAACACGGTGTTGGCTACGGTATTTGTCTTTATACTTAGCATATTCAGCCCTAAGTCGACTCGCTATTGTGGCGTGGTTTGGGCCAAGATCATGCAGTGGATAACGCCAATGCCCGTGAAGGTGGTGGGTCGCGAGAATATCGCCGAGGGCCAATCGTATGTAATAGCGTGCAACCACCAGAGCGCATACGATATCTTTGTGATATATGGTTCCCTGGATGTCGATTTCCGCTGGATATTGAAGCAGGAGTTGCGCAAAGTACCTGTTTTGGGTTTTGCTTGTGAGAGATTGGGCCACATTTTTATAGAGAGATCATCGCGCAGGGCGGCATACGACAGTATTCAGCGAGCCAAGAAGGTATTGGTAGGAGGTACATCGGTAGTCATCTTCCCTGAGGGTACACGCAGCGGCAAGGCAGAGATGGGTACATTCAAACACGGTGCTTTCAAGATGGCTATGGACCTTCAGTTGCCTATAGTGCCAGTGTCTATCAAGGATACCTACAAGGTCATGGGCAAGTCGCTTGCTACCCTGAAACCGGGTCACGCTACATTGACAATACATAAACCAATAGATATAACAGAGTACGAGGAACGCCGCGACGACCTTATAGAGGCAGTGCGTAGTTCCATAGCTAGTGCAGTATAAGAGAGATTATGCTAATAGACGAAATTCAACGAAGGCGTACATTCGCCATCATCAGCCACCCTGATGCCGGTAAGACAACATTGACGGAGAAGCTCCTTCTCTTCGGTGGTGCTATCCACGTGGCTGGTGCTGTAAAGAGCAACAAGATCAAGAAGACCGCTACATCCGACTTCATGGAGATAGAGAAACAGAGAGGTATCTCTGTGGCTACATCTGTAATGGGTTTTGAGTACGACGGATACAAGGTGAACATTCTTGATACTCCTGGTCACCAGGATTTCGCCGAAGATACTTTCCGTACTCTTACAGCCGTAGATAGCGTAATCATCGTTGTGGATGCCGCAAAGGGCGTAGAGACACAGACCCGCAAACTTATGGAGGTTTGCCGTATGCGTAATACTCCTGTTATGGTTTTCATCAATAAGATGGACCGCCCATCGGGTGACCCATTCGACCTCCTCGATGAACTTGAAAAGGAACTTAATATTGGCGTGCGCCCCCTGAGTTGGCCTATCGGAAATGGCGAGACATTCAAGGGTGTATACAACCTGTTCGAGAATAGCCTCTACCTCTACGAAGCATCAAAGCAGACAGTACAAGAGGGTATAGCCATAGCTGATGTGGCCGATCCTCAACTCGATAGTATAATTGGCGACCGCGCTGCTGAGCATCTCCGCGAGGAGCTCGACCTGGTGGCTGGCGTATATGAGGATTTCGATAAGGAGGCTTACCTCCGTGGCGAAGTGGCCCCTGTATTCTTTGGCTCGGCATTGAACAACTTCGGTGTGCGTGAGTTGCTCCACTGTTTCCTCCGTATAGCTCCTCAGCCAGGTACTTCACAGACAGAGGCACGTATAGTACATCCCGAGGAGGAAAAATTCTCAGGCTTCGTATTCAAGATTCACGCCAATATGGACCCTAACCACCGCAATCGTATAGCTTTCGTTAAGGTTTGTAGTGGTAAGTTCGAGAGAAATAAGGCATATCGACACGTACAGCTGGGTAAGGAACTTAAGTTCTCCAGTCCTACAGCCTTCATGGCCGATAAGAAGAGTGTCATAGATGAGGCTTACCCAGGCGATATAGTGGGTATACCTGATTCGGGCAACTTCAAAATAGGTGATTCTCTCTCCGAGGGCGAAAAACTGATATTCAAGGGTATCCCTAGCTTCTCTCCTGAACTTTTCCGTTATATCGAAAACGACGACCCAATGAAGGCTAAGCAGCTTGCCAAGGGTATCGACCAGTTGATGGATGAAGGAGTTGCACAGCTATTTGTGCATCAGTTCAACGGTCGTAAGATTATCGGTACGGTAGGTGCTCTCCAGTTCGAGGTTATCCAATACCGACTCCTCCATGAGTATCAGGCTGCTTGCCGTTATGAAGGCATCAGCTTATACAAGGCTTGCTGGATCGAAAGCGATAATGCAGCTCAGCTCGATGAGTTCAAAAAACGCAAGGTCCAGTACATGGCCAAGGATAAGTGGGGTAGAGATGTGTTCTTGGCTGAGTCCAATTACATGCTCCAAATGGCTCAAGAGGGCTTCAAGGATGTAAGATTCCATTTTACTAGCGAATTCTAAGGTAACAATAGACATATACCTATATATATGCAAGACGAAAGATATATAGCACGAGGCGTCAGCGCTTCAAAGGAGGATGTTCACAACGCTATAAAGAACATCGACAAGGGTATATTCCCTAAGGCATTCTGCAAGATTATCCCTGATATTCTCGGCGGAGATGCACAATATTGCAATATCATGCACGCCGATGGTGCTGGCACAAAGTCGAGCTTGGCGTATCTCTATTGGAAAGAGACAGGCGACCTCAGCGTATGGAAAGGCATTGCTCAGGATGCTCTTATAATGAATATCGACGACCTGCTCTGCGTGGGAGCCGTAGATAATATCCTCGTATCATCGACGATTGGTCGTAACAAACTCCTTATCCCGGGTGAGGTTATCTCGGCTATCATCAATGGTACAGATGAGCTCCTCGCCGAACTCCGCGAGATGGGCGTGGGTGTATACGCTACAGGTGGTGAGACTGCCGACGTGGGCGACCTTGTTCGTACCATCATCGTGGATTCTACAGTTACTTGCCGTATGAAGCGTTCGGATGTCATCGACAACGGCAATATCCGTCCTGGCGACGTAATCGTAGGTATGTCTTCATCTGGTAAGGCAACTTACGAGAAGGAGTACAACGGTGGTATGGGTTCAAATGGTCTTACTTCTGCCCGCCATGACGTGTTCGCTAAGTATTTGGCAGAGAAGTACCCAGAGTCGTTCGACCATGGTGTGCCTTATGATTTGGTATATTCAGGCGCTCTTCGCCTTACAGATAATGTAGAGGGCTCTCCTCTTAATGCTGGTAAGTTGGTATTGTCTCCAACTCGTACCTATGCTCCTGTAATCAAGAAGCTCCTCGATGCTCTCCGTCCTCAGATCCATGGTATGGTACACTGCTCTGGTGGTGCTCAGACCAAGATTCTCCATTTTATCGGCGACGGTATCCGCATCGTTAAGGACAATCTCTTCCCTATTCCTCCACTATTCCGTACTATTCACGAGCAGTCGGGTACAGATTGGAAGGAGATGTACAAGGTTTTCAATATGGGTCACCGTATGGAGGTTTATATTGCGCCAGAGCATGCTGAGGAGGTAATAGCTATCTCTAAGTCGTTCGGTATCGATGCCCAGATAGTCGGTCGCGTAGAGGCTAAGGAGGGCGGTAAGGAGGTAATCCTTAAGACCGAAAACGGAGAATACCAATACAACTAATACAAAACATTATAGATGGCAAGTAATACTACCATATTGGAGCGTCTTGACGGCTTGATGTCGCGTTTCGAGGAGGTATCGACATTGATTACCGACCCAGGCGTGATAGCCGATCAGGCACGTTTCCGTAAACTTACCAAAGAGTACAAGGACTTGGATTCTATCCTCAAGGTGCGTCAGGAGTACGTAGATACCCTCAACGGCCTCGAGGAGGCAAAAGATATATTGGCTAATGAGTCAGACCCCGATATGAAGGAGATGGCTCGCGAGGAGGCTTCAGAGTGCGAGAAACGTATCCCAGAACTCGAGGAGGAGATAAAACTTCTTCTTGTGCCTGCCGATCCGCAGGACGATCGCAACGCTATCCTCGAAATCCGTGGCGGTACAGGTGGCGATGAGGCTGCACTTTTCGCAGGCGACCTCTTCCGTATGTACACAAAGTATTGCGAGACAAAGGGTTGGCACCTCACAGTGTCAAGCGCTTCCGAGGGCGCAGCTGGCGGTTACAAGGAAATCATATGTAGCGTTACCGGCGAAAAGGTCTATGGTACCCTCAAGTATGAGTCGGGTGTACACCGCGTTCAGCGTGTCCCTGTTACCGAAACCCAGGGCCGTGTACATACCTCAGCCGCTTCAGTGGCCGTACTCCCAGAGGCTGAGCCTTTCGATGTGGAAATCAACGAGGGCGAAATCAAATGGGATACTTTCCGTTCTTCAGGTGCCGGCGGTCAGAACGTCAACAAGGTAGAGTCTGGCGTACGTCTCCGTTACAACTGGAAGAATCCTAATACAGGCGTAGTGGAGGAGATCCTCATCGAGTGTACTGAGACTCGTGACCAACCAAAGAACAAGGAACGCGCTCTCAGCCGTTTGCGTACTTTTATCTACGATAAGGAGCACCAGAAGTATATCGATGATATAGCTTCTAAACGTAAGACTATGGTCTCTACGGGCGACCGCTCGGCTAAGATCCGTACGTACAACTACCCTCAGGGTCGTATCACAGATCACCGTATAAATTATACTATATACAACCTTGGCGCTTTCATGGATGGCGAAATCCAGGATTGCATCGACCACCTGATCGTGGCCGAAAACGCAGAGCGACTCAAGGAGAGTGATATGTAAGAAAACTTTCTATTCTGTTTCTCTGGCAGCTCTATATACGCTCTATATAGACAGGCTTAATACAGAGACTACCCAGAGCGAGCTTTGAATAGAATAAATAACAAAGAAAAAAGAAACATTACAATACAATGAAGAATATCTCTTATGCCATTGGCATGAACATCGGCGCTAACCTCCTCCAGAGTGGCGCAAAAAATTTGGATTACGCCGAGGTGGCTGCAGGCTTGCAGGCTATCATCGAGGGTAAGGAACCACGTATCGCTAAAAACGAGGCAGGAGCCCTCCTTAATAAGTTCTTTACCGAACTCGAGGAGAAGATGGCCGAGGCTGCTAAGTCCGAGGGCGAGGCTTTCCTCGCAGCTAATGCTACTCGCAAGGGCGTAGTATCTCTCCCTAGCGGCCTCCAGTACGAGATAATGAAGGAAGGTAACGGTCCTAAGCCAAAGGCTACAGATACTGTTCTCTGCCACTACCATGGTACTTTGGTCGATGGTACAGTTTTCGATTCGTCTGTACGTCGCGGTCAACCAGCTGCTTTCCCAGTGAATGGCGTTATCGCTGGTTGGGTGGAGGCTCTCCAACTTATGCCTGTGGGCTCTAAGTGGAAACTTTTCATCCCTTACAACCTCGCTTATGGCGCTCGCGGTGCAGGTGAGTCTATCCCTCCTTACGCAGCTCTAGTATTTGAAGTAGAACTTCTTGAAATAAAATAATAATCAAAGATTCAACTAAATAAAACAATGAAAACACTCGTAAAAATCGCGGCTGTAGCAGTTGTCGCTGTTGCTTCGCTCATGGGCACGTCATGCTCTAAGTCTTACAGAGGTGATGTCGACCTTAAAAACGATGTAGATAGCATTAGCTACGCCCTCGGTACTTTCATGGGCTCTCAGCTTAAGCAGATTACATCCAACTTCCCTCTGACTAATGTCGACTCTACAGCATTGGTTAAGGTATTTACTTCTGGTAAAATCCACGATGAGTATGTTACCATGATTAAGGATCAGCTCCTTGGTGATGACGAACTTAATGAAGATGCTTTCAAGTACGGTTTCACACACCAGTATGTTCTTGGTCGCGCCAAGCTCGATGAGACTACTGCCAACTTGGTTTGCCAGTTGAGAGCTCAGGCTCGTCGCAAGGCTTTAGAGGAGGCTAAGGCAGCTAAGGCAGCTCAGGCTCTTGAGGAGGGTAAGGCTTTCCTTGCTGAGAACGCAAAGAAGGAGGGTGTGATTACTCTCGCAAGCGGTGTTCAGTACAAGGTTATCAATACAGGCGCAGGCGCTTCACCAAAGGTTGGCGACCGCGTACAGTGTCACTACGAGGGTCGTCTCCTCGATGGTACAGTTTTCGACTCATCTTATGCTCGTAACAATCCTGCTACATTCAATGTCGATGGTGTTATCAAGGGCTGGACAGAGGTGCTCCAAATGATGAAGCCAGGCGATAAGTGGACTGTATACATCCCAGCTGAGCACGCATACGGTGAGCGCGGCGCAGGTGAGAAGATCGGTGGCAACGAGACTCTTATCTTCGATATCGAACTTCTTGAGATCGTAAAATAATAGATAATATCATACACTTACACATATCTTGAAATGAACAGAGACAATACAATCTTCGAGCTCATCGAAAAGGAGCACAACCGCCAGAAGCGTGGCATCGAGATGATCGCTTCTGAGAACTTCGTGAGCGACCAGGTAATGCAGGCTATGGGCTCTTGCCTTACTAATAAGTATGCCGAGGGTTACCCTGGCAAGCGTCACTACGGCGGTTGCGAGGTAGTAGACGAGGTTGAGACTATCGCTATTGAGCGTCTCAAGCAGATCTACGGCGCTGAATTCGCCAACGTACAGCCTCACTCTGGTGCTCAGGCTAATGCCGCTGTCCTCTTGGCAGTGTTGAACCCAGGCGATAAGTTCATGGGTCTCGATTTGGCTCACGGCGGTCACCTCTCTCATGGTTCGGGCGTTAATACATCAGGTCTTCTCTACACTCCTTGCGCTTATCACCTCAACAAAGAGACTGGTCGCGTAGACTACGACGAGATGGAGGAGGTTGCTATGCGCGAGAAGCCAAAATTGATCATCGGTGGTGGTTCTGCCTACAGCCGTGAGTGGGATTATAAGCGTATGCGTGCTATCGCCGACGCTTGTGGCGCTCTCCTCATGATCGATATGGCTCACCCAGCAGGTCTCATCGCAGCAGGTTTGCTCGACAACCCTGTTAAGTACGCCGATATCGTTACTTCTACTACCCACAAGACACTCCGCGGTCCTCGTGGTGGTGTTATCCTCCTTGGTAAGGATTTCCCTAACCCTTGGGGTAAGACAACAAAGAAGGGCGAGATTCGTTCTATGGGCTCTCTTATCAATTCGGCTGTCTTCCCAGGTCAGCAGGGTGGTCCTCTCGAGCACGTTATCGCAGCTAAGGCTGTTGCTTTCGGCGAGGCTCTCACTCCAGAGTTCAAGACATATCAGACTCAGGTTAAGAAGAATGCAGCTGCTCTTGCTAAGGGCATGATGGATAAGGGCTTCTTCATCGTATCGGGTGGTACAGATAACCACTCTATGCTCGTTGACCTTCGTCCTAAGTACCCAGAGCTCACAGGTAAGGTTGCAGAGAAGGCTCTCGTTGCAGCAGATATCACTGTCAACATGAACCTTGTACCTTTCGATACTCGTTCTGCATTCCAGACTTCAGGTCTCCGTCTCGGTACTCCAGCTATCACAACTCGTGGTCTTGTAGAGTCTGATATGGATATCATCGTAAACATGATCGACCGTGTTCTCGCATCACCTGAGGACGAGAAGGTAATTGCTAAGGTTCGCGCAGAGGTTAACGAGATGATGTCTCCACGACCAATGTTCGCTTGGTAATACTGGTAGATTTTATTTTTTTCCAACATAAATGCCCTTTTCTCCACCGAGGAAGGGGCATTTTATTGTTTTTTTACCCCTTTAAAAACTCTTTTTTTACCATCCTATATCTTCACATGCTATACCTTTGCGATACAGATCATCAGGTAGATGTCTGTCGTAAATCATATAGTTGCTTGAAATAAATATTTAATATAGATACTATGCAATACAAGTATTTGGCATCAGCATTGGCAGCAGCAGCGCTCGTTTGCTCTTGTACAGGGGGAAGCGATGGCATTAGCGCAAGTGATGATAATCAGTTTACTCTTGATGTACTCCATAAGGGGGCAGAGATTCAGAGTACCATGTACGGCCTCTTCTTCGAGGATATCAACTATGGCGCCGATGGCGGCCTCTATGCCGAGAAGATTAAAAACCGTTCGTTCGAATTCCCTCAGTCTTTGATGGGGTGGAAGACTTATGGTAAGGTCGAGGTCCGCACAGATGGCGCACCATTCGCCAAAAATCCTCACTATGTTCGCCTTGCCGACCCAGGTCATATGCATAAGCGTACTGGTATCGAAAACGAGGGCTTTTTCGGTGTGTCTACACAAAATGGCGCTGAGTACCGTTTTTCGGTGTGGGCTCGTCAGGCTTCAGCCAATGCCTCTAAGATACGCGTAGAACTCGTAGATCCAGCATCTATGGGCGAGACTCATGTCAATGTTTCGGCCGATATCGATGTCAATTCTAAGGAGTGGAAGAAATATACTGTGGTACTCAAGTCGACAATGGATGTACAGCGAGGCTTGCTTCGTGTATTCCTAGATTCTCCTGCTAGTGTCGACCTTGAGCATCTCTCTCTCTTCCCTGTAGATACATGGCAGGGCAGAGAGAATGGCTTGCGTAAGGACCTTGTGCAAGCGCTAGCTGATATTCATCCTGGAGTATTCCGATTCCCTGGTGGCTGTATTGTTGAGGGTACCGACTTGGAGTCGCGTTATCAGTGGAAGAATTCTGTGGGCCCTGTTGAGAATCGTCCATTGAACGAGAATCGTTGGCATTATACATTCCCACACCGTTTCTATCCCGATTATTACCAGTCGTACGGCCTGGGATTCTATGAATATTTCCTCCTTTCTGAGGAGATAGGCGCTGAGCCTCTGCCTGTTATAAGTGTCGGTTTGGCTTGCCAGTTCCAGAATGAGGATCCAAAGGCTCACGTTCCAGTGAAGGAACTTCAACCTTATATACAGGATGCACTCGACCTTATAGAGTTCGCCAACGGCCCAGCCACATCTAAGTGGGGTAAGGTTCGCGCCGAGATGGGTCATGAAGAGCCATTCAACCTTAAATTCCTTGCTATCGGTAATGAGCAGTGGGGTGCAGAATATCCAGAGCACTTGTCGCCTTTCGTAGAGGCTGTACGTGCTAAGTATCCAAATATCAAGCTAGTTGGCACTTCGGGTCCAGATTCAGAAGGTAAGCAGTTTGAATATCTGTGGCCTGAGATGAAGAGACTTGGGGCAGATTTGGTAGACGAGCACTTCTATCGTCCAGAAGAGTGGTTCCTCTCACAGGGTAATCGTTACGATTCGTACGACCGCAATGGTCCAAAGGTCTTCGCAGGTGAGTATGCTTGCCATGGTAAGGGTAAGAAATGGAACCATTTCCACGCTTCACTCCTCGAGGCTGCTTTCATGACGGGTCTTGAGAGAAATGCCGACGTGGTACATATGGCTACCTATGCTCCTCTCTTTGCCCATGTAGAGGGTTGGCAGTGGCGCCCAGATATGATCTGGTACGACAACACACGTTCGGTACGTACATGTAGCTATTATGTACAGCAATTGTTTGCTCATAACAAGGGTACAAATGTTCTCTCAATGCTCCTTGATGGTAAACCAGCCGCTGGCAACGATGGTCAGAATGGCCTTTTCGCCAGCGCAGTGTATGACGCCTCAGAGAATGTATACATAGCTAAGGTTGTAAATACCGATTCCGAGGCTCATGCTGTTACTGTTAAGCTTGATGGCTTGTCTGATACTCAGGGAATAGCTAAGGCTTCTGTTACACGCATCCAGAGCGATGAGATGGATGCCGATAATACGCTCGACAATCCTACACGTATTGTGCCGATAAAGAACGAGGTTAGTAGCATGTCTGGTAAACGCGAGATTAATACAACAGTTCCTCCTTATACTATTGAGATGTGGCGCTTCGAACTTAAGTAAGTGCTTAAGAAGGAAATATTATTTTCAGTTACTTGATTATTACAGAAGGCTCTTCGGTCATGTCCCGAAGAGCCTTTTATCTTTATATATCGTGTCTGTTGGTACTTATTTAGTGGTTACCATGAACCACCGCCACCGCCGCCGCCGAAGCTTCCGCCTCCTGAGCTAAAGCCTCCACCGCCGCCGCCGAAGCCACCGCCACTACCTCCGCCCAGAGATACGGCGAGTAGTGCTTTGAACCACCAGAAGCCAAAGAAGAGGATTTTCCATCTTGGCTTGAAACTCGACGAATCCTTAGTTATGAGAGCAAATAGGAATCGGACTATAAAAACGGTAGGCCACATGAACAGGAAGTAGAAGAACAGTATAACGAAGAGTATCTCGAGGAATGATAGGTCCTCATCATCAGAGTTATAGTCATAGTCGGCGTCTTCGTCGAAATCAGATACCGTACCAGTAGAGTAATCGGCGTTAAGAGCATCAGCCAAAGAACTGCCGTTCATAAGCGCTTTAACTGCCATGGCTCCGCATGTGGCACCTCCGGCGTAATCGTTTTTCTTGAAGTATTCAATCATGCCCTCGTTGACAATTCGCGTACAGACGGCATCTGTGAGAGTCTCCTCCATGCCGTAGCCCGTAGCGATGAAAGCCTGACCACGCTCCTCTGCTGTTTTAGGTTTTACAAGGATTACTACGCCATTATTGGTGCCCTTTTGACCTACGCCCCACTCTTCACCTATCTGCTGAGCGTAAGAGGCTGGAGTATCGCCATCGAGTGTAGGAAAAGTTACAACTACAATCTGTATTGTAGTCTGCAGAGAATACTCGCCAAGTTGGGTGTTGAGATCAGCCTCTATATCATCGTTAATGATATTGGCAAAGTCGTTGACAAACCTAAATGGTTCGGGCTTCGTTGGGATATTCTGGCCCAATGATATGATAGTGACCGCTAGAAAGCTGATTAGTATGACTAATCGTTCAAGTCGTTTCATCCTTTATAGTTTTTGTTTTGCGAATACAAATTTACAATTCTTTTCTTGACAACGAAATGTATAGTCTCAGAATAGTCTCTGCATATAGAGAGCCTCCTTGTTGCTCGCAATTTTTTATAAAATGAGGAGAACAAAAGACGATGCGTTTATATTGAGTTGAGAAATATGTTCAATAAAAAACACAATATATTGTAACATAAATTAAACTGCCATCGTATCCAAACTAAAAACAAAACATAAACAAAAAAACATAATAACTATGGCTTATAAAATTGAACAAATTGAGGGCGTAGGTGAGGTTTACGCTAAGAAGCTCGAGGCAGCAGGTATCAAGACAACAGAGGATCTTCTCGATAAGTGCAAGACAAAGAGCGGTCGTGATAAGGTTGCTGAGGCTACAGGTATCAGTGGCAAGTTGATCCTTAAGTGGACAAACCATGCAGACCTCTTCCGTATCAACGGTATCGCAGGTCAGTTCGCTGAGCTCCTCGAGGCAGCAGGTGTAGACACAGTTAAGGAGTTCCGTCACCGTGTACCAGCTAACCTTCATCCAAAACTCGTTGAGACAAATGAGGCTAAGAACCTCTGCAACCGTGTTCCAGCTCTCTCGGAGCTCGAGAAGATGATTGAGCAGGCTAAGACTCTCGAGCCAATGATTACATACTAATCTTGGTAGAGACGTATTATCGCTATACAAAAAGACAAAGTGACTGTTGTGCACCGGCATGACAGTCGCTTTTCGTTTGTTGGGAATATATCAAGCGAAGAATTATTACTATCTTTGGGCATTATCAATCGACAATTACTAACAAACAATGGGTTTCCTATTTCTTTTTTTGATTCTTTTTTATCTGCTGGCTTGTGTAGGCTTGGCTTATGGCATATCAAAGAATCTTCGATCCCGACTTGCTAAGGTATCTACGTGGGTCGTTGTAATGTTCCTTGCTACATCTTTCTTCCTGTCGCGACTATTGCCAGAAGGAACGCCCGAGTGTATACAATCCGTAATATATGCTATATCTACCACATGGCTACTGTATATGCTGTACGGTTCCATGTTGATGATGCTTCTATATATAGGTCGTTGGGTTATGCGTATAGCACAGAAACCGGTGAAGCCTATCGGTCTCTCAACCTACGTAGCTATATTCCTGGCTGTGACAACACTGCTTATAGCAGGATATATCAATGCAGTGTCGCCGCGAATAGTCAATTATCACGTAGGATTGAATGGGAAGCGTATAGTAGCTGTCTCGGATATCCACATGGGACATGGAGTAGGGAAGAGCGACGTGGAGAAGTTGGTCAATATTGTAAATGAGCAGAATGCCGATATGTGTATCATAGCAGGAGACCTGTTCGATGGTGATATAGCTCCGGTAGTAAACGGCGATTTGGGGGGTGCGATGAGGAATATCAACTGCCCTATTGTAGCCGTAATGGGTAATCATGAGTATATCGGAGGCGATCCTGACCGTGATGCTGAGTATCTTAGAGGCCTTGGAATTAACGTGCTCCGCGATAGCGCCATTGTCCTCAATGGGTATACTATTGTGGGCAGAGACGATGTTTCGGGTGTGCGCTTCAAGGGATTGACAAAATCTATCAAAGAGATAGTCCCAGATTCCCTGATGAATAATCTCATTGTAGTTGATCATCAGCCATATCGCATAGATGAATCGGTTGAGAATGGTGCAGTACTCCATATAAGTGGACATACACATGCCGGACAGGTTTGGCCAATGCGTATTTTTACAAGCATGATCTTCAAACTAGACTATGGTATGGAAAGGTTTGATGGCACGGCAGCTATTGTTACGTCGGGCTTCGGGACATGGGGCCCAAGGGTAAGGCTAAAGACCGTCTCAGAGGTCGTAGTTATCGATTGATATTGAACAATTAATGAAAATTATTTATACCTTCGCACTATTGAACAAGTAAAAACTAATTATCAAGATGAAAAAATTACTTCTTTATCTTCTTCTTGTACCATTCTTTACAAGTTGTGGGTACAACACTATGATTGAAAAGCAAGAGGCTGTGGATGCGCAGTGGGCTCAGGTTGAGAACGTATACCAGCGTCGTGCCGATCTCATCCCAAATCTTGTAGCAACAGTTAAGGGCTATGCAGCTCACGAGTCAGAGACACTCCAAAGTGTAGTAGAGGCTCGCTCAAAGGCTACAAGCACTACAATAGACGCATCTTCTCTTACAGAGGAGAACCTCAAGGCTTTCCAGAAGGCACAGGATGGTCTTTCACAGGCTCTTTCTCGTCTTCTTGTAGTACAGGAGTCGTATCCAGACCTTAAGGCAAATGAGAATTTCCGCGAGCTGCAGTCGCAGTTGGAGGGTACAGAAAACCGTATCGCAGTTGAGCGCAAGAAGTTCAATGATACTGCTCGTGAGTATAATACATACATCCGTCAGTTCCCTAACAATTTCATTGCTGGTTGGTTCGACTTTAAGTCAAAGCCATACTTCGAGGCTAATGAAGGTGCTGCAGAGGCTCCAAAGGTAGAATTCTAATATCCCCAAAGCCTTATGAGCATGTTTTCAGAAGCCGAATGCAAGGTTATAGAAAAGGCTATTGAGGAGGCAGAACTCAAATGCTCGGGCGAGATAAGGGTGCATATCGACCGGACGTGCGAGGGTGATGTCATGGACGTTGCTGTACGCACTTTCGAAAAACTCGAGATGCATAAGACGCAACTTCGTAACGGAGTGCTCTTTTATTTCGCATACGAGACCCGTAAGTTCGCTGTTCTAGGCGACGCCGGTATAGATACTAAGGTCCCAAAGAATTTTTGGGATGACGTAGCGGCAGAGATGGAGGCTAAATTCCGCAAGGGAGAGTTTGTCGAAGGCTTATGCAACGGCGTACGTCGCTGCGGAGAGAAGCTTCAGGAGTTTTTTCCTTATCAGCGTGATGATGTCAACGAGTTGCCAAACGCAATATCTTTTGGCGAGGAGTAAATCCTCTATAACTGAAAAATAAAACACCCGGGACAGCGATTTCGTCGTCCCGGGTGTCTTTTTATTGTGTTTGTTCAGAATAATCTTACACGAGATGTGCAATCAACTCCTCGCGGTCGCCTGGCAACATGTCGATTACAGGAATCTCAATCATTGTGTAGCAACCTGGCTGCTGCTTCATAGAAGCACGTGCAACGTTAACCAATACCTGAGCTGTAAGGGCTGGGTTGTTGATCTTCATGTTGAACTCAAACAACTGGTTGTGTGTCTTGCCAGATACACCCTTACGAACGAGGTTTACACCATGGCCTACATCATTGAGCTCGTCAACGCTGTCTACCTTGAATACGTGTGTCTCGTCATTAGCGAAATATGGGTCAGCCTTAATAGCCTTTGTAACCTCGGCCAAATCAGCACCATCCTCAAGCTCTACATATACCATACGGCGGTGGATACCTTCGCCTACAGGAATTGTCATTGAGAGAGCATCCTTAACACCTGCCTTAGAACGTACACATACTGAGTGACCCATTGAACGGCCAGGACCGAAGTTGGTGTACGACAAACCCTTAGGCGCAAGACTCTGCATCAAAGTACGAACGATAGAGTCAGAACCTGGGTCCCAACCTGCAGAGATAATCGAAACAGCCTTGTGCTCCTTTGCTACTGGAGTGAGGTTGCGGCGAAGATCAAGAATAGAAGTGTGGATATCGAAGCTGTCTACTGTGTTGATACCCATAGCGAGGATTTTCTTTGCGTACTCCTCAACGCTACGAGTTGGAGTTGCCAAGATAGCTACATCTACCTTGCCGAGCTCCTCAATATTCTTTACAACCTTGTAGTTTGCCAACTCTGCTGGTTTGTCAGCATCGCCATTACGACGTACTACACCTGCAATTTCAAAATCTGGAGCTGCTTCAAGAGCCTCAATTGTGTAGCGGCCAATATTTCCATAGCCAACTACTGCTGCTTTTATCTTGCCCATAAGTTTCAGTTCTTATATTTAATTCAATTTATGAGCGCAAAAGTAACAATTTTTCCTTCTCGGAGCGCAAAACCGATGAAAATTAACTATAAATACGTTATTTACTTAATAAATTGTTGATTTGTGCTATTTCTGCTTCTACCGCTTGTAATAGTAACTAAATGTTCAAAATTCCGTAATAACTATAGAATTCACTACCAGCCAATGAAGTATATAACCTCCATAATTGTTTGTCTTTTTGTTCAGGTGTTGTCCATCGCGCAGTACAATCAGTACGGCGCCCGCTTCATACACAATTATGATACCGAGTTGGCAGGCGTTTCTACATCTCAGTGTTGGAGCGTCACTCAAGATTTCCGAGGCGTGATATATCTCAGTTCCATGGATGGCTTATATGAGTACGATGGCTTTACATGGAATAAGGTTAATGACCACGGGTCGCCTATGTCTGTAGCAGTAGACCCCTCCGATGGCGTAGTATACGTAGCTTATTCAGACGATTTCGGTTATTTGTCACCTGACGAAAAGGGTCAGCAGGTATTTCATTCTTTAAAGTCGCTGATAGATGACATAGTTTTCCTGGATGACGAAATCCGATTCAGAAACGATAGCGTCTTCTTTATGGGGCGTGCAAACGCAGTGGCCTACGACAAGAAGAGAAATACAGCATCAAAGTGGAATCCCAACTATAAGGCACGAGAGATTATCTTTGGCAACAATAATATTACCTCAAGCACAGACTCGCTGATATTGATAAAACGAGATACAGCTGTTTATGCAGGTGTACGTTTCGCACAGCCAGTCAGACTACTTCTCGATGCTGAACAGATCAATTCTAGGGACATACTGTTTACTTGCGATACCCATCTCGAGGCTTACGATAAAACTTCTCACAAAATGCGTGAGGTCCGTCTGGGCGTATTCTCCGACGATATCCGAAGCTCAGGTCAGTTCGATAAATTGATATCTTTGCCCGATAACCAATTCGCAGTTTCTACTCGCGGTGCCATAGATTTGGCAGGTATCTGCGTATTCGATTCGCTCTACAATGTCACAGAAATGTATGGTACCCATACAGGATTGGGCGAAAATTTCGCTACAAGTATGTATTATTCCGAGAGCGACGGACATTTGTGGGGTACCAACTGGACTTTGTCTCGCGTAAATATGCGCTCGCCTATACGTAAACTCAATGATGTCTCTGCTATAGGTAGCCGCGTTACAGCTATAGGCGTATGCGACGGTAATGTCTATTGTAGCTCTACTGCAGGTATTTTCCACAGAGTACGCGAGGAGAATGGCTTTTACACATTTAAGCGAATGCCAAATACCGAACACTGCGGAGTCTCCTACGACATGAGTAAGTACTATAATCCGCATACAGGCAAGAATGGCTTGATGATTCTTACCGACGTCGGTATCTATTTGGTGGAGGATGGCAAGGCTTACCTGGCCGAGGGAGTCCCTTATAATTCTACTTTCCAGAATCCCGAGGATAACTCTGTTGTCTGTCTGTGGTATAATACCATCAATAAGTACACCATAACACCATCTCATAAATTAAAGAATGTTCAAAGCATAGAATTGCCGGCCGATGTAGATATAAATACGTGTTACTACAAGGATGGCTATTATTGGATCCTTTGTTACACCAAAGATGTATATAGGGTCGATCCCAAAACTTTGGAGACCGTGGTGTGTTTCCGACCTAAGGGCTCTTCTCTTATCCTGAATATGCCTGAGCCTTCAGTTTTTGATCCTGCAACAAAGACTATTCTCCAATGGAATAAGCTTGATGATACTTTCTCTATTCCAAATGAAAATATCAAAATGCCCGACATCAACTATGAAAACATTCAGATGTATGTCTATGGTAATGGATTTTTTGTTTGTGGTCCCAATGAAAAGGGTTTTATCATCCCTTCCGAAGCAGATCCTACTCAGTATGAGTATATTAAGTTGCCTTACTCGGAATTGTGCGACAAGATTATTACTGATGTGTGGACTGATGTCCAGAATTCTACCATCTACTTCTTCTCTACAAATAATGTCTATGTCTATCAGACAGATTTGCAGTTCCGTAAGTTGCGCGAAGATGCCAAAATATCGTACTATGATTATAATGCCTTGGTAAGAAAGGTCTCTACCAAAGATAGTACCATATTCTATGGAGCATTTTATGACGATAACGGACATTTGTCACTGACCCAGAATGCAAAACAGATACCTACTATAGCTTACGAAGATGCAAACTTAACTTTCATTTACTCTGCAGCTTGTTATGATCAGGAGCCAAATATGGAGTTCTCGTTCATCCTTGAGGGTAACGGCGAAAAGTGGAGCGAATGGGGAAGGGGTCATATCACTAATTTTACTAATCTGCACGAGGGGGAGTATACTTTCCGCGTCAAGGCACGAAATGCGCTGGGGGTAGAGAGCTCAATTAGTTCATATACCTTTATTATTACCCCTCCATTCTATCGTTCTATATGGGCATACCTCGTATATCTCATTATAGCAGCCTTCGTTATTTACGAGTCAATGATCCTCTATAGCAAGAAACTTAAGAGAGAAAACGAGCAACTGGAGCGTATGGTGGATGAGCGAACAGCTGATGTGCGCCAGAAGGATCATGAGATTATGAGTAATATCAATTACGCCTCATACATCCAGATGGCAGCCCTCACTCCTCGCAATAAAATTTTGCAGATATTCCCCGAGCATTTCATCATGTACCGTCCTCATAGTATCGTAAGTGGCGATTTCTATATCGTCGCCTCTTTCGGTACCAAGAAGTTGTGTATCGTGGCGGATTGTACCGGTCATGGCGTATCGGGTGGCTTCCTGAGTATGCTGGGTATATCTTTCTTCCGACAGGTGATTGCTAATACCCAGGATCCTGCCGAGATATTGAGCGAAATGCGCGACCATATCATAGCTAACTTGAACCAGAGCGATGAACTGGTTAATAATCAGGATGGTATGGATGCCACAGTCTTTGTAGTGGATAGCGAGACTAATCTCTTGGAGTTCGCCGGTGCTAATAGTCGCCTTGTCATCGTTCACAATGGCGAATTGACTGAGTTGCAGGGCGATAAAGTACCTGTAAGTACCCACTTCGCCCACCTGAAGGACTCATATACCAATAATACCTTCCAGTTGTCAAAAGGCGACATGGTTTATGCTTTCACAGATGGTTATACCGATCAGTTCGGTGGGGCTGATATCTCAAAGTTCAAGTTGTCCCGATTCCGTTCTATGCTCCATTCAATGGCCGACAAGAGCATGGTTGAGCAGAATGATATAATCAACAAAACATTTGATGACTACCGAGGTACTACTCCTCAAACCGACGATGTCTTGGTATTGGGCGTCCGTATATAATGCCCAATACCCCTGCCCGACATCTTAATTCTAATAATGATTTATTCCCCCATGACACTCTATATACGCTCTATATAACCACGCACTATACAGGCACTATACAGAGAGGGGTTGTGCGTAATATATAAAGATTATATTTTCATTATTTGAGTATAGAGTACTTTTCAGCGCCCTAAGTCAGACTCTGAAAACTATTCTTTGTACTCCCTCTTTCCAACTTCCGCTGCTAATCCTGAATTCGCCTATCTCGGATGTCCTTCCCACATGTAGCCCCACACATAGACATTCGTCATAGTCTCCTACGTGTACTATCCTTACCGTCTCACTGGCGTCGTCAGGCAATCTTGTCAGGTCAAATCGCCCAGCCATATCTTCTTTCTTGGCATACTCAGTCCACACTTCCATGTCTTGCTTGATGACGTCGTTGACTTCTGCCTCTATGGCCTTAAGCTCGTCTTGCGTCAACTCATGGTCTAAATGGTAATCAACCTTCGATTTTTTCTTCTCAATATGCGCCGAAAATGCCCTGCCACAACCATATTTCTTGTTCATCAGCCCATTTATAATGTGCTCCGCCGTATGCATCGGAGGATATTCTTCTTTGTTGTGGGCGTTTAATTGTATATTATCTTCCATTATATATACTGATATTTGTCTTTGTAAATTCTAATCAAAATAATTGCAAGGCAGACCGCTATGCTTTCACCTGCTACTACCGACCACCAAATGCCTTCCATGCCGAAAAACTGAGGGAGTATCATTACACTGCCTGCCTCAAAGATGACAGTGCGACTGAGCGCAATAAGGCACGAAATAGGTCCGTTGTTTAGCGCCGTAAATAGCGCCGAGGAGAATGTATTGATGCCAGCTACTAGCAGAAAGAGCATATATATTCTCAGCGCATGGGTCGTCAGTTGATGTAGTTCAGGGTCGTAACTCACAAAAACACCCGCAAGTTGCTCAGCAAAAAGTTGCGATAGTAAAACTACAACAAAACTTGAGGTTAATATTATTTTTGTGCTCTTCCTGAATAGGTTTTTGAGCTCGTCATGGTTCTGCGCCCCGTAATGGTAACTGATCACAGGAGCAATGCCCATACTGTAGCCAATGAACAACGAGCAGAAAATAAACGCAAAATACATCATGATGCCGTACGCCGAAACGCCATTTTCTCCCGACCATCTGATGAGCTGATACATATATATCATGCTCACAACTGATATGGATATGTTCATGACGAACTCCGATAGCCCATTCGAGCAGACTTTCCACAGAGCCTTCATGTCTATGTGGGGGCGACCAAGGTATAGCTTGGGTCGCGTACTTTTCTTCCTTACACCTATAAAGTATAGGAATGGTATCACACTGGCTATTATCATGCCTGCTTCACTGGCCCATGCCGCACCAGCTAAGCCCCATTCAAACATGGCTATAAACACGTAGTCGAGTACGGCGTTCGTTACTCCGGCCAGAATGGTTATCCACATCCCCCACTTGGGTTTCTCGGCTGTGACTAGGAACGACTGGAAGAATACCTGAAAGATATAGGTGGGCAAAAGGTATAGCAATATCGACCCGTATTCAACGCAATCTTCTATCATAGAGCCTTCTGCTCCAAGGAATATCGCTACGGGACGTATATATATCAAGCCAAATATTGCGCCTAGAATGGATATCAGTAGAGTAGTGTAAACCAAAAAGGAGAATACCCCACGTGCCTTTACCATGTCGCCTTCGCCCATGATTTTGGCAACTAGTGCACTGCCTCCAGTGCCCATCATAAACCCTATGGCTCCTATAATAGCAACGTACGGCCATATCAAATTTAATGCAGCAAAAGGTACAGTACCTACATAATTCGATACCATCAAGCCGTCTACTACACCATAAACCGACAGAAATAGCATCATCGTAATGCTCGGTCCAGTAAATCGGAGCAGTCGCCTATAGTCAAAATGGTCGGATAATTCTATGTTCTTGTCACTCATATTCAAATATTACAATGCAAATGTACTGCCTTTTGTCAATATTTCATGTTTATTTCTATCTCTCTTGTTCTGTGGTATTATTTTATGACGTATAGTTAAATATATTGAAAATCAATTGTTTGTATAGTGTAGACGTATTTTTGACGTATCTATAAATCGCCCCTGACGTATTAATGAATACCAAAAAACTTGCAACACTATTAACGTTCTTTCAAATTTGCCACATCGAATTTCGATGCTTCATGAAAAGAATTTACGAATAAGAACATCTAACAAATGAGTATGAACAAGATTAATTTCAAAAAGCTCTTGGCAACGACACTCTTTTGTGCTTTCGCGCTAGGCGTAAACGCGCAGAACGCTACACAGAAGGTTTCGGGTCGCGTGCTGGACGATGCAGGTCAACCTATAGTGGGTGCTGCTGTTATCGTGGATGGTACCACTACTGGTACTGTAACAGATCTCGATGGTAATTATACTATCATGACCCCTGCTGATGCATCTATTAAGGTCTCTTTTATAGGATATGATGATGTATTGATGCCTGTAAACGGTAGGTCAACACTCGATTTCACACTCTCTGATGCTTATACAGAGTTGGATGAGTTGGTAGTCGTAGGTTACGGCGTTCAGAAAAAGTCTGTCGTAACGGCTTCTATCGCTAAGGTCTCTTCCGAGGATATGAATGGTAAGGCTCCTGTACGTATGGAGAACGCTCTCAAGGGTCTCGCAGCTGGCGTCAACGTGACTTCAGCTTCTGGCCAGCCTGGTTCTTCTCCTAAAGTACGTATCCGTGGTGTCGGTACTATCAATAACTCCGATCCTTTATATATAGTAGATGGTATGCCTATCGAGGGTGGCCTCGATTTCGTTAACCCTTCTGATATCGAGTCTATTGAGGTGCTCAAGGATGCTGCTTCTGGCGCTATATATGGTGCACGCGCTGCCAACGGCGTAGTAATGGTTACTACTAAGAAGGGTAAAGAGGGTAGAGTTAATGTCAATTACAATTTCTCTTACGGATGGCAGTCTGCTGCTCGTAGGCGTGACGTTACTTCTGCTACAGATTATGCTATCCTTCAAAACGAAATGTATATCAATGGTGGCCAGGAGGCCGTATACGCCGATCCTTATAATCTCGTAGATGTAAATGGCGATAAAATTGAGGGTAAGGGTACCGATTGGCAGGATTTGGTATTCAACGATGGCGCCCCAGTAGTAAACCACGATGTTTCTGTAGCTGGTGCTTCTGAGCGCGTCAATTACTACTTCTCTCTTGGCTCTTTCGATCAGGAGGGTATCGTAGGTGGTAACTACGATCAGTCCAACTACAATCGTCTCACATTGCGTAGCAATACTATGTATAATGTAATGGACGATTCTAGCCTCCGTTCTTTCCTCAATAAACTTGATGCTACTATCAACTTGGCATATACTCGTGTCAAGAGCACTGGTATCAGTGAAAATACAGAGTTCGGTTCTGTCTTGGGTTCTGCTCTTTATATGGCTCCTGTTCTTCCAGTATCAGTTCGCGGTACAGCTGCTCAGGAAATGAAGGATAATTATGCAGGATATGAGTTGTTTAAGGATGCTAATGGTAATCCTTATACTATCCCAGGTTTCTTCGGCGCTTTCCAGGAGATGAACAACCCATTGGCTCTCCTCGCAGTTCCTCCTACAAAGAACTGGTCATACAAGTTCGTTCCTTATTTTGCTGTAGATCTTCAGATCTGGGACAATCTTAAGTATCACGCATCTTATAGCGCCGATATGTCATTCTGGGGTTATGATGCAGCAGTAAAGAGCAAGTACGCTCTCTCTGGCAACAACCGCCAGGAGCATACATCTGCAACTTCTTCTAAATCACAGGGTATGGTTTGGCAGGTTGAAAATACTCTCTCGTACGATAAGACTATTGGTGATCACTCATTCAACGTCGTACTCGGTCAGTCGGCTTTCAAGAACAAGAGCGATTATTTAGGCGGTAGCCGTTGGAACCTCGTAAATGTCGATAAGCCTTCTATCGATTATGCAACAGGTAATTATGAGTTGTCTTACGATCCTGATGATCCTACAGTAGTAACTGGCGCAACAGTACAACATTCAGTTTGGGGTGGTAAGAATACTGAGCACCGTATGAGCTCTCTCTTCGCACGTCTCAGCTACAACTATATGGAGAAGTATATGGTTCAGGCTACTGTACGTCGCGATGGCTCTAGCCGCTTCGGTACAAATAACCGTTATGGCGTATTCCCTTCAGTATCTGTAGGTTGGAATGTACTTAACGAGAATTTTATGGAGCCTGTTCGCGAATATATGAGCAATATCAAGATCCGCGCAAGCTGGGGTAAGAATGGTAACGATAATATCGGCGATTTCCGTTACACAACAAATACTTCAATGGGCAGCAATGCTCTCTTCGGTAAGAATACTGTTAAGTTCAACGGTTCTAAGTCTAATGGCTTGGCAAACCCTGATCTTAAGTGGGAGGAATCTGAGCAGACTAACATAGGTGTCGACTTCGGTGTACTTGGTAACGCTCTTACTTTCAGTGTCGATTACTACAAGAAGAAGACCAATGGCATGCTTATGACAATGCCTATCCCAAGTTACGTAGGTGAAACAAAACCTATCGGTAATGTAGGTGATATGGAGAATAGCGGTGTAGAGTTCGAACTTGGTTACAAGTGGAAGGTATCTGATATCAATTTCGCAGTTAAGGGTAATGCTACTTACCTCAAGAATGAACTTATCAACCTCGGTAATGATACTGGTTATCTCGATCTCGATGGCGTGCAGGGTATCTCAGGTGGTGGTACTCGTGGTTCAAATGGGATGCCTTTCCCTTATTTCTTCGGCTACAAGACAGCTGGCGTATTCCAAAACGTAGCTGAGGTACAGGCATACAAGAATGCTAAGGGCGATCTTATCATGCCTGATGCCGCACCTGGTGATGTGCGCTTCGTAGATGTCAACGGCGATGGTACTATTACTCCAGACGACCGTACTGATATAGGTAACGGCACTCCAAAGTGGACTTTCGGTTTGAACTTCAATGCCGATTGGAAGGGCGTCGATTTCAACCTCTTCTTACAGGGCGTTCAGGGCGCAGATGTTCTTGATGCAACTTATCGTACTGATGTTTACTCTGGTAACTATCCTACATGGATGCTCGACCGTTGGACAGGTGAGGGCACAAGCAACAAGTACCCTATCCTCCGCCTCGGCGATGAGAAGAACTGGCAGATGTCCGACCTCTATGTTTGCGATGGCTCTTACCTCCGCCTCAAGAATATGTCACTTGGTTATACTCTCCCAAGAGAATTGACTCGCAAGGTCCGCGTAGAGCGCTTCCGCGTATACGTGATGGCCGAGAACCTCATGACATGGACAAAGTACTGGGGCTACGATCCTGAAATCTCTTCTAACGCTACATCGCTCGGCGTCGACCGCGGTGTATACCCACAGGCTCGCACATTTACTGTAGGTCTTAACCTTACACTCTAATCAACTTAATACTGAAAGACAATGGCAAATTATAAATACATAGCTTTGAGCTGCTTGTCAGCTATGGCGTTGGCATCATGCCAGGATGAATTCTTGGATGTTACCAATAATACAGGTGAGCCTCTTGAGGATTACTATAGCACTGCTGCTCATATCGATGAGTCTCTTACTGCAGCGTACGACCCTCTCCACTGGCCAGACTGGGGATTGGACCAGTACAACGCATTGAATATCGATGCCGAAATCATGGGCGATAACTTCTGGGTAGGCGGCGCTAATAAGGCCGATATGCAGAACTGGCACCTCTTGGCAAACTACGAGGCTGATGCCAATAATACTCTTCAGTCTCTCTGGACTGTCGATTATTCGGGTATCAAGCGTTGCAACGATGTCTTGAAATATCTCGGTTGGGCAACAGATATGTCCGATGCTCAAAAGGCTTCAACAGAGATGCAGGCTCGCGCTCTCCGCGTATACTACTATAATATGCTTTGGCACTATTTCGGTAATATACCTTTCTATCTCGAGAATCTTTCTTCTCCTTATACAGCTCCTCAGATTTCTGCCGATGAGGTTTATTCTCGTGTCATCGCTGAACTTGAGTCTGTTATCAATAGCAACGTACTCCCAATGCATTGGGACGACAAAAACTGCGGTCGCGTTTCTCAGGCTATGGCATACATGCTATACGCCGAAATGGTAATGTACCAAAATGATGAGTCTCGCTCTGCTAAGGCTCTCGAGTATATGGAGAAAATTATCGCTGATGGCGGTTACGCCCTCCTCGCTGATTATGCAGATATCTGGAAAGAGAGCGGCGAGTGGAGCTCCGAGAGTATCTGGGAAATCAACTACGACGACAATAATAACGAGCGTAGCTGGAATTCCCCTCTCGCAATCGGTGGTACTGTAATGCCTACTCTGATATCTCCTAACTCTTTCAACCATGAGGAGTATGGTTTGTCAAGCCGCGACGGTTGGGGCTTCATGCCAGTTCGCGTAGAGACATATAATATGTACGATGAGAAGGATGCTCGCCGCGAAGCAACTTGCTGGGATGTAAGAGGCGTCGACTACACAGAGCGTTACCAGGATACTCATATCTGGCTGGCTAAGTACGTGGCTCAGAACGCTAATAATGCTGATGCTGTAGGTGATATCAACCTCAACTACAACAACAACTATCGCGTATATCGTTATGCTGAGGCTCTACTTAATGCTGCTGAGTTGTGTCTCTCTACAAACGCTGCTAAAGCAGTTGATTATGTTAACCAAGTTCGTAGCCGTGCAGGTGTTGAACCTCTCGCTAACGTAACAAAGGAGGATATTATCCAAGAGCGCCGACTCGAATTCGTAGGCGAGGGTAAGCGTTACTTCGACCTCGTTCGTACCGGTATGGCGGCTACTGTTCTTGTCCCTGATGAGTACGGTTACCGTACCAACGCTTGGACTCCAGCTAAAAAGTACATCCCTATCGCTCAGGCTGAGCTCGACAGTGATCCTAATCTCGTACAGAATAACTATTAATAACTGATTGTCATGAAACTATTATATAAGACTCTAGCAGCTACATTGGCCTTTTCTGGCCTTGTAGCCTGTACCCCAGAGGATTTCGAGGGCGCTAACCCTATGGATATGCCTTCTATCCACGCTGTAGCCGACGATATCTCTATCTCGGTTAATCAGGAGACAAATACTGTTACTTTCATTCTCAACACTCCCGGCTGTATGCCTCAGTGGACTTTCGAGTCGGATAATAATATCACAAGGTCTACTCGCAATGGTCTTCAGAAATATTACCCTATTGCTGGTGACTATTCTGTAAGGGTTCGTGTAGGTAACCGTAATGGTTGGAGCGACGCCTTCGTTGAGAAGTCTTTCCATATCGATAATACCGATTTCGACTTCGGTAAGGTTGAAAAGCAGTTGGCTGGCGCTAAGGGCGATGCTCAGTGGCGCGTAGATTACAACGAGAAGGGGCACATGGGCTGCGGTCCTTCAGGTACAGAGGGCCTCGAATGGTGGAACGCCGACGTGAACGCTAAGGCTAATGAGGGTGTTTACGACGACCGTATCTCTTTCTCAGGCGATGGTAAGTATGCCTATACTCCTGGCGATGGCGGTACAATGTATCTCAACTACGGTGTTTCGTTGTTCCCAGAGTACAATAAGACTCCAGAGACTGATTTCATGGCTCCAGTAGATTCTAAGGAGTCGTCATACACATTGTCTGTCAAGGGTACAGATCTTTACCTGACTTTGGCGCCTAATTCATACTTCCCATATATTCCTAATGATGAATTCTGGAATAATCCTACTTTCTACGTAGCAAGTATCGATAGCAAGAAGATGGAGCTCATTACCGATAATGGGGGTATCGCATGGCACTTTATCTTGACTAATGTAAAGGATGTTGAGGTGTTCAAGGGTTATAAGTATAATTCCGACTTCAATATGTGGCGTGATGCTGTAATCGATGAGATTTCATTCTTCTACGCCGACGGCGGTTGGAATGAGTATCCTGAGAAGCCAGGCGTATCTCATGATGGCAACAAGTCGTTCTCTTTCACAATGCCTAACCCAACAGTCGATACATGGCAGAATCAGGTGTTCATCCCTACTAATATCGCTCTTTCAGCAGCCGAAAAGTATGATGTAAGTTTCATTATCAGCTCAAATGTTGATGTTCCTAAGGCTACTGCTAAGTTGCATAAGTTGGGAGATGACAATACATCTCTCTTCGCCGAGGTAGGTTCATTGAATGTTAAGGCAGGTGAAGATTTCGTATTCTTGGCTTCTGAACTTGACGGTATTGATGCCGATGCTACTCGTTTCGTGTTCGACTTCGGTGGTAACGCCGCTGATGCAGAAATCACAGTTTCTAATATCGTTATCAAGAACCACGCTAACGATGATGGTACAGTTCTCCCAGAGGCTAAGCCTGAAACAGACCCTGATGTCCCTCAGGTAGATTGGGATGCCGCTTCTAACCTTTGGGCAAGTGCAACTCTCGAGCCTATCTCATTCTGGTACGCTCCAGGCTGGAACCAGATTGCTGATCCTTCACTTACAGAAAAGGATGGTACATATACTGTCGTACTCCCTGAGGCTACAACAGACCAGAGGATGGGTCAGATGACTTTCAAGTCAAATATCGCTCTTAGCGCTGAGAAGACATACGACTTCATGATTAAGTTGCTGTCATCTTCCGATCACCCTGGTGTAACAGTTAAGTTGGTTCATGAGTCGGATGATAATATCTTCCTTACCGATGCTCGCCATGCTCTCGTAGCCGACCAGGAGAAGACAGTCGTATTCTCAGCTATCGCTGGTAAGGATATCAATGCTCTCAAAATGGTTCTCGACTTCGGTGGTAATGCCGCTGATACAGAGGTTACAATCTCTGATATCCGCATCCAAGAACACCGCGGTCCAAAGGTAGTCGACTGGAACTTCAATTCGGAGAAGAATCTTTTCAAAAACGCGAATATACTAGATAAATTCTTCTACTACGCTCCTGGTTGGAGCCAGTTGCCTAACCCACAACTCAGCGAGAAGGACGGTGCTTACAGCTTCTCTTTGCCTGATGCTACAACAGACCAGTGGCAGGCTCAGTTCGCTCTCAAGACGGATGTGTCAACTTCTGCCGACAAGAAGTACGATTTCCATGTAGTTATCAACTCTTCAGCAGATATCGCTAAGGTGACTGTTAAAATGGTTCTCGATGGCGACGACAACAATTTCTATTTCACAGATCTTATCTCTCTTAAGGCTGATGAGGACTATACATTCGTAAAGACAGATATGGATGGTATAGATATGGCTAAGGTCAACTTCTTCTTCGATTTTGGCGGCAACCCAGCTGATACAGAGATTACTATTAAGGATCTGATTGTTTACGAAGCAGAATAATCATGAGCAACTTTGGCAGATTAATAACACTCTTTGCTGCACTCTCATTGTCTATCTTCAGTTGTGACGGCAAGGATAAGGATGAGCCAGTAGTCCCCAAGGATATGGCTCCTGAACTTAGCACAACCTCTATTAATGCCTCATGCGACGGCGGTGAATTTACTTTCACCGTCGCTGCAAAGGGCGAATGGTCGGCCTATTCCGATGAGGAGTGGATCAAAGTAAAGACCATGTACGATAGTGATAACTGGAAGAGTGGTACTGTAGTCGTTACCGTTGATCCTAATGTCGATAAGTATGCTGGCACCATAAACCGTTCTGGCAGAGTGAGCGTTAAGTCGGGTGCCGCTAGTTCTACCGTAGCTGTAGAGCAGGCTGGCATGACTGCAGATAACACCATAAACGCCCCTGAAGGTTATAAGTTGGTGTGGAATGATGAGTTCAATGACGAGGACGCTAGTGGCGACTGGACTTTTGAGTCAAAAGGTCCTGGTTGGGTGAATAACGAACTTCAGACCTATGTTGTACGTGATCCAGATTGCTATTCTGTGTCAAATGGTACTCTAAAGATTACTGCAAAAAAGGATGGATCCAAGATCAAGAGTACTCGTATGTACGCTTGCGCTTCTTCAGGTTGGCAGTATGGTTATGTCGAGGCTCGCATAAAGCTTCCTAAGGGTAAGGGTACTTGGCCAGCATTCTGGATGATGCCTACTAAGTTCACTTCTTGGCCAGAGTGTGGCGAGATAGATATCATGGAGGAGGTGGGTTACCACCCCGATTATGTCTCTTCTAGCCTTCACGCTCTAGGACATTACCACGCTAATGGTACTCAGGTGACAAAGGAGGTTAAGTGCGATGGTGCTGAGGGCGATTTCCATATTTATTCTATGGAGTGGACCCATGAGTATATTCAGTTTTTTGTCGACGGTACTCCTACTTTGTACTACGCAAATGATGGTACAGGTTCACGCAACTGGCCTTATGACCAAACATTCTATGTCATCCTCAACTTGGCTTGGGGCGGTGACTGGGGTGGCTCTCAAGGCGTGGACGAATCTTCTCTCCCTGCAACAATGGAGGTCGACTACGTTCGCGTGTTCCAAAAGAAATAATGCATGTTTAGTTAATTGTGTGATAGATGTTTGACCAGATAAATGTCCGGGGAAATTTTCCCTGGACAATGGTCGAAATTTCATCTCACATCCAAGCATGAAAAGTAATATCTTTGCGACGATAAACATAAATAAATATGAAAAGAATATTATATACAATTTCTCTAGGTCTTGCTATGGTCGCTTGCTCAAGTGGTCCTCAGACAAATAATAGTTCTGTCGATCAGCGAGTTGAGGATTTGTTGGCAAAGATGACTCTGGAGGAGAAACTAGGACAGCTTAACCAGGTTTCTGCAATGGATAATCTCGAGGATATGGCTGCTCAGATCCGTATGGGTCGTGTGGGGTCTATTCTTAATGGTGTCGGTGCAGCTCGTATCAATGTCCTCCAGCGTGTTGCTGTAGAGGAGACCCGCCTCGGTATACCTATCCTTATGTCTCGTGACGTAATCCATGGTTATAAGACTATCGCACCTATCCCTCTCGGGCAGGCTGCTTCTTTCGATTTGGATGCCGTTCAGGAGGCAGCACGTATTGCTGCTATCGAAGCTACAACTGATGGCGTACGTTGGACTTTTTCTCCAATGATCGATATTGCTCGCGATGCTCGTTGGGGTCGTATAGCCGAGGGTTATGGCGAGGATACATACCTCACAACTCAGATGGGCGTTGCTACAATCAAGGGTTATCAGGGCGACGACTTGTCTGATCCAACTTCTATAGCAGCATGCGCAAAGCATTTCTGCGGCTACGGCGCTTCAGAGGGTGGTCGTGACTATAATTCAGCTAATATTCCTCCACGTCAACTCCTGGATGTATATCTTCCACCGTTCAAGGCGGCTGCTAAGGCTGGCGCTGCAACTTTCATGACTTCTTTCAATGAGATTGATGGCGTTCCTTCAACAGCTAATGCTTATATCCTTAAGACACAACTCCGCGATGAGTGGCATTCTGATGCTATGGTAGTTACCGATTGGGCTTCTTCTGCCGAGATGCTGGCTCATGGTAATTGCTCCGATCGCGCAGATGTGGCTGCTCAGTCTATCAATGCTGGCGTGGATATGGAGATGGTCGCTGAGACTTTTATCCAGAATCTTCCCGACCTTATCAAGGATGGCCGTGTGAAAATGTCTACTGTCGATAATGCAGTACGCAATGTTTTGCGACTTAAGTTCCGCCTCGGCCTTTTCGATAATCCTTATGTGGATGAAAACAAAAATGTCGCTTATTCTCCAGAGTTTATCGAGAAAACATTGAAACTTACTACAGAGTCTGCTATCCTTCTAAAGAACGACAACAAGACTTTGCCTTTCTCTTCAAAGGTTAAGACTATCGCTCTCGTAGGTCCTATGGCCGATGCTGCTTACGAGCAGTCGGGTACATGGACTTTCGATGGTGAGGCAGAGCATACTATTACTCCTCTTAAGGCTCTTCAGTCATTGGAGGGTGTTAAGGTGTTGTATGAGCCCGCTCTAACTCACTGCCGTGATCAGAAGGCTGCTGGTATTGCTTCTGCTGTAGCAAAGGCAAAGCAGGCCGATGTCGTAGTGTGCGTCGTAGGTGAGGAGGCTATTATGTCGGGTGAGGCTCACTCGTTGGCTGATATCAATCTCTATGGCAAACAGAAGGATCTCATCGAGGCTCTTTCTAAGACAGGTAAGCCTCTCGTGACAGTCATTATGGCTGGTCGCCCTCTTACTATAGCTAAGCAGATCGAGGAGTCTAATGCTCTCCTCTATATGTTCCATCCTGGTACAACGGGTGGTACTGCACTCGCCGACCTCCTTTTTGGTAAGGCTGTTCCAAGTGGTAAGACTCCTGTGACTTTCCCTTATATGGTCGGTCAGCTGCCTATCTATTACAACCATAAAAATACTGGTCGCCCTGCCGCTGGTACCGAGTTGCTCATCGATCAAACTCCTGTCGGAGCCGGTCAGACTTCTCTCGGTTGTTCTAGCTATTGGTTGGATGCTGGTTATGGCCCATTGTTCCCATTCGGCTATGGCTTGTCTTATACAACATTCGAATATTCAAATGTTAAGTTGTCTGCAACTGAGTTGAAGGTTAATGATACACTGAAGGTAACATTCGATCTCGCTAATACTGGCGAATACGATGCTACTGAGATTTGCCAACTTTATGTTCGTGACCTCGTGGGTTCAGTTACGCGCCCAGTCAAAGAACTCAAGGGCTTCAAGCGTGTGGCACTTAAAGCAGGCGAGAAGAAGCAGGTCGAGTTCGAACTTCCAATATCTGAACTCGCATTCACAACACTCGATATGCAGAATAGGGTAGAGCCAGGAGATTTCAAGTTGTGGGTTGCCGCTAATTCGGATGACAATTCCAACGAGGCTTCGTTTACAGTGAAATAATTCCGTACTTAATAAATAGTTACTTATTGATGTTTGTTACAAGGGGCTAGGCAACTAGCTCCTTTTTTTTTACCTTTGTCATATCAAATGTAGCCGTATGAAACAAATACTAGAATTCCTTAACGCATTGTCCCAAAATAACAATCGTGAGTGGTTCCTTGGACATAAAAAGGATTACGAGGCTTGTAAAGCTAAGTTCGAACAGTTTACAGACCAACTGATTGCTAGGGTGTCGACCTTCGATCCCACTATCAAAGGTCTCTCGGCTAAGGATTGTACATACCGCATCTATCGCGATGTGCGTTTTAGCGCCGATAAGTCGCCTTACAAGACTCATTTCGGTTGCTTCTTGGTTCGTGGCGGCAAAAAGTCGGGTTACAATGGTTATTATTTTCATATAGGTACGGGTACGGCAGATAGCTACCCTCAAGCTCACATGATAGCCGTTGGCGACTATTGTATGGATCCTAAAGTGTTGGCGGTTCTTCGTGAAGATATACAATGTGGAGGTGGAGATTTCGAGGAGACTATCCAAAAGGCTAAAGGATATCGCCTCGATGATGAAATGAAACTTAAGCGTGCCCCTAAGGGGTTCGAGGAGGGTTCTCCATATATCGATTACATAAAGTACAAGGCATATTGCCTTTATCAGACTCCATCTACGGAGGATATTTTGTCTCCTGAACTTGTCGACAATGTGGCGGTAAAGTTCAAGTTGGCTAAACCGTTCCTCGACTATATCAACCGAGCTATAGAATATCTTAAGGAAGGTAATAACGATTGACCGTGGCTTTCTATATACGCTCTCTATAACCTCTAACTATACAGACAATACACAGACAGTATGCACAGGTACTTTCAATTATACGTATTTATATTAGTATGCCTGATCTCGTCGTCTTGCTCTCAGCAGTTCGATAGACCGGATACTTCTGCTTTCAAGAATCTCAAAGTGGAGATCAACCCTTTCTATAAAGCAGTTTTTTGCGATGAACAAGTGTCTACACAGGAACTTGCCTCTAAGCTCACTGAACAATATCCGGAGATTTTCCCGACTTACGTTTCTCGCGAGATACGACTGGGCAACCCTTCTGATATCCTCTTTTCTCAGAAATTCGATGAATTTATCCATTATGCGGATAATAATGAGCTGATAGCAGCGTGCGACTCAGCGTGGAGTGACAATAGTTCTCGCTGGAATGCCGAATTGTCCGATGCTTTCCAATGTATGAAGGCTCTCATCCCGTCAGCCCCAGTCCCTAATGTCTATGCCCATGTCTCCGGATTTAATAGCAAGATGTTTATGGACTCGACTTATATCTCGTTCAGTATCGAACATTACCTGGGCTCTGATTGCCGCTTCTACCAATGGCTGGATGTGCCTCAGTATGCTCGTGCAACTAAAAATGCTTCCTACGTGGCTCCAGATATCCTCCGCGCTTGGCTCTATGGCCTCTATCCTAATCTCTCGACCAAGGATGATATCCTCTCTGATATGGTCTACCAAGGCCGTATCCTCTACTGCGTTTGGCGTATGATGCCTCACCTATCTATGGAGCAGTTGCTCGGATATGATTCTCAACAGATGGCATGGTGCCGTAATTGCGAGGCCCAGATGTGGGGCTATATGGCCGAGCAGGGCTTGCTCTATTCTACCAAACCTATGGATAAGTCTAAGCTCATCAACGAAGCCCCCTTTATCTCCTATTTCGGTCAGAATTCTCCTGGCCGAGCTCCTATATACTGCGGTTTGCGTATAGTCATGGCATATATGGAGGCTTTCCCCAAGACATCAATGGAGCAACTCCTCACACTTAAGGATGCTCAAAAGATATTGATGGGTGCAGGTTATAATCCTAAGTAGAGTTTAATCCATATATGGGTAGTCTCTATTAAAATTTTATAAAAACTACTATCCCACCTATGTCTTTGAAAAGATTTGACTAAATTTGCCCACATAATAAGAATAACCGAAAGACATTTCAACAATGCAACCTCAATCGTCCGTTAAGATTTTCGCAGGTACTAGCACAATGTACTTGGCAGAGAGAATCAGCGCAGCTTTCGGCCAGAAACTTGGCCTAGTTCACAAGATTGATTTTTCTGATGGTGAATACACCGTTAAGTTCGATGAGACAATTCGTGGTTCACACGTGTTCCTCATTCAGAGTACTTTCCCACCTGCAGATAACCTTTTCGAACTTCTCATGATGATTGACGCAGCTAAGCGTGCTTCTGCAGCAAGCGTCGTAGCTGTAATCCCTTACTTCGGTTATGCCCGTCAGGATCGTAAGGATCAGCCTCGCGTGGCTATCGGCGCTAAACTCGTAGCAGATCTCCTTACAGCAGCCGGCGTGGACCGTGTAATTACAATGGATCTCCATGCCGACCAGATACAGGGCTTTTTCAATATTCCTGTAGATCACCTCTATTCTTCTACAGTATTTGTGCCTTTTATCGAGAAACTCGGTCTTCAGGATATGGTAATGGCTTCACCTGATGCAGGTGGTTCAAAGCGTGCTCACTCATATTCTAAGCACTTCGATACTCCACTTGTTATCTGTAACAAGCATCGTCCTCGTCCTAACGTAGTAGGCGAGATGCGTGTTATCGGTGACGTTAAGGGTAAGAATGTTATCCTCCTCGACGATATGATTGATACCGCAGGTACTCTTACTGCCGCAGCCGACAAGATGATGGAGGAGGGCGCTCTCAGCGTACGAGCATTCGCATCTCACGGCGTACTATCAGGTCCAGCTATCGATAATATCGAGAAGTCTAATATTACTGAGGTATATATTACAGATTCTATCCCTCAAAAACGCGAGAGCAGCAAGATCAAGACTATCGGTATAGCAGATATGTTTGCCGAGACTATCGCTTGCGTTTACAACAATGAAACTATTGCAAGGCATTTTGTATTTAGAAAATAATACGTACCTTTGCATCCGCAATTAATGCCCGTTATTAGTGTGATGGGAGATTAAGTGCAATAAATACTTAATTTTGAGTAACACAATTTATTAAAACTAACATTAAAATGCAGACTTTTGATCTAAACGTATCAAAGCGTGAAGTTGCAGGCAAGAAGGCTATTAAGGCTCTTCGTGCTGAGGAGATGATCCCATGTATCGTTTATGGTGGCAAAGAGGAGATCGCAGTTGCAGTTTCTGAGGCAGCTGTTAAGAACCTTATCTGGACTCCAAACATCTACATCGTAAACCTTTCTGTTGACGGCGAGATGCACCAGGCTATCCTCAAGGACATCCAGTTCCACCCAGTATCAGGTAAGATCCTCCACATCGACTTCCTCGAGGTTCTCCCAGATAAGCCTGTTACAATTGCTATTCCAGTTGTTCTCGAGGGTAACTCTGAGGGCGTTAAGGCTGGTGGTAAGCTTCAGCTCGAGATGCGTAAGCTCAATGTTCGTGGTCTTTCAAAGGACCTCCCTGACACTCTTAAGATCGATATCACAAACCTCGGCCTCGGTAAGGTAATCAAGGTAGGTGAACTCTCATACGAGAATCTTGAGGTATTGAACGCTAAGCAGGCTGTTGTTGTAGCAGTTAAGCTCACACGTGCAGCTCGTGCAGCAGCAGAGGCTAAGTAATCAGCCCCTACAGCTAAAACAATACAAGCCTTGCAGTGACACTGCAAGGCTTTTTTCTATATAACGCATATACAAATGTTAATATCTTGAGTTCTTTGAAACAAACATATTTAACTTCTCGTATAGCCACTAAATTAAAATATATCAGTAACTTTGCAGTCTAAGAAATATAATAACAGCATAAAATGAACACACATATGAATATACTTAATCGTATTGCAGCGCTGATACTATCTGTATTGGCCCTGAATATTGTAGCAAAAGCTGACGGCACTACAAGCCTTCAGACAGATGCTGATGCTAATGGTACATATCTCATATCAACCGCAGAGGAGTTGTCGATATTTGTAGATATGGTAAATAGTGGTATGAATACTATATCATGTCGTTTGATGGACGATATTGAGTATTCTGGTGAAATGATTGGAACTTCTTCTAAGCCTTATAAGGGAACTTTTGATGGTAACTTTTTTACGTTGACAGTTGACATTGACGCAACTGGGGAGAGTCAATATGTGGGATTGTTTAAAGTAACTAATGGTGCCACAATTCAAAACCTCAATTTGAAGGGGCAGATTAAAAGTGATTGTCCAAACGTAGCGGCTTTGGTCGGCACGATTCAAAGTCAGGAGTTGAATATCTCTCGTTGTTTGATTGAATTGCAGTTAGTAAATACGTCTAGTGCAAATATCGATAAAAGTTTTTCGGGAGTTGTCGGTGAAATTTGTAAGGGCGCATCCGTAAAGATGCTTGGTGTGGCGTTTGTAGGTTCATTTGTCGAGCAGAGTGCCACTTCTGGTAGTGTTGCTTGTTTGGGATTTATAGGTTTGGATAAGACAGAGTCGCAAAGTGTTATTCACACTATAACGAATTCGTATATGTTGCCTTCGTTTGACATGAAGTCAAGTGGTTTTGTTTATTATCCAGCAGGAAATATATACGTGTATGATTTTTTTGGATTTACTATGTGTTCGACAAGTTTTGGTGCTTCTCTCTTTCATAAGAATGAAGATGTAACACTAAATCTACAGAGTAATTTTTCTCAGACGTACATGGGTATGCCTAAGGCAGTGTTTGCGAATCCAATGATTATTAATATTTTAGGTAATTCATGGAAGCTTGATGCGTCGTATCCAGAGTTGCTTATACCTACTGTTGTTTTCAATGGTACAGGTTATGTATCCGATGATAGCAATTGGGAAGGTGGTAATATGCCTAAAGCGTATACAAATGTACTAATCAAGGGAAAGGCCGATATTGATGTGCCTATGACTTGCCGTATATTTACAGTCGAAAGTAATGGTAGCGCATCATTGTCGGAAGATGAATCTAAGTTATCTGCGCAGTCTTTGGTCTTGAATGGCAAGTTGACTGTTTCAAATAATACAACAGTTGTTACAAAGAATATTAATGCTGGTTCTCAGAATTTGATTTTGAAGTATGACGCTTCGAATCCGGATGTTCCTAGTACGCCTTCGCTAAAGTATTTTGGTAGTTTTACTGGTAGCGCGAAGATCGAAAGGTCTATTCGTGGACAGAAGTATTACTATATGGGATCTGCAACAGAGGAGATGGTGTTGAATAATCTATCAGCTTCTACATATTCATACCCTTATTCATACGCAAAGAAAAATTGGGATAAATTTGTGTCTGTAAATTCGGGACATGTACTTACAGGAGATATTACTACTCCTCAGTTGTTTGGTATGGATTGTTCTGGGGTTGGGACAATGACGCAGGTAGGTACGCCAGCTAAGGCTCAACCAGTTGCTGTAACCACAAAGAACAAGGGTACGAATATGTTTACGAATCCTTATCCTTATACAGTGGACTTGAAGGATAAGGGTGCATATTATGCTACGGTAAAAGATGTAATCGGCAATTCAGTATACTCTAGAGTATTCGAATCGGAATCAAATGGAGCATATGTATATAAGACAGCTACATACGATATAAAGAGTGGTATTGTAGTAAATTCTAATTTGCTCTATCCTTTCCAGGATGTGTCTTTTGATGCGTTGGTTGCTGGCAAGTCGTTTGTACTGCCTAGCAAGATGGCGGCAGGTCACGCTCCAATTAAGTCGGCAACAATAGAGGATGTTCGTCGTGATTATTTCTCGATTGCTGTCTACTCTGGTTCGTCGGCACAACCATGCGATGAGGTTGCGTTGTTGTTTAACGATGAAGGTTTGATGGTTCCTGAAGTAGATCAGCTCGATTCTAAGGCAGCTCGATTATATCAGACAAATAATGGAGTACAGAATATTTCGCAGTTGTTGCTTCGTAAGCCTGAATCGGATGTGAATTTGGCGATTGCGGTATATCCAGTAGTCAATCAGATGTTGGATGTTGAGATGCCACTTACTCTTATTGCTAAAGAGGGTGAGACAAGCTTGACTATCGAGCCATTGGCTAATTTTGATGCTTTTGAGTCACAGGTCAATGTGTATTTGAAGGATAATTTGAATGGTGCAATGGTAAATCTTGGCAAGGAGCCAAGATATCAGGTTCCAAATATTGATCAGTTGTCTGATAACCGTTTTGCAATCGTACTTAAGTCGAAATCAGCTACATTGACATCTATTTCTGATGCTGAAATGGCGTCTGGAGTTAATGCTTATGTAGCAAATGGCAAGGTTATTGTAGATGTACCAGAGAGCTTCATTGGTCAAAATGTAGACATTTATAGTACTTTTGGAAATAAAGTATTATCTTTGCCTGCAGAAAAGCATAATACTATTGATGTTCCAAAGTCAGGTATTTATATCGTGGTTGTCAATGGTGTTAAGAATAAGGTTTCTGTCAAATAAAGAAAACTAATATGGATAAGCAGCTAAAGATATATGAGTCTCCAATGTTGGTAGTCTTCGAAAAGGATTTGTCTGCTGTGTATACATCAGACCCTGGGGGATTTCCTTCTATTGACGATTCTGGATGGCCTCCAAAGTGGGGTTCTAATAAGAGCCAGAGTATTCAGGATGCTTCGCCATCATTTGATAGTAATTCTTTCTCTGCACCTACTCCTCAGAGTGGTGTAGGTAATAATGTGACGGATTACAATCCTTTTGCTGAGTAATAGTTAATAATTAGTTATTTGATATGCCTGGTTGGCGCGTAAGCGCCAGCCAGGTTTTTTGTTTTGTGGGTGTGATGTAGGGTGGAGCTGTTGTAGTGCGGTTGTTAGAAAGATTGGGGGTTGGTTGTTAGGGGGGTGAATGAATGGGTGTTTTTTTTAGTTGGTTCCTGTGTCCTTTCTAGTAGGCGCGTGGGTAGTTTGTAGGTATATAGAGTGTACTCGTTGCTCGCAATTTTTTTATTGTGTGGGTAGTTAGAGGTTAGTCAGAGGGTAGTCGTTGCTCGCAGTTTTTTTTTTTAGTAGTTGGGGAAAGAGTGTGAAGTCGGTTTTATTGTTCGGTAATTATTGGTATTTTTGTGTCGCGAATAGATTTGATGCATTTGTCAGCTAATACGGTAGATTATGAGAAGATTATTTTTTGCGCTTTTATCTTGTATTGTTCTTATTGCCTGTGATGATGACAAGCAGGTGGTTGACTACAGTTATCCTGAAGGCGGTGAGACTCCTAGCGTTCCTGAGGTTCCTACTGTTCCTGAAGGCCCTTCTGAATTGTATGGTACATTGCCAATTCTTCATACAGAAGGTAGGTGGTTGTGCGATGAGTCGGGCAATCATGCGAATATTCATGGTTTTTGGCAGACATATACTCCATGGTTTAATGGAGGAGCATGGGGAGAGAATAATTGGGGCGGACGCGATTACGAGGGCTGTGTTGCATATAATAAAGGTATTATTGACAAGATTGTAGCGAGTGGTATAAAGGTTGACTTTATGCGTTTGCATATGGATTCATATTGGTTTGTTGATCCCAATAGACCATCTAAGTCGCGCATTTCAGAATATTTTAAGGAAGATCTTATGCGTGAGTATTTCGATAAAGTCTACTTGCCTATTATCAAGCACTGTATATCGAAGGGGATTCGTGTGATAATCAGACCTTATCCATGTGGGGAAGAGGCAGATCAGCCATTGAAGTATGGTGATGGCTTTTTTGCTATGCTAGAGAAGATGTGGGCATATTTCAGTGCGCATAAAGATATTAGAAACAATGCTGACGTGATGTTTGAGCTTATGAACGAGCCAGTGAATATTGATGCAGATGCGCACGGAGGGAATAGGGATAAAGCCGTTTCGGAGTATATGCAGCATTTTATTGATTTGATTCGCAAGAATTGTAAGAATATTATTTGGGTACCTGGACTTACTTGGCAGCAATATTACCAGTGTTTTGTCTCGTACCCTTTAAAAGGCGATAATCTTGGTTTTGCGGTGCATTGTTACCCAGGATGGTATGGATCTGATGCAGAGTCGTCGACAGGGGAGAATGGTGGAAATATGGGTGCCGGTTCGGGCGGATATGAGCCATTTTATGCTGGGTGGAATAATGCTATTGCTGCTGCGGCCGAATTGCATCCTATATTGATAACAGAGATGGACTGGGCTGCTGAGAAGTATAATAAAACATGGGGCAAGAGTGCTACAGGTCTTGCTGGAGGTAGCGGTTTTGGTGCAAATTTCAAGTATATCATGGACAAGATGGGTAACGTAAGTTATATGACATTTACTGCGCCTAATGATTTGGCACTATTTCCAACAGAATCCAAGAAGGCGACTACCAACTATTGGAATGATCCGGAATGCTGTCCATGGCAGATATATTATTGGTATGAGGAGTATGCCAAAGGTAATATTCAACCCGAGTCGGCAGACAAGATAGTCATAGGTAGTAGGACAGGAAGTGTAACATTGACGAAGTCGGGCTCGAAAGAATTGATAGTCAATGCTATCAGAAACAATGTAGTGTTCCCATTACAGACAGGAGTAGAGCTCGCTTCCAGCGATCCGTCTATAGTTACGGTTGATGGCACAACTATTACTGGAGTGATACCAGGTACAGTCACCATTACGGCTAAGGCTCTTGGACTTGAGGCCAGTATAACTGTTGATGTTTTAGCACCTGCCTCTGCGTCAGAGCTCTTTCCAGTTAAGGTAGGGAAGTTTGATGTTAATATTTGGGATAAAGGGACCTTGGATGAAGAGACAAAGACATTTACCACTGGTCAATACGGATTTGCCGGATGGAAATTTGACAATTTAGACATATCGATGCATAAGTACCTGGTAGTCAAACTAGGGGATAAGACAGATTTCTCGTGCCAGCCATCATTCCGTCTTTTTGACAGCAATAATTATTGGGGGAAGCCGGCAATGTATGACTTCAAAAATGAGAAAGAGGTGCGAGTTGAGATAGCCAACATGAAGAATGAAGAAGGAGGTAAACTTAATGCCAAGACCATTTGTATAATTGGTTTTTGGACGTTAGGTGGAAGAGAAGTTCAAATTGACGATATTTATTTTGAGGATTAGACTTTGCTACGTATTATACTTAAATTCACTATCTGTTGAACTTTTTTATCGCAATAATAACCTTATTAGAAAATAATTTGTAACTTTGCATCGTTGTGAAGTTACAACTAGCAACGCAGAGACAATTAGATATCAATAAGCTATGTCAAATAAGCGATTTTACTACGGTTATTCATTTTACTTTTTTGGTTATTATCCAAAAGAGCAGTGAGCGATATACCATAGTCGAGGCTTACGAGGCATAAGACAATAGAACAAAGCTCACTGGACTGATAAGTCGAGTGAGCTTTCTTATTAGAAATATATTATAGATGAAACGAGTAGCTATACAAGGCGTAGAGGGTGCCAATCACCAGATTGCAGCTGAAGAGTATTTTCAAGGGGAAGAGGTACAGGTAGTACCATGCAATACCTTTCAAGAACTCTTTCAGGTGGTAAAAGAGGACGAGTCGCTTTACGGCATAGTAGCAATTGAAAATACATTGGTTGGCTCGATCAACTCCAACTATACTCTTCTTCATGAGAGCGGACTTTCGGTTATAGGAGAGTACAAGCTTCGTATCAAGCACAATCTGATGGCTCTTCCTGGTGTAAAGATTGAGGATTTGACAGAGGTTCACAGTCACCCTATGGCGCTTGCACAGTGTGCTCCTTTCTTCCGTAATTATCCAAATATAAGACTCATTGAGTCGGATGATACAGCGCTCTCTGCAAAAGAAGTTGCAGAAAAAGGTCTAAAGACTGTAGGTGCTATAGCGCCAAAGATTGCAGCAAATCTTTATGGTTTGAATATCCTTGCCAAGGGTATTGAGACGAATAAGAAAAACTTCACGCGATTCCTGGTAGTAAAGGATGATCGCTCTCATATAGAGACAGCAGAACTTCTGCAAAAAAACAAGATCAACCGTTCGTCGGTAGTGTTCTCGCTTCCACAGGCTCGTGAGGTGGGATCTCTTTCGAAGATACTTACAGTTCTTGCATTCTATGGCTTGAACCTCTCCAAGATTCAGTCGAATCCTGTAGTAGGTCACGAGTGGGAGTATCTCTTCTATATCGACCTTACATTTGACAACTACACCCGTTATATTCAGGCGTTAGATGCAGTCCGTCCACTTTGTGGGACATTGACTGTTTTGGGTGAGTATCAGATGGGACGACAGAGTCACGAGGAGTAAATAACAGATTATATAGATACAACAATGATAATAGAACCAGCACAACGAGTAGCAAACGTACAGGAGTATTACTTCTCTCGTAATAACCGCCGTTTGGACGACCTTCGTTCCAAGGGCGTAGATGTTATCAATTTAGGAATTGGTAGTCCAGATATGCCACCACCAGCAAATGTTATCAACACACTTGCAGAGGCGGCAGCGCAGCCCAATGCTCATGGTTATCAGTCTTATGTAGGTATTCCTGCGTTGCGTGAGGGGTATGCAGAGTGGTACAATCGCTCGTATGGTGTAAAGTTGGATGCCAAGACGGAGATTTTGCCACTTATTGGTTCGAAGGAAGGTATATTCCATATCTCTATGGCGTTTCTCAATCCTGGAGATGGTGTATTGGTTCCAGATCCAGGATATCCTACATATTCATCGGTATCCAATCTTGTAGGGGCAAAGGTTATTAAGTACAAGCTTTACGAGCATCTCAACTGGCAGCCAGACTTCGATGAGTTGGAGAAGATGGATCTTAAGGGAGTAAAGTTGATGTGGATTAACTATCCAAATATGCCAACTGGAGCTCCAGCGACAATGGAGCTCTACCAAAAGATAGTTGACTTCGGTCGTAAGCACAATATCTTGATCTGTAACGATAACCCATATAGCTTCATTCTTCATAAGGAGCCTATTTCTCTTCTTTCCATTCCTGGGGCTAAAGATGTAGCGATAGAGCTTAACTCAATGTCGAAGGCTCACAATATGGCTGGCTGGCGTTTCGGTATGGCGGCTTCAAATGCAGAGATTATCAATGTGGTTCTCCGAGTGAAGTCCAATATGGATTCAGGCGTATTCAAGCCTATGCAGTTAGCCGCAGTAGAGGCATTGAAACTCGATAAGGAGTGGTTTACAAGCCTTAATGCCAAGTATCGTGAGAGACAGCAATCGGCATTTGCCATTATGGAAGCCCTTGGTTGTTCGTTTGACAAGAATCAGGGAGGTCTATTTGTATGGGCTCGAGTACCAGACAAGTACAAGAATGGAGAAGAGCTCTCGGACAAGGTTCTCTATGGGACAGGAGTATTTATTACTCCGGGCTTTATTTTTGGATCGCAAGGTGAGCGTTTTATTCGTATATCGCTCTGTGCCAAGGTTGAGGTATTTAACGAGGCCCTTGCGCGCATCAAGAAATTAGAATTGTAATAGCTAACAATATTTGAAATCATAATATTATCATGGAACTAGAGATTGAATCGATATTGCTTCCTGGTGTAGAGGCTAAGCGTCCACTAGTGATAGCAGGTCCATGTTCGGCAGAAACCGAAGAACAAGTAATAAATACAGCCACTGAGCTTGCACGAAACGGTATTAAGATATTTCGTGCAGGTATTTGGAAGCCACGTACACGTCCAGGAGCATTTGAAGGAGTAGGAGAGGCAGGTCTTCCATGGTTGCAGCGAGTTAAGAAAGAGACAGGCATGTATGTCGGTACTGAGGTTGCCACAGCCAAGCACTGCTACGAAGCTATTAAATATGGAGTAGATATTCTCTGGATAGGTGCTCGTACTACAGCCAATCCATTTGCTGTTCAGGAGATTGCAGATGCGCTTCGAGGTACAGATATTCCTGTATTGGTTAAGAATCCTGTAAATCCAGACCTTGAGTTGTGGATCGGTGCATTTGAGCGTCTTAATCGTGCCGGCATCAAGAAGTTGGCAGCTATTCACCGAGGTTTCTCTCAGTATGAGAAGTCGCAGTTCCGCAACCATCCTCAATGGCAGATTCCTATTGAATTGCACCGCCGTATTCCAAATTTGCCTATTATTACAGACCCATCGCATATTACGGGCAACTGTGATCTTATAGCTGAGGTTTCGCAGCAAGCTATGGACCTTAACTTTGATGGCCTTATTATAGAGAGCCATGAGTGTCCAGCTCGCGCATGGTCGGATGCTAAACAACAAGTAACACCAGCACATCTAAAGATGATACTAGATAATATTGTGCTCAGAGAGCACGCGATTGGCGATAAGCCACGTACAGAGATTGACGTTTTGCGTCAGAAGATAGACGAGTTAGACGCGAAGTTGCTTGAGATTTTCAGTGAGCGAATGAAGGTATCGGCAGCTATTGGCAAGTACAAGTACGAGAACAACATCACTGTACTTCAGGCTCATCGTTACGAAGAGATTCTCAATACTCGTCGTAAGCAGGCCGAGGCGAATAAGCTCAATGCAGATTTCGTTATCAAGGTATTTGAGGACATTCATGAGGAGTCGGTAAATATACAGAACGAACTCATGAAGGAACTTTCATCGAAGAAATAATATACAAAATAGACTACAATGCGTATTTGTATCGTAGGTGCCGGCAAGATGGGTACTATATTGTCGGATTCTCTCTGTCTTCAGCACGATGTTGCTATATATGACCGGGAGATAAAGCGTCTGCAATATGTTTTTAATACCCGACGACTGACAAGACTTGAAGAGATTCGAGAGTTTGATCCGGAGTTGCTTATTAATGCCGTTACCCTCAAGTATACGATTCAAACATTTGAGGAGGTACTTCCATACCTATCTCCATCGTGTACGATCAGTGATATAGCTTCGGTAAAGACAGGACTCAAGGATTTTTACGAGAAGTCGGGACGTCCATTTGTATCGACGCACCCTATGTTCGGTCCTACTTTTGCTAATCTTCGTGATTTGCGTAAGAACCATGCTATAATTATCAAAGAAGGTGATGAGAAAGGCAAGGAATTCTTCAAGCAATTCTATGCAGGACTTGGATTGAACATACACGAGTATACATTCCAGGGTCATGACGAGACTACAGCTTATTCGCTATCTATACCATTTGTTTCGTCGATGGTATTTGCAGCCTGCATGAAGCCACAAGATGCACCTGGAACAACATTCAGTAAGCATTTTGATACAGCAAAGGGTGTGTTGTCTGAGGATGATTTTCTGTTGACAGAGATTCTTTTCAACCCATATACCCCAGAGCAAGTAGAGCGCATACACGACCAGCTTGGACGTCTAGTTGAAATTATCAAGAACAAGGACTCAGAAGCTATGCGTGTGTATCTCAATGAGTTGCGTGCTAATATTGCAAAATAAGCATTCCGATTATAGGTAGTGCGATCCCCGACCTCTAGTACGATAGAGATCGGGGATTGTCTGTTTTTGGCAATGAAATAATTGAAATTTTGTGCTGTTAGTAAAAAAAAATGTAGGGGTTATAAAATATTTTTGACTTTCAATTGTCTATATAGGCAAGAGATAAAATTAACGCGGATATTATGACGATATTACAAAAACACCTTGTATTTGTTCCGATATGCTTTGTGGCATTTGCGGCGCTATTTGGCTGGGTGGTCATGCTATTATGGAATTGGCTGGAGGCGATACAGAATTCGCTACAAATGGTATATATCACATTATCAATACGTTCCACGGTGTGGACGAAAGAAGTGTGATAGGTGTAGTATATACCATACTATACCTAGTCTGGTTGACAGCGTTGTGGTTTCACCTCAATCATGGTATATGGAGTGCTATGCAGACTATGGGATTAAACAACAAGACTTGGTTGCCAAGGCTAAAAGATATCAGCACAATAATCAGTACGATAATTATACTAATGTTTGCGCTAGTAGCAATTATGTACTGTCTTGGTTATACGCCCAGTGATATAGATGTGGTTATGTAATTATGTATGATGGATAAATAAGTTATAATGCGAAATTTATTATTGACAATATGGAATTTCACCAAGTTTCTTGTAGACAAAGAAGGAAATGTAGTTGCCAGGTTTGAACCTACGGCTACAAAAGAGGTATTAGCACCTGCGATAGAAGCACTTCTGAAATGAAGCAACTCCTTCAAAGGGTACAACAGTGGTTGGGCAAACTATCCTTCCGTACGGGAGTAATAGTGCTAATCTGCTGTATACCATGCTACATACTATCGTTTGCACAGATGGCATTGCCGATAAGCACTACGGCCAAGAGTGTTCTTTGGTTTGTGCTATTTGGGATGGCCAAGAGCTGTCAGTACGGAGGGTTGACCATTCTCGGTGTTGAGGGGGTCAAGCGATTGAAAAGTAAGTTTAAAAGAGAATAATCATACATTATGGCAAATACAGGTAAACCATGTGAGACATGCAAGTTCAGAGCTAAGTACGATAAGGATCCAAAGTCTTTACTCGGAAGATTCTGGCGATGGCACATAAACTTCTGCCCAGGTTGGAAGGGCTATTTCGCTATACTTAGCGAAGAAGAGAGGCAAGAGTTGAGAGACAAATACAAGTTTGATAAATATTAGTATAGGTTTGTTGTTATGAATAAGGGCCATGAGTTGTGACTCATGACCCTTATTTATATTGTGTGGTAGAAATTTATTTCTTTATGAATTTGCGACCATTTCGGATTATGATACCTCTGTAATTGCTATTGACCTCCTGCCCAGATAAGTTAATGCTCTTTGAAGAAGTGTTGCTATTGTTGGGAACTATATTATTGATAGCTGTAGGGGTATTCTTGACGAACAACTTCCAGACATCGGCGGTTGCGTAGTCTGAACGTGATTCGTATGGTGTGTTCAGTACAGCCGAGGCATAAGTTTCGTCGCTAAATGCAGAAGAAGAGACAACGGTAGGAGGCACTAGGCTGAGGCAAATTATCTTCTCCAAATTGCAGCCAGAGAAAGCATACTGACCGATTTTAGTCAGCTTACTTGGCAGTTGTATGGTTTTCAACGATGTGCAACCTGCAAATGCGTACTCATTGATTCTGTCTAGGCAACTTGGAAGTAAAACCACCTCGAGAGAAGTACAGCCATTGAACAAGTAGCCAGCAAGAGCCTCAAGTTTAAAATTAGTCCAATGGATTCTCTTTAGAGATGTACAACCATCGAAACCATTGCCGCCGATAGATGTAACGTTTCCGCATCCAGCGACAGATTCAAGGTTTGAACAATTTCGGAAAGAAGAGCCCTTTATGGTTGTAACTGTTGAAGGGATATCCACACGTGTAATTCCGCTACAATTTCGGAACGCGCCGTCCGCTAAAGTAGTCACAGTATATGTCTTGCCATTGATTACTGTAGTAGGAGGGATTACTACCTCGCCAGTAATCGTTATTTCGGGATTCTGTGCTATACTTACGGTATTTTCTGATAGTATAGTAAAGATGAAATCAACAGGTTCGAAAGTCACCTTAATATCGACATCTCCGGTTACCTTATAGGTAAGTTGCCCGTTTGTTACCTTATTTGTATAGTCCACGCCATTGATAGTAACCTTGCCGATTTTGAAGCCCTCGTCGGGAGTAATATCAAAAGTAGCGGTAGAGCCAGGAATGTAAGCCGTTTTATCGGTAGATATGCTACCATTTGAACTGTTATTCAAGTTGGATGACACTACGTTAAGAGCTTTTATAGACATGTCCTCCCATACTGGCGCGGACTGATAAGCGCTCAAAGAAGAAGGCAAGACATAAACCTCCATGTCGCTAGGGCACCCGTCGAAAGAATTATATTTTATCTCAGGAGGTGTTGTTCTCAAGGCTGTTACAGTCTTAAGATTGGTGCACATTTTGAAAGTGTTTTCGTTGATACGTTTAAGGGTAGCAGGCAGTTCTATACTTTCCAAGGAAGAACAATACTCGAATAATGAGCCTGCGAGAGCCTCCAGAGAAGAAGGTATGTTGATGCTAGACAAAGCAGAACAATTGCCAAAAGCACTTCCTCCCATTACAGTTATGCCATCAGGGAGGTTTATTTTAGTAATCTCGTCGCAATAGAGGAAAGCGCTTCCATTGATTTTTGTGATATTGTACGTTTTGTTTTCGATAACGACTGAGGCAGGCACGGTAATTTCGCCCACAGGCGTTCCAGTGTAGTCAGTGACCATTGCTGATTCTGAGTCGATTGTAGAAACAATGAATTGGAATTCCTCTTCAGCTCTAGCCGAAGATAATGTACCTAGCAGGCACAACAATGTGAAGAATAATTTTTTCATGATGTTTGGAGATAACCGTTGAGGTCGTAAAGGTATAAAAAATATAGAAAATGAAGTTGGCTGTAAAAAAAAACTACTTAAATATGATAATTAATTGAAATATAAGAGTTGATGGGACATATAGGAGTAAGCTTAAAGGCCCACTCCTGCGCCACTTTTGAGGGTATCCATGATGAAACAAGACTGTATTTTAGAGACGTACTCGATAGCTCCGATCTCGTTGATGATAAACTCCTGGTACTCCTTCATACTAGAGACAGCGATTTTGAGAGTAAAATCGAAGTCGCCGCTCGTATTATAGCACTCGACCACCTGATTCCATTGAGAAACGCGATTACGGAAGTCGTCGATTTTATCCTTGAATATGTTATTAGTACTGATGTTGCACAAGACCATGAAGCTGCGATTGATTTTATCAGCATCGACGATAGTCGTATACTGCTTGATATAGCCCTCGCGTTCCAGACGGCGGTGACGTTCGAAAGTAGGAGTAGTACTAAGGTGTATTCTAGCAGCCAATTCCTTGTTGGTAAGTCGGCTATTCTGCTGGAGCTCCTTAAGAATCTTGATATCGATATCATCCAATGTTGTTGTTGCCATAAATAGACACTTATTATTAGTTATATGTTACAAAGATACGACAAAATGTGCGAATTGTGGGATATTATTCTAAGTTTTTCTCTACTTGTGGAAGAAAGCGACTATTTTGAGATAAGTTGTGCGAGTCTTAGATGTAGGCATGAAGTAAGTATGAGGATAGCTGCTGCGTATATAGAAGTCAGTTGTTGCTCGTAATTTTTCAAAATAACACTTGACAAAAGCGGAAGGAATATGTATGTTTGTGCGAGAATCAGATACCATATGTTATGTGGGGTTCAGTAACAGGGACACGATTGTCGATGCCGAGGTGCTAGTCAAAGATTTCCCTTCCAGATGCAAAATCAAAAGGTTGACTATGAATACTATCAAGCGTTATACTACTATTGTCGCCCTCATATTTGTGGCGTTGACAACTATAGCACAAAATATTCCAGACAAGCCATCGCCCTTTCGCTTTGTAAATGACTATGCAGGAGTGATGACGGAGTCATTTCGAGGGCGACTAGAAGAGCAATTAGTAAAGCTACATTTTTCCACTACCAATCAGATTGCAGTTGTGACAGTCGGCACATTTGACGGGTTGCCTGCGTCTTTATATGCTACAATGCTCGGTCAGAAATGGGGGATAGGGCAACAAGGCAAGGATAATGGTGTGGTAATTCTAGTTAAGCCCAAGACGGCGAACCAGAAAGGAGAGGCATTTATTGCTACAGGTTATGGTCTTGAGTCCATATTGACAGATGCGATATGTGCCCGTATTGTCAATGAAGGTATGATTTCCTATTTCAAGAAGGAAGATTATTGCGGAGGTATTCATGCTGGAGTAGCGTGTATACTCACGGTAATCAATGGAGGCTCCTTGGCAGATGCTCTTAATCAGGATTATAGTGCAGTTGAGCGTGTTTCAGAAGCAGACGAAGAAGATTCGGCGTTTGGGATAATTGCCCAGATTTTCAAAGCCATATTTCTAGGACTCTTCTTTTTGTATATGCCATTTTGGGTATTAGGACTATTGTTTAACCTGTTTTGGGCTATAGTAGAAAAGGACTGGACTAAGTTTTCGTCATTTAAGAATGTCGTAGGGATGGGCTGCTGGCTCTTCTCCTCGTCGGCATTTAGTCGTACCGGAGGCAACTCTAGTGGGTATAGAGGATATGGTGGCACATATGGAGGTGGATATGGAGGCGGCTATGGTTCGGGTGGAGGTTCCTTTGGAGGAGGTGGTGGAGGTGGCTCCTGGTAATTTTCCGTCACTTCACTATTTTTATGTACAATTTACATATTTTGCCACTAAATGTTACGTACGAGAAAATTTTAGCAACGTGCGTGTAAATAAAAGTTAACACCTCAGTACTAACTTTGCAATTACTATGTTGAGCAAAAAGTGAGGCATAGTAAGCAAATTAACTTATACCATTAACATATAGAATAACAAATGAAGAAAAAATTGTTTCTAGCATCGCTGTCAATGCTTTTTTCGGCAGCAGTGTATGCGCAGTTTGTTCCAGCTCAAACCAACATTCCATGTGCAGAGTTCCCAAAGGTGAACCTTGAGACACGTCAGGCACAATTTCAGATTTTAGCTCCAGAGGCTAAAGATGTTCAAGTTGACATCTGCAGCAAGAAGTACCCAATGACACGCGATGAGAAAGGTGTATGGAGTGCGACAACAGATCCACTTGTAGTTGGTTTCCACTACTATGCTCTCATTGTTGACGGAGTTAGAGTCAACGATCCAGCATCAGAGACTTTTTATGGCTGCAGCCAGCAGACTAGTGGTATTGAGATACCTGAGTCGCCAGCGGAAGCAGCATACTACACATTCAACAAGGATGTACCTCACGGTCAAGTAAGAGAATGTCAGTACTACTCAGAAGTTGAAGGTCAGGCACGTCGTTGCTTTGTGTATACACCAGCAGAGTACGAGAAGAATGTAGACAAGAAGTACCCAGTGCTCTATCTCCAGCATGGTATGGGAGAAGACGAGCGTGGTTGGCATCAGCAAGGACACATGCAGAACATCATGGACAACCAGATTGCAGCTGGCAAGTGTGTTCCTATGATTGTAGTTATGGACTACGGCAACTGCGGTTACGGCTTCGGTGCAAAGAAAGGCGAGTCGATGCAAGAATTTGGTGCACTCTTTACACCAATTCTCATCAAGGACATTATTCCATTTATTGAGAAGACATTCCGTGCTTTGACAGACAGAGATCACAGAGCTATGGCAGGCTTGTCGTGGGGAGGTTTTGAGACATTCAACACAACGATGACAAACCTTGACAAGTTCTCGTACATTGGAGCATTCAGCGGTGCGTTGTTTGCTATCCGTCCTGAGAATGTAAAGACAGCATACAATGGTGTTTGGGCAGATGCTGCTAAGTTCAACTCGCAGGTACATGCACTTTTCCTTTCAATGGGTTCTGAGGAGACATTTGGTGCAGATAAGCTCTCGGAGGCATTGACAAATGCAGGTATCAAGAATACATACTATAGTTCACCTGGCACACATCATGAGTGGCTCACATGGAGAAGATGCTTCAATGAGTTCCTCCCATTGTGTTTCAAGTAACCTCTATCATTAACGATTTATGAGACGATTATATTCGATCATTATACTGTTAGCAGCCATCTGTGTCGGTTCTTCGGCGCAGTTGCTACCGTATATGGATCCATCGCTCTCGAATACTGAGCGAGCAAAAGATCTGCTTTCGCGCCTTACGTTGGAAGAGAAAGCCATGCTTATGCTCGATGAGAGTCCAGCCATTCCACGACTTGGCATTAAGAAATTCAACTGGTGGAGTGAGGCTCTTCATGGCATTGCCAATATGGGAGATGTCACGGTATTTCCAGAGCCAATAGGTATGGCATCTACCTTTAATCCTGCGCTTGTAAAATCGGCCTTTGATGCAGCATCTATGGAGATGCGTGCCAAATGGAACGACTGGCAGAAGAATGGGGTAGAGAGCAGACGTTTCCACGACCTTTCAGTGTGGACACCAAACGTGAATATTTTCCGCGATCCACGATGGGGTAGAGGCCAAGAGACATACGGAGAAGATCCATACCTTACATCAGTAATGGGTGTAGCCGTAGTAAAAGGTCTTCAAGGTCCTGATTCACTCAAGTATCGTAGACTTTTGGCCTGTGCGAAGCACTATGCGGTTCACTCTGGACCAGAATGGGCACGTCACGTGGACAACATTACCAATGTGCCAATGCGAGACCTTTATGAGACATATCTCCCAGCATTTAAGGAGACTGTCCAAAAAGGAGATGTACGAGAAGTGATGTGTGCATATCAGCGTTGGGACGATGAGCCATGCTGTGGAAGCAGGCGATTGCTTCAGCGCATACTCCGTGAAGAGTGGGGCTTTAAGTACATGGTAGTTTCCGACTGTGGAGCCATTTCGGACTTCTGGGAATCGCACAAGACATCATCAGATGCCAAGCATGCCGCAGCGCAAGGAGTTTTGGCAGGAACTGACGTAGAGTGTGGATACAACTATGCGTATCATGAGATACCACAAGCAGTTCGTCTAGGCCTTATCACAGAAGAAGACGTTGACGAAAAGGTACTTCGACTCCTAGAAGGCAGATTCTCACTCGGTGAGATGGACAAGCCAGAAGACTGCCATTGGTCGTCGGTATCTACAGACGTAGTAGACTGCAAAGAGCACAGGCAGATAGCGCTTGACCTTGCACGTCAGTCGATGACACTTCTCATGAACAAGGGCAACATACTTCCTCTATCGAAAGGCAAGAAAGTAGCGGTAGTTGGACCAAATGCTGACGATGAGCCACTTATGTGGGGGAACTACAATGGTGTGCCAAACGAGACTGTAACCATACTTGAAGGTATCAAGACAAAGTCCAAGAAAGTAAAGTACGTTCAAGGATGTGACCTTGTACACGATCAGGTATTGGAATCATACTTTGACCAATGCTATGCCGATGGCAAGCAAGGCATGAAAGGCTCGTTCTGGAAGAACCAGAAGCGTGAAGGCGATGTATTTACTACAGAACACTATACACGACCAATTGACGTTACGACATTTGGCAACTATGCGTTTGCTCCAGGATTGCCATTGACAGGTTTCTCGGCAAAATATGAGACAACATTCAAGCCAAAGCAAAGTGGAGAGGTAATGTTACATCTGCAAGGATGCAGTTACTTTGAGTTGCTTGTTAACGGAGAGAGAAAGACTATGCACCGTACATGGCGCAGAACAGACACTCGTACCCGTATGAATGTTGAAGCAGGCAAGGAGTACAAGATAGAGATACTCTATGCACAAATAGAGAATTGGGATGCCAATCTCACATTCGACCTAGGCAAAGAGTGGGATATCAACTACGACGAGACTGTAAAGCAAGTCAAGGACTGTGATGTAGTTATTTTCTGTGGTGGTATATCGGCAAGACTTGAAGGCGAAGAGATGCCAATTGACCTTCCAGGCTTCAAGGGTGGTGACCGTACAGACATAGAACTCCCAGCGGTACAGCGCAACATGCTCAAGGCACTGAAGGCAGCAGGCAAGAAAGTAATCTTTGTTTGTTGTTCAGGTTCGGCTATAGCGTTGGCACCTGAGACGGAGTCGTGTGATGCTATACTTCAAGCCTGGTATCCAGGTGAGATGGGTGGCAAGGCAGTAGCCGAAGTACTCTTTGGTGATTACAACCCATCGGGCAAGTTGCCAGTAACCTACTACACATCATCATCGCAGTTGCCAGATTACAGAGACTACTCTATGAAGGGACGTACATACCGTTTCATGACAGAGAAGCCGCTCTATCCATTTGGATATGGTTTGTCGTACACGACATTCGACATCACGACATCGGCAGCTACAGAAAATCAAGTAGCTAAAGGCAAATCTTTTGACCTGACACTTAACGTTAAGAATACTGGCAAGCGAGACGGTACTGAGGTAGTACAAGTATACATCTCGAAAGATGGAGATACAGAAGGTGCTCCTATCAAGACGCTCCGTGCATTCCAGAGAGTAGACGTGAAGGCAGGCAAGACAGCGAAAGCGACATTAACTTTGACCCCTGAGGCATTTGAGTTCTACGACGAGGCCTCTATGAAGGTGTGCACTACACCTGGAACCTATACAGTATTCTATGGTAATAGTTCAGCTAATGTTAAATCAATCAAGGTGACTCTCCTATGATTCGTAAATCTTTTCTCATATTATTTTCATTTGTTAGTGTTCTGAGCCTCAGGGCTCAGAACCCTATTATTCACGATCAGTTCTGTGCTGACCCTACAGCACGTGTTTTTAACGGGAAGCTATATCTTTTCCCATCTCACGATATTCCACCAGCAACGCCAGACCTCAAAGAGCGTGAGTGGTTCTGTATGGAAGACTATCATGTTTTCTCGTCAGAAGATATGACACATTGGACAGACCATGGTGTTATTCTTGATCAGAAAGATGTACCTTGGGGTAATCCAGAGGCATACTCTATGTGGGCGCCTGACTGTGTAGAGAAAGATGGTATGTATTACTTCTACTTCCCAGATGCGCCAAAGCCACGTCCTGGCCAGCGCATGGGCGGTTTTGGTATTGGTGTAGCCATAGCGCAGAATCCAGAAGGTCCATACAGGCCAATGTTCCGTCCAATTCAAGGTGCTGCAGGTATTGACCCATGTGTCTTGAGAGACGATGATGGACAATCGTACCTCTTCTGGTCGGGTTGGGGACAGCGAGTAGCCAAGCTCAAGGACAACATGATGGAGATAGATTCTGCATCTGTCACACGTATTGACGAGTCGTTCCCTAAGGGTAACGGTTTGAAAGAAGGTCCATTTGCGTTCAAGGCTAACGGCAAGTACTACTTCACCTTCCCATGGGTACGTGACGAGACAGAGCTTCTTGCTTATGCCATGAGTGACAGCCCAATGGGTCCATACGAGTACAAGGGTGTTATTATGGATGCATCGCCTACGGGATGTTGGACAAATCACCATTCTATTGTCAACTATCAAGGTCAGTGGTATCTTTTCTATCACCACAACGATTACTCGCCTAATTTTGATAAGAATCGTTCTGTATGTATTGACTCTCTCAGTTTCAATGCTGATGGTACAATCCAAAAAGTTATCCCTACTCGTCGTGGTGTAGGTATAACAAAGGCTACAGAGCAGATACATATAGACCGTTATACATCAATCAAGGGTGCTACAATCGACTATATAGATCGTTCGGTACCATTCAAGGGTTGGTATACACAGTTCAAGAAGAGCGGTGACAAGGTAGTTTACAATGCAGTTGATTTTGCAGATGCAAAAGATCTAGCTACTGTAAAGATTCGTTATAAGGCATCTAAGGCGGCTAAGCTTCAGATAAGCACTACTAAGGGTAAGGTAATTGCAAATGTTAAGTTGAACCCATCGAAGGACTGGACTATAGCTTCATTTAATGTTACAGCTACTCCAAACGGCAAGCAAGACCTTGTAGTAGAGGCTAAGGGCTCTACAGACTGTCAGGTTGACTGGTTAGGCTTCGGTCTTGTACCTAATATTTATGGTGCGATGACTACAGGTCAGTACCGTAATCTCATTGCAGAGATGGGCTTCATGAGTGAAGCTGAGACAAAGGCACTTGTAAACAAGACATTTGAGGAGTTGTTCTTTGGCAAGAATAAGATATACTTCGAGGTCAACGATTCGATGGCATACGTTTCGGACATCAAGAACAATGATGTACGTACAGAAGGTATGTCGTATGGTTTGATGACGGCAGTACAATTCAACCGCAAAGATTGTTTTGACAAGCTTTGGCGTTGGGCAAAGAAATATATGCAGCATCAAGACGGTCCATACAAAGGCTATTTTGCATGGAGCAACAAACTTGATGGTACAAAGAACTCTGACGGAGCTGCATCTGATGGTGAGTTGTATTTTGTGACATCGCTTATTTTTGCTTCAAATCAGTGGGGCAATGATACAGGTATCAACTACCTAGCAGAGGCGCAAAACATCATCAATAACTCATTCCTCAAGACAGGTATGGACAGATTGGCTCCATTCATCAATCTTGAAGAGAAGCTTATCACATTCACACCAGACAACTGGGGTGGCAGATATACAGATCCATCGTACCATTTGCCAGTATTCTATGAGATTTGGGCGAAGTATCTCAACGACGGTCGTTCAGGTTTCTGGAAAGAGTGTGCTGCAAAGAGCCGTGAGTATCTCCACAAATGTATCAATCCTAAGACAGGTTTGAATCCTGACTACAGCAATTACGATGGTACATTGATGGGTGGTAGAGGTATTCTTGGAGATGCCTTCCGTTTTGACTCATGGCGTGTGCCAATGAACATTACACTTGACTACACATGGGCAGGTGCTGATGTCAAATGGCAGCAAGAGTATGCAAATCTAATACAAGATTTCTTATATTCGCAAGGAGTTGATAAGTTTGTAGACCAGTTCAATGTTGACGGTACTACACCAGCGAGGATTCTTCCTGCGGGAGGCTATACAACACTTCGTCACTCTTTAGGTTTTGTTTCCACAGCAGCGGCTGCATCGCTTGTGGCAACACACTCAAAGGGATATGAGTTTGTAAAGCACATGCTAGAATCTAAGCACGAGCCATACGAAGATGGTTACTTTGATGCATATTATGATGGGTTCCTACACCTTTTTGCAATTATGCACCTTACAGGTAACTATCGCGTAATAGAGCCTGCGAAGTAAGCAGATTCATATTAACACAACACCATAGATGAGGAGACTTTTTTCATTTTTATTTTCAGCTATGTTCGCATTTTCTGCGAACGTAGCTGTTTTCGCTTATGATATCCCTGCAGGGGATGGCGTATTAAAACTTAAATTCCTGAAAGACAACGCTGTACGAGTAGTGTATGTCCCAAATGGAGTAAAGGCATATCAGTTGCCCGACTATTATTATGTAACTTCCGACGAATTGGAGCCGAAGGTCAGTGAGTTTGAAGGCTCACGCACTGTGCTTGCAGTAGGCGATTTCGAAGTTATATACGACAAGTTGACACAAGACCTCACGTTCCAGAAGGGAGCCAAGACTCTGCTGTCCACTAAAGCGCACGGATTTGCAGTCAACAACCATGAAGGTATTGTTACCTACGATGTAGAGCAGTCGTTCACGCAGCAAGTTGACGAGCATGTGTACGGATTAGGCCAGTTTCAAGATGGATGGAATGAGGTTGGTAATATTGCCAGACGTTTGACCCAGGTTAACACGCAGATTGCTATACCTATGGTTATTTCCAGCAAGGGGTATGGTATACTCTGGAACAATTACGGTCTTACAGAGTTCAACGAGTGTGAGAATAAGGTAGAGATGAAAGCCATGGCAGGTTCGGGAGAGGCATATACAGTAGATGCCACATCGACGCATGGTAACAATAGGGAGACCCGTTATTCCTCATCATTTGAGGTAAAGATAAAAGTAGACAAGAGCGGTGATTACCGATTCCTTTTGGATGTAGGTCAATCTATGGCTCGCAAGCAGATTATAGTTGTAGACGGCGACACGCTAGTTCACTCAGAAAATACATGGTTGCCACCAACTATATCTACATTAGTACACTTAAGTGCTGGAGAGCACGCAATAGCATTTCACGGAGCCAAGGGCGACAAGCCTGTTTTGCATTGGGGCATAGACAAGGCTGAGATTTCGTTCCGTTCGCCTATGGCCAGTGCTATAGATTACACTGTATTTGCGGGATCGGCAGATGAAGTAATAGCGTCGTATCGAAATCTGACTGGCCCATCGCCAATGTTGCCACGTTGGATGTTTGGCTATATTCATTGCAGAGAAAGATATGTGAGCAGTGAAGATATTTTGGTCAATGCGAAAGAATTCCGAAAGCGTAATATTCCTATTGACGTGATAGTTCAAGACTGGCAGTGGTGGGGTAAGTACGGATGGAATGCCATGCAATTTGATGAAGACCATTATCCTGACCCTAAGGCTCTCACAGACGAGCTACACGGGATGGACATTAAGTTGATGCTATCGGTATGGAGTAAGATAGATAAGAACTGTGAGGTTGGTCGTGAGGCCAATCTAAAAGGTTACTATGTTGAAGGAACAGACTGGATAGACTTTATGAATCAGGCAGCTGCCAATTACTATTGGGACAATTTTTCTAAGAGACTTGTACCAACGGGTGTAGATTCGTGGTGGCAGGATGCTACAGAGCCAGAGAACGATGATTTATTTGGTCGTAAAGTAAAAGACAATACACTTCCTGGAGAGCTGTTCCGTAATATATATACTCTCTTTGTAAATAAGACAGTATATGAAGGGTTGGCAAAAGACAGGGCAGGAATGCGTTCGAGCATTCTTACGAGAAGCGGTTGTGCTGGCATACAGAGGTATGGCAGTGTGACATGGTCGGGGGATGTTAATAACGACTGGAATGCATTCAAGAAGCAGATAGTTGGCGGTCTTGGGCAGAATGCTGCAGGTTTACCATGGTGGACATACGATGCAGGTGGCTTTTTCCGACCAAGAGACCAATATGAGAGTGAGGAATACAAAGAGAGGTTGTGCCGATGGGTGCAGACGGCGGTATTCCTTCCATTCATGCGAGTTCATGGCTATATGAGTCAGACAGAGCCATGGCGATATGGAGACAAGACTGAGGCCAATATTGTAAAGCAGATAAAATTGCGATACAAGCTATTGCCATATATATACTCCAATGCTGCTAGGGTTAGCAGTGAAGGTTACACCATGATGCGTCCGTTGGTATTTGATTTTGCTGATGATGCCAAGGCGTTGGAGAATCCACAGAAGACCGATTTTATGTGTGGAGATGCGCTATTAGTTTCTCCTATTACAGCAGGGAATCAGAAAGAGTGGAATACCTACTTGCCACAATCGGCAGGTTGGTATGCGTTTGACACCAACAAATATTTTAAGGGCGGTCGTGATATAAAGACAAAAGTCAGCCTTGAGTCCATCCCTGTATTTGTAAAAGCCGGAAGTATTGTTCCTATGGCTGGGGGTGAGATGAGCAACTCATCGCAGGTGAATGACATGCCGCTTGAGGTAAGAGTTTATACAGGAGCAGATGCATCCTTTGTATACTATGAGGATGATGGTGTGACTACGCAGTATCAAGATGGCAACTATTCGCGTATTTTGATGGAGTGGAAAGAGGGAGAGAAGAGATTTAGCATCGCAGTGCCAGAAGGTAAGTTTGAGGGATTGAAAGAAAAGAAGGTAGTAATCCGAATTATAACACCTAAAAAAGAGGTTAAGAAGGAATTTACGAAAGAAGAGATAATCAAGAAGAACGGAATTGCGTTTAGTATCTAAATGAAAGAAAATCAACGTGATACATATATTAGAGCCGTGCCAATTTGGTGCGGCTTTTTTGTTGGAGGTCAAAAAAAACAGAAAAAAATAGGGTACTACGTAATTTTACGTAATGTCGGCAAGTACAAAGAGTATACCTTTGCAATATCAATCAGGCTGGATAAAATGGGTTCCTTACTAGTCTGATTAGTATTAACATAGATTGGAGCCCTTACGCTAATTGAAATGAAAAAAAGTATTTTTGCGTTAGCTGCTATGATTTTTGCGGCAAGTGCAGTTGCAGCACAGACAACATGGTATGTGTCGGCATCAACAGGTGGCAATAAAAAGGCTGGTAATACACCAGAGGCACCTCTTAAGAACATCCAGAAGGCTGTAGACAAGGCTGAGGATGGTGATATTATCAAGGTTGCTGAGGGTAACTACTTTGGTACACTTGACAAGGGTACAATTGAGATTAAGAAGCTCTTGACAATTGAGGGTGGTTATTCACCAGACTTCAAGACACGTGATATCTTGAAGCATGCTACAACAGTTATGCCTACACCAGAGTCGAATGGTACAGCAAATGGTCAGGGTACAATGATCATTGACTATGGCATGAGAAATGGTGGTGCTATGGACAAGACAATTACAAAGTTGCCTGAGAATGGTAAGATGGTACTTGACGGTTTGATTTTTGACCGTGGTAACTCAATTGCATATCGTTACAGACCAAACAACCGTGAGGATTCGGGTTGGCCAGAGGGTCTTGAGACACCTATGATGCAGCCTATCGGCAATAAGGGTGCAAATGGTGACTTCTCTAAGCCAGAGACTTTGAATGAGAACGTATTTACAAATCAGAGCAACGTATTGAAGTTGACAACAACTCCAGTTGCATACGAGCTTATTGTAAAGAACTGTGCATTCATCAACTGCCCTAACTACGCTATTCAGGGTATGAGCAAGGGTAAGGTAACTATCACAAACAACATCTTCATCAACTGTCGTATGGCTGCTGTTGAGGTACGTGGTTGCGATGCTAAGATTCCTACAGAGTTCTACTTCAACTACAACACAGTATTGTTCTGCTGGGCACGTTTGAAGGACCTTGGTGATATGGGTTATGGTTTCCGTTACATGCCAGGTACAAACCAGTACGTAGAGCACAATATCATTGGCTGTACAACATTTGCTGGTCTTGACCGCACACACGTTGACAGTGACCGTACCAAGGAGGCTAAGCGTGTTACAACAGCAAACTACAACATGTTCTTCCTCAACAAGCAGGCTGACTTGACATTGCCTGGTGGTGGTATGTACCAGCGTATCTGGAACAAGGAATTTGAGGATGTTGACCAGCTTGCAGAAAGCGATGGCAACAAGGATCTTGATCCAAAGGCATTGAAGGGTATTATTGATGAGACATACCTCAATGAGTTCCTCCACATCAGCTATTCAGAGACAAAGTCGGTTGATACTAACTCTGCAGCTAACCAGTTCCGTTCAGCAATGGGCATGAACCTCCAGGGAACAATGAGCAGCAAGACTACAATGTATTTCAACCGTTACAACCACGACAAGGCATTGAAGTTCTTCGGTGCAGTTAAGGGCTGTGGCGCACAGATGCCAAAGTAATTTTTGCGAAACAAAATACACTGATAGAGACGCGATGATTCGCGTCTCTATTTTTTTGTTTGATGGGATAGTGACCTAGACAACGGACATGGTGAATAGTTGTCTATAGTAATGGGTATCAGTTTAGATAAACTGAATAAAATGTTAGGCATGTAGTAAGGCGCTGTGTTAAGCCTGTATTAAGCGTGTATTAAGCGAGTGTTAAGAGAGTGTTATATGAGGGGAATCTAAAGATTGTTTTATGCAAAGATTTTAGGCTGTTGGGTGAGTTGCGGAAATCGTTTTGAATCTATGCCGTTTGTTTTGTTGCTGTATATGGTTTTATTTATAGGGTGTTGTAAGAGCAAAGGAAGATTACTTATTGCGTTCTTCGTCGTATTTTTGGACTTCTGGGGCGGCGATTTCCATTTGGTTGTAGAAATCCTCTCCCCAGGCGCGGATGATTGGTTCCTTGAGGAATTTGTATACGGGGACGCCCTCTTTTTGGCCTAGGGCTAGGGCTGCGTTACAGACGTGCCAGTCGTGGAAATTTAGTGCGTCGTAGTTTTTGTAATGCTGTACACGGATAGGGTATAGATGGCAAGATATGGGCTTTTTCCAGTCGATTTCGCCAGCATTGTAAGCCTCTTCTATAGCGCAGCTCCACAGACCGTCGGGTTTACGTACGGCGTAGACGCACTCGTCGCCATTGATGATAGGGGTTACTTTGTCGCCGTCCTGGTCGATTACCCATTTCCCCTGTCGCTCGACCTCGTTTTGAGACTTATGGGTCAGGCGGTCTTTGATTTTTGGGTATATTCTCTCCAATATTTCGGGTTCGCCTGGTTCCAGAGGGGCGCCAGAGTCGCCTTCGACGCAGCATATACCTTTGCACTTAGAGAGGTCGCATATATACTTGCGTGTAAATATTTCGAAAGAGATTATTTTGCCGTCTATTTCTATCATGGGTAAATTGTTTTTTGGGATATTAAAAAAGGAAGAAGAGATATATGTCTTCCTCCTTTTTTGTGTTATGAAATCCGTATAGGAATGGATTATCCTTCTGCTTCGCCGTTGATGTTTTCGTCGACGAGGATACGACCGCAATACTCGCAAACGATGAGGCGTTTGTGGAGGCGGATATCGAGCTGACGTTGAGGTGGGATTTTGTTGAAGCAACCGCCGCAAGCGTCACGCTGAACTGTAACTACAGCGAGGCCGTTACGAGCATTGCTACGGATACGGTTGAAAGCTGAGAGAGTGTACTCGTCGTCGATGAGAGTCTTAATCTCGGAAGCCTTAGCGAGGAGGGCATCCTCATCGGCCTTAGTTTCAGCTACGATAGTATCGAGTTCAGCTCTTTTACTGTCGAGATCCTGAGCGCGCTCATCGAGGCGCATTTTAGCCTCCTCAACGAGTTCCTTGCTGTTTTTCATATCAGCAGTAAACTCCTTGATACGCTTTTCGCAAAGCTGCTTCTCGAGGTTCTGGTACTCAATTTCCTTGCTGATGGCGTCAAACTCGCGGTTGTTTCGAACAGCCTCTTGCTGAGACTCATACTTTTTGATTTGGAGGTCGGCCTCTTTGATCTCGTTTTTCTTGATCATTATCTCATCTGAGAGTTGCTTAACCTCGTTTTCAAGCTTGTCGATACGAGTCTGAAGACCTTGAACTTCGTCTTCGAGATCCTCTACCTCGAGTGGAAGTTCACCGCGGAGGGTACGAATCTTATCTATTTCTGTGCAAACCTGCTGGAGGTCGTAGAGGGCTTTAAGCTTGCTCTCTATTGTCACATCCTTGGAAGTCGTATTACTTGCCATCTGTATTTATGTAGTATTTTATAATATTCTCTGATGCATCCGATATGCAGAGCGCAAAGTTAGGAATTTTTTCTTGGAATAAATGCAAAAAAATGCTAGTAGATATTATTTCGCTTTCAAAATGTCCAATATCCATCAAAAGCATGCTTTCGGAAGACGCCATTTGGTGGTACTTTATATCGGCTGTTATGTATGCGTCGGCTCCGCTAGCCTCGGCTTTGGAAGTAAATTCGACAGAAGAGCCTGTGCAGATAGCCACTTTCTGTATGGTATTGCGTATATTGCCGTTATGGCTGATAGTTTCGCAGTGCAAGGTGTTAGCTACGAAAGACAGGAACTTATCGGCGGGCATAGACTGAGGCAGTTGGCCTACTGCGCCATAACCCCAGTTGTCGTAGGGGAGTTTTTCGGGGCAGAGAGTCTGCATATTCTGCAGAGACAGAAGTTTGCCTATAGCGTAGCTAGTACCTATGTGAGGTGTCTTGTCGAGTGGGGTATGGACGGCGATTATGCTGATATCCGAGCGGATAGCCTTGGCGATAAGACGCTGCTCGGGGTCGGCCGACACTAGGCGTTTGAGGCCGCGGAACATGATAGGGTGGTGAGCCACTATGACGTTGAGGCCCTTGTTGATAGCCTCGTTGACTACAGACTCTGTGATATCGAGAGCCAGCAAGATACCTGTAGCGGTATAATCGGGGTTGCCGATGAGCAGTCCCGAGTTATCCCACGAATCTTGTGTAGAAAAATGGAAAGCGTTGTCGAGAATATCGACTATATCCTGGACCCTCATACAGTTTTCAGTTCGTCCATGTAAGAAACAAGCTCATCGCGGATAGCCTGGAGTTGGCGTACTATTTCCACGTTATGGTTAGTGCCCTCGGGGTTTTCGTTGAGGCGTTGTTTAGCGCCAGCTATGGTGAGGCCCTGTTCCTTGACGAGGCGGTATATGATGCTTAGGTTCTGCATATCCTTCTGGGAGAAGAAACGGTCGCCCTTTTTATTACGCATAGGCTTAAGGATTGAGAACTGTTGTTCCCAATAACGGATAGTAGAAACAGGGAGGTCGAATTTCTCGGCTACTTCACCTATGGAATAGTATACTTTCTCTATCATAGCATAGCGGATTTTATGATTAGTAAAAGGTTATCGTAGGAATAGGGGGGGGAGGGAAATTTATCCCTCGTCTGTAGGAGGCTGGTCGAACAGAGACGGATAATTGTTCTCTATGAGGTGTCCCATTATGAAACGTATGGAACTCTCGCGGACGGCTGCAGCCAGAGAAGGTTGCTTAGTCTTTTTCTGGAACTGCTCTATGACATTCAATTCCTCCTCTGAGAGATATATTTTGACAGGTATATCTCTTTTAGCTTTTGGATGAGAAGAATTTCGTGCCATAAACAATTACTGTTAGAAAGACAATAATTCCGTGAAGAGACGTTGTGTAGGGAGTCCCATAACATTGTGGAAAGAGCCCTCAATATGGTCGATATCCACCAAGCCTATCCACTCCTGTATGCCGTAGGCGCCAGCCTTATCGAGAGGCTTATAGTGGTTGACATAGTAACGGATAAGCTCTTTGCTAAGCGGGTTCATGCTGACGGTGGTAGCGGCTGTGAATGAGACCTGCTTAGAGGTGGAAGTGAGGGCCACACCTGTGAGGACCTTGTGGGAGCGACCTACGAGGCTAGATATCATCTCCTCTGCCTCCTCGGCGCTATGTGGCTTACCAAGAATTCTGTTATCCAGCACTACCACTGTATCGGCAGTGATCAGGAGGTCGTTGTTCTTGAGATCCGGGAGGTAGGCGGCTGCTTTTTTCTTGGCCAAGAACTCTGCCACTTCTGAAGCGTTGAGAGTATTTGGGTAAGACTCGTCTATTCCCTGTTTGGTAACGACAGAGAACTGGACATCCATTTGGGACAGCAGTTCCTGGCGGCGAGGGGAATTAGATGCAAGCAGTATATTGTACTTTTTTATGTTATCCATGTTTTAACGATAATGAGATTGGGCGAAAAGAATCACCCAATCTCGAGTATATTTTTTGCAGATATGGAACGTAAGAGTTATTCGAACTTAGACTTAACGAACCATGTCTCGCGGATATTCAAAGCTATCTTGAAGTTGTGGAATTTCTCTTTTATGAGTCCACCGCTCTTGGTACCATGGTTGCGGTACTCGTAGCCCACTACGATGGCATTTCTCCACTGTCCCACTGGGATAGTTATACCAGCAGTGAAAGCCAAAGCGTCGAGGTTGGCGCCACTCTTTTGGAATACGGGAATTTGGACTTCGCAAGGTTGAATGCTCCATGTTCCTGTCTCTTTGTCGTATACCAAGTTCTTTTCGGTAACGGTCTCCATGTTCTTGATCTTCTTGGTATTCATACCCAGGTAACTTGTCTCGTAGATACATCCGATGCGATATCTGAGGCGTTTGTAGAATGGGTCGCCAAAATTACCGCAAGCCCACTCGATACCACCACCGAGAGTCCAGTTATCGATGAAATTGTTTGTTTCACGGAACTTTACGTTCATTACATCGCCCCAAAGGTTTTTGCGGTAATCCAAAGCGGCTGTGAAACGTTTGCGGTTGTATGCCATACCGAAGCCGTAAGACTCAGGGACAGCGAACTCGCCCTTGAGAGGGGTAACGTCGTCGAAGAAGAGTTCGCTTGAGATATCGTTGCTTACGATATGGTCGTAGGACGAACGGAGGTTAGTTTTCTGGTTGTATACTGCGCCGAAGCGGAAGTTATTGAGCTGTCCGATATTGAAGTTGAACTGAACGCCATACTCAAAGAACCAGTTGTTCATGGTATACTTTTTTGTATTGTAGATACGTTCTCCTCCGATGTTAGAGAAGTCGGCCGTCTCCTTTTTAGTTATTGACCCCCACAATGCACCGGCGCTGATACCGAAAGTTACGTGGTTCAGAACAGTAAATGCGTTATTGAAGAAAGCACGCTGTAAGCCGCCAGAACCCACATGGTTGACACTATATATTTCAGAAGAAGAACCAAATACGAACTCCTTAGGGTCGGTAATATTATATCCCACGGTAGAGTATGGTGCATATCCGATGCAAGATCCCCACCACTTTTTAGCACGGAAACCGAAGACGATACCATCGATATTGGTACTATAGACACTCTGATGGTGAGGCTGCTCGCTCTCCTCGCGGCCATAGAACCACTTAAGTTGGGCGTTGATATGGAAAGTCAGTGAGTCGAGATCGGCAGCGCCGGCAGGGTTGGTTGTATTGAGCCAATCCTTAGGAGCCAAAGCTATGCCTGCGTGACCCATACCCATGGAAGTAGCATCCTCCTGAGGTGTGAGGGTGCCAACGCCGAACATTGAATAAGGAGAAGATGTACTATGCTGGGCGTAGATGGTGGCTCCACAAGAGAGTGCCAAGGCTACCAAAGTCAGTTTTCTGTATATCTTGCTAAGTAATATCATTGTGGGTGTAATAATTTATGTGGTTAACGCTCCTCTCTATCGTAGAAATAGTAGATAATATCAAGTTTTGATCTATACTGTTCGCGAGAACCTGTCACTCCGTGGCCGTTGAAAACCATGAAATCGTAATTTACAGGATTTTCTACGCCATCCCATGTGAGGACCAGTCCGTCGGTAGGCTCGATATATTCGGTAGCCAATCGCGAGTTGATATAATATGTAAGGTCGTACGTATAGTACAGATCGTTACGGTCGATGGAGTTGTAGTGTCGGATAGCCGGTACTATCTGTCGGGCGTTATTGATGACTGCGTTACCGAATACGTTGTATCGGTTAGTCTCCCTCAGTATGAAAGTAGGAGGGACGCGATATTTGTCATACGAGTCGATTTCGGCGTACAAGGTGAGAGTTGCTTTTACTATATGGGCATAGTAATTCTTATCCACAACGGTCTCGAGGGACGGGAAATTGATACGGGTATAAAATCCCATACCTTCGAACATGACGCTATGGTGTCCACCCTCATCCTCTGTTACCTGTCGACGACGAGAAACCAGATTGTCGTATGGTTCATCCATATCCTCGTTCCACACGCGATTGTATTGTTTTTCTGGCTCTATGATAGGCAGTACGCGCTGTATCTTGAAATTGACGACATCTGATATATGAGAGTGGAGGATAATCTTCATTGAGTCGGCGCGGAAAGCCACGAGAGACTTAGCGTCGCCCTCGTAAGTCACCTTAATACCGCCCAGCTGTTTTTCGAAAGCCATAGCAGTAGCTTCTGAAGTGACACGGTTTTCGCGAACGAACTTAACCAGTTCCTTTCCGAATTCGTCATCGAGGCGGAAATGGACGCGAGGCAATGTATGAGGACGAGGTTTGAAAGTATGACGTCCGATAGAAGAAGAGTCGCTGAAAGTTCGAAGGTTGAAGAAAGCGCTCTCGTTTTTAGCGAATCGTATAGGCTGTGCCAAACGCTTGATATTGAGGGTAAGATTCTGCATTGTATCACCTTCGTACTTGCCAGTATGGCGGAATACGATTTCGATAGAGTCGTATCTCTCTTTAGCTGCCCACTCTCTAGTTTCGATAAGTTGAGGTTGGCCAACTTTGATAAATGATTCGCTGCAAATATTACCGATGATAGGCTTTTTAGCTCTACCAACCCACATGACGTTTTGGTTAGACGTGAGGACTGAGTCAAGTCTGAATGTAGATAATTGAACTGGTATCACATCTGTGTGCTCAGCCATAGCGTTGGTCTTTACGAAAGATGAGTCGAGGAACAACACATCATCCGAGCAAGACGACACGGAGATAAGGATTATTGCACTCAGAATAGCTAATATTTTATTACGCATTTGTAAGTGTTATCGTTTTGGAGTGCAAAGTAACAAAACCTCGGCGATATATCTAAGAGTTTTTCAACAAAAGGTAGAAAATAATTTACATGTGTACAGCTATTTCGTTCGTTTGGTACGGCGAGTAGGTTCCTCGTCGTATGGATTTTCGGGCCAAACATGTTTAGGATATCTAGCTCTCAGTTCCTTGCGGACGATGAAATAAGTCTCGCTCCAGAAGCTCTTCATATCCTGAGTTACCTGTATAGGCTTATATCCAGGAGAAAGGAGGTGCATCATAACTTTTTGAGAACCATTATCGACGGTAGGAGTCTCTGTCATGCCGAAGCACTCCTGGAGTCGTACGGCCAATACGGGGGCGCTACCATTGAGTTGATATTTAAGTCGGATATTGCTACCACTTGGTACCTGGATAGAAGCAGGTGCGAGGCGGTCGAGATCCTGTTGCACGTTATAATCCAGGGATGAATACAGCGCCTCGCACAGATTTAGTTTAGCGAAATCCTGAGCATTGCGTACTCCGTTGAGGTATGGAGCCAGCCATTTATCGGCATTAGCAAGCAAAGCCTCGTGAGAAACATTGGGGAGGTTCATATCCGGGTGCCAAGAAAGCAGAGACGATATACGGGCGCGCAACTGGCAGAAGGTATCATTAGACAGATCTAGAAGTTGCTCGCCAAGGTTACAGACAGCATTCAGCAACGCATTGACCACGAGTTGTTCGTTGGGCTTTTGTATAGGAGTAGAAGCGATAACCATAAAACCCAGACGTTTTTCGCGCTGAGCCAGCAATTGTCCCTGCTGTTTATTCCATGAGATATTCTCCACCTCCTTGATTCTGTCTGCGAGGTCGCGTGGGTTGATAGGAGAAGCCGAGAATATACGAGCATCGTTATCCCTTGCGTCAAGATTAGCCACCACGATCCAAGGTTCGTGAGACAAGTAATCGGACAACTTCAATCGTGCGCTATGGCCATTAGTCAAAGTAAAATTACCATGATTCCTGTTAGATGCGGCTATACGCTCGGGGAAAGCTGCCGCTAGGAGATATCCGGTAAGATTGGAGTCCATAGGGCTATTATCAGGCTCTTTGACATTAAGGAGGCTACGATATTGCGACGCTATCTTTTCGATGCGGTTCCACGAGGGCGAAGTCCCATTATGAGCGCGATGGCGACGTAGTGCATCGATACGTATATTGATATCCGTCGACTCCTCGTTTCTCATAGGGTCACGTTCCTCCACTATAGCTGCTATATCGGCAGCCAAGGCACGTTCGGCGTTATTATTAGCTGCCAGCATCATTTCGGAAATACGAGGGTGGCATGGGAGTTTCTGCAAGCTACGTCCGTGGTCGGTAATATTACCCTTATCATCTATTGCATCCAGCATAGAGAGCAGCTCCTTGGCGCTTGTTACGGCTCCGCGAGGGGGAGTATCGAGCCAAAGCAAAGAATTGACATCCGATTCGCCCCACGAAGCCACATCGAGGACCAGTTGGGTAAGATCGGCAGTCAATATCTCCGGTCGGCGGAACTCAGCCATTGTATTCTCCGAAGCGCGTGACCACAGGCGGTAGCATATACCACTCTGAGTACGGCCAGCGCGACCGGCACGCTGATTGGCCATATCCATTGATATACGGACAGTTTCGAGGTGAGACAATCCATTATTCGGGCTATATTTAAGTTGACGACAAAGTCCACTATCCACCACTATACGTACCCCCTCGATGGTAATAGACGTCTCGGCTATAGGTGTAGCCAGTACGACTTTACGTTCGCCTGAGCGAGAAGGAGCGATAGCCTGTCGCTGTTTACTCATAGAGAGCATGCCGTAGAGAGGGTAGATGTGAAGAGACGGGTCGTTGGTAGCATAGGACGAAAGCAACTCCTCGCATCGACGTATTTCAGCCTCGCCTGGGAGGAAAGCCAAGATATCGCCACTCTGAGAGTCCAAGGCGATAGCTATGGCTCGGGAGACCTGAGTAGCTATGGTTTGGGTATCCAAGAGCGAATCATCGATGGCGAGGTTGTCCATATAGACACTTTCGACATTGTACATTCTGCCCTCGCTCTGGATATGTTCAGGTCCCTTGCTAGTACCTTGCTGCATACTTGTTGCTCGCAGTTTTTTTATTAACGGCTCCACGTCGATAGTCGCAGACATGATAACAATTTTCAGGTCGGGGCGCAATATCTGTTGGCATTCGCGGCACAAAGCCAGTGCGACATCAGAGAAGAGGCTACGTTCGTGGAACTCGTCGAATATTACCACATCTACGCCCTCTAGAGCGTTGTCGGACTGGAGCATACGGGTAAGAATGCCCTCGGTAAGCACCTCGATGCGAGTGTTTGTTGACGTACAGTTATCGAACCTCACGCGATAGCCGACGGTCTGGCCTACAGGTTCGCCTATTATGTCGGCCATACGTTCTGCTATAGCACGGGCGGCCAAGCGGCGAGGTTCCAGCATAAGAACCTTACCATTGGAATTCAGTCCCTCGAGGATAGAGAGGGGGAGTACAGTACTCTTACCGGCACCAGGAGGGGCGGTAATGAAGATGGTATCGTTGAACTGGAGAGCGTTGTTGACCTCTCCGATTATATCAGTAGCTGGGAGTTGCGGGAATTGAAACATAGTGCAAAGATACAAGAAAAGCCCATCTCGCAAGAGACAGGCTTTATATTAGGTATCAATAATCTATCAGAATACGCCCCAGAAGCTATCGGAAGAGCGGAAATCCACTATCTTCATATTGGGGTATGCGGCGAGGGCATATTTGCGGATTACCTGTAGGGCATCATCGGCCAAGATAGGGTCGTCCTTAGGCATACGGTTGTACACCAGTACCTGGAGGTCGATATTACGGTTTTTGCAAGCCTCGATACTCAGTAGGGCGTGATTTATGCCACCCAATTTAGACGAAGTAACCAATATGAGGGGCAATTTCTGGTTCATTACGTACTCGATATTGAGGCACTCATCATTGAGAGGGACCATCAATCCGCCTGCGCCTTCGACCAATACGACATCGTATCGTTGGAGCAAGTACTTGGTATCATCGGCTATTTTGTTTGTATCTATGGTCACCCCTTCGAGGCGAGCGGCCAAGTGAGGTGATGCGGGTTTACGGAACAGGTAAGAACAAGTGCGGCGTTCCTTATCCTCCAACTGGATACCTATACCCATAGCCTTGCGATGTTCGACAAGGTCGTCGGCAACTGTTTCGCATCCAGTCTGTACAGGTTTCTGTGTTATTACCGATACGCCTCTATGGCGGAGGTAAGCTGCCAAGCAACCTGTGACGTATGTTTTACCGCAGTCTGTATCTACTCCTGAGATAAAGAAAGGTCCGTGTTTAGTCTCCACGAGTGTTGTTGTGTTATATTAGATGTGGAATAAATTAGTCCTCGTCCTCGTAGTCGTCCTCGTCGTCATCGTGCTTCTTGGACTTCTTGGCCTTTTTCTCCTTCTTATCTTTCTTCTCCTTCTTAGCCTTCTTGTTGTTGTCGCCGAAAGAGTCGTCGATGCTCTCAGCTACCTTACCTGTAACATTCTCGTATTTTTCGGCAGCTGTGTTGTATTTATCCATGGCGAGTTCGAGGCCCTGTTCAGCGGCCTTGATAGTACCCTTGCCCTTGGCGATATTAGCTGAAGCTTTGGTCTTAGCCTTTGTAGCGTTGGCTATCTGCTTATCGATCTCTTTGAGAGCATTTTTCTCGGCCTTATCAAGCTCTTTGAGCTGAGTCTGAGCCTGTTTCATAACATCCTTGTCGCGAGACTTAGCCTCTTTGCCTAGGATTTTACGTTCGGTAGCATTCTCCTTGAGGATAGCCTTGCGGGCATCGTTGAGGGAGTCGATAAGTTCCTCGCTACGAGCTATAGTCTCCTCGCCTGTATTGATAAGAGAGTCGGCAACGAATACCTTACGTTTAGCTGCCTCTACCTTAGCGAGAGCTGCTTCGTAAGCTGTAGTTGCTGCCTGTATTTTTGCGTCAACTTTCTCTTGGACTGTCTGGGCTGAAGCTGATATGCCCAAGCCGAAAAGTGCAATAATTGCTATTTTAAGTGCTTCCATACTAGTATTTGTTAATGAAATGTCGTAATAAAGTGTTATACACTAATTGCGTCAAAAATGTTACTAATTGATAATTTCTTGAGCGATCCATTTAGCGCCGCCAAGTTTATCCACGACGAACAAAAGGTAGCGTATATCAAGAGAGATATTGCGACAAATAGCTGGGTCGTAGAAATAATCGGACATTACGCCATCCCAAGCGCGGTCGAAATTCAACCCCACCAATTCGCCATCGGCGTTTAGCACAGGGCTACCCGAATTGCCTCCAGTAGTATGGCAGGTAGCAACGAAGCAAGTATGCAGACGGCCATCGGAGGGGTCGGCATAAGGACCGAAGTCGTTATTTTTGCACATTATACGAATAGTATCAGGAGCCACGTAATCGTATGCGCCGGCATCCAGTTTTTGAACCAAGCCATCGAGAGTTGTATAGTATCTATATACTACGGCGTCGGAACCCTCGTATCCAAGGACCTTTCCATACGATATACGCTGGGTGAAGTTGGCATCCGACATTCGAGGCTGATCAGAAGTTGACGTTGCCTTGATAGTAGCGCGAGCTATATCGTTGGACATCTCCATTATTTTGGACTGAGATAATTTGGGGCTGAAGTAATTGTACAGTTCCTTGCTGATTATGTTATACAGCTCATCATAATATGTATAGGCAATATCTTTGGTAAGGGTGGATATTTTGCCTTGGCGGATCAGGGACAATGTTTTGGCAGAGTCGGTGAAAACGCTGTTTTTGAACATTTTATCAATTGATTTGCAGATAGAATTATCATTTTGGCACCATTTAGGGAGCAATTCAGCGGGGACATACTTACGCATGACCATAAGGACCTGCTTAGACATTTCGCGGTCGACATCGACATTATGGTCGGGGTAGAAAGTATTAGTCAGGTAATTGATGGCTCTCTGAATGTAATCATCATTACCATTAGAGATAATGTTGACCCAGTTGGAAACGCGGAACAATTCGACGCCACCATTACGCAGAACCTCCAAAAGAACGCCATAAGTTGCCTCGAATTTAGCGTAACTTCTCTCAGAGCGGTCGGTGTAGAGTTTGTTCAGCTCCTCAAGTTCTTGCAGTTCTTTTAGTGAAAATTGCAGAGAATCCTCTCTCTCTCTCTTTTTTCTTACTGCCTGAGATCGGCGAACGCCACGTATTTCGCCCTGCCACTTTTTCCATGCGTTAGATACGCTAGCGTTTTTGGAAGCGTATTGGATATTGATACGTTCGTCGAGGCTCTGGAAATGGTTCATGACATTCAGTTTAGCCGTACGAAGTTCTATTTTAGGAGGGAGAATCTCCTGGGTATACATTTCGACGTATGAGGCGGTATTGTAGATATCTGTAGAGCCTGGGTATCCCATTACCATTACGAAATCGTTCTCCTTGACGCCCTTAGTAGATACTCGTAAATGAGTAGCTGGGTGGTAAGGTACATTATCAGTAGAAAACTCTGCAGGTTCATTATTCTTATCGGCGTAGACGCGGAATATAGAGAAGTCGCACGTATGGCGAGGCCAAGCCCAGTTGTCTGTATCGCCGCCGAACTTACCCAAGTTAGAAGGAGGGGTACCTACAAGTCGCACATCCTTGAATACCTTATAAGTATATGCGAGGTACTGATCGCCGCCCAAGAAAGGCTCTATATCTACGGAAACGTTAGAGCTCCCCGACTCCAGTGTTTTACATAGATCCTTGATATTTCTTCCTATTGTAGCCTGACGGTAACTGGCATTGGTCTGATTCTCGGTATCCTTGAGGACATCTGCTGTGACATCATCTATTCTGACCAGCTGTTTGACGCTGACGCCGTAGCAAGGCAATTCGGCTGCCTTATTCTCGGCCCAGAATCCATTGGCCAGATAATTGTGTTCGATACTAGACAGAGATTGGATGGCATTGTAACCGCAATGGTGGTTGGTGAGGATAAGTCCCTCGTTGCTCACCAGTTCGCCTGTGCATCCTCCATCGAATATAAGAACGGCATCCTTGAGGCTTGTTTTGTTTACGCTATAGATATCCTCTGCAGACAATTTGCAACCATTAGCCTGCATGTCGGCGATATTTTTGTTGATAAACAAAGGTACCCACATACCCTCGTCTGCCAATACAGGAGAGAGAAAGAGGGTGGACAAGATAGAAGTAATGATATGTCTGTATTTCATGATGATATGTTATTCGTCGATATCGGAATCGTATTGAGACAATAAGTTGTCGTACATTGCTGCATCGTCGTTTTCACCCAGTTCGTAGCAGATGTCGCGCAGTAGCGTTATGACTCTGCGGTTGGACGGGTCGACGCGGAAGGCGACCAAAAGCGAGTTGTAGGAATCGTTTGTCCGCTTTAGTTTGTATTCTATTTTGGCCTTTAGGATAAGGACCTTGATATTTCGTTTATTGTATGTCAATGCTGTTTTGCAATCCTCCAGAGCCAAGTCGTATGCATGTTGGCGATTGTGCATATCGGCTCTCATTTCGAGAGCTTCGACATAATCGGGGGAGATATCAATAGCCTTGTTGAGGTTGGCTATAGCAGCCTTAATATCCTTGTAAGCTGTTTTGCACTCCACAGCCATAGAGAAATACTCCTCGGCATATTTTCGGATATGTTCGTGTTCCTCTTTTCTGAGATCCACCAAGTTGTGTATTTCCTCCTCTAGGCGAGATATGCGATGAAGTCGGCGGGCGATCAAGCGTTCCACACCAGGTCTGTTGAGTATATTAGGCGCCATTTTAAGAGCCTCTATGATATAATGGACGGCACCATCTATATCAGAATGGCGGAATGCGTCATCGGCCATTTTAGACAAAGTCTGAGCTCGGGCACGTTCCAGTTCCCCTCTGATGAGAGCCAAGTTATTGGCTTGGGAGGCGAATTGTTGGACAGCGGTATTGCTACGGATATCGCGGGCAGAGACAGGTTGGAGCAGACGGATGCCCTCCAAGGTACGGCAGCGGCTCAATGCTACATATGTTTGGCCGGAAGCGAAAGCGCCATTGCCGAAATCGATAGAGACATTGTCGAAAGTTAGTCCCTGACTTTTATGTATAGTAATAGCCCATGCCAGTTTGATAGGGAGTTGGCGGAAAGAACCAATAACCTCCTCCTCGACCTGTTTTTTATCCTCGTTGTACTTATACTTTATATTATCCCAGACACAAGGCTCTACGAAATGGTGGTCGCCATTATCCAGTTCGATCCATATTCCGTCGTCATCCAATTTACTGACGATAGCAAGAGTACCATTGTACCAGCGGTGTTCGCGATCGTTGCGGACGAAAACTATCTGGGCACCCTTTTTAAGTATGAGCTCCATATTGGTAGGCATTATACTTTCCGGGAAATCGCCCTCACTAGTTGCGGTATATACTTTCGGTTCTGAATCTATGGCATTGAGGCGATCTTCGTTGATGGCATCAGCAGAGGCACGAAGGGCGCATAGCGTGATACGCAATTTATCCTCATGTTCATCGATAGGAGCTGTTGGGAGATGTCGGCTATTGATAGCAGACAAGTCGTCGTTGAGCATACGACCCATACGGACGCGGTCCAAGATATTCAAGAATCGTTGTTCGCTCTGACGGTAAACTTTCTGCAACTCGATGCTGACCAAAGGAATAGACGAGAAGACCTGCGCGTCGAAAAAATAAGCTGTACGATAGAAACGGCGCAAGATATCCCAGTCCTCGCGTTTTACTACAGGTTCGAGCTGAAAAGCGTCCCCCACTAGGAGCATCTGAATACCACCGAAAGGCAGACGGCGGTTGCGTCGGTAGCACTTAAGGACGCGGTCGACGAAATCGAGAACATCGGCGCGAACCATAGAGACCTCGTCGATGACGATCAGTTCCAGTGACTGGATAAGTTTTATTTTATCCGAGTTGAATTTCTGTCTATCCTTAAGTCGTCTGTCATCAATATAATTGATATCGTCCAAAGCGAATGGAGCGAAAGGGATCTTGAAAAACGAGTGAAGAGTCTGTCCGTGGACATTTACAGCAGCTATGCCAGTAGGAGCCAAGACGACGCATTTTTTTCGGGTATTGCGTACGATATATCTCAGGAATGTAGACTTGCCACTTCCTGCGCGACCTGTCATATAGACAGAAGATGAGGTATTGTTGACGAGGCTAAGAACGTTTTGGAACTCCTTGTTGTCCAAATCGATATTAGCATCCTCATCGACCTCAACAGATATATCCGTTGACTCTATGTACTCCTCGTCGTCCATTTACTGTTCGCTAGTGTATCGTTTTATGACATTGTATGATTTGAAAATACCCAATTCACCTGCTTTGCTCAGATCCTGGTGACCCTTTTCGATATTGTCGTTGTAAATCTCTATGATGCCACGATTGAAGTATGCTTCGGCCAGAGTATTATCAAGTTCGATAGCCTTGCTAAGTTTTTTCAGAGCAAGGTCGAATTCCTTTTTCATGCAATGGACGAGGCTCATATTGTAGTATACGATAGCCATATTAGGATCAAGGTCAGCCACTTTATTGAGGTCGACCATTATCAGGTCGAGATCCAGCAAAGTAGTGCTCCACTGCAAGTTGGCAGAAGGCGATTGCTGAGGGCGACCAAGAGAAGGGCCATCATTTTGGTTATCCATTGAACGAATAAGTTCCACTGTCTTGAATCGTGTAGCGGCGCGATTGAGCAAGGCGTTTATGTCGTTAGGGTTTTTCAGGATACATACGTTATAATCGCTGATAGCCTGATTGTAGCTCATTACCTGATTGTGCAACGTACCACGTACCAGGTAGAGACCTATCATGCTAGACGAAGACTCCTCGACATCCTTGTCGATACGATTGCTCAGTTCGCGTATCTCATTAAAATAGTTGAGCATATCGTTTTGGGACGAGGATGCCTCTCTATTGGTAAATACCATGCGGCGCTCGTATATTCTGGAGTTATTGAACTGCTCTACGCTCTTGGCATAATATTTAGCTCTAGGCAAGATGGTGTCTGTCTGGAAGAAAGACAATTCGAACATTGGCTCCAGGTCGATTATTATATCGCGATCCTGGACACGTCCGCGAATCTGGTCCTTCTCCTGTTGCAATTTATCATCGTTATCAGCAAAATCGCTTACTACGACCAGTTGGTCGTACTTCTCCAGGCTGTCATCATTTTTACTGCGAGAGTTTTTCTTGCTCTTTTTATCCTTGTTGTCTGGCTTGTCGGCCTTTGCTGTCTCTGTTGTAGTAATATTAGACGTTGTATCTGCGGCAGCTGCAAGACCACGCTTGATACGCTCCTGCTCGAATGTATAGGCAGTCATATAGTCGATTTCGGAACCCTTAGGATCGTTGAGATTACGTTTAACTATTGCACGCTGATAATAAGCAGGTCCAAATTCAGGGTGGCGAGCTATGACCACGTTAAGGTCCGCCAAGGCGTTATTCATTTCACCAATCTGCATATAAAGTATAGCGCGGTTCATGAGAGCCATATCATTATCTGGGTCGAGAGCAAGCACTCTTCCGAAATCTGTAATAGCGTCAGACGTACGTCCCACCTCAGCGTGGAGCATACCTATATTAATGTTTGCCATTAGATTTTTACGATCCAACCTGAGAGCCTCCTCTAGGTCGGCAAATGCTTGTTCGTAGTTGTCGAGGTTGTAGTAAGTTATACCACGATTGACGTATACGTTGGCATCTTTAGGTCGAAGTTCTGCCAGGCGGTTGTAACATTCCAAAGCCTTGTTGTAGTTTTTCAACTGATAGTTGAGCATACCCAGATAAGTCTGTGCATCGGGGGAGTAGGCATTTATTTCTACGGCATGTTCAAAATCGGTCATTGCCTGAATAGAGTCGCCCTTCTGGACCATTGCTATACCACGGTAGAGAATAGCTGAGACATTACGTTTGTCGAAATCGAGAACCCTGTCGCAACATTCGATAGCTTTGTCGTACTCATCGAGATTGATGTTTGCGATGCCGCTATTCATCAGAAGGTTAACATTATCCTTTTCTATTTTAAGGCCGCGGTCGAAATCCTCCAAAGCCTCCTTTGATTTACCTGAGCGAAGCATGATGATGCCATGAAGATTGTAGGCATTGATCATGAAAGGGTTGATTTCGAAGGCTATTTCGCAGTCGGCAGCTGCTCCCACCATATCATCGAGGTAATATTTTGCTACGCCTCGGTAATAATATGGTTCAGCCAGGTATGGTTTGACATTGATTACGCGGTTGAAATACTGCATACCCAAGACATAATCCTCGAAATAGATAGCATTACGACCCACCTGCATAAGACGCTCCGTATTAAGCTGAGCATTAGCAGGCAAAGCCAGGCAGAAAAGCAAAGCGAGGCAGAGAGTCAAGCTATTGATGATTTTGCGGATAGGCGATATATTGTATTTTTTTCTAAACTGCTTCAAAAGATGAGGTTGCACCTCTGTAGAAGGGCAAAATCTCTGTGAGTCTATATTTTCCACGACATTAGTAATATATTTTGTTGAACTACGCATGTTGCTACCAGACCCATCTACTCCCGCATTGCTGATGATGGAAGTATGAGGGTAGACGGTAGGCTTGTTAGCCATGAAACCGGCGAAGCAGAATCTGATGCTCCACGATTTGATACGTCCCAAGTGGTATTTTTTGAGCATAGGAGAGAGGTCGGTCCCCCCTGCCAAGTTGAAATCGTTCTGCAGATTAGGATTTTTAGCAAAAGATTCGTAATCGGACATTTCCCAATCGACTTTTTGCCATCTATCCGACCATGTTGCCCATCCCCAAGAGCAGTTGCGTTTTATCATGTAAGTAGAGTAGGGGTATTCGGGGTCGATATTATTTATTGGAGAATATGCTGCTATGCTCCAGATATCACGTTGCTCGTAAAAATCGAGGGCATCGTTCATGTAGCATATGAATCCACGTTGAGGAATTATGTCATCCTCCAAGACGATTACTCGTCCATGTTCAGCTATTACATCCGATACGCCAGAGATGATATTGTGAGCCAGACCGACGTTCTGTTGACGTTCAACTATCTCTATAGACTTAAAAGGGTATGGCTGCCGTATGACATTACGAACGGCCTCCACTTGGGGGATGTTATCTGAAGATGCAGCACCATCGGAGAATATGTACAGGCAAGAATCTTTAGCTCCGTCGCATACAGACAGAGCATCCAGCACACGTTTGGTATGTTCTGGACGGTTGTATGTGAATAGGACTATGGGCGCTAGGTTTTTCATTATGCTACTAGTTGTCCCTGTTAAAAAAGATGTTACCTTTGCACTGCATTTTACGGAAGGTCCCGTAGTTCAATGGATAGAATTTCAGATTCCGGTTCTGACGATAGGGGTTCGACCCCCCTCGGGATCACAAACAGCACTGACAGGAAATGATTCTGTTGGTGCTTTTTTGTGTGTTACTGTTTGAGGAATATTACGCTCTTAGTCTCGAAAAATTCGTCATTGAACCACTCTGCTATGCTCTGCACTTTGGCGCGGGAACCGAATGGGTTTATCTCCGCTTTGAAGTCACCACCTTTGAGGTAGAATGTACCATGAGGGAGTATGAAGTCGAATTCGTCGGTAGCTTTGTGACCATTGAGCATGTGCTTTGTCTGTCGTACGAAATCGGGGAAAGCTGTTACGGCGCGACTGACCATGTAATCCCACTTACGGTCGTGAACATCTGTGCTACGAGCCTGGATAGGTTCCACGTTGGTAAGCCCCAATGCGTTAGCTACACCCTCGACGACTTTGATTTTTTTGCCTATACTATCCATAAGGGTGAAATGGACCTCTGGGAAAGCGATAGCCAAGGGGATACCAGGGAAGCCACCGCCGCAACCGACATCGATAACAGAAGAGCCACTAGGGAATCCGTTGCTATCCTTGCTAGCCAATTTGACATATTTAGCTATAGCCAAAGAGTGCAATAGGTGGCGCACTTCGAAATGTTCGATATCCTTGCGAGATATTACATTTATTTTAGAATTCCACTCCTCGTACAAAGCGGTTAATGCGCTGAAACGCTCACGCTGAGCAGAGTCGAACTCGGGGAAATATCTATCAATCAATTCCATGTTATGATCTATTTTGGAGCCATATTGTACAAATATATACCTATCAAGCTAAAGGTAATATTTGGCAACCAGACTGCTAATATTGGGTTCATTCCACCATTTACGGCGAAACTAGAAGAGACAGTCAGGAACAATATGAATATAAAACTCAATACAAGACCTATGCCAATATGTACGCCCATACCACCGCGAGTTTTGCGGGAGGCGAGAGAGACACCTATGAGGGTAAGGATATAGGCGGCGAATGGGGAAGCCTGACGTTTGCGGAGTTCTATTTCGAACTCCTCGGTATTACCTACATTTCGTCGGCGAAGTTCCTCGATATGTTCGGTCAATTCTCGGTTAGTCAGCATTTCGAATGCTTTGCGTTCCTTTGTGAAATCGCTAGGCAAGATATTGATGACAGAGTCGACCGACTCGAATTTGGTTATTTTATGAGTAATGCCATCCTCATCGAAATCCCATTGGGTACATCTGTTAAGGGTCCAACAAGTCTTGAGGCTATCGTAAGATATCTGTCCAGCGAACAATCGGGACACCAACTTATCGTCGTTGTATTTTTCGATATTAAAGCGAAGGCCTCTATTGGTAAAAGAAGAAAATGTTTTGAGGTAGACGTATACTCCAGGTTCAATTTGCATGTGGATGTCGTCCATGCCGTAATCCTTAGGGGCCTTGATATATTTTCCTTCGAAATCGAGGCGGGTACGGTTGGCTACCGGAATGACGTCGGAGCTAAGGAAGTAAGTAGCTATTACGATAATTGTGGCGCCTATTGCGTAGGGGAACATCAAGCGTTTGAAGCTCACGCCGCTGGCTAATATGGCGATAATCTCCGTTCGTCCCGCCATTTGGCTAGTAAAGAATATGACAGCCAGGAAAACCAGGAGAGGGGAGAGCATATTAGCGTAGTAAGGGATCAGGTTAAGATAGTAGTCGAAAACTATCATGCTGAAAGGGGCCTGTTTTTCGAGGAAGTCATCCATTTTCTCCACTAGGTCGAAAACGATTACGATAGCGATAATGATACCCACAATGAATATGTAGGTACCGATGAATTTCTTCAGTATGTATAGATCAATTTTTTTCATTCTGTACGTTATAACATTGCTATGGCAATGATGATAGAGAGCAAAACATCGCGAAGGCGTTTTAGTGCCTTAGAAATCTGTGTTTCGACTGTGCGTTTAGACAAATTCAGTTCGGCTGCTATCTCGTCGTTTGTTTTCTCCTCCATTCGGCTCATGCGAAACACCAGTTGGCACTGGCTTGGCAGGGAAGATATAGCCTGTTCGATTTTGCTTTGCAGTTCGGCGTATTCTATCAATTCCTCTGGTGTTGCGTCATCAAGAGTATTGGTGCCCTCGTGGACATCTTCAGTTATATTGACATTATTTGCCTTTTGGGACGAGGCATTTTTGAGAGTCTCCTGTTGATGTTTCTGGACAATCTTCTGGTGCTTGATTTCGTTCAGACTATGGTTGTGTACGCTTTGGTAGAGGTAGGAACGGATAGAGCTGATTTGCAACATTCGTTCGCGTTCGGAGTACAAGCCTACGAATATGTTCTGCACTATATCCAGGGCTATGTCCAAGTCACCTACAATTCTATTGGCGTAAACGGTCAGGGGTGTATAGTAGAGGTCGTACAGTTCACGAAAAGCTCGCTCATCGCCGTTAGCTATGAGTGTCATCAACTGTATTTCCCGTTCTTTAGCCATTGCCATTGTCTTACAGCACAAAGGTAATGTTATTTTTTGATTATTCTTGCTACTTTTGTAACCACAAATAATGCCCATGATTTATAGATTATTAGAAGACGATCCGACGTTATTTCCTAATCCGCTATCTATACCAGAAGATAAGAGGGAGCCTAGTGGTTTGATAGCCATTGGAGGAGATTTGTCGCCTGAGAGACTATGGGTTGCGGCTCAGAATGGAATATTTCCGTGGACAGATATTACGGCGCCTGAATATGCGTGGTATTGTCCGATGCAGCGTTTTGTTATTTTTCCGGACGAGATACACATATCACACTCGATGCGCAATCTGATAAATAAGAATATGTATAGGGTGTCGATAGATGTTGCGTTTTCGGACGTGATACGCAACTGTTCGGAATTGAGGATACATGAAGAGGGAGCTTGGCTAGGGGAGAAGGTAATTCAAGCCTACACCAAGATGCATGAATTGGGTAAAGCCCACAGTGTAGAGGTTTGGGACAACGAAGACAAGCTTGTGGGAGGGCTTTATGGTATTTGGATTCAGGGGGTGTTTATAGGAGAGAGTATGTTCTCCCTTGTGCCTAGTGGATCAAAATTGGCCCTCATTTATCTTGCTATGCGTATGCAAGAGATTGGCGGAAAATTTATAGACTGTCAACTAGAGACGGCACATTTGAAGTCGATGGGAGGCAGATATATTCCTTACGAAGAGTATATAAACATCATGTGGGATGTACCAAAAGAACTCTGGTACAAGTAAACATTTTTCTTATTTTTGCAACCGTTATAACACATAGTAGCATGCGAAAACTGACATTAACCCTTTCTTTAGTATTATCGTTTGGAGCATCTGTCTTGGCACAGAAAGCTATGACATTGGAGAATCTGTATGGAGACCACATGATGTATGCGGGATATTCGTACTTGGCTCCGGTTGATGATATGGCTATGGAGCCAGATGCCTATTTCGAGGCAGACTGGCAAGAGGCCAGAGTGATGAGTATAGCCACGGGAAAACTTAAGCGTACGCTCTTTAAGTTGGCTGACATTCCAAATTCGTCAGACGTATTAGATAAAGTTAGTTCCATTGTTCCTACGAGCCATCCTGACCAATATCTGATAGAGACCAATCGTCAATCCATATACAGGCACTCTGCGGAATCGAACTATTACATATACAATATACATTACAAGACACTGACTCCGCTGTCGCAAGAAGGTAGGGAGAGGTGTGTGGAGATTTCTGCTGATGGGCAATATGCTGCATTTGTTCGTGATGGCAATATTTTTCTTAAAAAGATCAGGTACAACAGTACATCGGCCATTACATCAGACGGCGAAATCAATAAGATTATCAATGGTGCGCCAGATTGGGTATATGAGGAAGAGTTCTCGACTGACCGTTCGCTTGCTTTTTCTCCAGACAATAGTGAGTTGGCCTATATTAAGTATGACGAATCTGCTGTAAAGGAGTATTCGATGCCATTGTATGAGTATTCTCCGAAAGACAAAAATACATCATCCTATCCAGGGGAGTACACATACAAGTATCCTAAATCGGGAGAGGTCAACTCCACCATCTCCGTTCACGTTTACGATATAGCTACTCGCAAGACAAAGGCCATGCAGGTAGCACCAAGCAAGGGAGATTTTTACATTCCACGAATATACTGGACATCGGAGCCACATAAGTTGGCCGTAGTTCGTCTCAATCGCAGGCAGAACGTGATGGAACTTCTGATAGTAGACACGCAATCGACAGTAGCGCAAGTGGTGTATACAGACAAGGACAAGTCGTACATTGACGAATTGGTGTACCAGAAGTTGCTGTTCCTTCCAAACGGCAAGGGTTTCCTTGTTTTGTCGGAGGCGTCGGGATACATGCAGTTGTACCATTACAATATGCAAGGAGTATTGATGAGGCAGATTACATCTGGGGATTATGATGTGATGGATGTATTAGGGTATGAGCCACAAAGCAACTCGGTAGTATATTCAGTTGCCAAGCCATTGCCAACGCAGCGACGTATATGTGTGACCTCGCTTGACGGGAAGCGCAATGTAGTTATTGGTGCGAAGGACGGTTACTATAGTGCCAAGATGTTAGGAGGCAATAAGTACATAAAAGTAAAATATTCGACAGCCAATACGCCGGATGTGGTAGATCTATATGATCTGCAAGGAAAGGTGGTCAGAAATATTGATGACAAGACAGAGCAAGTTGCCAGTCTCAAGAAGTCGATCAAGATATTGCCAAAAGAGTTCATGACATTCAAGGCAGATGATGGCAAGACAGATTTGTATGCCTGGATGATAAAGCCAAATGGATTCAAGCAAGACAAGAAATATCCTGTACTTATTACTCAATACTCAGGCCCAGGCTCACAGCAAGTAAAAGACAGTTGGTCGTTGGATTGGGAGCAAGTATTGGCTGGTCAAGGATATGTTGTAGTCTGTGTTGACCCACGAGGTACTGGGGCGAGAGGTGCTGACTTCAAGAAATGTACATACCAGAAGCTAGGCAAGTACGAGACAGATGATATGGCCGCTGTTGCAAGGCAATTAGGGTCTATGCCATATATAGATTCGAAAAAGATTACTATTTGGGGATGGAGCTATGGTGGATTCATGACATGTTTGTCGCTCTGTAGGTCGGACCTTTTCCATTCGGGAATAGCCGTTGCGCCTGTTACGTCATGGAGATTCTATGATACAATTTATACAGAGAGATTTATGCGTACTCCAGAAGAGAATCCATCGGGATATGATGATTATTCACCTATTACCCATGCAGCAGATCTCAGCGGTAAGTTGCTCATTATTCATGGTTCGGCAGATGACAATGTACACTATCAGAACCAGATGGAGTTTGTGGAAGAACTTATAGATGCAGATAAGGATTTTGAGATGTTTACGTTCCCAAATCAAAATCACAGTCTTGTTCGATCGAGGTATTATGTGTATCGAAAGATGCTCAATTGGTTGAAGAAGAATTAGATTTTTACATTTTTTTGCATTTAAAGATATAATCTCTATATTTGCAAACCGAAAAACATGTCTTATGAATTGTAAGGTTATTTATATCAGTTCTGCCTTGTTGTTTGCAGTTGTAACATTGGCAGGGTGCTCATCGGGCAAGGGGACATCCAGTCTAGGGGATGTGACCAAGACGACAGCCAAGAGCAATGCGCCTGTGGTACGTTCGGATCAGAAGATTTCCACGACGATTACAGCCAAGCAAGCAGAAGCTAAGGCTGCGCAAGAGAGAGCAGTGTCGGAAGCAGAGGCGAGAGCTATAGCGGCGGGGACAGAAGTAATGCAAAAAGCTGCGGCTGCGAGGGAGAAAGCAGAAGAAGAGGCGAAGATAAGAGCAGAGAAGGTAGCTCAAGCGAAGGAGGCGGCTGAAGCCAAGGCCAAAGAAGAGGCTGCGAAGATAAAGGAGCAAGTAGCGCAAGAAGCCGAGAATGTTCAGCAGAAGGTAGCGGCATCGGTAGCTGTCAGGGAAGAGGCTGCGACAGTTTTGTCGAGCAAGTCATCGACATCGGGGCAATACCATGTTATAGTAGGTTCATTCAAATCGATGGACAATGCGAATGTACTTTGTGACAAGGCTGTTGAGCAAGGATATCTGCCCAGTGTGATGGAGAATGCAGATGGGCTTTACAGAGTCTCTATATATACTGTAGATGATGAGAATACGGCGAGAGCTAAGGTTGTAGATATTCTCAAGGCGCATCCTGAGTATACAGGTATGTGGTTATTGAAGATTAAGAAGTAATAATGATTTGGCATAGTATTTGAATATAGACTAATCAATTTGTATAATCAAAAATCGAGATAAACATGAAAAAATTATTTCTAACATTGGCGGTAGCAGCTATATCGATGCTCTCATTCGCACAAGAGTCGGCTGCAGATTTCAAGAATGCAGGTAACGAGGCTCTTCGCGCAAAGAACATTCAAGGTGCTTTGGAGAATTTCGAGAAGGCTATTTCTGCATGGGAAGCAGCAGGTGAGGAGGTTGAGATGGCAACTGTGTACAATGCGGCAGACTGCGCTCGTAAGCTTAACGAGAATGACAAGGCTATAGAGTTGTTCAAGAAGTGTGAGGCTGGCGATTACAAGACAGATTACTGTGCATATTACATTGCAAAGGCGATTGAGAAGAAGGGTGATGTAGAAGGAACAAAGGCGCAGCTTACTTCGGCAATGGAGAAGTTTACAGAAGGTAAGGTAGCGTCATTTATCCGTAAGGACCTTGCAAAGATATATGTAAACGAGGCAAAGGTTAGCTACGACAAGGGTTCAGAGATTCTCAAGGAGGTAGCTTCTGCGAAGCCAGAGCAATATGCTGAGATTCAGGGTCGTGCTAAGGAAGAGTTCAAGAAGGCTCTCCCAATCTTTGAGAAGGCAGGTGAGATTGACCCAACAAACAAGAATGTATCAGTATTCATCAATGCTATCAAGGATCAGTTGAAGTAATTGTTTGAAAAAAGATTTAAGGGTGCCTTGGCAGGATTTATGCCAGGGCACTTTTTTTATGTGAGGTGGGCAGAGGTAGACTTTTGCGGTGAAAATTGGGCAGATAAAAATATTATGATAATTTGGAGGGCTCTGGGTAGTGTTTGGTTATATAGTGTCTATATAGAGCGTATATAGAAGTCAGAGAAAGTGGTAGGGAAGTTTTTGTTTTGATTTTAGGAAGTAAAGTATTGATGCTGGAGATGAGGTAATATTTTTTTTGTTTGTCAAAATCTGTAACTTTGGGGTGACAATATACAACAGATACGATGTTATTCAGTCTATTTTGGTCGTTCTTCAAGATAGGGTTCTTCACTTTTGGTGGAGGATTGGCCATGTTGCCATTCATACAAGATGAATTTATCAATAAGAAGAGGTGGATAAAGGAAGACGAGATGAACGAGATGGTAGCACTCTCGCAGTCGTTTCCCGGAGTTATAGCTGTAAATATTTCCATATTGACGGGGCATAAGTTGGCCGGGTTACGAGGGGCCATAGCTGCGGCAGTAGGTACCATTCTTCCGGCGTTACTATCGATAGTGTTGATATTGGTATGCCTACAAGGTTTTCAGGAGAATATATATGTTCAGTACACCTTTATGGGTATTAAGGCGGCCTCGGCGGCATTGATACTTGATACGGTAATACGTCTGGCGAAGAAGACGGTCAAGACCCAATTTGCCTGGAGTTTGGCCATATTGGCGTTGCTGATAGTGATGCTCAATTTTTCGGCGGCATGGGCGGTATTGTTTGGTGCTGTAGCAGGAATAGTCATGAAATTATTTGTAGTTAAACCCAAAACCAAAAAGCAATAATGTTGACGCTATTTCTGATATTCTTCAAAGTTGGCCTATTAGGTTTTGGTGGAGGTTACGCCATTCTACCGATGATATACCAAGACGTACAAGCGTTTGGGTTGATGACAGCCGATGACTTTTCGAATTTAGTTGCCCTATCGCAAGTGACACCTGGACCGATAGCCATAAATGCTGCTACCTATGTAGGATACAGGACATACGGGATGCTGGGGGCTATAGTAGCGACCTTTGCTGTTTCTTTGCCATCATTTTCGCTTATTATGCTTGCGCTTATGTTTTTAGAAAAGTTTAAGCATAATAAAGTAGTTCAAGCGATACTATTTGGCATAAAGCCAGCTACGGTGGGGCTTATGGCGTCTGCATTTGCGTTTATGGTACAGACGGCGATTATGATAGATTCCAGTCTCTCGTGGTCGTCGCTATCAGAAGGGAATGTCAACTATATCTCCTTGTTCATCGCAGTTTTTATATATCTGCTGATACGTTTTACCAAGCTAGGAGCCATAACATTGACATTTCTTGGAGGATTATTGGGAGTAGTACTGTCTATTCTGCTCTGAATAGGGAGTTTTGTAATTATTTTTCTATCTTTGCGAAACAAATAGGCAATAGTTGAAACTTATACGATATATAAAGCGGGCCACCCAAGTGCTGCTATTGAGTCTTCTTGTCATATTGGAGGCGACAGCACAAACTCCCGTTGCTACGCAGCCACAGCAGGCTACTACGACTGAAGTGGTGGCTGATACTCTTACTATTGCCAAGCCAAGTGAAGATGAGCCTGCGCATCAAGGATCTGCTCCATTTTTGGACGCTGAGGTAAAATATTCCTGTAAAGATTCCCTTTCGTTTGATTTTGAGACAAAGAAGATGTATCTCTTTGGAGATGCCAAGATTAACTATGGGGAGATTTCGTTAAGTGCCTATGCCATAGAGCTTGACATGGATTCGACGATAGCCTATGCGTATGGTAAGCGAGACTCGTTAGGGGTGGCTACCGGAGAAGGTAATCCGGTATTCAAAGACAAGAGTGGCGAGTATGAGATGCGTATGATGAAGTACAACTTTGAGACAAAGAAGGCGATAATTACGCATATTGTGACGGAGCAAGGAGAGGGATTTGTGGTAGGACAGAGGGCCAAGCGAGTAGATGAGAGTACGTATTATATGCGAGATGCGAAGTATACGACCTGTCAGAATCACTATCATCCGCACTTCTATCTCAATCTGACCAAGGCCAAGGTTGTACCTGGGAAGAGGACGGTTACGGGACCTGCCTACTTGGTACTTCATGATGTGCCATTGCCCGTTGCCATTCCATTTGCCATTATACCGAATACAAAGTCGTACTCATCCGGTATCATTATACCTACGTATGGAGATGAGTCGACCCGTGGTTTCTACCTACGAAACGGAGGATATTATTTAGCTGCCAATGAGTATTTTGATGTAAGGTTATTGGCGGATATATATACCAAGGGTTCGTGGGGTGCGCACTTATCGTCTACTTACAAGAAGCGATATAAGTTTTCCGGTTCATTCTCAGGAGATTATATTGTAAACGTGAGGTCGGAAAAAGATTTGCCGGACTACAATGAGACGCGAGACTTCTCGGTGAGATGGAATCACTCTCAAGATCAGAAGACCAATCCAGACGTAACATTTTCGGCATCTGTAGACTTCTCTACGTCGTCGTACAATAAGAACAACGTCAACAATCTAGTTAATCCTCAGCAATTGGCGACCAACCAAAAATCGTCGAGTGTATCCTACTCGCGTAAGTGGCAAGGGTTTCCGTTCAGGCTTCAGATGACGTTGAGGCATTCACAGAACAGTAAGGATACCACTATTTCGCTGACATTGCCAGACATCAATCTATCAAGTACGAGGCGATTCTATCCATTTAAGCCAAAGAAGATGTTGGGTAAGGGAAATCCTATTACCGATATAAATATCAACTATACCTTCTCGTTCAAGAATACTACCTCGTGCAAGGAGAAGGATTTGACATTTGCGCCTAAAGATTTCACCACCATGTGGAAATCGGGAGCTCAGCATGTTATACCTGTCACTACGAACATTAAGTTGGGTCGCTATTTCACGATGGCGCCAAGTTTCTCATATACAGAAAGGTGGTATGCGACCAAGACCCCTAGGAAATGGGATGAAGAGCAGCAAAAGATAGTCAAGCTAGACCCTGTATCAGGCTTCTTCAGGTCGTACAACTACAGTTTTTCGACAGGATTATCGACAAAAGTGTATGCATTTTACAGGCCGATAAGGGCGATATTTGGAGACAAGGTAAATGCAATACGACACGTGATGACACCATCGGTTTCGTTCTCGTATACGCCAGACTTCTCAAAGCCAAGATTTGGGTCGTATGACAAGTTTGACTATTATGACAAGAATCAGAACAAAGTTGTAAAAGACTACAAATACTCATATTTTGAGGGATATCAGCACGGTACTCCAGGTTCATCCGAGTCGGCGTCGCTCAGTTTAAGTCTTGCTAACCAACTGGAGATGAAGATCAAGTCGGACCAAGACACTACGGGATACAAGAAGATACCATTGTTGGAGAGCCTTAATTTATCGACCAGTTATAATATGTTGGCAGACTCCATGAAGTGGTCGACCATCAGCGCCAGTGCGCGTACCAAGGTATTTGGAACAGCGGTCAACCTTTCGGCGTCATTTGATCAATATGCCAGAGTAGCCGACAAAAAAGGTCAGCCTATACGTATAGACAAGTCGGCATTGAGGCAAAACCACGTACTAGCCCACCTGCAAAGTGCGTCATTAAGTTTTGGCTATCAGATTTCGCCAGACACATTCAAGAAGAAAGACAAGAAGGACAAGAATTCGTCGGTAGAAGATGACGAAGATGAAGACTGGGCAATGAAGGCCTCTGATGCTGACGAGATGGAAGCAGGAGCGCAGATGGAGCGCAATAAGCAAGGCGATGATACCCGACTATCCGAAGGAGATGAAGGGTATGCTGCCTTTGACATGCCATGGTCGCTCTCGTTCAACTATTCATTGCGTGTAAGTCCAGATAAGTTTGATCCTGAGACCTGTCGTTATTCGCACAAGATATCGCAGACGGTGAATGTCAATGGTAACATATCCATCACACCAAAATGGAAGGTTTCGGTGACTTCGGGTTATTCATTTGACCAGAAGAAGCTTTCGCAGACATCTATAGGTATCACCAGAGATTTGCACTGCTGGTCGATGAATTTCAACCTTGTTCCTACGGGTAAGTACAAATCGTACTCATTCAATATAGCTGTCAACTCATCTATACTCAGAGACCTGAAGTATACCCAGTCGAACAGTCCACGAGACAACGGTAGGTTCTAGCAAGAAGGATCTGCTAGGGCGTTGTCAGGCTATCATTTCAGAGAAATTTTCTATAACCCTTTTCATGTCGTTGGGCAAGAGATTTGTGACAAAGTTGTATATTTCGTCGGGCATCTCCTTGTAAAAAGCGATTGCTATTGCGCCTGTGATAGCGCCCATTGTATCGGCGTCGCCACCCAAAGAGACGGTTAATCGGATTGCATCCTCGTAGTCCTTGCTATCCAAGAAAGCTATTATAGATTGAGGTACGGTCTCCTGGCAGCTACCCTCGAAAGAATAATCTGGGCGTATTTCATCGCAAGTGCGATTGAGGTTATATCCGAAAGTAGTTGATATATAATCCCTTATCTCGTCCTTAGATTTTCCGTTGCGAGCCAAGAAAATAGTGGCGGCAGTAGCTTGAGCCCCCTTGATACCCTCGGGATGGTTGTGAGTCACTATTGCGCTACGTTCAGCCATGGCGAGAGTCTCCTCTAGAGAGTTGAAAGCGATGCCGCAGGCACTCACGCGCATAGCAGAGCCATTGCCAAAAGAGTTGTATGGTTGAGGGTCGTTGCTGAATAGCCAATTAGAAAACATGCCACCGTAAGCTCCCATAGGAGTAGGGTAGCGGTTGCCCCATTTGCGCATGGTATTTATCAGCAACTCGGTAGAAAAATCGTTATTCGCTTTACGTCCGCGGATTAACCAGTCGGCCACGGCGACAGTCATAATACTATCATCGGTATAGGACATATATTTGCTCAGTAACTTAAAATTGTACCTTTTGGTAGCGCGGAATTCGTATTCTGAGCCAATAACATCGCCGGCGATGGCGCCTAGAAGAGAAATATTTTTCATAGTCTTGAAAGAATTAGGTTGGTTAGACAGATTAGAAATCGAATGGGAATTTTTTACAATCAGCAGTAGCCTGTTTAGCCTCGAACTCCTTTTCGTTGAAGCTAAAGAGGTTGGCAGCCCTATTCTGTTCCCGGACAGGGTTGATTCCCTCGTCGGACAAGAATCCGGTAGCCATCATTTTCTTAGAAAAATTGCGGCGGTCGTAGCTTGTACCATTGATCAATTCGTATAGGCGTTGCAGTTCGCTCATTTTGAATTTCTCGTCGAGGAGGCGGAATGCGATAGGTTTCACGGCCAATTTTTCGCGCACACGGTTGCGAGCCATCTCGATTATTTCCGCGTGGTCGAAAGCCAATGGGGGCAGATTATTGATATTAAACCACTCAGCCCTTGCGGCATCATCGCCTGCGATAACCTTATAATCAGCCTTACGCACGAGGGCGAAGAAAGCGATAGTAAGCACACGTTCGCGAGGGTCGCGATTGACAGCAGTAAAAGTATGGAACTGTTCGAGGTAGACATTTGAGACATTAGTCTCCTCGAGAAGTTCACGTTTAGCGCCCTCCTCGGCCGTTTCGTCCATGTTTAGGAATCCGCCAGGAAGAGCCCATGCCCCCTTGTAGGGGTCTAAGCCACGTTCGATGAGCAAAATATGCATATCCTTGCCATCGAAGCCAAATAACACGCAGTCGGTAGTAACTGCAGGATGTGGGTATTTGTAAGTGTACATGGTATAGTGCTGATGATTTGAAGGCAAATGTAATGTGTAAAATTTACACTACCAAATATATTGTGTATTATTTACACAAAGATAAACTAAGCGCTACTAAGCAATATGAGGTATAGATTAGGATAATGATAAAGAATATATCACTCGCTGTATAGCCTCTGTATTAAGACTGTATTAAGCGAGTGTTAAGCGAGTATTAAGAGAGCGTTATGATAACAATTCTTTATGACGAAAAGAAGTACTTTTGGGGGTATTGGGGTGGAGTTTTTGAAGATTACTCCTTGGGGACAAGGCAGACGAGGGTCTCCATGTGGCGAACCTTAGGGAACATATCCAGGGGCTGAACCTTTTCGATACGGTATCCTGCTGAATCCCATTCCTTTATAGAGCGAGGAATTTCGTCGGTACCGCAGAATATATGGACGATACGGCGGGCGTGGCGTTTAGCTAGGGCTGCGATGACGCCTGGGAGAGTGCCCTTGCGAGGAGGGTCGAGCAATATGACCTCGGGGCCTTTAGGTTTAGGCAATTTATCGATGAACTTACTATCGATGCGGCCGGCGATGAACTGAGCGTTGCGTTTTAAGAACTGAGCGCTACGTTTGGCGCACTCTATAGATTCGCCCGTCCACTCAACTCCCAAGATGCTATGAGCCTCCTCGGCCATGCCGAAGCCGAACAAGCCATATCCGCAATAGAGATCCATGAAATTGGTATTAGCATCCAATTGAGCCATTTCTTTGGCGGCAGAAAGCATGTTACGGACTTGAGACTCATTGATTTGGCTAAATCCCGTGACTGGGTATTTGAGAGAAAAACCATCCAATTTAAGAGCTAGTTCGCGAGGGCCGTACAGCTGTTTGAACGCCATAGAATCGGTAGGCTGGTCCATTTCGAGGTAATAATCCGATGTTTTAGCCACGTAAACGTGAGCTGCGGTAACAGGCTTAGGTAATTTTTGGAGGTGGTCGGCCAGTTGTTTAAGTTTTCTGACGATAGGGGCATTAAGTTCGCGCACGTTGAATATGACGGTACGGCTAGTATAGCTACCCCTCAGGATGACCCAGTTGAGAGCCTCAGCCATAGGTCGGTAAGGCGGAGTTTGGAGTTTACCCTCTACGAAAGAGTAAATATCCTGATGTTCGCGAGGTTCGGTTACGGGGGCTTCGTCCACGCCGAAAGAGAATCCGTTGCGACCTATTTTGGCGCGACGTTTAGTTGTGGTACGATAGCCCTCGGGCATAGGGCTAGGGATGACGGGAGCGGGAGAAGTTGGAATCATATTCTTCTCGAAGAACAAAGCTATGGCTCTATTCTTGACATCCAGTTCCTTATTATAACTGAGCCTATCGGTAAAACCGCAAGCCTCCAGTGCCTCGGCGAAAGTATAAATCATGTGGCAAAGATAATAAAAAAGGCAAGCCTATCCGAAGACAGACTCGCCAATTATCATTATTGACAGATCTTTTACTTGTTGAATACTACGCTACCGTCATGAACGTTGTAGTAAGCACCGATAACCATAGTCTTGCCAGCCTCGACCAACTCCTTAACATTGTTCTTAGCCAAGATGCGGTCGACCTGAGCCTTAGCGTTAGTGCGGATAGCCTCGTCGAGAAGTTCAGGCTTGCCTACGAAATCGGCAACATCCTTACGGATAACAGCCAACAACTCGTCGACATTGCTATTGTCGTCCTCCTCAAGTTCTGTGATAGCGCCAGTAACGCCACCGCAAGACTCATGACCCATGACAACCAATATTTTAACACCGAGGTGCTCCAAAGCGTAATCTACGCTACCCATAACTACGTCGTCGTTAACAGAGTTGCCGGCAGTACGGATAACGAATATATCGCCGATACCCTGGTCGAAGATAAACTCGGCAGGAACGCGAGAGTCGGAACAAGTTACAACGGCAGCGAAAGGAGCCTGGTGAGGAGCTACAGCTGAAATGCGCGCCTTGTTGGTGTGAGGATAGAGAAGAGAATCGGCTACGTAGCGAGCGTTACCCTCCTGCAAGCGAGCGAGAGCCTCCTCAGGAGTAGCTACTTTTTCGATATTAGACTCGAGAGCAGCGACTTTCTCGCTATTGTCGAATTGAACATTAACATTTGCTGTACAGCTCGAAATGAGAGCGACAACGAGGGCTGAAGCCCAAATCATTTTTTTCATAATCGGATTACAAATAGTTTTATTCTGGGGCGCAAAATTACAAGCAATATCAGTCCATTGTCATCGTTAAAAGTGTAAAAAATGTTATATTATTTATTGGGCTATTGAGATGGATATTGTACTTCACTAATTTTCAATACTTTTGCGTGAAATATTTAGACGTCGGTGTAGTATGCAATCAACTAAAATATCGTACCATATCCTAGCGATAGTCATTGTAATAATCTGGGGTACAACATTTGTGTCGACCAAGATGCTGATACTTGCGGGACTGACACCAGCAGTTATTTTCACTATACGCTTTATAGTTGCCTATCTTTTGATATTGACCATATCGCACAAAAAGATGTGGTGTGACACGTTGAAAGACGAGATAGCTATGGCTGGTCTTGGTATTACGGGAGGCAGTCTATACTTTCTGGCGGAGAATATGGCGTTGGAGTACACCACGGCCACCAATACATCGCTTATTGTATGTTCATGTCCGCTATTTGCCTCGTTGCTCTGCTCGTGGTTGGCCGGGCAGCATTTGAACAAGATACAATGGTTGGGCACTGGAGTTGCCTTTTTCGGTATGGTAGCTGTAGTCTTGAACGGTCGTTTTGTGCTCAATCTCAATCCCTACGGTGATATGTTGGCGTTTATAGCCTGTATATGTTGGGCGTTTTACTCCCTGCTTACGCAGAAGGTGGGGCATAAATATTCGAGCAAGTTTATTACGCGAAAAGTCTTTGCTTATGGAGTATTGACCATTCTTCCATATTTCTTCTTCAGACCAGAAGAGATACCTACTGACTTAGGGATATTCCTTGATGCTACCGTTTGGGGCAATCTGGCGTTTCTTTCGGTCATTGCAAGTTTTACATGCTACCTACTATGGACGGTATGTATACACAGGCTAGGGACTATAGAGGCGACCAATTATGTATACATCAATCCAATTGCGACTATTGTCGCGGCATCGTTGGTATTAGATGAGGTAATAACGATATGGTTTGCCTTAGGAAGTGCATTGATATTATTAGGTCTTTGGTTGAGCAATAAGAAATAAAAAAGGCGAGCATGATACTTAGTACCATGCTCGCTTTTTTCTATATGCTGTCTATATACTGCTTATATAGAGCATACGGGTTGCTCGCAGTTTTTTATTAAGCGAATGCATTAGATATTTGGTTCGTCCCAGATTTTTGTCTCCTTGCAATCGACTGAGACAGTCTCCTTTCCAACCTTGATGATGAACTCGCCAGCCTCGAGAGTCCACTTGCCCTCATTGTTGACGAAAGCCATCTTCTTGGCAGGGAGGTCGAAAGTTACAGTTTTTGTTTCACCTGGCTGGAGGTCGACCTTAGAGAAATCTCTCAATCGTTTATTGTCAGGTACGATAGAAGCCACTACATCGCTAGTATAGAGGAGGACAGGCTCCTTACCAGCCACACTACCAGTATTCTTGACATCTACAGACACCTTAATGACATCGTTGGAAGAGAAAGTTGATTTATCGACCTTCAAGTTGCTATACTCGAAAGTTGTGTAGCTCAAGCCAAAGCCGAAAGGCCACTGGAGAGAAACTTTAGCATCGTAGTTGTATGCGCCAGACATTGTGCCGACCTCCTCGCTCACCTTGTAATCGTACGTAATAAGTGAGTTGATTTCGCGAGGATAAGTATAAGGCATTTTAGCAGAGAAGTTGGCATCGCCAGACAAGAGATTAGCCAAGGCATCAGCACCATAGTTACCAGGGAGGAAGATATGGACTACAGCCTTAGCAAGAGGCTCGATATCAGCGATAAGACGTGGGCGACCCTCGTTGAGAATCAATACGATAGGTTTACCAGTCTTAGCGAGAGCCTTAACAAGGTCCTTCTGGTTGGAAGAGAGATTAAGGTCGTTCAAGTTACCAGGAGTTTCGCAGTAGCTATTCTCTCCGATACAAGCCAAGATGATATCAGCCTTAGCAGCAGCCTTAACAGCCTTGTCGATTTCTGGAGTATTCTCTTCGAAATACTGACCTTGCTCATTATATGTAACACCTTGCTCGAGGATTACATTCGTCTCACCGTACTTATTGCAGAGAGCCTCGTAGATAGTATTGTAAGGCTCGTACAATTCATCGGCATTTGAGCCCTGCCAGGTATATGTCCAACCGCCATTGAGGCAGCGCATCTGGTTGGCATTAGGACCAGTGAGAAGGATTTTCTTGCCTTTAGCTATAGGAAGAACACCCTCGTTCTTCAAGAGAACCTCTGTTTCCTCGGCCGATTTAAGAGCTGCAAGAGCGTGCTCCTCGCTACCGAACTTCTCGTAGCCCTCGCCACCTGTATTAGGTTCATCAAAGAGACCGAGGCGATATTTTACGCGAATGATACGCTTAGCGGCATCATCGATACGAGACATCTTTACTGCGCCCTCGTTTACGAGTTCCTTAAGCAATACGCAGAAATCTGTGCTATATGGGTCCATTGACATATCGATACCTGCGTTAATAGCGATACGGATAGCATCCTTCTTATCCTTAGCTACCTTTTCGCGCTGGTAGAGGTTGTTGATATCAGCCCAGTCGGTAACGATGAAGCCATCCCAGTTGAGGTCCTCCTTGAGCCACTTTGTGAGGTACTCGTAAGAAGCGTGAACAGGTACACCATTGATAGATGCTGAGTTGACCATTACAGTCTGCGCTCCTGCGAGGATAGCCGTCTTGAAAGGCTCGAAGTATTTTTCGCGGAGCATATTAGGCGCGATATAAGCAGGAGTACGGTCCTTGCCAGTGAAAGGAGCACCATAGCCGAAGTAGTGCTTAACGCTAGTAGCTACACCATATTTACCTATATGGTTGTTATCCTCGCCCTGGTAGCCTTTAACCTCGGCAGCCACCATCTTAGAGTTTACTATAGCATCCTCACCGAAGCTCTCCCAGATGCGAGACCATCGAGGGTCGCGGCCAAGGTCGACCACAGGGTTATATACCCATGGGCAATTAGCTGCGCGGCTCTCGTATGCTGTGATCTGAGCCATTTGAAAGGCCAGGTCGGTATTGAACGAAGCAGCGAAGTTGATAGGCTGAGGGAACATTGTGCCCCCCTGAGTATATGTAACGCCATGGTTATGATCGAGACCATATATATCAGGTACTCCGATATAATTCATAGACTTCTCCTGGATGAGGCGGATCCATGACTGCCATTGTTCGACAGTAGCGGCTTTGCCTGGGGCATTAAGGATAGACCCTATCTTGTACTTTGAAATACATGTATCCAGTTTATTCTCGTCGGGCTCCCAGCGTTTATCGGTAGAGCCCTCGTAAATATCGAGATTATATCCTGCCAAGGTATTTATAATCTCCTCGTCGGATTGAGCCAGGAAAGCCTTAACCTCAGCTTCTGGTCGACCTGCCATAAGTTGCTTGACCTTACCACGGTCCACTTTTGCATTCTCTACGACGATCTTCCCCAAGACGTCGAAGTTGAGTTCGAGCATCTGACCCACCTTTTCATCGAGAGTCATCTTGCTTACAATTGCTTCCACTTTAGCCTCTAGGTCGGCATCTCTAGGAATTGCAGGAGAGACCTTAGAAGACTGCTGAGTGCAAGAGCATATTCCGATTGCCATCAGAACAGCTGGAACAAAGTACTTCTTCATGTTATGTATGTTTTGCGTTTGTTTTTTTTGATTGGTATTTGACGTATTTCGATTTGTTTACGTTGTAATGCAAATATACGTATATAATTGTACCTTTGTAATAGTTAAAATCAAAAATTCCACCTGTATGATAGAAACACTTGCATACTACCTGCTAGCGATTAACGTCATTACTTTAATAGTTTATGGAGTAGATAAATTCAAGGCCATAAAGAACATGTGGCGTATACCAGAGATGACATTGCTTGGGTTGGCTGCAGCAGGAGGTGCGTTAGGTGCATGGTTGGGTATGAAGATGTGGCATCACAAGACTCAGCATCGCAAGTTTACCATACTAGTGCCATTATTTGTAGTATTATGGGTTGCTGGGTTAAGTTGGTTGCTCAATCAGTAATTGAAGATAAAATAAAAAGCTCGTCCTAGGAGATGGACGAGCTTTTTTGGTAGGTAAGTATTATTTGTTGTTAGGGCTGATTTATAAGTAAGGTTACTTATTAGGTTTGGATGTAACTTTCTGTCATTTTTAGATAGTGCAAATGTACGATGAGGTTGGTTGATGGGCTTTCTGATTTGTTCACATAATTTGCGTAAAAGTTCCAACGCATTGATTTTTCGCTATATTTGCACAAAACAACAATAAATTGGACTTATGAAGAAATTACTAGTATGTATCACTTTTGTTGCTGTCATGATAGTGTCAGCATCATGCTCGAACAAGAAGCAGGATACCATTAATAGGCTTCAGGTACTCACTGCGCAGTTGGATACCAATGCCTCTACTTATAGTGAGGAAGATTGGGACAAGGTGGCAACTGAATTTGAATCAATTGCTGAAGATATAGAGGCTAATAAAGATAAATTTACGCCAGAAGAGCGAGCACAGATAGATCGTTTGCGAGCTAAGTGTATAGGCCTTTTCGTAGGCAAAGCCATGTCGAAGGCTGCAGAAGCCATGGGTGCAGCGGCGCAACAATTTGGGGGGCTTATGGAAGGGTTTCTTTCGGGGCTAGGCAATGCAGGTGAAAAATCTGTATCGGATGCATTTGGTAAGACCTTTGAAGCACTTGGTCAGTCGCTCGAGAAGTCGCTATCGGCAGTAGATGGCAACTTCAAGAATGTAGAAGGAGACTTTGAGAAGATGGGCGAATCTCTTGAAAGAATGGGAGAGTCGATGGGCAAGTCGTTTGAATCTATCGCTAAATCTATGGAGTCGATAGGAGAGTCTATAGAAAAGAAGACTAAGAAGTAAGAGACAATAAAAAAGAGCGGCTCGGTAAGTCATGAGATTTACCGAGCCGTTATTGTTTTGTAAAGGATAAGACTATTTAGAAGTCGATATCGTCATCAATTGTTATCTGTCTCTTGAAGCTCTCCTCGAGAGAGATGATGGTTTCGGTAGAAGCTATACCCTCGATAGCCTGCAACTTGTCGTGAAGAATGTACTTCATGTGCTCGTTGCTCTTAGCGTATATCTTGATAAAGATAGCATACTGGCCTGTAGTATAGTGACACTCTATGATTTGAGGAATCTTTTTCATTTCGTCAACTACCTTATCGAAATAACGTGAGTCCTTGAGGAAGATGCCGATGTATGCGCATGTCTGGTACCCTATACGTGTAGGGTTGATGATAAATTCCGAACCCTTGATAATGCCTATCTGCACCAGACGCTGTACGCGCTGATGGATAGCTGCACCTGATACGCCACACTCTCTAGCCACCTCAAGATAAGGGATACGAGCATTGGCCATGATCATTTTGAGGATCTTTTTGTCAAGGTCGTCTATTTGAGGTGCGATATCAAATTTATTAGAAATGTCTGCCATATTTTACTGACTGTACTATAATTGAATAAAGCAAAAATAAGGCTAATTTTGCAAATGACAAAAAATATCACTGGTTATGCGATTATTTCTTGCACTTTGTGCGACAATTATATTCATTGGTTGCAATTTGACAACAACCACACGTAGGGTAGCCAATATTTCACTATTTGAGAGTCGGTTTCAGCGAGGGACGCTTAGGGTTGATATTATATTACGAGATTCTATGCCCAATAGGGAAGTGGATATAATATCGGTCTCTTCATTGAAAGAGTGGACAGGCAGGCGAGGCGATATATATAAGGTAGACAATCGCCCGATGGGTAATTTTGTTTATCATATAATAGACGACAAGTCGAGAGATACGATCTGGACAGATGGCTTCTGTGCTCTATATGAAGAATGGGTTAATACTCCATACGAAGGTAAGACCATCATAGATTACGAGCACACCATATATGCACCTATGCCAAGGAGGAAGTCGACCCTTGTTATAGAGCAAAGGGCGCGGAACGGTGTATATACCGAGGTGCAGAGGGTAGGTATAATGCCAAATGATATTAAGCCCTGTGGCACGCTGCTTGAGCCGACAGTGAAATGTATCAATGATGCGGGAGATCCACGTACGACATTGGATTTTCTGATTTTAGCAGATGCATATATGGCTGATGAGGAGGTACGGTTCGACTCAATGGCACAAAGTATAGTCTCGCAGTGGCTTAGTCGCGAGCCGTGGTGCAGATATAAAGATAGAATATCTTTCAGGACAGCCTTTTTGCCATCAAAGACAAATGTGGTGGGAGATTGCAGAGATAAATCGATAAAAGAATTTTCGATACTCAACTCACAATTTGGTTGGCATGGATCGGACAGATACTTGATAACAAATGATGTATTCAAGCAGTCGGACTACGTTGGCAATATTCCAGCCGACTATGTTATAGTAGCCGTCAATACTGACACATATGGAGGTGGGGGAGTATATAACGAGATTACCACGTTTGCGGCGCACCATCCGTTGGCCATAGAGTTGGCACTTCATGAGGGTGGACATGGATTTGCGGGTTTAGGCGATGAGTATTACAATCCGGAGGACAATTTAGAAGAGTATTATGATACATCGGTAGAGCCATGGGAGCCAAACCTCACCTCTCTCAAGCACTTTGAACTCAAGTGGAAGGCGCTGTATGACCAAGGTAAGGCAGGGTTACTAGAAGGGGCAGCTTATACAACCAAGGGTATGTATCGAGCTACGGATGTTTGTCTGATGAGAGTTTTGAATGAGCCATTCTGTCCTGCCTGTGCTATGGCAGTAGAGCGAAAAATAGGTGAGTATTTAGAGTAGGGTGTACGCAAATCACGTAATATATTACGTCGTACACGTAAAGAATATATAGAAATGGAACACCTATTCAAAAAGCCTATAATTTTGCTCCCATAAGAAAAAAACAAAAGTAAAACACTTTAAAGATACAAGCTAATTATGGCAAAGTACGAAGCACAGATTAACGAGTTCATGACGAAGATCATCGCCAAGAACCCAGGTGAGAGCGAGTTCCACCAGGCAGTAAAAGAGGTTGTAACAAGCCTTATGCCATTCATCGAGGAGAATCCTAAGTACAAGGCAGCTAAGATCCTTGAGCGTATGGCAGAGCCTGAGCGTGTTATTATCTTCCGAGTTCCTTGGATGGATGATAAGGGCGAGATGCAGTTCAACCGTGGTTTCCGCGTTCAGATGAACTCAGCAATCGGTCCATACAAAGGCGGTCTTCGTCTTCACCCAACTGTAAACCTCGGCGTACTTAAGTTCCTTGCTTTCGAGCAGGTATTGAAGAACTCCCTCACAACTCTCCCAATGGGTGGTGGTAAAGGTGGTTCAGACTTCGACCCTAAGGGCAAGTCAGACAATGAGGTAATGCGTTTCTGCCAGAGCTTCATGACAGAGCTCGAGCGTCACATCGGTGCTGACACTGACGTACCTGCTGGTGATATAGGTGTAGGTGGCCGTGAGATCGGTTTCCTCTTCGGTCAGTACAAGCGTCTCCGCAACGAGTTTACTGGTGTCCTCACTGGTAAGGGTCTCGGCTGGGGTGGTTCACTCATCCGTCCAGAGGCTACAGGTTACGGTCTCGTATACTTCGCTTCTGAGATGCTCGCTACACAGGGCAAGGATTTCAAGGGCAAGACAGTTGTTATCTCAGGTTCAGGTAACGTTGCACAGTACGCTTGCCAGAAGGCTACACAGCTCGGCGCTAAGGTAGTTACTCTCTCTGATTCAAACGGCTTCATCTATGATGCTGACGGTATCGACGCTGAGAAGCTCGCATTCGTAATGGAGTTGAAGAACGTTAAGCGCGGTCGTATCAAGGAGTATGTTGCTAAGTATCCAAAAGCAGTTTACACAGAGGGCGAGCGTCCTTGGGGTACAAAGTGTGATGTAGCTCTTCCATGTGCTACACAGAACGAGATCAACGAGGCTGACGCTAAGAAGCTCATCGCTAACGGTACATGGTGCGTTGCTGAGGGTGCTAACATGCCTTCAACAAACGAGGCTATCGCAGTATACCAAGCAGCTGGTATCCTCTACGCTCCTGGCAAGGCTTCTAACGCAGGTGGTGTTGCTACTTCAGGTCTTGAGATGACACAGAACTCAATGCGTCTCCCATGGACAAGCGAGGAAGTTGACGCTAAGCTCCACCAGATCATGGTTAACATCCACGCTACATGTGCTAAGTATGGTGCAGGCAAGGATGGCAAGATCGACTACGTAAAGGGTGCTAACATCGGTGGCTTCGTTAAGGTTGCTGACGCGATGATCGCTCAGGGTCTTGTATAAATTCGAGTATTGCATACACACACGCATACAAATAAGAGTTTTAGAAATGGTAAGTCCAAGGCTACTTGTGTAGTCTTGGACTTTTTATTTATGAGTTTTTTTTAATAATTATCTCACTTCAAGTATGCCATCAACAACATATTTACTTACGCCTCTCCAAGGCAATGTGTTGAGGTACTCTTTATAATGTAGCTCCACTTCTCTGCCACCGCAGCGCATAAGAGAGTCGGCTATTGACTGATCTTCAACGGAAAATTCAAACTCATAACTTTGGAACCCACTTGTGGTAACTGTAGAAGACGATCCTTTGCTATTGCCAACTGGGGTAGTGGTGGATGTACCACGAAAGCCACTCTGAATCAATTTGCCTTCATAAGTCTTGAAGACATAGCCTTTGTAAACAATGTAGTTGAGTTGACCAGTCTTGACACCTTCGCCAAAAACATAATAGTAGCTGTAATAGCCCCAACCTACAACTCCTAGTATTATTACTAGCAATGTACCAAAAATAAACTTACGCATATCGTTTTCTGTTTTTTGTTTCTTTATTTGGCTATTAATTCTTAATCTTCAATCTCTCCCAGAGCCAGTCGGGTATCATCTTCCATACGCCAATGAGTAAACGGTACTTCCAGTCGATAATAATGCTTCTCTTCTTGCCGTAAACAGCCTTTATTATCTTCTTGGCAACGTAGGGAGCCTCCATCAATAATGGATATTTCTTCTCGCTGTTGAGTATTGCGGTTCTGGCGAATCCAGGCTTAATGTCTGTGAATGTCACTCCTGTGCCGTACATTGACGCATGTTGACACAGACACTGTATATAAGTATTCTGGAATCTTTTTGTAGCGGAGTATGCTGGAGCTGCCCCCAATCCCTTAGTGCCAGCTACGGATGAGATACAAGCAATATGTCCTCCTCCGTTTGAGGCAAAATATCTGTAAGCGGCAGTTATTATTCTCGTGAAGCCCATTACATTGGTGTCCATGGTCCTCATCTCAATATCCTTTTCCAAGTTGGGGTTCTGTTTACCGACACCTGATGCGTGGAAGATGAGATCTACATTGCCTACCTCTTTGACCAGTTCCAGGAACTTCTCATCTGCGCCGTATTTGCAAATATCTACCTGTTTGGTGTATACTCTATCTCCAAGTTCATTTTTCAACTCATCTAGTAGTTCTGTCCGTCGTCCTGCGATGCCGATAGTCCAACCATCAGCATGTAGCAGTTTGGCTACTTCACGACCAATACCGGAGGTGGCTCCAATGATAACAGCCCTTTTATTCTTGAACTTCTCTGCCATATCATTCTCTGTTTGATATCACAAAAATAAGAAAAAAGGGTGGTATCTCACCACCCTAAAAATATCTGATGCGTTTTATGCGATCTGTGTCAACCTCTTTGGTCTTGTTTTCTTTGAATCCTCCAAACTTACATATTAGGGTAAGAGAGTATCTTCTCCAGTTTTGCCAAGACTTAAGGTTGTAATTACATTCATCCATTATAGGATATAGATCATCATAGGACTCTAATGCAGGATGTCCAGATTCTGAATAAGAAAAGTTTTTAGAAGAGTTGGTTATATTGTCGCATGATAAGCTAGCCGACCATATTCCATTGGGGGATATGTATCTTAGAGAAGCATCAAGATTGAAAAGTGGATCAATCTCCCACGTCGTTTTGATACTCTTTGTCTGATATCTTGGTCGTACTATTAGTCGGATATTATGATTAGGTACAAGGTTTGCCGACACAGTGCTGGCAAAGACGGCAGAGAGCTGCTTCTTGTCAAATTTTATCAAATTGTCGTTTTTCCAGTGATTATTCATAATCGTGGCGTTGATGTTTCCATTGATTACCTTGCCAATATTGAAACGTCCAGAAGCTGTCATGCCCAAAGTGTTGTATGAATCAACATTCATGAACATGATACGATAATCACTCAATGAGTAAATGAATGCCGGAACATCAACAATATGGTCCTTACTGAGATTTGAGAACAAATTGACGCTGAAATTGTTCTTCAATCTCCACAATACAGAGAATTGGTAGTCATGACTAGGGGTTATCACAGGATATGAGTATATTGCAGTGCGGCTAGTAGTAAAGAAATAAGAACCAAGCAATTGCCAGTATGCAGGATAAGAAGCATTGCCGCCAAGAGAAATATGTATAGTATTTTTTTCATTTGCTTTCCATGTTAAGTTGAGATTTGGTAAAAAGAAGAACTTAGACTCCAGATTCTCCATCCATCGATCAGGGTCTGATTGAGACTGTGGTGTTGGATAGCTAGCTATTGTTCTGCTGGGATTGTAGTATTCAGCTTCAATGCCGATTGTAGCACTTACTTTGCTACCTGGTTTTGTTGTAAACGATAGATACCCACTAGTTATGCGTTCTGTTAATTGCTTCCCATAAATATTGCCTAAATAGAAGAACTCTTCATCTTTTGGATCTTTTGGTGTCGTATATTGAAAGTCATTCAACTTATCCTTGGCATATTGGAACTTGATGCCATATTCTATAGTACCGATATTATCGACTTTGTGACATTGATCTAATGTGAATGTCCAATTGTCAATATTCTGATTGCAGGATATATTCTCATTAAATGTACTTATTTGACTAGGGGTATTTGATAAGGAGTAGCTATCTTTCATAGCCCTTTCTGGACTCTTGTATTTGAGAAACGATGCATTAAACGACAAACCGAATGGTGTTGAATAATGCAGAATGGTATTCTTGAGATTATATTTTGTTCTGCAATTACCAAGTGAGTGCAAAGGGTATAAATAATCCCAACCGATTATTGTCTGGTCAGTTGATTTGTCATTTACAATGTCGTTATAGAAGGTCAACCCAATTCTATGGTTTTGTGCGAATGCATACTCTCCCTCTAACTTTAATAGCAGGTCATTTCCGTTTGTTACATATTTATCTATGTAAAATAATGAGTTTGCAGTGCTGCCAAAAGAGCTATTTTCGTCTAGACGGTAGTATCTTTTACCTCGTGTCCACGACACCATTCCCTCTATCGCAAATTTATTGCTGGTATATTGAGCTGTTGTGCTAATGATACCACTATTTTTTTTGTCTCTTAATAGGGATGTGGAGACTTGTCCCGAGAAATTTTTGCCACCGTTGTTGGCTTTGGTCACAATATTGATAACGGTACCTCGAACATGATATCTGGATGGAGCAGAAAGCATTATTTCAGCACTCTCTAGAGATTCTGCAGACATATTCTTGAGGATCTTCTTTGCCTGTTCTTGCGACATAGTCATTATTTTGCCGTTGATTATCAGTGTCGCTGCCTGATTGCCAACCATAAAATTGCCGTCATTCTCTACTACATATGGCAATCGGGTCAATAACCCATATGCATCGTCCGAAGGCATGTCTCCTTGAAGGGGTGACATGTCGAATACTATTCTGTCGCTACCTATGGTAGACAAAGGGCGCATGCCGCTAACTCTCACTGGTTGCAGATTTACGTCTTCTGTCTTCATCTGGATAGTGCCTATGTTGCCTGTTTCGTGCTCGTCGCGGACTGTTCCATAGCCAATGTATGATACTCGTACATCTGCCTTCTCCTCTGCGCATGGTATTACAAAGTCGCCATTAGAATTTGTAACGGCGCCACCTATAAAGGCACTGTCTTTGACTGATAGGAGAGCTACGCTAGCGTATTCTAGTGATTCTCCATTCTCATCAATTACCCTACCTACCATCTTTGTGCTGCCCTCAAGCGTGCACTCTACAAATATATTCTTGCCTTTGCTTGTAATCTTGATAGGATATGAACCGCAGACTTCACGTATGGCATCGAGAGCATTTCGGCACTCAATATTTTTCTGTACGTGAAAATCTTCCAATTCATCATAGATAAACTGTACTTGCGCTGAAGGGAAACTTTGGTTGATTTTTTTCAATGCCTCGGATAGCGAGACATTATTGAAACTCAGATGTATATCTTGAGAGTATGCCAGGTGTGTGATTAATCCCAGCAATATTATGACGATAATCTTTTTCATATGACATGAGGTGTTTACTTAATGAATAGCTTGTTGTTTTCAAGTCTGACGTTTACCTTCTTGAAGTTGTTGAGCATATCCACTATATTCTCTACGCTCTCTCCTTTGTTTATCTGTAGGAACATTCTGACGTGTCTTACTTCATCGTTCTCGAATTCATGTTCCATCTGATAGTAGCGACAAATAGTTTCTGCTATCTCTTCCATCTCTACATTGTCAAAGAGGAAGACATCGGGTGTAGTCAAATTGTCATTAGTAGATTCTACAATTTGTCCGTCTGTCGGTTGTGCCTCATCTCTTTCAAGTGCTCCTGAAAACCAAATGCACGCGTATGAAAAACAGCTGAGTCCGACAACAGTCGCAGCTACAGCAGCTATCTTCCTATATATAGTGGAGCGGATAGGTACAATTTTCTCTTCAGCATCTATGACCTCTCGTTGGAACTTCTCCCACTCTTTGTCGATGTCGGGCATCCCGATCTTATTGTCTATATCTTCTGGCTTCATCATTTTGCAATTTTTAGGTTTTGTCTGATTTTGAATAGTGAATTGGTTATGTGCTTGTTGACGGCTGATGAGCTGATGCCCAATGCTTCTGCCGTCTCGCCATAGGTCATCTCTTCTTCGTAGTGGAGATTGAGAATCTTTTTATCCTGCGGAGTGAGGTTGTCTTCTATGACTTGCTTGAGCTCTTCTAGCAATTCTTCTCGCTCGTTGTTCTCAGCTTCTTCTTGTTCCTCGTGCAATTGCCGCTCTAGTTCTAGCCTAAGTTTGCGTTGCCGCAGGATATGTAAACTTTGGTTCTTGGTGGCTACAAGCAGGTAACCTCTTACCGTGGCTTCGCTTATCTGGGGTTTGCTATGCCATATTTGGGTGAAAACCTGACTGACTGCATCTCGGGCTTCATCGGCATCTGTCAATACCGAATAGGCCAGACGATACATCTGTTTGTAGTTGTCTTTGTAAAGCCGCTCAAATTGCTGCCTCGTGTAATCCATAAGCCTTATTGTTTTTAGTCTTTTACTATAAAGACCATAAAACACCCAAATCAAATACCCCTTCTTTCAAAAAAATCGCATTAAAGTGGTATTTAGCCAGATTATTTTATTCTTCCCACTATCATGCCGGTCATTCTCTTTTGTCCTTGCAGATAGTCGTATAGTAGTTTCTCTTCTAATACTACTTTTTTATGTAGTAGTGAGGCGTTCATCAGGTGTAGTCCATCTTCTTTCCAAACAGCAATGCCTACGTGCTGAGTGTCTAGTCCTTTTATCTCGGTGGTTAGTCCTAGTATGTCCCCGTTGTGTATTAGCGCTCTCAGTTCTGCAGAGTTGTCGATTTTGCCCTTGGGAATATATGTATATCGCAGGCCTGTGACCATTTTTTCCATATCAGCAATCTGTGGTACCCATTCTTTATGTGCATCCAGCATCTTGTAGTTGCCCACGTGTGTACTCATAAAGTCGATATCGGCTTCCATCTTTGCTGTATGATACGCTTCGTCGGTTATCCTCTCTACTATGCCTTTCTTTTCATTTTCGGCCATCCAACCAAAGAAATAGTGGTTTCTGTTCCAGTATGCCACAGTGTCTCCTTCGCCGTATCTTATTTTTTGCAGATAATAGCAGAAGTCGTCAAATGTATATCTGCCAGCCTTGTCGCACAGAGTCAGTGCTACCACATTTTCCATAAATGTAGTACAGTCGAGTTCTCTTGTATTGATGACCAACTTCTCTTCGTCGTTCACTTCAAGGGTGTGTCCCACGTATGGAATATCTAAAAAACTGCGAGCAAACACTAGGCTCTCTATATGCTCTCTATAGTCTCCCTTGATGCTGGCTTGATACAGCAACTGACTAATCTTCAAACTGTCTTCACGCATGTAGGTACGATCTCCCGAGTATTCGTATTCCTCGGTAGTAGGTTTGTTTACTTGCGCCTTACAACTGATAAGACAGATTATAGTGATGATAAGTAAAATGTTTTTCATGCTGTCCGTACATTTTTCTCATTATTCCATTCTTCCCCATTTCATCTCTTCGCCCTGAGCATCGTATTCTTTGCGTTTGCCTACAGGGGGCTCGCTGAGTGTAATGCGTACCACTGCAGTACGAGCCAAGCTTCTTGCTATGGATACGTCGAAAGCGTCCATATGCTTAGGTAGAAATCTCTCACATATTGCACGCAAAGCAGAGATCTTTTCTGCCTCATCGTTGACTATCTCTGCCTTGCCAAAGGCTATTGCCGATTTGAACTCAAGGGTAAAACTGCCATCCTTTGGACCAACTGTAGGTTTGCATTTGCTTACAGCGCTGAGGCAGACATTGGGATTCTTGTTTATGGCGTCAAGTTTCTTGCCCTCCATAGCGCAGTGAAAGTAGAATGTCTTTTCATCGGTACGGGCTAATGACAATGGTACAGAATATGGCATGCCATCGGTGTCTGTCATGCTCATTGTTATATATGGTGCGCGGTCCAACACTTCTAATGCCCACTCCGCACTCATCTGTCTGCTCTCTTTTCTCATGGTGTATATGCTTATGATGTGTCTGCTATGGCGTGCAGTTGTTATTTTTTACAAAGATAAATTGTATGCTCAAAATTACCATTCCTTTTCTCTTTATTATTTGGGATGAGGTAGAATATTTCCTATTATTGCAATATCAAAAATGAGTAGTAATAACTAGACAATAAACAGGAGGATTTTTATGGATAATTTCAATGAGATAATATCTTCTGACTCGCTGGTGTTGGTCGATTTCTTCGCCACATGGTGTGGGCCATGCAAGATGATGCATCCTGTATTGGAGCAACTCAAGGAGAAGATGGGCGACCGCATCAGAATCCTTAAGATCGATGTAGACCATAACGAGAATCTCTGTCTTCAATATAGTGTGTTGTCTGTTCCCACTCTAATCCTATTCAGAAAGGGCGAAATGCTGTGGAAACAGACTGGAGCTATGTCTCTCGCATCGCTGATGCAGGTAATAGAAAGTCATGAATAATAATGGTATAACGTCTCTTCTAGGGGCAACAACACATATATAATATATGATAGATTTTAACAACGGCTCATTTTGTAAGCTCAAGAAGGTAGATAATGCCTCTATGGCAGATAAGATTACTCCGCTCCTTATAGAGGGAGAGGAGATTATTAGCTCGTACAAGGCAATACGCGATTTTGTGATTTTTACCAACAAGCGACTGATAACAGCCAATGTTCAGGGTATTACTGGTTCAAAGAAGGATTTGACCTCTCTCCCCTACAAAAAGATATCGGTCTACAGTATTGAAACCGCAGGAACATTTGACCTCGATTGTGAGTTGGAGCTATACTTCAGTGGTGTAGGTAAAATCAAATTAGAGTTCTCTGGGTCGACAGATATTATAGAAATAGGTAAACTTATTGCTTCATATATGTTATAAATGCAAGGTTATCACGGAATGTCTTGCAAGCCTATATCATAATCACACTACCATATATGTTCGTATATCAGTATAGGATCTCCATCCAGGAGGTCCTTTTTTATTCCTATAGGGGTCTATATACCCCTAATTTTGTTGTCGTTTTGTTAAACCACAGTTAATTTCTCCACGCCTGATATATGGTATTCTTAAATAATCTCAAATGTAGCTCCCATTCCTATGAATTGTCGATTTTTATTGGTAGTTTGCAATTAAAGAAATAAGGCCTTAGTTCTATAGCGACAACTGAGTTATTAACCGGCAACCTGGTTGCCATAATACGTTTGACTTATGGATGCTAAAAAAACTCCCAGAGCAGACCTTGAGAACAAGAAGGGTCTCTTTACCGAAATCGGTATGATTCTTGCACTTGTTGTGTGCTTCACGGTCTTCGAGTGGTCAACGACTGCTGCAGAAATCAATATGACAGGTATGTCTGCTCCTATTGATTTCGATATTCCAGAGATGACTCCTATTACAAGAATGCCTGAGGCTCCAACACCAGCTCCTCCACCTCCTCCAAAGATGGCCGATGTTATCAACATTGTTGATAATGGAGAGGATCTCGATAATGATCTGGACGTATTCAATACTGAGGCAAATCCTGATGATGTCGTGAACTACGAGCCAATAGATGTTCCAGAAGAGGATGTATTATGCTTCGAAGAAACATTTGTTTTTGCAGAGCAGATGCCTGTATTCCCAGGTGGCGACCTCGAGTTGCGTAAGTTTCTCGCTCAGTCAGTCAAGTATCCTCCTCTTGCTCTCGAGAACGGTGTTCAGGGACGAGTATTCGTTTCTTTCGTTGTCGATAAGGAGGGCAATGTGACAGATGTTCGTGTTGCACGTCCTCTTGACCCAAGCCTTGACAAAGAGGCAGTCCGCGTAGTCCAGTCAATGCCTAAGTGGTCTCCAGGTCTCCAGCGAGGTAGAGCAGTCAAGGTTGCTTTCACGGTACCTATCAATTTTGTAATTCAGCGATAAATAAAAATAATGCAGGGTGTATCTTTCGGATACACCCTGTTTTTGTTTTGTCGAAATATTAATCCTATTCAGCACTCTCCAGAGAGGATAATATCCTCAGCGCATCTTCGCGAGTCTCTCCACAGAACAGAGGTTCTGCCTGAAAGCCTCCACATACTCTGGGGCGGTCGGGAGAGCCAAATATCTTACACAGATTATCGTCTGTCAGGTTTACACACCTTACTCCAGCCGGCTTGCCATTGGGCATGCCTGGGATAGGCGAGGATATGGATGGCGCTATGCAGCACGCACCGCACCCCATTCTGCATGGCATAAACTGGTTGGGCTCAGTACTATTGTTCATTGCGATCTTTAAGCCGCCAAGTTTACTTAGTAATTGCTATCTTCAATGCGCTTGAGCCAGTAAGCCTTAACGTCGTTCCACTTGTAGTATGGACCATCGCCGATAGGTAGCTTGCTCTCTTTTTCATTTTGGAGAATCTTGATGAGGATATCCGACTTAGGGTCTTTTTTGCTTCGGTAGAAGATAATCTGAACATTGCCAGCCATAGGTACATACTCATCTACGCTCCACTGGTTGTGCAATGTAGCAAAATCTTCAATCTCTGTACCTGCGCCGTTGATGTTGAATAGTGCCAACAGAGGCATAAGTGCAGAGTCGTGTCCAAATCGTAGGTTGGCACGGACAGTACTCTTGCCGCTCAATACTGCTTCAGCCTCTTCGATTATCTTGCTGCCAAGGTTGGCTGCACAGTGACTATTCTTCACGCCTCCAAGTTGTGGCACACAAGCGAAGGTACTATACCAGTAGAAGTTGCTCGATTTGTAAGAGTTGACCATCTCCTTAGAGGAGAGGAATGTGCGAAGAGTGTTTACATCTTCAAGAACTACACCCTCGAGAGAAGAGTATGCGTTGTAGAGAGCCTGATCGATTCTCATGAGGTTGAATCTCTTGCCGGCAGCCTCTGGATCTTTGAAAAGACGCTTACATGCCACCTCAGGATGTCCCATGCCCATATAGAAGCCCATGCTGGCCTTCTTCCATGTGTCGGTCTTTACCATAGGGCGATTACCATCCTGCTCGTTCATCATGTAGTTCTGGAAGCAGTGACCAGCATCGTTATTGATGGTCAATTCAGGGCGACCTGCTCTCAACTCCTGGCAGAATGCATCCATGCTGAGCAGACAGCGAGGTACAACAGTAGACTTGGCATCAATGACAGCATCCTTGCCTTTGAATACCTCAGGGAAATTGGCCATCATACGTTTTGCTATGCCTTGATGCTGCTTTCTTCCTGCTGGGGTGAGATCGCCTGCACGACCTTGAGCATCCTTACATAGGATAGCCATATCGTGCTCTATCTTCAAACCAAGCTCGTTGAGAAAGCCTTCGTTCTTTGCCGAATCGAGAGTTGCCGCCCACCAATCGTAGTCGCGCTGGCTATAGTGGTATCTTGAACCATGGCGACCATAGTGGCTGATGTAGAATGCTTCATAGCCTTTAGGCGCATCTGAGAGCGTAGGGTAGTCGTATTTGCCCCCGTTTATCTCGTTGAATGTTTTAACAGCTGTGTCGTAATAGATGTAATTAGATGTAGCGAGGTCTGGATACTTGTCCATGATCTCTTCTGTCAACTTGGTCTGTGCGGCACATGTAACGCCAACTGCAGCCAATAATAACGTGAATAATGGTTTCATATATTTTAGGTGTTAATTGATTTCTCAAAAGTAATTATTTGCTCGTTAAATCACAACGCTATTCTATTTTTTTGCGAGCAAGAAGGTACTTCTATTGTATCAGCAAGTACTCATTAAATAAAAAAACTGCGAGCAAGAAGGTACTTCTCTTATATCAGCAAGTACCTATAAACAATAAAAAAAAGAGTATGCACATCACGCGCATACTCCTTTCGTTTTGTGTATATATGATTTGTGAAATATACTATTTCATAGACCACCAGTCGAGGTTGAACAACTTAGGACCCTTTCTGCCCTTGAATACGAAGTATACATCGTAGATAGGACCTTCTGGGGCTGTCAATGGAGCTGTTATCTCCTTCCAGTTCTCCCAGCCACCTGTAGCAGGGATCTCAATTGTTGCAAGAACCTGTCCCTCAAGGCTGCCTGCTCTAACCTCTATTGTGCCACCACGCAAGCCTGATGCTGCGCATACTGTGATAGACGTTGGTGTATTGGCCGACTTGAAGTCTACAGAAGCCACTTTGATATAATCGTCATTGTGGATGTCTGTTACATATACGCCTGTCTTGGCATTCTGCTCAGTCTTTACACCCTTAGAGAAGGCGATTGTCTCGAACTCTACGCGACCGAGAGGTGAGAACAAAGCGATAGGATCTACACCCTTCTTTGTGTGCTTGATTGTTGGGAATGAGCCATCGGTGTTGTACTTGAACTCTTCAACTGAAACTGAACGAGCGAAGCCGCCACCATTTGGCAACCAACCTGTGTGGTAGAAGAAATATGAGTGACCCTTATAGTCGACTACACCCGAATGGTTGGTGAACGAAGCTGTCTCGTCGCTCTGAGGCATGATGACACCGCCGTATGTCCAAGGACCATCGAGACTCTTAGCTGTAGAGTATGCGATGTGCTCTGGAATACCACCAGCTGCATAGATGAGCTGATATTTGCCGTTGCGCTTTGAAAGCCATGGACCTTCGGTATATGTAGGGCGGCTTACCAAATCCTTGCTGTCGCGACTAGCAGGAACCTTCATCTCGCCGAAGCCCTCTGTTGTGATGTCGATAAGACGTGGCTCCTCTTTGAAACTTATCATATCCTCGTTGAGCTTAGCGATATGGATTGTTGGGTTACCCCACGCGAGCCAAGCCTGACCATCGTCGTCAATCATTACAGTTGGGTCGATGTTATCCCACTTACCATCGTCGAAGAGAGGCTTGCCGAGAACATCCTTGAATGGACCTGTAGGGGAGTCGCCAACAGCTACACCGATAGCCATACCACCAGAGAGCTTAGAGTGCAATGGAACGTAGAAGTAGAACTTGCCATTACGCTCTATACACTGCGGAGCCCATGCGCGGTCGTCGCCCCATGAGAAGTCCTCAATAGCGAGAGGTGAACCATGATCGGTCCAGTTGGCCATATCTGTTGTAGAGTAAACTCTCCACTCCTGCATCCAGAAGAAATCGGCATTATCCTCATCGTGACCAGTGTAGATATACAATCTGTCGCCTGATACCATTGGCGCAGGGTCGGTAGTAAAGCATGTTTGTATGATAGGGTTGCGCTCAACCTCAATCTTGACGCCTGTCATGACAAGCTCCTCCTCAGGCAACTTAATGCCACGAGCCTGGAGAGCCTTGACTGCGTAACGGCGACCGAGCTCGCGGTAACCTGCTGCGTCGAAATGGAGGTGATCCTTTGCGTTTGTACAACCCTGAGCTGGTACTACGTGAGCTGTCTTGATTGTCTGAGGCAATGTTTGGATAATCTTGTTCATTGATGCACATACACCGCCACGATCCTCTGGAACAACCTCGCCAGCGAACAAAGGTACATCCTTAGCCTTGAGGTTGAGGTCCTTTAAAAGGCGCTCGTATACCTGCTTTACCATACCGCACCAGAGAGGGTCGTTGGTATTCGACTCGCCTTGGTGGAGGAGGATACCGCGGATAACGCCATCCTTCTGAGCCAACTTAGCCATCTCTACGAGACGCTTGTATGGATCATTGTCGTATGCCTCGAGCATAGGGATCATCCATTTTGGAGCACGCTTGAGGTATGAAGGGATAGTGTCGGAGATAAATGTCTGGATGTGACAGCCACCGATGGCAACGTTGATTACGCCAACGCGCTCGTCCTCAGGAAGGAACTTTACCATTGTGCGGCCGAAGTAGTCGGCAGGAGTCAAACCTGTATTCTCTCGGCACAAAGGAGGAACAGCTGTATACCATTTGCCAACCTCGCGATTCAACTTTGAGTTTGGTGTTGCTGCCATCATTTGGAAACGAGGATCTACTCCCTGTGTGTCGACTTCCTCGATGCGGGCATTACCCTCCATGTTGGATTGTCCGAAGCAGAGATAGATACTAAACTTAGGGTCTGGCTTTTGTGCCATCAATGTACCTGCAGCGCATAGCGTCACAAATACAGAGAGGAGTTTATGCATCATTTTCTTATTGTGTTAATGGTTTAATTATTCTTTTATAATACTGCAAATGTAGTCATAATACCTATTCTGTTAATATGTGTGTTGCCGAATTGTTGTGTGCAGCAAACAAGGTATTTGAGGGAAATAGAGAAGGACTCCTCGAATCATAGCGTGGAGCCCTTCCGTATCAACTACATTATGAATTTTTACTTAGCGTAGCTTACAGCACGTGTTTCACGGATTACTGTAATCTTAACCTGACCAGGGTATGTCATCTCGGTCTGGATCTTGCGAGCCAAATCGTATGATATTGTCTCTGCCTCCTTGTCGGTAATCTTTTCGCTACCTACGATAACGCGGAGCTCACGACCAGCCTGGATAGCATAAGTCTTGATAACGCCTGGGTAAGAGAGAGCCATATTCTCGAGGTCGTTGAGGCGCTTGATGTAAGCCTCGATAATCTCGCGACGAGCACCTGGGCGGGCGCCACTGATAGCATCACAAACTTGAACGATAGGAGCGATGAGAGTCTGCATTTCCACCTCGTCGTGGTGAGCACCGATAGCGTTACAGATTTCAGGCTTCTCCTTGTACTTCTCGGCAAGCTTCATACCGAGGATTGCGTGTGGAAGTTCAGGCTCCTCGTCGGAAACCTTACCTATATCGTGCAAGAGGCCAGCTCTCTTAGCCTTCTTGACATTCAATCCAAGTTCTGATGCCATTACGGCGCAGAGGTTAGCTGTTTCGCGGGCGTGCTGCAAAAGATTCTGACCATAAGAAGAACGGTACTTCATCTTACCGATGAGCTTAATAAGCTCTGGGTGGAGACCGTGTATGCTGAGGTCGATGCTTGTACGCTTACCAGTCTCGAGGACCTCCTCCTCAACCTGCTTACGGACTTTGTTTACAACCTCCTCGATACGAGCAGGGTGGATACGACCGTCAGTCACAAGTTGGTGCAAAGCGAGGCGAGCGATCTCACGACGCATAGGGTCGAAAGCTGAGAGTACGATAGCCTCTGGAGTATCGTCGACGATGATTTCAACGCCTGTAGCTGCCTCGAGAGCGCGGATATTACGACCCTCGCGACCGATGATACGGCCCTTGATTTCGTCGGAATCGATATGGAAGATAGTTACCGAGTTCTCGATAGCTGTTTCTGTTGCTACGCGTTGGATAGTCTGGAGAACGATCTTCTTAGCCTCCTTGTTGGCATTGATTTTAGCCTCGTCCATGATATCGTTGACGTAGGACATAGCCTCTGTACGAGCTTCGGCTTTAAGGCTCTCTACGAGTTGCTCCTTAGCCTGTGCGCTGCTCATGCCAGTAATAGCCTCGAGTTTTTCGATGCTCTGCTTGTGGAGTTTTTCGATATCCTCCTTACGCTTATCAATAGTCTCTGCCTGCTTGTCGAGTTTCTCACGTACTACGTCAAGCTCCTTTGAGCGACGAGCGAGTTCGTTAGTCTTTTGGTCGAGCGATTGTTCCTTTTGGCGAACACGGTTCTCTGCAGCTGCCATCTTCTGGTTGCGCTGGTTGATCTCCTTCTCGTTCTCGGTCTTCATAGCGAGGAATTTCTCCTTAGCCTGGAGAATTTTCTCCTTTTTGATAACCTCAGCTTCGGCCTCTGCCTCGCGGATTATCTTCTTGCTGCGGTTTTTCAGTGCTGTATTGAGCAGGAGCCAAACCACTCCGCCTCCAATAGCAATACCTACAAGACCGACTATTATTGTTATGATATCCATTATGTTTTGTGTTGTATGTATTTGTTATTATTTGTCGTTTATATAAAATTAATGCGCTATACAATACCATTGAGCATAGCAGTACCGAGGGGGTAGGTACTATGCGTCGAATGTCTGCACAGCGCGGTCTATAGTTTTATTTTATAATGAGGTGGAGATATGCGACAGCTATGGTGCTGAGGCGTTTACTCTATGCTCAGTAATATGTCGTCCAGTTTCTGCTCTAAAGAGACGAGAGAACTTATTGTGCTTGCTTCTTGGTTGTTGTCCTTCTCCTCGAAGCAGGTGGTAATAATCTCTACAGCTGCGTATACGCAGAAATCCTCTAAAGAAAACTTTGAACCATTATATCTTTGGGCTAGCTGGCCGATACGGTCTGACAGTCTTTTTGCCGCACGACGAAATGCACTTTCGCTTTCGGGTGCTACTGGGAGAGAGTACCTCTTGCCCAACACCTCGAATGTGACGGTTACTTTCTGACTTTTATTTGATTCGGCAGTATCACTCATTGATTTAGTAGTGCAATGCACTTGTCTATTTCCCGCACTAGTTTTTCTATTCGTTTGCGAGCGTTGTCTCGTTCTGTCTGAGATCCGTTTCCAGCTAATCCTGATGCTGTTCTGAAGATATTAAACCTATCAGTAATATCTGCTAGCTGGCTGTTTTTCTCTTCGATGTCTGACTTTAGCTGTATGTTCTCTTTTACAAGAGCAGCGTTCTTTTGGCGTTGCTCGTTGTAAAGCGTAACTAGCTGATTGACTTTATTTTCAAGTCTTTGAACTATTTCAACGCTAGAGTCACTCATCAAACGAATATTTTTATGCGATTGCAAAGTTAATGAGTTTTCACTTATATGCAAGTTTTTTAGCATAATTTTCAAGATGAGATATCAAACTTATAGAAGTGTGAAATGGGGAAATAGCTCTGTTGCAGAGTTATGTTAATTGTGAGGAATATTAAGGTAGTTTGGGTCCTCTCTGCTATAAGCGTGATATAAGGGAGGTATAAGCGAGGTATAAGAGAAATGAGGGGGAGGGTAGGGTAATGATTTTTATGTGTTTTGTTTGTATGGGAGTAGTGGTGGCGGGGAAGAAAAAAGGGTGTACCCGTGAAGGTACGCCCTTAGAAAATATACTTAATTTGGGGATTTTGTATATTACTTCTTAACGTCGAACTTGTAGATACATACGTGGTGGTATGTCTCACCTGGACGGAGGACGGTAGAAGGGAAGTTGGCATGATTTGGCGAATCAGGGTAGTGCTGAGTCTCGAGGCACAAAGCTGAACGGCGAGCGTACATTACGCCGCTCTTACCCTTCTGAGTACCATTGAGGAAGTTTCCTGCATAGAACTGCATAGAAGGCTCAGTTGTGAGGACTGTCATAGTACGACCGCTCTTGTCGTCGACTACCAAAGCAGCCTTACGGAGGCCTTCGGCATCTGGCTTCTCTGAGAGTACCCAGTTATGGTCGTAGCCTCCACCGAGTTTAATTTGCTCGTGGTTGGCATCGATGCCGTCGCCGATTACGGTAAGTTTACGGAGGTCGAAAGGAGTGCCGTCTACTGGCATGATTTCGCCTGTTGGGATGAGAGCGTTATCTACTGGAGTAATGCTATCGGCGAAGATCTGGATTTTTTCGTCGCAGATTGTTGGGTTACCCTCACCAGAGAGGTTGAAGAACGAGTGGTGAGTGAGGTTACAAAGAGTAGGTTTATCTGTTGTAGCCGAATAGATAAGCTTCAAAGAGCCACAGTCACAGAGTGTGTATGTGAGCTTCATTGTGAGGTTACCTGGGTATCCCATTTCGCCGTCGGCAGAAGTATATGTGAACTCGATAGTCTTATCGTCGATCTGGTTGGCGTCGAAAGCCTTAGCATAGAAGCCCTGTGTACCGCCGTGGAGGGAGTTTTGGTTTTCGTTGACCTCTACCTGGTACTCAACGCCGTCGATAGAGAACTTACCCTTGCCGATACGATTGCCGTAACGACCGATAGTTGCGCCGAAGAAAGGTTCACCTACGCCCTTAGCGTTATCGCAAGCGAGGTATTCGGCCAATGTGCTGTAGCCGAGAACTACGTCGGCGAACTCGCCCTTTGCGTCTGGTACATAGAGAGTAACCAACTTAGCTCCGTGGTTGATCAACTGGGCAACCATACCAGTCTTCTCATTCTTGAGAGTATAGAGCTTAACTAACTTGCCATCTACTGTGGCTTCGCCGAAGGTCTTAGGACAAAGACCCAATTTTTCATTTAATGCTGCCATTGCGCTTTGCATCTATTTAATTGTACAATAATTATTCGTTTTTGCATAAATACTGTGGGCATCCACGGTGAAGGAGGCGTCATGCAAAAGAACTTGCCTTCCTATCGCAAATGTACATACTTTTGTAAAAAAGCAAAAATTATTACGACGTACGTGATGGGAGAAATGAAATAAAAAAAAGAGCGACGAAAACTCGCCGCTCTTAAAATATTGAGAAGTAATGTTTACTTAACTACGCCGAACCTGTAGATACATACGTGGTTGTATGTCTCGCCTGGACGGAGGATAGTAGAAGGGAAATTGTCGTGGTTTGGAGAATCTGGGAAATGCTGAGTCTCCAAGCAGAGGGCAGAACGCTTAGCGTATGTCTTGCCGCTCTTACCAACCTGAGTATTGTTGAGGAAGTTACCGCCATAGAACTGAACGCCAGGCTCAGTTGTGAGGACAGTCATCTTACGGCCCGACTTAGCAGCTACTACCTCGGCAGCCACACGGAGACCATTCTCGTCGGCCTCAGAAGAGAGTACCCAGTTGTGGTCGTAACCGCCACCGATCAACATCTGAGGGTGTTGGCTCTCGATGCTATCAGCGATAGCGTGAGGAGTATTGAAGTCGAAAGCAGTCCCCTCAACTGGCATAAGTTCGCCTGTTGGGATGAGGACTGGATCTACAGCTGTAATCTCGTTAGAAGGGATCATCAAGATATGGTCGTTGACAGTCTCTGCGCCTTCACCGTTGAGGTTGAAGAACGAGTGGTGAGTGAGGTTGATAGCTGTTGGAGCGTCTGTAGTAGCCTTGTAAGTAAGCTTAAGGCCATTGCAGTCGCACATCTCGTATGTCAACTCAACGTCAACATTACCCTTGTAGCCCATAGTGCCATCGGCATCGTGGAGAGTGAAGACAACCTTATTCTCGGTCTGCTCCTTAACTGTCCACATCTGAGAATGGTAACCCTTGCTACCGCCGTGGAGGCTCTTGTTAGGTTGCTCGTTGATTTCAACATTAGTTGTCTCGCCATCGATAACGAAAGTACCACCAGCGATGCGGTTGCCATAACGACCGATAGTTGCGCCGAAGAAAGGCTCGCCGATACCCTTAGCCTGGTCGCACTCAGCGTACTTAGCAGCTGTTGGGTAACCGAGAACTACGTCCTCCATCTTACCGTTCTTATCAGGAGCGTAGAGGCTAACGAGCTTAGCACCCTGGTTGGTGAGCTGAGCTACCATGCCATTAGCGTTCTTGATAGTGTAGAGCTTAACCTGCTGACCGTCGTACTCTGCGGTACCGAACTGCTCCTCTGTGAGACCGAGTGCAGGTTCCTTTGCTTGCTGTGCACAAGAGATAAGAGCGAGTGCAGAAACAAGACTTAGAATAGTTTTTTTCATATGCGTATGTGAATGTTATTTCTTGTTTGCTACGGCAGCCTTCTCTATAGCGATACCAGCCTTGTAGGTCTCGATATATGCATTGAAGCCTGCAACATCCTCGGCTGTAGGAGCGATCTCTACGCCTGTATTACCTGCGAATACCTTAGAATCGAGGTAATCGGCGAGATTCTGCTTCTTATCGTTATTTACGACATAAGCTGCGAGGAGAGCGATACCCCAAGCGCCACCCTCACCAGCTGTCTCCATTACAGAGATAGGAGAGTTCAAAGCAGCAGCGAGAACACGCTGACCTACGCCCTTGGTACGGAACAAACCGCCATGACCTGTGATGCGATCGATCTTGATCTTCTCCTCCTTGAGGAGGATATCATTACCCAACTTCAATACGCCGATAGAGCCATAGAGGTGAACACGCATGAAGTTGGCAAGGTTGAACTTATCATTAGCAGAGCGAACGAACATAGGGCGACCCTCTGTGAGGCTTGAGTCAGCTACAGGCTCACCAGAGATGTAGTTATAAGCCAAGAGACCACCACAATCAGCATCACCTGTAAGAGCGTTATTGTAAAGTTTGCCATAGAGTTCGTCCATATCAACCTTATGGCCCATAAGTTCGAGAGACTCCTTGAAGAGACCCACCCAAGCATTGAGGTCGGAAGTACAGTTGTTGCAGTGAACCATAGCTACGAGGCTACCATCAGGAGTTGTAACCATATCGATAGGCTCATAAGGCTTAGAGAGATCCTTCTCGAGAACAATCATAGAGAAAGAAGAAGTACCTGCAGATACGTTACCAGTGCGCTGCTTAACAGCGTTAGTAGCAACCATACCTGTACCGGCATCACCCTCTGGAGCACAGAAAGGAATACCAGCCTGAAGCTTACCAGATACGTCGAGCTTCTTAGCACCCTCTGCTGTGAGTACGCCAGCATTTTCGCCAGCTACGAGAACCTTAGGGAAGATATCGAGGAGAGTCCAGCTATAACCCTTAGGAGCGATAAGCTTATTGAACTTATCAACCATCTCAGCATTGTAAGACTTAGTCTCTGGGTCGACAGGAATCATACCAGAAGCGTCGCCTACGCCGAGAACCTTCTCTCCAGTGAGCTGCCAGTGGATATAACCAGCCAAAGTAGTCTGGAACTTGATATCCTTGACATGAGCATCGTTGTTAAGGATGCACTGGTAGAGGTGAGAGATGCTCCAACGAAGAGGAATATTATAGTTGAAGAGCTTAGAAAGCTCAGCAGCTGCTGCGCCAGTATTAGTATTTCTCCAAGTACGGAAAGGAACGAGGATCTCATCCTTCTCGTTGAAAGCCATATAGCCGTGCATCATGGCACTGATACCGATAGCTGCGAGTTTAGTAATATCGCAACCATACTGCTTTTTTACGTCCTTGCAGAGATCAGCGTAGCAATCCTGAAGACCAGCCCAGATAGCGTCTATAGAATATGTCCAGAGACCATCTACGAGCTGATTCTCCCAAGCATGGCTACCCTGAGCGATAGGCTTATTATTATCATCGATAAGAACAGCCTTTATACGTGTAGAACCAAACTCGATACCAAGAATGGCCTTACCAGATTCAATAAAATTCTTCATCTTATGATACAAAACAAAAGACAAAGATAATTGATAATCATGAAAACATAATTACCAATTATCAATTGTCAATTATAAATTATTTAAGCGCCTTATTGAGCATGTAATAAACCTCGTTGTTGCGAAGCTGCTGCTTGAAGCCGCTGATTGTTGTATTCTTGTCGATGTTGATGAACTCGATACCTGTCATCTCTGCGAAATCCTCCCAATACTCTGCAGTGAGGTCGTATGAGAATGCGCTATGGTGTGTACCACCTGCGAGAATCCAAGCACCTGCACCGATCTCGAATGTTGGCTGTGGTACCCAGAGTGCTGATGCAACAGGGAGCTTTGGCATTGGCTTAGGCTCGATGCACTCAACCTCTTGTGTGATGAGGCGGAAGCGGTTGCCAAGGTCAACAACAGTAGCCTTGATACCAGCACCAGTCTTAGAAGTAAACACTAGACGAGCTGTGAACTGGTTACGGATACCGATACCGAGCATATGAACCTCGAGTTTTGGCTTATCCGATGCGATCATAGGACAAACCTCGAGCATGTGGCTTTGGAGGATTGAAGTCTGCTTCTCTGCAAAGTTGAGAGTGTAGTCCTCAAGGAAAGAGCAGCCCTTTGGAAGACCCTGGTTCATGATCCACAAAGAACGGCAGAGACAAGCTGTCTTCCAGTCGCCCTCAGCACCGAACCCGATACCCTCGGCCATCAAACGCTGTGAAGCGAGACCTGGAATCTGGTCGAAACCACAGAAATTAGGATCATTGATATCAGCATCACCAAGGTCGTCGAAGTTAGTTGTGAATACAGTAGCATTCTCATCCTTCAATACGCGACGGATAGCGATTTCTGCCTTAGCAGCATTGCGAACCTTCTCCCAGTATACCTTTTCGCCAGACTCATCGATCTTGATAGTATACTCCTTCTTATATGTCTCAACGAGAGCATCAACATCAGCATCTGTTACCTTCTTGAAATAGTTCATCAAAGAAGATACTGGATAGTAATCAACATGATAACCAAGACGCTGCTCAAACTCAACGCGATCGCCATCAGTTACAGATACGTTGTTCATATTCATACCGAACATGAGGCAGCGAGTCTTCTTAGCGTCGGCAACTGCAGCTGCTACGCGCGACCATACGCCGATCTGCTTCTGAGCGTTGACATCCTTCCAGAAGCCAACAACCACCTTACGAGCTACGCGCATACGAGTACAAGCGTGGCCGAACTCGATATCGCCGTGAGCAGACTGGTTGAGGTTCATGAAATCCATATCGATTTCGTTCCAAGGAATCTCGGCATTGAACTGAGTGTGGAAATGGCAGAGAGGCTTTTGCAAAGCCTGGAGGCCCTTGATCCACATTTTAGCTGGAGAGAAAGTGTGCATCCAAGTGATGACACCTGCGCACTTATCGTCGCTATTAGCAGCCTTCATGAGGTTTTCTGCCTCCTGAGCTGACTTAACTGTGCCCTTGTATACTATTTTAACAGGGATATTACCGCTTGCGTTGAGGCCAGCGATCATCTCATTAGAGTGTGCGTCGACCTGACCCAAAACCTGCTCACCGTAGAGCAACTGAGTACCAGAAAGCCACCAAATCTCTAGATTATCAAATGCTTTTGCCATATACTGTATGTATTATATCTTTTGATTGTTTATTCTAAATATTTATCACTTGCTATGGTTAGTCTCTGTATATATACTGTCTATATAGAGCGTATATAGAAGTCATATACAGTAGGCATAGAAGTAAAAATTAGTGTTTTTGACCCTTCTGTCCGTAGTAAGCGTTAGGGCCGTGTTTACGGTTGTAGTGCTTCTCTACGAGGAGAGGGTTCATTGTAGTCATAGGGTTGATAGAGAAGCTGATGAAAGCCATCTTAGCGCACTGCTCCATAACCTTTGCATTGTAAACTGCATTGTCTGGAGATGTACCCCATGAGAAAGGACCATGATTCTTTACGAGAACAGCTGGAGTGTGGTCGGGGTTGATCTTGCGGATGTTGAGAATTTCATCTACAATTACATTACCTGTCTCGAGTTCGTATTGACCCTCTACCTCCTCCTTAGTCATATCGCGAGTACATGGGATAGCCTTATAGAAGTAATCGGCGTGAGTAGTACCGATATTAGGGATATCCTGACCTGCCTGAGCGAAAGCTGTAGCGTAGGTAGAGTGTGTGTGAACCACGCCCTGGATATTAGGGAAAGCTCTATATAGTACGAGGTGGGTAGGGGTATCAGAAGATGGGTTCAGGTCGCCCTCTACTACCTTGCCAGTATTGAGGTCGACTACAACCATATCCGAAGCCTTCATATCGTCATAGCTGACGCCTGAAGGTTTGATGACTACGAGGCCCTTCTCGCGGTCGATACCGCTAACGTTACCCCATGTGAAGATTACAAGGCCCTGCTTTACCAAATCGAGGTTAGCCTTGAATACTTTCTCTTTAAGATCTTCTAGCATAGTTTAATCTGTTATTGTTGTGTTGAAAGAATGTGGTGTGCAACATAATATTGCACACCACGAATCTTGTAATTAATTTTTTTAGAAGAAGTACCAGTAGAATGCGCCACAGAGAGCGATAACGCCGAATGTGCCTACATAATCCCATACGTTGTAGCTCTCCTTGATAGTCTTCTTGAAGTCGGCTGTCAAAGTGATAGCGTCGATCTGTGCGGCAGAAGGCTTAGGAGTGAATGCTGAAACTACGCACATGAAGATGAGGAGGAACACGAGCAACCAGCACTCGAATACGAGCCAGTTGGTCTGCCAGAACCAAGCTGTGCAATCCCAGAATGCGCCATCCATTGCAGCGTGACCTGTATCAGTGAGTACGTTAGTAAGGAGGCGAACCATACCGATGAGGAATCCGAGGATCATTGTCCACTCGCCAGCCTTAGGAGTAATCCACTTGAAGAAGATACCCATAGCGAATACGGCGCACATTGCAGGAGCGAGGAGAGACTGGATACCCTGGAGGTAGTCGTACAAAGAGCCGAGGCTCATCATGACTGGAATCCAAGCGAAGCCGAGGATTACGACAACTACTGTAGCTGCGCGGCCGATGAATACGTAATGCTCCTCAGTCTTGCCAGGCTTCATAGGCTTGTAGAAGTCCTCTGTGAAGAGGGTAGCGCATGAGTTGAAGAATGCTGCGAGAGAAGCTACGAGAGCGCAAACGAAGCCGATAGTAACGATACCCTTTACACCAGCTGGGAGGATATTCTGAACCATGATAGCGAATGCGGCATCTGTATTTTCCATTTCGAAACCGTCTGCGCCTTTAGCTGCGAGAGCTGCGCAGATCATACCTGGGATAAGGAACATGAAGCAAGGGAGGATCTTGAAGAAACCAGCAGCGATAGTACCACGACGAGCGCGTGCGATAACTGCCTTATTATCCTCACCTGGAGTCTGACCAAGTACACGTTGTACGATATGCTGGTCGGTACACCAGTACCAGAAGCCGATGATAGAAGCACCAATGAATACTACGAAGCCTGGGTAATCCTGATACATGCCATCGTTTTTACACCAGTGGAACATGTGTGTAGTACCGTGGCCGTTGTTCAACTGCTCGCAATAATTCATCATTGAAGTCCATCCCTCAGTGATGCTACCGCCACCGAGAGTAGCGAGGCCGAGGAAGAGTACGAGGAAAGAACCTATGATAAGGATTGGAGTCTGGATGGCAGAAAGAGTCATTACACCCTTCATACCACCAAATACAGTGAATATACAAGTAATAAGGATAAGACCTACAGCGCCATACCAGAATGGGATGTTGAGGAGGTACTCGAAGAAGATACCGCCTGTAAATGCTGTTACAGATACCTTAGTAAGTACGTAAGCTACGAGAGTGATGATAGACAACCATGAACCTGTAGCCTTTGTGTAGCGGAACTTAAGGAAGTCGGGCATTGTGATAATCTTGCCCATCTTATTGATGAGGAGTTGGTAGAAAGGAACGAACAACCAACCGAGGATAAGGATCATCCAGCCCTGCATCTCCCAGTGAGCCATACCTACACCGCTCTTTGCGCCAGTACCAGCGAGACCAACCAAGTGCTCTGAGCCGATATTTGCTGCGAAGATAGCCATACCGATTACATACCAAGGCTCGCCTTTGCCGAAGAGGTAAGCAGAAGAGTCTTCACCCTCCTGAGCCTTTTTATCTTTTACTACGGCGCGCCAAACTGCCCAAACGACGCCGAGTACACCTGCGACGAGAATTGCCCAGTCAAGCCAAACAAATTCTGTAGAAGACCAATTCATTATTCTTTTTTGTTTATGTTAAATACTTATGTGATTTTGTTCTGTACTTGGTAAGTGCAAAGATAAGTTAAAAGGATGAAACAACACGAAAAAAAAGTACATAACTGGAGGACAAAAATACAATTGTGTACAATAAAGGCACTTTTTTTCGTACTTTCGCATCCACAAAGACAGAGTACACAATATTTCGATAGGCGTGAATACCGAAGAATCTCAGATTGTAGTGCTTGGCGCTCGCCAGCATAACCTTAAGAACATAGATGTTACAATTCCCCGCAACAAGTTGGTAGTCATTACTGGATTGTCGGGTAGTGGTAAGTCGTCTTTGGCCTTTGATACCATTTATGCTGAGGGTCAGCGTAGGTATATTGAGACATTTTCGGCCTATGCGCGTCAGTTTTTAGGTGGCTCACAGCGTCCGGATGTAGATATGATATCCGGTTTGTCGCCAGTTATCAGTATTGAGCAGAAGACTACCAATAAGAATCCACGTTCCACTGTAGGTACGGTAACGGAGGTGTATGATTTTCTACGACTATTGTATGCGCGTGCCGGTGTGGCATACTCGTACAATACAGGAGAGAAGATGATTCGCTACACAGATCAGCAGATATTGGAGCTCATACAAGAGAACTTCATGGGCCAGCGAATATATCTCTTGGCGCCACTTGTAAAGGGTCGTAAGGGACATTACAAAGAGTTGTTCGAGCAGATACGCAAGAGAGGATATCTATATGCCCGTGTAGATGGGGAGATTTGTGAGGTTACCCATGGTATGCGACTAGATCGATACAAGATACACTTTGTGGAGCTGGTAGTCGACAAGATGCGAGTAGACGACTCAGAAGACACATTAAAGAGGCTCAGAGAAGGAGTAGACCTCACGCTTTCGGCAGGTAAGGGAGTGATGATGGTTCTCAATCCTGATGAGAAGGTTGTAGAGAACGGCAACAGCAAGGCTTTGAGGTATTTCAGTCGTCATCTTATGTGTCCTACCACTGGATTGTCTTATGAAGAGCCAGCGCCTCATAATTTCTCGTTCAATTCGCCACAAGGAGCCTGCCCTAAGTGCAACGGTATGGGTGTGGTAACAGATATTCAGATAGAGCTTATTGTACCTAATCCTTCATTGTCCATTGCGGCAGGAGCTATTGAACCAATAGGGAAAAAGAAGCCTAGTCTTTTGTTCTCACAACTTGAAGCTATCGTTGAGAAATATGGATGTGATCTTGATACTCCATTCTCTGAATTGCCAGAGGCGGCTGTCGATGCCATACTCAATGGCAGTGCGGAGCAACTTGTGCTTAAAGATGATCCAGGGTTAGGCTCCAACTATATACCAAAATATGAAGGTATAGTCAACTATATCAAGTCGATACAAGACAATACTACAAGTCTGAAAGAGAAGAAGTGGGTAGATCAGTTTGCCTCGGTCAAGCTTTGTCCGCTCTGTGGCGGTGCACGACTCAATAATGTAGCGCTTCATTTCCGCATTCTTGACAAGAATATTGCTCAATTGGCGCAGATGGATCTGTTGCAATTGAGAGAATGGCTAGATGGTATAGAAGATAAGTTGGACACCCGTCAACGTACCATTGCGGTTGAGATATTGAAGGAGATACGTTCTCGACTTGGATTTATGCTTGATGTTGGTTTGGATTATCTGACATTGGACAGACCAGCCTCTTCGCTTTCGGGAGGTGAGAGTCAGCGAATCAGGCTTGCTACACAGATAGGATCGCAGTTGGTCAATGTGCTATATATCCTTGATGAGCCTAGTATTGGCCTTCATCAGCGCGATAATGAGAAGTTGATAACCTCTCTGCATCAGTTACGAGATACGGGCAATAGTGTTATTGTGGTTGAGCATGACCGTGATATGATGTTACAAGCCGACTGGCTGATAGATGTTGGTCCTGGTGCGGGTCGTCATGGTGGCAATATAGTAGCTCAAGGCATTCCATCGGATGTGTTAAAGACTGATACCTTGACCGCCAAGTATCTGCGCAATGAGATGCGGATAGAAGTTCCGAAAGAGCGCAGAAAGGGCAATGGTAAAGAGATAGTGCTCACAGGTTGTACAGGTAACAATCTTAAGAATGTTACGGCTCGTTTCCCATTAGGAACACTTATCTGTATGACAGGCGTATCGGGTTCCGGTAAGTCGACACTTATAAATGAGACATTATATCCAATACTCAACAAGCATATTTACCGAGCTCTCAAGGAGCCGATGCACTATGAGTCGGTAGAGGGATTAGACTTTGTGGATAAGGTGGTAGCTGTAGACCAGTCGCCGCTTGGACGCACACCTCGTTCCAATCCAGCTACATATACGGGGTTATTTGACGATATCAGAAAGTTGTTCGGTGAGCTTCCTGAGAGTAAGATCAGAGGCTACAAGCAAGGCAGATTCTCGTTCAATGTTGCGGGAGGACGCTGTGAGACCTGTAGGGGTGCTGGCGTTCAGGTAATAGAGATGTCGTTGCTCCCTGACGTATATGTAGAGTGTCCAGACTGTCATGGTAAGCGCTACAACAGAGAGACTTTAGAGGTACGTTACAAGGGTAAGAGTATTGGCGATATATTACAGATGACAATCAACATGGCGGTTGAGTTCTTCGATGCCATTCCAAATATTGCACAGAAGTTGCGTACCCTTCAGAGTGTTGGACTAGGGTATGTTAAACTTGGTCAGCCATCCACCACATTATCCGGAGGAGAGAGTCAGCGCGTTAAGTTGGCCACTGAGTTAAGCAAGCGAGATACGGGGCAAACAGTTTACCTACTTGATGAGCCTACTACGGGATTGCACTTTGAGGATATACGTATCCTTATGGAGGTAGTAAACCGATTGGTAGACAAAGGCAATACGGTAATAGTTATTGAGCACAACCTTGATGTGATAAAGTTGGCTGACTACATTATTGATATGGGTCCAGAAGGTGGACGTGGTGGTGGAATGATAGTTGCGCAAGGCACGCCAGAAGAGGTTGCCAAGAGTACACAGAGTCACACTGCGCGGTTTATTGCTGAGGAGTTGGCTCGATAGGCTCCTCGGCTTCGTTATTTTCTTTCTCCTCCTCCTCGGTTGCAGGTTCATCATCATCCTCCTCATCTTCGGCGAGGTCTTCTACAACTTCTATTTTATCGGGGCGTTCCTTCAGGTATTTTCTATAATTACGGGCTCTCTGCATGATCTGCTTTACGTAAGAGACTGTTTCTGTGCCTCGGCAATAGCCATGCTGTACCGTTTGGTTGTCCGATATGATAGTAGGGTTGGATTTAAGCAATATAGCCTGTTCCACTGAACCCTCCCACTTAGCAGTATCTCGTTCAAATTTGCGTGCCAGGCGTATAGCATCCATGACGTGACCTAGACCCACATTGTATGCGGCCAATGAGAAAGGGAGGCGATCCTTTGAGTTCGGTACGTAGCGAATCAGTCGTTGGTCGAGCCAGATGAGGAACTCTATACCAGCCTTAATGCTCTCTTCTGGGTCGGATAAGTCGTTACAGCCAAAACGTGTAGCTGTTTCGGGCATAAGTTGCATTAATCCCTGAGCTCCCACCCAACTTTTGGCGTTAGGGTTGAAATGAGACTCCTGGTAGATGAGAGACTGTATCAAAGCCAAATCTATACGATGATCCTCTTCGGGGAGGTATTTTATGACCATATCCTCGAAGGCATCAGAGTAAGTCTCTTCGCTGACATTCTTGGACGAGACCTGTTCGCTACGGGCGTCGACCATATAGCGTCTATATATTTGGCTGAATTTAGGAGTTTTTTTGAATTCCCTTATCCAGTCGGACAGATCCTGAGCCAAAGCAATGGATGTTGGACGAACTGCCCAAGCCATATCTCTCATCTCGGTCAATTTCAGCGAGTAGTCGATAGTAGGGTAGTACCACACATTAGCCTTTACGATATTTTCTGGGGCTATAGCTCGAGGTATATCACGTTCGCCCACCAACTGTACTATCTGTTCTATGTCGTAATAAGGGACACGGACGACAGTCCATCCGCAGGTATCAGCTATCTGCATAGCCAACTCCTCCTCGTAGCTGCCCTCCTGGACCCACACTGAATCGGGTAGAGGCGCATTAATGTCGATTTTATCGGCGCTAACGAGGACCATACGGCTCTCGGAATATGATTCGGTATATCGGATATCGGTCGACCAGTCGCTAGAATCCACCAACAGAGAAGCTGCCCATACGTCGGACAGTCCGTTAAGCAATCGTGTTCTAGCCTGAGCAGGATCATTGCAAGCCTGCATTTCAAGTTGCAGACCACGTTCGCTAGCGTATATTTTTGCTATTTCATACTGATAACCGATAGGTTGTCCCTTGTGCATCATGTAGTCGACCGAGTTGTAATCGCTCACGACTCTGATGGTACCTCGAGCTATTATGGTATCGAGGTCGTAATCCGATATAGAGAAGAATGTAGGGACATTAGGAGAACGTCTACACCCGAAGGTTAGAAGTACTAACAGTAAGATAAATAGACATTCGTATCTCCTCATTTCTTGTAAAGCTTTTGTCGCAAGCTAGCGATAATTTCTTATATTTGCAAGTACTATGGAGAAGATCACGATGCTAGGCACAGGTGCGGCTATGGTAACGCGGTGCTACAATACATGTTTTATGATTACAGATGACGCCGATGAGACCAACGGTGCGGAGTGCATGCTTGTTGATGGTGGCGGTGGTAATCAGATATTGGCTCAGTTTGAAAAGCTAGGTCGTAAGGCATCGTGTGTCAGGAATATATTTATTTCTCACAATCACTCCGATCATATACTAGGTGTGGTATGGGTAGTACGAGCCATAACACAAGAGATCAACAAGGGGCGTTATCTTGGCAATCTTACTGTTTATGCCCATCCACGTTCGCTTGAGGCTCTCAAGACTATCTGTGGATTTGTGATGCAGCCAAAGCTCAATAAACATTTTGGAGAACGTGTTATACTTCATCCTATATCAGACGGTTATGAGGCTGATATTATGGGGCGACATTTTCAGTTCTTTGATATTCAGAGTACTAAGGAACTTCAGCATGGTTTTGTCTGCACGCTTCATAATGGCAAGCGTTTAGGTTTTTGTGGCGATGAGCCATTGCAGAAATGCAATGAGGAGATGCTCAGAGGGGTAGATGTTCTGATGCAAGAGGCATACTGCTCATACGCCGATGTAGAGGTATTCAATCCCTATCCTAAGCATCATGGAACGGTAAAGGACTCGTCTGAGAATGCAGAGCGATTGGGTGTTAAGCGTCAGATACTGTTCCATACCGAAGGTCGCACTATAGATACCCGTCGTGAGAGGTATACAGCAGAAGCTCAAGCCATATTCTCGGGTGAGAGTATAGTTCCAGACGACCTAGAAGAGATATCGTTGGAGATATAGTCTGACGTTTTTCAATACCATATAGTTGAATTCACCATTTTCATATATTCCTCATCCATCAGTGCAGAAAGCGGCTGATGAGTTGAGGAGTTATGTTTATTCCCATTATCCTGAATGGCTACCCGAATTAGAGAAGGGAAAGATGATGGGAGTGCTTGTTGTGCGTTATCCCGATGGCAAGGAAGGGTACTTATCGGCATTCTCAGGGCAGATAGGAGGCAGATCGGATTATGAAGGGTTTGTCCCTGCCATATATGATTATCTTCAGCCTGATGGCCTATTCAAGCGTGAGGAGGCTGCTATTTCAGATATCAATCATCAGATAGATACGTTGCGTAGCTCTGGAGAGATGGTTGATGCCAAGGGGGACCTTGAGCGTGCCATAAGCGATATGGATAGATCGATAATCGAAACCAAGAGGCTATTTGACGAACACAAGGCAGAGAGGCATCGATTGAGAGAAGCTGCGCAAGAAGATTCGGACCTTCGGAGCAGATTACTAGCCGAGAGTCAGTTTGAAAAAGCAGAATTGAAGCGTATCAAGCAGAGATTGCAGTTGCACGTCGATGAAGCCAAGAGTAAGGTAGAGACGATAGAAGGCAAGATAAAGGATCTCGATAGTCAGCGAAAGAGACGTTCAGCCATCTTGCAGCGCTGGCTGTTTATGAACTTCAGGTTGCCCAATGGCGAAGGAGTCATACGCTCGGTAGGTGATATCTTCAATGATGCCAATAGAGGTATTCCACCATCAGGAACAGGCGAGTGTGCTGCCCCCAAGTTGCTCTACTACGCCTTGAGGCACAATCTAGTACCTATGCATATAGGAGAATTCTGGTGGGGTGCCAGTCCCAAGAATGAGATACGTCGTGATGGAGCTTTCTATGGTGCTTGTCAAGCCAAGTGTGCTCCCATTCTCACATGGATGCTGAAAGGCATTGACGTTGATATGCCACAAGTATATAAAAATAGCTGCAAGTCGCTCGATATAGTATTTGAAGACGACGATATAGTGGTTGTGGACAAGCCATCGGGGCTACTGAGTGTTCCTGGGGTAGCGTCGGACGACAATGCGCAGTCGCGTCTTCAAGCCAAGTATCCACATGCAGAATGTGTACTGGCTGTACATCGACTAGATTTGGCCACTTCGGGGCTATTAGTATTTGCCAAGAATCTTGCAACTTATAAGCGATTGCAAGAGGCCTTTGCTACCAGACAGGTACGAAAGCGTTATGTTGCTACTCTCGACGGTATAGTTGAGAGAGACAAAGGTGTGATAGACCTATCCATTGAGCCAGATTACGACAACAGGCCCAGGCAAAGGGTGTCGGCTACAGGGAGTAGAGCCATCACAGAATACGAGGTAGTAGAGCGAGATTTTGAGGCAAACAGAACAAAGGTTAATTTCTATCCACATACGGGGCGTACCCATCAGTTGCGCATCCATTCGGCGCATCAAGACGGGTTAGGTTGTCCTATAGTAGGCGATGAACTATATGGTACGCCTACAAAAGAAGGACTCCAGCTGCGTGCAGTTGAAGTTCTTATAGATGGTAAACGGATTATTCTTGATTAGTCCAAGACCTCGTATTTAGAGTGCTTGCTCTTGAATTCAGGAACCAGTTCCTTCATTTTCTTTACGATAGCCATATCATCGTAGCCATTCTGTGTAATCTTGACCAGATCGTCGATTTCGGCATTTACTACGTCGTAGCCCAACTCTCTGACCTTAGCGATTTTGATTTTAGGGTGAGAAGAAGGGATAGTGTTCTCCTCCTGGTTGAGGAGCTCCTCGTAGAGTTTCTCTCCGTCGCGAAGTCCAGTGTACTTTATCTCCACGTCGTTAGCTCCGGAAAGTTTAATCATTCTCTTTGCTAGGTCGGCTATACGTACCGGCTTACCCATATCGAATACGAATATCTCGCTACCGTGGCCCATTGTGCCAGCCTGTAGAACTAGTTTACAAGCCTCTGGTATGAGCATGAAATAGCGTATGATATCAGGGTGGGTAACGGTCAACGGACCACCAGCCTTAATCTGCTCCTTGAAGAGAGGTATTACCGAGCCATTAGAGCCCAGTACGTTGCCGAAGCGTGTAGTTACGAACTGAGTGCAACCTTGGATGGAGCCATCCTTTATTGCCATGTCGAGAGACTGGCAGTACATCTCGCATATACGCTTAGAGCATCCCATTACGTTTGTAGGGTTTACAGCCTTATCGGTTGATACCATTACAAACTTCTTTGTTTCGTATTTTACGGCCAAGTCGGCCATTATGCGGGTGCCGTCGACGTTATTTGCTATAGCCTCACCAGGGTTATCCTCCATCATAGGCACATGCTTGTAGGCTGCTGCATGGAAAACATATTCAGGTTTGTACTTAGCGAATATTGTTTCCATGTGTATCTTGTGAGTAATACTAGCTGTCAGTGTCAGAGCAGGTATATCGGGGAATTGGCGAGACATCATGAGGCGTATATCGTGCAGAGGAGTCTCGGCCTGATCGATGAGGACTAGCTGTCGTGGGTTGAACGAAGCTACCTGACGTGTTATCTCGCTACCTATGCTACCAGCGGCGCCGGTAATAAGAACGCATTTGTCCTGTAGGATTGTTCGGATAGAATCCAAGTCGACCTCTATCTGGTTTCTTGGGAGGAGGTCCTCGATATCTACCTCTTTGAGTTGCGTATGTTGCAAGTTACTCTTTCCGTCCCATTCCTGGCGAGAATACATAAGCATCTTTACACCAGCCTGAGCGAGGCGGTCGATCATATCCTGATTATTGCGTAGATCCTCGGTCTTTTTAGGAGATATCATAAGGATTTTGACACCTCGCTGTCTCATAAGCTTTATGAGGTTCTCGTCGTTGGGGTAGATTTTCACACCCATGAGGAGGTGAGTCCAGTCGTTTGGGTTGTCAGAGATGAAACCAGATACGATATACTGAGACTCCTGAGAGCGTATACTCTTAGCCAATGCTATTCCGCCCTCCTGTGCGCCGTATATGAATACTCGCTGAGCCGAAGAACTTACGAAATATATATCGTAGAAGTACTTGACCAAGATACGCGAAGTCCACATCAACGTTGTTGCGATGATAAATGTGGTAACGAGCTCCTTCCATGCCAGAGGAGTGAGTATGGCGTCGATATTGACTATTTTGCGTGTAGCGAATATCAGCACTATAGCTATGAGGTTGGCGCAAGCCACTCTTGTAAGGTCGACGAAAGAGGAGTATCTCATTACGCCGCTATAGGAGTGCATAGTACGGAAGCCGATGAGGTAGAATACCAGGTAGCAGCACAGCGTTGCTATGAGGCTCCAGAAGGAAGTGAGAGTTCTGATAACGCCAACAGTCAACGTATGGGCCAACACACCTGAAGCCACTACTATAGCGCAGTCGTAGATAAGAATCATCCAATAAGGGAATGCATTCTTAGTGAAATACCACGTTGTTATTCTAGTTATGAAGTCCTTCATTCTTCTATTACTTCTATTACGTCGGGTGTTACTTTGGCTTTAACTGCCATTACACCTATTTCTACTACTAAGGTTTTTCCACGTCCCTTTGAGATTAGTTTTCCTTCCACGCCATCGAAAACGCCACCATGAATCTTGACCTTTTTTCCGACGGCAGGATTAATCTCCTCGGCAGCTATGAATGTTGCTCCTTTCTGACTAGCCACCTTTATGAAGTCCTCCATCTCTTTGTTGCCTATCACTATTCGGTCGGTTATTTTATGGCCGCGAGGGAATATGAACTGCAGTTTGTTGTCGCATTCTACGCAACACTTCTGAATATCAGATTCGAGTCCATACGTGAAAAATAGCCCACTGACTATTGGTACGATTTCTTTATAAGCTTTGTTACCTCTATGTCGAACAACTTCATGTAAAGGTTGAAAATACTTCACATGAACATCATCTAAATGTCGTCTCACAACGCCATCGACTCTGTAGCCAATGACGCGCATAGCGTACCAGCGTTCCTCCTTATTGCATTCCTCCTGGTTTAGTATCACGTTGCTAATAATTGAGCTTTATCACGAACAAAAGTAATACAAATTATGGCAATAAATGGTTTTTTAGGTAAATGTATTCATCATTTTGTATTTTTTTAAGGGTAGTATAATGATACAAGAGAGAGGGAAGAAATGTTGAGTTGAGAAAATAAAAATACCTGCATAGGGATATCCTGTGCAGGTATATGCTTATAGGTATAAGGGGCTGACTATTAGTTGTAAGCCTCGATGATACCGTAGAAATCCTCTGGCTTGAGAGAAGCACCGCCGATGAGACCACCGTCGATATCCTTCTGAGCGAAGAGCTCCTTAGCGTTAGAAGCCTTGCAAGAGCCACCGTAGAGAATTGTTGTGTCGTCAGCTACCTTGTTGCCATACTTCTCAGCAACACAAGCGCGGATTACAGCGTGAACGTCCTGAGCCTGCTCAGAAGTAGCTGTCTTACCTGTACCGATAGCCCAAACTGGCTCGTAAGCGAGTACGATGTTAGCGAACTGCTCTGCAGAAAGGTGGAAGAGAGCGTTCTTAACCTGGCTAGTTACAACCTCGTTCTGCTTGCCAGCCTCGCGCTCAGCGAGAACCTCACCGATGCAGAAGATAACCTGGAGACCGTTAGCGAGTGCGAGATCTACCTTCTCCTTGAGGATAGCGTCTGTCTCACCGTAGTACTGACGACGCTCTGAGTGACCGAGGATAACGTACTCAGCACCTGTAGACTTAACCATAGCTGCTGAAACCTCACCTGTGTAAGCACCAGATGCCTTGTCTGCGCAGTTCTCGGCTGAAACCTTGATAAGGTTAGCGTCTACTGTCTTAACAACCTCTGTGAGGTGGATGAAAGGAGTACCAAGTACTACAGTGCACTTAGCACCATTCTTCTTAACGATGTCGTTAACACCCTTAGCAAGCTCGATGCCCTCCTGGAGGGTCTTATTCATCTTCCAGTTGCCTGCAACGATTTTCTTTCTCATTTTTATCTATAATGTTTTATGTATTGTAAACTTTACTTTGATATTGGAAATCACCAATGCGAGCGCTAAGATAATACAAATAATCAAGTATTGCTCGTAACTATGATTAATATTTCTTAAATACGTCGCAGCTGGATTTTTCCAATCCTTATCCATAGGGATATGGTTGATATGGTACTTGGCCACGATATTGCCCTTTTGCATTACTATTATGCCTGCCTTGGCGCGAACGATAGTCTTGAGCATTGTCTCATCGCCCTGCAGATAATCGAAGTCGGACTTACAGTTGACCGAGAAAGCCTCTTGCAGATCGAGAGTTGATGCTGTGAGGATATACAGGCGCAAGTCGTTATTATCGCATACCTCTTTGAGGTGAGCCACCTTTTTAGCCTCGTCCAAGTCCACCTCGTTGAGTTTAGGCGAGACGACGAGGACCAGTTGCTCCTCGGTATTCAGGAGGTCGTCTGTCACCACCTCGCCATACTTATCGATAAGAGTGAAATCCTTGATAGGAGGTATATAGCCCTCGTCGATTACTTCGGTATGGGTATCCACGTAGGTCCATGTAGAGTCGTTGTAAGGGTAATTGTTCTCGTCGAACTCCTGGAATACGCCATTCTTCTCGAGGATGAAAGTTGTCTTATATTCGGCCTGAGGTGCGTCGTCTGGGATAGTCATAGACTCGCGAATATTGGCACCCACGTGGTAAGGGCGGAAGTCGAACACCGGTTCATCAGTGAGACCCTTTATCATGAACATGAAGCCCACCAAAGCACCTAGGAACAATATAGCCAGTTTACGCCAACGCTTAAGGTCGGACTTAAAGCAGTTGCGGAATATTACCAAGAGGACAGTCAGAGGCAAGAAGAAGAGGTTCTTGTAGAATGTCTGCCAGTTGGAGATCTTCACAGCATCGCCAAAGCATCCGCAATCTGAGACAGGGTTAGCGATAGCTATGTAGAGAGTCAGTGGGGTAAAGATGATCATGAACAGCAACGCGCCTATAGAAGCCAGCGGCACGAAGATGTTGAACAGCAAAGCATAGCCCACCAAGAACTCCAGGATATTCTGTATCACGCTCAGGGTAGTACAGACAGCCATAGGGATACCAGTGAGGCCCCACGCGATGAAATAATCCTCGATCTTGATAGCGCCGCCGATAGGGTCGACGCACTTCACAATACCCGAGAATATGAAGAGGATACCCACTATTACGCGGACGACTTCCAGTATCATTTGGAGGTTGGCACTGACATTCTTGGTTTTCATATCAAATTATGCTTTTGAGTTGCTTTCAGAAAGGAGGATCATTGCGAAGATGGCGTAGTTGATCATATCGAAGTAATTGGCATCGATGCCCTCCGAAATGATAGTTTTGCCGTTGTGGTCCTCTATCTCCTTGGTACGATGGATTTTCATAAGGATGAGATCGGTAATGCTCTCCACGCGCATTTCGCGCCAAGCCTCGCCGTAGTCGTGATTCTTGTTCATCATCAGTTCGAAGGCTGCCTGAAGTTTAGAATCGTACAGATGTTCGGTCTCCTTGTGGTCCATCTCGGGGTTATCGGCGAAGCCCAGTTCGAGTTGTATCAGAGCCATAGAGGCGTAATTGATGATGCCTATGAACTCCGACTCCTGGCTTTCGCCCACGCGGTTCTCCTCGGTTGTCTGGAGGGTACGAATGCGTTTAGCCTTGATATATATCTGGTCGGTAATAGACGAAGGGCGCATGATACGCCACGCTGTGCCGTAGTCGTGCATTTTCTTTACGAATACATCCTTGCATCGAGCTATTACCTCTTTGTATTGCTGTTCTGTCTTTGACATGATTACTTACGCTCTTTAAGTTTGTCGCCTGTTTCGTTGACGATATTACGGTAGTATTTCTCGTCGTATTTAGGGTGTTCAGGGTTTTCGGGGTAGTTATCCTTTGTGCGGAGGAACTTACCGTCCTTCTCCTGTTTAACGTTGCCGTCGATATACTTTACTATCTGGTGTTCGCCCAGAGCCTTCCATTCGTCGCACACTGTTTTAGCCCAATGCTGAGCGAATGTATTGACACGTTGACTGCGGCGGTCGGGATCGGCTATACTAGCCAGCAACTTATCGAACTCGGCTACGGCTGCATCCATACGGCTTTCTAGAGAGCGTTGAGCTGCGCGTACATCCACTATCATGCCATCGTACTTAGAGTAGGTCATATTAGCCACCCAGTTCATGAGCCAGAAAGCCGAAGTCCAAGAGAATGTCAGCAGATCGCCATTACCCACGCGAACCTGTTCTGGTACTTCTGTAAGGGATGTATGCATAGGCATGAGGACCGATGTGTTGGCATCGTCGCATCCGAACCACAGTATACCGTCGGGGTTGAACGAGCGCATTTGGCTGACGAACCAGAAGCCCGTCTGCTGAGTTGCCGTAGCACGTTCATGGACGTATGTCTCACCGTCAACCTCCCACTCCATTGGTCGCCAGCGATAAGGGCAGTGGAAAGGGCCAGCGCCCACATCCTGAGACATATCCATCTGAGTACCCTCGTAGTGGTCGCGCATTATATCAGCAAGCTCCTGCTTGGTAATCTTATGGTCGGGCTTAATCCAAAGAGGCAATCGCTCCTGAGAGAGGTCGCCCATAGCCCAAGCCTCGTACTTCATCATCTCCTTGTTCATCAGGCGGAATCCGCTGAATACGCGAGCCTCGCAGAAGCGCACTGCTCCGAAATCCAGAGGGGCGTATGTATCGGCGAAAGAGAAATCCTCGTCCTTGCCGTTGTACAATCCCAGTTCGCGAGCTGTAGAGACAACATTCTTGGAGTATAGGCAATTAGCCGGGTCGTTTTTAGGGAAAGTAGTAATACGAGCCTGATTAGCGTGACCTGAGACATAGCCGTCTGGTATACGTCGTGCCACCCATGTAGCCCCTTTCTTATCCTTGCCAGCGCCCACCATCTCTAAGATCCAAGCCTCGTGGGGGTCGCCAATAGAGAACGACTCGCCTTCGGAGCAGAATCCGTACTCCTCTGCGAGAGAAGTCATTACAGACACTGCCTCGCGAGCAGTAGTACTACGTTGCAATGCTATATATATAAGAGAGCCGTAGTCGATACCTATATTATGGTTAGTCAGCTCCTCCTTGCCACCGAAAGTTGTCTCGGCTATTGTGACCTGATGTTGGTTGATATTACCTATTACTCGCCAAGTATGAGGCACCTGAGCGATAGGGGAGAGAAGTCGGTTGGTATCCCACTCTCTGACCTCGAGCATTGAGCCTGCCGGATGGTTGGCCTCTGCCCAGTAGTACAGCTCGCCGTAGAGAACATGCGAGTCGGCTGCGTAGGTCACCATTGTCGATCCATCAGCAGAAGCTCCAGGTGTAACAAGGAAATTGGTACACGCATCGGCATCTGTCGCTGAAAAGGCGAATAGCGATGAGAGCAGAGATATGCTGATAAGGTGTTTCATGATGGTGAGATTAGAACTTGTAGGTAATACCTGCCATGACGCCTACGCGACGAGAAGAGTATCCGAGCCACAACTGTTCATCCTGAGCTGCAAGGTTGCTAGCGTCGAGGAATATGTTGAAGCGGTCTGTAAGTGCGTAGGTAGCACCCAAGTTGATATCCACTATAGTCTTCAATGTCTCCTTCTTGCCAGTCACCTCGTTGAGTGCGTATCTCTCGCCTATGACATTAGAGATGAACTTGATAGTAAGAGGAGTAATAGGCTTCACGCTGACGTTGAGTCCCAACTCGTATGTAGGTTTATTCCAAGCCTCCTCGAGGTAGTCGACCTTCCAGCTATTGTAAGCTGCATTGATGAGCATTCGGAACTTATTAGAAGGCTCAATCTGGAGTTCGCCCTTACCCTTGAAATGCTTACCGTTGTCGGTAATTATACCGAAGCGATTGCTAAGACCAGCGATGATAGTATCTGTAGGGTTGACCAAAGTCTTGTATGCATTGTTGACGAAGAACAACTCGTCGTCGAAAGTGCCATACTCCATGCCGAGGTGCATCTCTACGCTACGAGAGAAAGCTACGCGAAGGCCTGCATCGAACTTAAAAGGCTGCTGAGTAGTCTTGAACTCAGTCTTAGCGCCGAATGTTCCATAGAGGCTACTCCAAATAAAATTGGTAACATCAGGAGCGAGGTAAGGGCACTCGTTCATGAGCTGGCGGTAAGAGTTGGCCTTATAATCGCCTATCATACCCAGGTTCAATCGTACCAAGCCGTCGGCGATATTGAAATCGGCGCGGATATCAGGCTGCATATAGATATTATCCTCCTCACCACCGAACTCGAGGATCATGTTGAGACCCAGTTTAAGTTTGATAGCATCGAAATCGACGCCGAAGTGAGGGTTGATAGGTACATCTACATGTTTGCGCTCATCGAACTTATAAGCAGGCGAAGCGTCGGCAGCGTCTGGTACAGATACGCGGAACTGGTTGACATGCACACTTACGTCGAAGAGATAATTCTTCTTGATAGGGAATCGCAAGTCGGCACCTACATTTATATCATTCTGGTGAACGCCGGTCTTGTTGGCGAAGAATCCGTAGTGAGCGGCTGCGTTGAATGTAACACCCTCGCGGCGGTCGACATTAGGGTTAGACAAACCCAAGGTAACATCCACCTCGGTATTGCGCTGCTTATCGTCGCCTATGAAATCCTCTGCAGGGAGTAGGGTAGAGTTTACGCCATCGTTGGTGAGGTAAGACTTACCAGCCTCCAAAGTATGGTTGCCATAGTACTGGTACATCTTATTGTCGAAGTTAAGCTGACCATCGAAGCGAACGCGCTCAAGGAAACGAGCGAAATCGACGTTTGCCCATGTGTTATGGTTAGGAGCGCTTATTTTCTCATCGTTCTCCATCTTTATCTTGCCATAGGCCGAGCGGTGCCCCAAGTTGAGCGCCAAGTGGTAATCCTCGTTTTGAGGTATATTGTACCACAGTTCAGCCATTGCGTCGTTATTGCCGCCGCCCACCTTGACCAACGCGTTATAGAGGCTCTCCTCGCGAGGGAATCGCATTGTAGCCGCCTTTATACTGTCGGGAGTAGTCTTGACGTTCTCCACGCGGCCCATCACCTCGTATTTGAACGATGGGCTATACGACATAGTGTCGTCCATTACAGGCTCCACCTGCAACTTATTAGGGTTGCGCAATGTAGGGAGGTAAGTATTCACCACGTCTACGTCGCGTTCTATCACCTGTACCTCCTCCTGGGCGAAGGCTATAGTACTTGTCAGTGCGGTAGCAAAAGCTAATATGATATGTTTGTTTACCATTGTCGGTCTGTTGTTAGTCTGTTATTCGAGAGAAGATGAACCTGCGTGCCATGAATCGATACGTTGAGATATCATGTCGTCGATATCATCCTTAGCGCTATAGCTCTCCTTGAGAGTCTCGAGGTACTGCTGAGCCTGATAGTCGTCGCCACGAGTATGGTATATATCTGCCAAGAGTACGAAGCTGCGAGCCAACCAGTACTGATGTTGAGTACCCTTCTCGATATAGTCGAATATCTCCTTCTCTGCGGAGTCGAGCTCCTTATTATCGTACAGATGCTGAGCTACGAGGTACTTAGCCTCAGAGCCCTCGGCGCTTACGGTATTCTGGCTCAACTCGCGCAAGATAGGCAGAGCCTCATTGCCACGCTTGAGGTAGATAAGAGTCTTAGCCTTGAGGTACTTAGCCTCGCGAACGATCTCTGGAGCTGCATCATCTATTTCGAGAACCTTATCGGCACCCTCGAGGCATAGTTCGTTATTCTCCAGTTTCTGAGCGCATCTCATCTGACCGATGATAGCCTCTATCTTGTTGGCCTCAACCTCAGATTCCTCTTCTAGGCGACGGAAAGAGGCGAGTGCCTCGGAGTAAGCATTCTGCTGGTATAAAAGTTCGCCCAATCGGTAGAGGGCATCCTCTGTGTATACTGAGCGAGGCTTCTCGGCTACGTACTGGTACGACTCCAGTGCCTTGTTCTTGTCGCCCTGACGATAGAAACAATCGGCAATGTAGAAGTTGGCTCCTGTAGCGTTACGACCGTCGGGGAACTGGCTCAGATATTTCTGCAAAGCCAACTGAGCGCCTGGTATATCGTTCTTGAAGTAGAGGCGAGTTGCAGAGACGAACATCAGCGAATCTTGCTCCTGTAGATCGATGCGAGCGAAAGAGCCTAGAGTCTTGGTATAAGCCATATAACCCTCGAAGTCGCCCGACTCCATATATACGTTGCGCAAGCCAGCCAAAGCATCTGCTGCCTCTGGTGTTGCAGGATACTCGTTGATGACGCGCTTATAGAACGCCTTTGAGTTGTCGTACTCCGAATTATTGTAGTACAAGAGGCCCAACTGGAGCATGGACTTACTAGCCAAGCTGCTCTTAGGGTATCTCTCCTTTACGACCTTGAAGTTGTATATAGCATCAGGGATCTTTTCCAGAGCCACGTATGCGCGGGCAGTCTCGTAGTAGGCGTAACCGCAGAGGCGCGACTTAGGGTATTTCTCGATAAGTTTCTTAAGTTCGGCCACCTTCACCTCGTTGCTCTGGCTGAGGCCGAGGCAGATAGCACGTTGGAGCATGGAGTAGTCGCCCTGAGCATCAGATGTCTCGAGAGCCTTATCGTAGTTCTCGATAGCCATCTTGAAGTTGCGGTCCACATACATACAGTCGCCCAAGCGGTTGTACGCGTCGGCCAATAGGCGAGCGTCCTTCACGTTGAGAGAAACATATTTGATGAACCACGACTTAGCTTCGTTGTACAACTTACGGTTGAAACGGGTATAAGCTATATTGTAGTGAGCTGTTGTGAACTCCTCGAGTTCCGATGCCGCGTATGCATTGATGAATGTAGTGTATTCGGTATAAGCCTCATTGATCTTGCTTGAACGGTAGAGGCACTCGCCCTTCCAGTAGTATGAGCGAGCCTTTATCTTGGCATCGTATCTGCCATACTCTATGCTGCGGTCGAACATCACGATAGCGTCCTCGTACTTACCGTCGGTATAGAGCTCAAGTCCGCGATAGAATGCGAAGCGCTGCATAGCCGAGTATATAGCGAGGTTTTTGTGCTGAATCTTTTCGAGAGTACTCAGGGCCTGCTCGTACTTTTTAGACGTTACGAAAGCCTTACTGATATAGTCGTAGCACTCATCGCGCTTATCGCTGTTAGGATATTCGTCTATGAAAGCGAGGAACTCAGAGATGATATCGTTGAAAGGGGCGTAGTTGAGCTCGTATCCCAGTTTGAGGCGATTGAAATGAGCATCCTCCTTGATGGCGCGGTCGAACGACATGTTGGATGCCGACTCGAAGGCGTTGCGAGCCTTAGTTTTGTCGCCTGTACGCAAGTAGCTGTCTGCCAAGTGGTAGTATGCGTTCTGTGCTATATTGTCCTTCTCCTTGGTACACTTGCTGAGGTTTGTTATAGCATCGGCGTAGTGTCCGTTTTTGTACTGAGACATACCCATGTGGTAGTAATCGGCGCGGAGTGCCTGATTGTTGCCTATGCTTTGGAAGAGGGTTTTGTACTGGCTCTCGGCCTTTGCGTATTCTCCTAGGCTGAAGTGGCTGTCGGCTACTATACGTGTCATGCCCTGTGTTTTGGCGTCGGAGCCCTTTTTAGCCAGTGGCTCGGCGTATCTGATAGCCTCGGTATAGTTGCCCTGAAGGTAAAGTATATGTGCTATGTAGTAAGGGGCCACGTTGGCGTAGACAGGATCTTTCTCGAGTTGTGCGAAACTCTTAACCGCCTCGTTGAGGTTGCCATTCTCGTAATCCACGTGAGCACGATAGTACTTGATAGCTGAGTCGTACTGCGATGACGATACTTTATCGAACTGAGCCAATCCCTGTTTGTGTTTGCCTCGAGTAAAGAGACAGTAGCCACGCTTGAAGAAGAGGTCGTTTTTCAACTCATTGCTTACGCGTTTGTCCTTAGCTTTTTCGAACCAACGGAGAGCCTCGCCAATGGAGCCGCTAGACAACTTAAGGTCGCCCAAGTGATAGAGCATATCATCGCGACGGTTGCTTTGAGGGTAGTCGTCGATGAAAGCCTTCATGAGACCGTATGCGTCGCCGTGCCAAGCGTTTTTAGCTGCGAGGGCGTGATTGTAGGCGCTCTCCTCGGCGAGCAGCCCCTCTACCTTAGAGTAGTCTTCCACGAAATATTTGCTTTCGGAGCGGACCGAGCCGTAGAGGGTAGCGTCCAGCAAGAGCTGAGCATCTTCGTAATGTTGTTCGGGAAGTGAGTGAATCAATGCGTCTTGTGCGAAAGATGCGCCGAGGGCGCAAGTGACGCAGTATATTGACATCAGTAGACGTTTCATTCTTTTTTTCAGTCTTTTCTGTTTTGTTGCAAAGTTAATATTTTTTTTGGTTTTTTGCCGTTATTGGGGTGGGCTTTTTACCACATCATTCCAAGCAACCAAAATGGTATGGCATTGCCTGTCGGATAGTCGGTATTGTCTCGTGCCACATAGTCGGAGGCTTTGGTTTTTTTGCGTTTTTCTTTCTGTCGCAGAAATAATTTTGCGTTTTTCTTTCTGCGGTAGAAATATTTTTGCCTTTTTCTTTCTGTGGTAGAAATAATTTTGCCATTTTCAACGGTTTTGACAACTCTCACAAATCATCTCAATATAAAATCAATATTTGCGACCCTACATCCCCCAGTAATACCAAGGCCTGTCACCCTCCAAACACATACGCACGTCATACGCTCATCATACGCACGTCATACGCTCATCATACGCACGTCATACGCACAACCAAAAATTCGACGAACAAAGGTGTTCCCCGAGTCTAAAAATGCTGAAACTATCCAGTCGGCATGAAGTATCACGGCAATTTTTCGTGGAATTGCCATGAAATTCATCAACTTTTCTGCCATAGGTAAGACTTTGGCACATACGCTCAATACCTTTGCATTAAACTAAATACGACACAATCATTAATACAGTATTACTTACATGGAATCCTGGCTTCTCTTCTTTCAGAATGCTGGATCATTTGTACACCATCGAATCTTATAATGCCGATGAGGAGCTTGGTGATTTCTTTGCCGAAGGAGAACGTCGTGGAGCGGAATATCTCTGGGCCAAGACTACGCATGAGGAGGCAGCTAAGATTCTGCCGAATTACAAGAAGTATATTGATACGCCTGGAAGATGGGACAGGGATGCGCTGAAGGATTTGTAGCAAATGAATTGTTAAAAATAATATACGAGATGCGCTTTATTCCGTAATTATTTTACGGAATAAGATATTTTCCATAATTTCGGCACGTATTTCATCATGCAATAATGCACATAACTCGTTAAAACGAATATATCATGCTTACAAAATTTGCCGTCAAGAACTACCGTGGATTCAAGGAGTGGATTGTATGGAATCTATCGAATCCCAGTAATTATTCGTTCAATACGGATGCGATCAAAGATGGCGTGGTGAAGAATGGTATCATATACGGCCCTAATGGGTCTGGTAAGTCTAGCTTCGGTTTGGCTGTCTTTGATATAGCCAATCACCTTTCGCACAAATGGAAGAAGCCAGATTATTATCTGAACTTTGCTTGCGCAGAGAATCATCTCGAACCAGTGGAGTTTGAATATTTGTTCCAGTTTGATGGGCATACATTACGATACGCTTATTCGAAGGTCGCAATAGAATTGAAGGGTGTGATCAAGAGCGAGCGTCTAGAGATAGATGGTGAAGAACTGATTTTTAAGACCGATGATGTGCTTAAGGTTGCCCCCGTTTTTGGTCTAACGGACACTGCCATTCAGAACCTAAAGGATAGTGCAAACAATATTTCTATTGTGAATTACCTTTGGGGCGCTGTTCCACTACCTAAGGGCCATGCTTTGCTGAAGTTGAGCAATTTCGTGGAAAATATGCTTTTCTTTAGAAGTTTGGACACTCGAGAGTTTATCGGTCTTAAGGAGGGCGGAAGCAATATTGAGGAGTATATCATCAAGAATGGATTGGCTGACGAATTTGCTGCTTATCTGAAGGACGTGAGCAACCAGTACTATACTTTTGCGCCCTCATCTCAGGGTGACAATGTTCTGTACTGCATAATTGGGAGTGTGAAAATTCCATTTATGTTGGTGGCTTCTACAGGAACCAGAGATTTGGAACTTCAGTTTTATTGGCTCAAGGAGATGGGGAATGCTTCATTTGTGTTCATTGATGAATTTGATGCATTCTATCATCATGAGTTGGCATACAAGATTTCAAGACTGCTGTTTAAGGGTGAGCATCAGGTGTTCCTGACAACCCATGATACATTCCTACTGGCGAACGACTTGTTGCGTCCGGATTGTTTCTTTATTCTAAAAGATAAGAAAATTGATGCTCTTTGTGACTTAACGGACAAGGAGTTGAGATTTGGGCATAACCTTGAGAAGTTGTACCGAGGAGGCACGTTTGGCGTATGATTCTGTTTGTGTTTGAAGGCGGCAAGGCTGAACCTTTGGTCTTTGATTCATTGGCGAAACTGTATCTGAAGGACGAGGAAGTTCGTGTGGTAACATGCGAACACGATTTGCCGACTCTTTTCTCAAGACTGAGAAAGAATGGTTACGATTTATTCCGCTCTTTACCTTTGAAGGAGAATGGAATAGAGGTTCCTGAAGGTGCGCGTATGGATACATTATTCTCGCAGATTTTCCTTTTTTTCGACTATGACTTTCAGAATGCTATCGGTGTGGAGAAGGTCAATGAGATACTTGGAGAGATGCTCGAATATTTTGACGATGAGACGGAGAATGGCAAATTGTATGTGAATTACCCAATGATTGAGTCGTTGAAATATACCAAAGATCTGCCTGATGCAGATTACTGCAACTATGTAGTGTCGAGGAAAGTTTGTACCGAACATAAGTTCAAGGGACTGTCGGAAACTTTTGCTTGTGCAAGTGCAAAGCAATATCGTTTTATTGATTTGAAAAAGACTCCGACTGAAGAGGTAAAGCAAAGTTGGGATTTGCTCAGAGAACAGAATGTTCGGAAAGCAAATTACATCTGTAATGGGAAAAATGTGATTCCTGACAAGAAGGATGTGATTTCACAAGACAAAATCTTTGCTGCCCAAAAAGAAAAATACGTGGAGGAGAGCAATAACGTTAGCATCTTGAACTCGTTTCCAATTTTCCTGTTCGAGTACTTGAGGTAGATGGAAGTTAAACCATCGATACACCAGCTGTTGTGGCAGGGAGAGCCTAGAGAACATGCAAAAAAAGAATAGACTATTAGATAGCCTATTCTTTTTTTCATTTTGTAGCGTATTATTCACTCTATAGTGCCATTGAGCACCTTTTTTCTTCAATCATAGCTTTAGCCGTCTCTCATTATATTAGCAAGCATAGGTAGTTCGTGTAGCAGAACTTCTCCTAGAGGTCGAGCCGAATCTGACGAACATCTGGGAGCCAGCGTGCGGAGCAGGTCACTTGGCAAGTGTCTTTGAGCAATACAACAAGCTTGCCGCAGCCACGGATCTCATCGACCGAGGCTACGGCAAGCCAAATGTTGACTTCTTACAGAGTAGTCACCATCACAATGGCGATATAGTAACCAACCCGCCATTCCGTTACGCTCTGGAGTTCGTCCAAAAGTCGCTCGACCTGATACCCGAAGGTCGCAAGGTCGCCATGTTCCTCCGCTTCCAATTCCTCGAAGGCAAAGCCCGTCGCAAGTTCTTCGACGAACATCCACCCAAGACAGTCTATGTCGCCACATCACGCATCAAGTGCGCTATGAATGGAGATTTCGACTCCACCAAGGGAAGTGCCGCACTGTATGCGTGGTTTGTCTGGCAGAAGGGCTGGAAGGGTGAAACGGTGGTTAGGTGGATAAATTAGAGATCATCATAAGCGGCATCAGCCGACAGAGCTCCATTTGAGCCATCTACATAACCAAGAATGACGTAACATTCCAAATAATCATTATGAGCTATTGATAATTTTATACGACCCTTATCAGTTTCAAAAACCGTCTCGTAGTTGCAACGATTCATTTGCAGTTCGTGGAGTTTGGAATTGTCATCATTGACGTAATTGTGTTGAAATTCTTCAATACTACCTACTGGCTCTCCGTATTTTTTTGTGAGCATTTCCTTAAGTGTAAAGTAATCGTCTTCAAGACGACGCCAATCGTTCATCGAAGGGAACATAACGCCAACAAGATATACCAAGTCTTTATTATCAACGGCTTGAACCAATACTGTGCAGTTGTCAGATCCTGCAAATGTTCCCTTCAAGATAGAAGATCTGCCTTCTGTACCTATCTTCTTGAACCCCTTTGTTGAAAGCTTTTGGGTAAAGCTTGCCAAAGTGCCATCTATAGGCACACCCTTAAACGTCAGATGTTCTGAGCCTTGAGCAAAGGCTATCGCCGATATTAGTACGGCTGTAAGTAATGATACAAATCGTTTCATACCAATTGTTTTATTTGTTTGTACGCAATAAATATCGTATGGTTTTACGGAAACAATCTTATTGCGATGTAGTTGACACATAATTTATTGAATGTTTAGGTAGCCGAGCAAATCAACATTATTAAGCCAGTAGTCGAAGTAATATAGGTCGCAAGCTCGTCCTTCATAGTTAGAAAGGGCTTCAAATAACACATCTTTATTGACAACCCCTGGCTCTATTGGGAATGAAGAATACCTTTTCCCTTCTATTGGAGTTCCTGTGAAATTAGGCTCAAATAACAAAGACGTATTGTTGTAATTGACATTATAACCAATGAGAACTCCTGCCAATGCAAATATAGCACCCCTAGCCATAGTTCCTGTATGATTAGAAGAGTCGAGCAGGCGTATAGGTAGCTTAGCTGTCATGTCATCATATAGTGTTTGGATAGAGCGGTAGTTGCGATTCTTGATTTTATAGAACAACTCTGTTTGACACACCCTTAAATAACACAGGTAGAAGAACAAACTAACAGAGAAATAGGCAGAATTAGAAAATGAATTTAATGCAATGGATGCGTGAGCAAACAACTTGTTCAACTCGCGTAAATTCATATCACTATGTTGTGCCATAATGCCAGCTGTCCTTATAAAATCGCCAATTTCTATGTCGTGGCTGTTCCTGTTGGAAAAGAAAGGTGCCATGTTATACTCATCAAAAAGGAATTGACAATACTTGTGCATATCTGGCGCAGGAAGGTTATATTCCAAATCGATAAACTTACGCAAATACTCATCTGCGTTCATTTTTTCAGAACCGAAATAACCTTGTATAGCGTATGCTAATTGCTTTTTGTTGATTGAAAGGACAAATACTAGATTTGTAATATCAAATAAGTGTTTTATTCGCTCTAGAACCTTAACTGCATAAGTTGGGTTGCATCTGTCAAGTTCATCAATAAAGAAAACAATAGGACGATCACAGTCTGCGTTGTCTGCGACAAAGTTAATTAGGCTTCTTTTGAAATCAGAAAAAGATTCTTTTTGTTGCTCATAATCTTCTATCCAAGAGTTTCCTATTTTTTGTACTTGTTCGCATGAGGTTTTAAGCACATCAGCGTCGATTCCCGTTGTTGAATGCAGAAAAGATTTGCCGAAACCTGTTAACGCTGCAAAAGCGATTTTTGCTCCATTCGCAACTAGGGTCTTGAAAGGTTCTTCATCTGTACCTTTTGAGACAATTTTGAGTTCGGAAATCAAAGAGACTAATGGGTCATCAGTAAAGTCCGATTCCCAGGCGTTGAAATATATTGTGCGAAAATTATTGTTGTCCAGTTCTTGCTTCCACATGGAAACAAAAGTTGATTTTCCTGTTCCCCATTCTCCGTTAATAGATAGAACGCCTCCTGCATCACCCATTAGTTGAATAATCTTTGTCAGGGTGTTAGCATATTGCTGTCTGTCCAATTTATCATTAGCGAATGGAGCCTCTTTTGTGATTTCAATTTCTTTCGTTCTAGACCTCATATCTTGTTTGTTATTCATTAACCATTTAGCAAAGATAGCAGACTTGCGCCTACTATCTTTTGTATTCTTGATAGATTCGTTATCTCACTCCTTGCGATAGCTTGCGCAAACACGTTGCATTAACGTATCTTCACAGCACGCCATTGTATCAAACGTTTTTCGACCTCACATAGTCGCCCCAGATATATGCTACGCTGGTTTTCGTTATCCAAGGATATACCTGTGGACACGAAGACCCTACAGTCCACTCCCTTGTAGACCTCCAGTTCTATATTCAGAGGGTATTGCTTTCGCCTCCCTAATATGAGCTTATATTTTGCTTTCATAATGCGTAGAATTGCCTTGATACGTGTATCAACCTTGTATCATTTTTCAGCAAAACTACGCAATTATTTCAAATTAAAGCCAAATTTTGGAGTGGAATTTTTAGACGCTATTTTGAGTCATACGCTTTGTGTATCAATACTTTATGTGCGTATCATCGCTCATAAAAGCGTATGATTGCGTATGGTGGTGAAATGGGGATTTAGCGGCCACCAATATAATGTAATAGTCTGCTGAGGAAAATATTCTATCTTGATAATGATACTTTTTATATTTCTAGGTATTTCCCATGATCAAAGCTTTTGTGCTCGTTATGGAACACGTAGCCCAACTGATTGGATAAGCATGTCGTTTTACCAATGACTTTGTCCACATTGTAATGAGTGTGTCCGAAGATCCAGAAGTTGATATTTGACTCTTGGATATAGTCTTTCAATTCAACCATGAAAGCACCATTAGCAAGACTGCCCTCAAACTTCGGACATTGCATTAGGAAAGAGGGAACATGATGAGTTACAACGATTTTGTTCTCGGCAGTACTTTCTTGAACAGATTTCTTGATGAACCCTATACATCGTCTATGCTCGCGATTAAAGTCGGCGAAGGTGAGTGGTTCGCCATTGAATAGAATCCTACGGAAGTCACTGATGACCTGCTCTGTGTAGTAGGCTTCACGAAGGGGAATCTCTGCCCACAAAGTAGATATGATGAAGTCGGTGTCCTCAATTCGCACAACTGCATTATAGTAGCTATGCACATTGTGACGTATCTCAAGACTGTAGCCATCTTCGAGTATTGCAATGTCGAAATACTTGTAGAACTCATGATTGCCCATACAGCAGATGACTTGCTTGTAGTTCTCGGATGCCCAGTCCCAAAATGGATGCTTGGTGTAGTTCTCATCACCAAGATAGCCGATATCACCTGCAAGAACAAGTACATCGCCTGTTACCTTGAAAGGATTTTCCTTGAGATACCGCCAGTTGTCGGCAAACTCGAGATGTAGGTCGGATGCGTATTGGATTTTCATGAGCGTGGAATGAATAGTTCGTTGAGTTGATCTAACAATGCCTCAATAAAGTCTTCACTTTGGTCGAGAGAATTTGCTAAAGGAGAAGCAAGCTTCTCCCAGTCATTCCTGAGCTCAGTAACGAAATCATTGATACAATCGACAATAGATGCTGGTGCAGATATATTTTCATCTGGAGATAGCAGAACTACATTCTTCAGTACGTCGGAACGATGCTTCTTGATATCCTTTGTGTTGACATGCTTGCCATCAGCCTTGTCTTGCATCAAGTTAAGGTACGCTCGAGCTTTCAAGGCAATAAGTGCTACAGAGTCAGCGTGACGAATGCCGTCCGTCAGTCGACTGTGTTCAATAGTGAAATGATAATAATCATCGTCTAAAATGATTGCACTTAGACTTGAAACGTCTTCTCCCATAGGTAGGGGCTCAATGACTAATCCATTGGGTACGCCTAACACATCAGGGTGTCGTGATAGCAATTCTATCATTTCAGGATAGCCTGGTTTGCCATCCACGAACCTGTAGAGTTCGTATTTGACTGTTTTTTCTTTTGAAAGGCGCTTTTCTGAACGATAACCGGCTTCTCGAATGAACTGCCAGAATCGTTCGCCATATTCAGGACTCATCTTTTCGACGATGACAATCATGTCTATGTCGTGAGTCGCGCGAGCCTTTACAGCTGTGCCTGCCATTGTGATGTCACATGCTGTTCCACCAATGATTATATAGTTATCCGAGTATGACTCGAATGCTTCCTTGAATTTATTTAATCCTTCCATTCTATTTCATTTATCACTCTCAATACTTCACCTTCCACTCGGGCATCAGAGTCTTCTCGTAAGCTGATTACAAGAGAAAGCTTATCAACCCATTCATGGGTCCCTTCTGGTAAAGAAACCACAGGGTATTTCCACACCTCAATCATGACTCTGCCGTCAAACTCGTTCATATTGAGTATAGCCTTATCGTCAATCAGCCTTTGGAACTCTTTCTTGTTCATCATGATCATCCTGTTGTCGTCAGGGTTAAGCCAACTATAATGGGACAGGGCATTGATGCTGCAATTAGTATAAGCTACATCCGAGTTTAGCGCATCGCAATATAGTCGTTTCTCAACTGGATCAACCAGATATTCCTGAGCTTTATCCCATAGTTCACGTCCTTTGGCAAGGAAATGGATAATCTTATTTTTGGTTCCATTTGAAATTTTCTCGCATAAGTTTAGGTCTTCCAGACAAGTAAGTCCTAAGGTGATGCTTTCATAAGAATATGGTAGTTTGTCGGTCATCTCTCTGGCGGATAATCCTTCTAGACTTTCGACCTGAAGATGATATAATAATGTGTATTGAGCCACGAGTGACAATCGCTTAGCTGGCCGCGTCTTTCGCATTCTTTCATTTGCAACTAGTGTTGGCAAGAAGGCAAATTTGTCACCTATAACAAAAAAAACATTCTTGTCAATAAGCCTTTGCCGTTCGTATGAAGGACATGAGGAAAGAATAAAAACGACAGGCAATCCGAATATCGTCTGCATTCGTTCTGCTGTGATTGAACATTCACGAGGCGTTGGGTTATTCTTTTTCGGCTCCAGGAAAAGCAGATTCATGCCACAGAATTCTCCATCATAAAAAGAATACGTCAGCGATTCGCCGACATTTATGCCCTTCAACTGCGACTTGCTTCGCTGCTGAAGTGAAACGCCTCTTCCTAGTATGCTCAATCCTTTCATTTGAATTACTATTGCTACATTTTAATTATGCATTAAAACGATGCAAAGAAAGTGAAAATATTTTGATACTCAATAAGTTGAAGTCGCTTTTTATTGCTTTGCCTCAAAATAAGGATTGTTGTGATGCATTAATATCATTCATAGTGTGTTTTAATTAATGTTTTCTTGAATGTCATATAAGCTATCACTAAGTGCAAAAATCTCGCAATTCTGCACTAAATATAGATTTTGTGTCATATTCCAATACTTATCAAGTAAGCCACGAAGAGATATAGGTCTATTAGATTAAAATTCATTATTGTATATTGCTTTTATAAGGTTTAAGTATATGAGAATAGTCATTGATAATTGCTACTCATTTGTTATTTGTACCCTTCTTAAGCGCAAAGTAATAGTGTGCCCCCCATTACCTATGAGGAAAAATGAAAAAATAACCGCATTAGGTAACGGTTTGGCACAATGTCGTATTTACTTTGCAGAAAATGATTTGTACTATGGAAAGAGAGTTGATTATCAGTCCCGAAGTAGAGGCAAAGCGTAAGAGAGTCGAGGAACTGCGTCAGGAGTATCTGGCGCTATTTACACAGAAAGACCAGATGCTCAATGTGGAGATGAGCGATTTGAATATCCGATATATCAAACTCATCGGCCAGTTGAAGTACGAGTGCTTCAAGTTGTCCGTGGAGGTGAGAGCTTTGAAGATGAAAGTCGAATTGGCTCAGGCATCTATCAACAGAGGAGAAATGCCCGATGTGGATTCTATTGTCAACATTGTCTCCACTCGCTTAGAGGATTACTACAAGATGGTTCAGCACCAGGCACAGGCTGTCAAGGCGGCTCGCGAGGCTGAGTCCATTTCTGTAGATGACATCAAGGAACTGAAGGATTTATATCGCTTGCTCGTAAAGCGACTTCATCCGGATTTGCATCCTAGCCAAGACCAACGGATGGTCGACCTATACATCCAAGGTCAGGCTGCATATCGCAGCCTCAATTTGCCTATGCTGCGTGAGATAGTGATGAGGATAGATATTGATGCTGATATAGACGACCTTGTGGCAAAGGAAGAGACACTTGACGAGATGATAGAGCGACTAGAAGGTCAGATTGCGCAAATGCGAGCCGACATAGAGAAACTCAACAGCACCTTCCCATTCGACCATCGTGATAAGCTTAGCGATGAAGAGTGGATAACCAATGAGCGCAATGAGCTAATGAAGGAGCGCGAGCAGTTGGAAGCGCAGAAGAAGATGTATGAAGAGAGGTTTAACTTACAGACAACGCTATAAATATGGGAGAGATAGTAGCTGTAAGTCCGGAACTGATGGCCCTACTAAGTGGCAATGCAGGGTCAGGCGGACTGGCACCATTTACCAGAGAGATATTCCTGCTAGACATCACGGTAGCAGGCACCACCTTTTGCAAGAAGATCAACGAACTAGCCCCACTGTTGGTAGAAGGCACTATACTAAAGATGCAGCGCGACCCCGACAACAAGCACGACGAGTACGCCATAGGCATCTACCTCGACCACGACCGCATAGGTTGGGTCCCAAGAGACCTGAATCTCATCGTAGCCCGCCTCATGGACGCCGGCAAAGCCTTCGTCTGCCGAGTGACTGAAACCAAGTGGAAGAATGAATGGCTAAAGATAGATGCTAAGGTGTGGATGGTGGAGTAGGACAGTGTAAGATACCCCATTGGGGGGACGGTTGTGCTTTTGGGGTTAGGGAAGGAAGAGAAAAATTATTGCTAGATGAGTGTTTGAGGAAGCGAAAAGGAAAATGGATATATTCAAAAAACGAATTTACATAATTTTATTAACTTTGTTTTATTCATAATTCCAAAACATGAAAGGCTATTATTAAGTCATTGTTTGAATTGATGTAAGCGCATGGAGATCGAATATCAAGATAGCGGTTCAATGGCTTGGAGAGACGCATTGGGAGAACTATGATAAAATATAAGACATGAAGAATATCATAATAACAGACAAATCATACATTGAATGGTGGAGAATAATAGTATGAAGCAGAATGATATTGCCAAAAGTAATGAGCAACAGTTTAAAGAGTTGCTATATGCTATTGAAAACAAACGTAGCGAAGCGTCCTATGCTGTAAATGAAAAACATCTGCAGATGGCATGGATTGTTGGCGGTTATGTGTCGTTAAAATTGAAAACAGCTGAATGGGGCAGCAAAGTTGTGAATGAATTTGTAGAATATGTTAGAGTCAATGCTCCTCATTTGAAAGGATTCAGTCGTAGTAGCATATACAATATGATATTGTTTTACGATGAATACTCTTCGCCTTTTTTTTCAGAGACCATTAGCAAATATCTTCCAACTGAATTTGTCCAGCTGCCAGTTGGACAAATAGAAGGAGATACTAACTCAATTGTCCAGCCAAAAGTTGAACAATTACCTGAATTGTTAAAGTTGACCTCATTCACTAATCATATTTCCATACTATGCAACTGTCATTCATGGGAAGAACGACTATTTTACATCCTTTACGCTCATCGTGAAAGACTTAAGAAGGAAGAGGTGAAAAGGGTCATCACTACTAATGTCTTCTCTACAATCGTTGGAAGCAAGGGTAAGTTATCTGACAAAATGCTGGAAGTATACCCTAATTCTCCAATTCTATTTAAGGACAAACTCTTTGTAGATTTCTTAGGATTGCCTCAGAAGCATACCGAGACAAAGATGCGAAAGGCCATCATACAGCACATGAAGGAGTTTATCCTCGAACTTGGCAAAGATTTTCTTTTTGTTGACCAAGAATACAAACTACCTGTAGGATCTACAGAATTCAGTTCCGACCTATTGTTTTTCCATCGAGGCATCCAAGCATTGGTGGCAATAGAATTAAAGGTGCGACCATTTCAGCCAAAAGATCTTGGTCAATTGGAGTTTTATCTTGAGGCATTGGATCGAGACGTGAAGCGAACTAACGAGAATCCATCTGTAGGTATTATTCTATGTCCGCAGGCAGATAGTACAGTGGTGGAATATGCACTCAGTCGCAGTATGAGTCCAGCAATGGTGGCTGAATACAAACGCCTACTCATTCCAGAAGCCAAAATGCAAGAATTGCTGAAAGAATATTGTGAGTACATCAAGGAGAATTCCTCAAAATCAGAGCAAACGGATTAATGAGTATGGAGAGATATAACGAATATAAAGATAACGGCGTTCTGTGGCTTGGAGAGACGACGAGTACGCCATAGGCATCTACCTCGACCACGACCGCATAGGTTGGGTCCCAAGAGACCTGAATCTCATCGTAGCCCGCCTCATGGACGCCGGCAAAGCCTTCGTATACCGAGTGACAGATACTAAGTGGAAGAATGAATGGCTAAAGGTAGATGCTAAGGTGTGGATGGTGGAGTAGGGAGATACTATATCTTAACTTTATAAATTTACCGAATTATGAATCTCATAGAATACATTGAAAAACTGCCCAAAGAAAATATTTTCCCGGGCAACCCACTAAAAGGTAAAGACAAGTACAAAAGACTATTTCATTACACTTCATTTGAGACTTTTGTAAAGATTTGGTTATCAAAGAGGTTTTTATTAGGCCCCGTAGATAATGTTAATGACATATTAGAGCGCAACATGGGCGTTTCTGTAACTGCAACAAATCAAATCTCTGTCATGGCCGCATATATAGATTTGAGATCAAGGTATAAGCAAGCTAGTTTTACTATGAATTTCGACACATTCATGTTAGGATGTAAATCTCCAATGATGTGGGGATTATATGCAGATAAAGGGAACGGTGTATGTATAGAATTTGATTGGGATAGGTTGTTTTTGCATGGAGAGTACTGGTATGGTCCCGTAAAGTATAAAAAGATTTTGTCGAAGTACGTTACTATGGATCCAAGCGTGAAATCAACGTCTGATGTCCGTAATTTCATAAAAGAGCATAGGAGAGACATTTTCTTTACAAAACACGATTGTTGGAAGGGTGAGAATGAATTTAGAATCGTTAGCGACAAGTTTGATAGTATAGATATAAAAGATGCCATAACTGCAATATACCTCACATCATACAAAAGTAATGAATGCAAGTATGTTGAGGAACTAGTAGGAGATAATGTACCTATTAGATATATACAATACCTAGAGCATAATGGCATGGCAATACCATTCTTAGGAGATACCAAAAGAATGAGGCTACAAGAAGAGGATGCGGCAAAAAAAGGGGAAGGGGCATTTAATATGAGCAAAGCAAGAGAGTATTACTTGGACAATAGCGAAGATGAGAATAAATCATTGCTAGTAAGATTATAAAAATAGGAGCTGAAACTTATGCTACTCCCATACGTAACATTAGAGGAAAGAGCATATATGTTCGATATTAGTCCTACGCAGAACAGCTACATCGAAAGGGTTAACGGCACTTACAGGAGGGCGGTTCTGGATGCGTACATTTTCAGGAATCTGGATGAAGCGAAGTCGATAACAGAAAAATGGATGAAATATTACAATACAGAACGGCCACATGTATCGTTAGGAAACATGACGCCACAAGAATATACTGCCATGCAATCGTGACTTTTGATATGCAAAGTTAGGGCTGCCTAACATCCCCGTCAAGGGCTTCGCAAGCGGGCAGAGCCCACCCTTGACAGAAATAACGGAATCCCTTGATGTGCATATCAAAAATCACTTGGAGAAAAAACAAATAAAAAAATGTATCTTAGCGTGTCTAATTCAATACTGTCCTAAAATGGGGAAGCTTACACTATTAGTTAGACATTGATTTATATATATTTGTAGTTTCAAAAATACTGCATAAATTGCATTATTTATATTCATTGCTAAACTGTATATGAAGAAATTTGAACGCATTCGTAAGCTTAATGATTTGCTTAGGTCTCCACAAGGATATACAATAATTGATTTGGAGGCAATACTTGAAGTCGGCGAACGTACAATAAGAAAAGATCTTGAACAGATTCAACGTCCTCCGTATAATGCAGTATTTGCTAATATATACAGAGGTAAAGAACGTTTGTATAGATATCAGGAAATCAATTTCTCATTGCGACTATTTGAGGATAATAATGATATAAGGGAGAAACTGAATGAAGCAATAAATGCAATAAAGCAATATGATTGGACTCCTCAGTATCAATGGCTCAAAATTTGTTTATTTGCTATTGAAAATGGGAATATAGGCGATATGGGCAACGTGATGTCGTTTGAAAACAATGCTAATTTAGAGGGAGTTAAACATATAGGTAATTTAGTAGATGCAATAACAAATAAATATCCTATTAAGTTGACATATAAACCGTACAAGGCAGAAGAACAGAGAATTTATGTTCATCCATATCATCTCAAGCAATATAATAACCGATGGTTTTTAATTGGCTATTCAGAAGAGAAATTGGCCATTCATAACTATGCAATTGACCGTATCGTATCTATCGAGCATCTTTCAAAGAAGTATATTGATACAGATATAGATTTCGAAGACTACTTTGATGATATTATTGGAGTATCAGTATATGATGTTCAGATAGAGCATATAGAGTTATTAGTGAACAAAGATCGCTACCCATATATCAAAACGAAACCATTGCACGGGTCTCAGACGCATGTACGGGACAAGGATACAGATGATGACATTTGTATAACTATAGATGTGAAGCCAAATCGCGAACTGATTAGTTTACTTTTGTCATTTGGTCCTGACATTCAGGTCGTGTCGCCAGATAATTTGAGAACGGCGATAAGAGAAAAAGTAGCAAGACTAAATAGCATATATGATGGAAGAAATCTTGACTAAAATAATGTGGCTGGAAGAAAATCCTTTTATCGTTGACAAATACATTGACAAAGCAAAAGATTTTGATTTGGAGTTAGTTCCATTCAATTGTTGGGAAGATGCAAAAAATGCACTTATCAGTAATGTCAAGGGATGGAGGGCAATTATATTGAATCCACAATGTAAATTAGGAAGAGGAGACAGACCTAAACCACAAAAGTTTCTTCCACAGGTTTTCTGTGACATAGCTACAATAAGCACCAAATATGATACTATAATACCTTGGTATGTTTTTTCAGACCTTAACCCATCTTTAATAGAAGATTTAATAGTTAAGGATAGAGAAATATATGATGCGGAATGGGAACGTCCATATTACAATATGGCGGAAGATTCAGATCATTTGTTCCATCGAATCAAGATGCAAACTTCAAGTATGGAGCGTACAAAAATACGAGAAGGAGTGCACAAGGGAATGTTTGATAAATTGAGTATTCTTACATCATTTGGTTTTTCAATTGATGATATAAATACAATGGAGGATATTCTAATTTCTTTGTATGAGAATAAAGAAAGTAGCAGGTGCAACTTCGTGAATGTCCGAAAAATCATTGAGAGCCTTTTAAAGTCTATGTTGCATTTCAATATTCTGCCTGATGATTTGTTGAACGCAAGCGGGGAGGTTAATACTACAGCATGTGTTAGATTGTTAGCAGGAATGAGATGTACAAATAATGGGTATGAATACAAGACACAAGATTGTGTAATTGACAAGATCGCTGGAACCAACTTGTATAATATTCTCAACATATGCCATGGTTATGCACATTCAAATAGCACATTAGGAAGTCGAAATAGATTGGAAACCAATGAGTATCTTGATAGTGTAAAAACGAACAATTTGCTTCACTCATGTACCTTAATGCTGGCAGATATAATAATTATGTATTGCAATTCGATTATTACGATAAGAGATGTCAATAACATGATCTTTTGGACAAAAGCAAAGTATGAATAAAAATTGCAGAGCTAATATAACAAAAGCATATACATTTGCAGAAGTAAAGCAAAAAACTAATAACTAAGAATATGAAAGTAGATGAAGTTTCAATTAACCAGGTATTTCTTGCTAACCGCACGTTGAAGATTCCTTATTTCCAGCGTCCATACGTATGGAAAGAAGAAAACTGGGCAAAATTCTATGAGGATATTGCCGACATTGCAATAGCTGTAACACAAGGCGAAGAGCCGGAGACATATTTTATGGGATCTATCATCCTCAAAAAGGGTAAGTTTTCAGGAGGACAGCAGTTGGATGTTATTGATGGACAGCAACGTCTCACAACCATAGTTCTCTTCATGAAGGCTCTATTCCTTAGCCTTGGCCGCAATGACTTTTTTACTCAAAATTTCATGCAGCAAAGTTTACTAGGTGAATCGAAACCAATTCTAATACCGAATCATAATGACACAGCGATATACCATCAGTTGATTTCTGCAGATGTACTTCGTTCTGATTCTATTAATAAAGAATCTGCTATGGCAAACGCTTTCGCGTATTTTGCTTCAAGGATCATAAAATCTCGCGACGGAAGCGATGAAGATTATTCTATTACCCCATCTGATTTGTACAATACAATTGTCAACTATGTTAGACTTGTCTGTATACAGGTAGAGAAGGATGAGAACGCTCAAAAGATTTTTGAGACAATCAACTGTACTGGTATCAAATTGACAACTGGTGAAATGCTCAAAAATTATCTATATGATGAGACAAGAGTTGATGATTATGAGCGAACATGGATGAGAGTTTTTGAGGGCAAGAATATGTCATATTGGAATGATGATATCGTGTTAGGTCGTTTGGAGAGTAATCATATACAAAACTTCTTCTATAGATATATGCTCATCAAAATGCAGGAGCCTGACATCAAGAGAAATCTTTCGACATCAGAAATTAAGAGTTACCGCAAACAGGATGGCTTATTTGAGAAGTTCAAGAGTTTAATTGAGAAGAACAATCTCTCAATTGACACAATGATTGAAGATGTAGTTGCATGTGCCAAACTATACATGGAAACATTCAAGAAAGACACCCTTGAAGATGCTCTTACAAAATACACTGGAATCGAAAGACTTGTATGGCTTATGTATGCTCAAGATTCATGGACTATGACACCATACATACTATACGTATTGAAGAACCAGCCGGACGCGAGAGAACGACAAAAGATATTCGGATACATGGAAACATATCTTGTAAGACGAACATTTTGCAAGTCAAAGAACAATAACTACAGTGATTTGTTTTCTGAGAATCTGATTGGTCAGGAGGTGAATACTTTTGACAAGTTTAAAGCGTATGTTAATGATATTAATAGTAGAGGTGCTCTTCTTATTCCTTCTGATGCGGAGATGATCAATGCTATCATGAATGGAGATCAAAAGAGAAGTGTTACCATATTGTTATACATGTTGGAATCTAAGCTAAATGATGGTTTCACAGACAGTGATTATATAAATGATTACTCTTCATTTGTAGCAGAACAAGTAATGCCAGAGAAGAATAACTCAACATGGGGTTCTCCTACATATTCAGATGAGGATAGAGAACGCCTCACGAAAACTATTGGCAATTATGTTTTGCTTAGGGGTAAACTAAAGACAGCAGACAAAACAGCTGCATGGCCTCGTAAGCGTGATGCTATGAAGGAAAGGGCAACATCAGTTGTCACTAGTGCCGTTGTTGAGAGAGGGTTGGCCACATGGACTGAAGAAATCATCGAAAGGAGAAATCAGTGGTTTGCTGAAAAAGCTATTGAAGCATGGCCTTTGTAGCATATTCTCTAGGTATTTCACATCACTTCCCCATAAAAAGGATGCTCCTAAGTTTTTGTGTAGGAGTATTCTTTTCTTATATTCAATTCCACTGAACATATCACCCATACCTTTGTGTATTTTCCTGTTGATGAGTTATGCCTCAAGCACTAGACAATGGTACGTGGCGAGTAAGTAAAGATGAGTCGGACGTATATGTTGAAGTTCAAGGAGCGTGATTTCTTGAACACATACCGCGTTTTTGATTGCAACGGTGAGTTGGATCCACAATAGGAGGAGGCTATTGCCACAGTTCGTGAAGCTGCGGACTGGGTATATATGCTCTTTCCTGGAGTAATTGAGTAATTAATTCAATACGTTCATTCCCACTGAACGCATTGCACTTTACTTTGTATCAAACAATAAAACATAACACTAACACTTAAAGAACAAACGTCATGAAAACTATTTCTATTCGTCAGCCTTGGGCTTCGTTGATTTGTGCTGGTATCAAGGATGTGGAGAACCGCACTTGGAAGACTAATTATCGTGGTAAGTTGCTTATCCATGCTGGTAGCGCTAAGTGCCCAGATCAGTGGGGCAATGCTCTCCCATATGTGGAGTGGCAGAATGAGGCCTGGAATGCTTATAATCTTGGGTCAATCGACTGGGAGGTACCTACTAAGGCTATCATCGGATACGTGGATCTGATTGATTGTGCAGAGAATAAGGATTGGCTTTGGGGACAGAAGGGATGCTACATGTTTGAGCTTGAGAATGCCTATATGTTTGATGAGCCTATTCTCAATGTGAACGGCAAGTTGAACATATACGAGACGGATCTGGACGAGAACAACCTTCCTCCTGCTCATAAGGTGGTTCGCAGAATGCCAAACATAGAGGGTGATGTGTTGGTGTTACCTGTACGAAACGAGTTCTTCGATAACGTACCTATGACAGCGGATAATGAGGGTTTTATGACTCTATATCAGACTCCAGATATCATGGATATGTTCCTAGAGATGAAGGACGATACGGTTGCGCTTAAGGAGCTAGGTGTGAAGAATGTTAAATTGGTGGCACAGGATGGAAGAGAGAGCATGTGGCAATTTGTAGAGGTCGTTTCTACCGAAGAACTTGATTCTGAGACAGGGAAACCTATGATGGGTATGTCTGTTTTAGAAGAAGAGACTGAAGTGTGGTGCTTGCAAATCGTATTCAAGTAGGTGTATGAGTGATTCTCTTAGACGAATGAAGCGACTAATCGAGATAGAGATGTCGCGACTTCAATATACACTAAGACTATTGATTGTAGACAAGTAGGATATTTAAGTGTCAATTAGGTAATGGTTTGGCACAAGGGGCGAATAATTTTGAAACACCATAAAACAATAAGATTATGAAGAACATTCTATGTTTGCTGATGTGCAGTATTATGATGTGTTGCTGCACATACGCGCAGGATAAATCAAAGGTCTCAGGACACAATGATCCTGCAAGGTATGAGTTGTATGCCACAGACAATATGTGGACATTCTTGAAATTGGATACACGAACAGGAGTAATAACCCAGGTTCAGTATTCTGTTCAAGGTGCAGATTATAGGTATGAGACGTATTTGAATCTTGTTCCTCTTGTATTGGAAGACAAGCAGGTGAACGGACGTTTTACAATGGTTAAGACGTCTAATATGTATAACTTCATCCTTCTAGATCAAATAGATGGTGATGTATATCAAGTTCAATGGGCTTCTGATCCAGAAAACAGAGGCGTATTGCTTATTGAGAATAAGTTTAAGGGGTACTTAAATTGATAATAAATTCAAATAAATATGACTACAGAGCAGAGAACTAAATTGCTGGTTAGTTGTTATGAGGCTATCAGGCAGTATGGTGAGGATGTCATCAAGATCAATAATAAGTTGATGGCTTTGGATAAGGACATTGATGAGGTTTTGTCGGATTTGTTGTATGTCTGCGATAAGGAGTCGGGTGATGACTTTGCGAAAGTGAAGGAGGTTGTCGGTGAAGTGGTGAACAACACGAAAGATCAGCCTACATACGAGAAGGTATTACTAAAGACTCGTACGGTGATAGATGTGCTTGATACGCATTCGAGTGATGTGTGGGAAAAGGAGTATAAGAATCAGATGATGATGTCGGTGCCAATGATGTTAGCTCATAAAGCTAGACTGGAGAAAGCTTTTAATTCGTTCCAGAAAGATAAGCGCTTCAGTTCGTCGTATAAGAAGTCATTGGATGTGATGAGTGAAGAGGTCTCTGAGATAGGAACTATTATGCTTGGAATACCAGTAATTTTCCAGAAAGGAGCTTTGGTGTTCCCTTCGACTAAACTGGGTTTGTTAATCAATGATCTGCAGGTGTTGTGTAATCAATACAATTCGGATAAAGGGTTGACAGATAAGGAGCAGGATATGGTTGCAGAAAAGGAGGCTAAAGTAATAGAAATGCTGACTGAGGTGTTGCCACCATTCCTAGAAGGCAGTTTTTGGATAAGATAGCGACACCCCGGTTAGAATCAGTAACATTAGATATATGATGGGATGTATAATCTCTACCAATGTTTAATTGAATAGCATCCAATAGATTATTTTACTTCAGACTAAATAATCATAACTTCACATCTCGTTATTATGGCAAACACATGGTTGAAACAGAAAAGTGACATTCTACTTAAATACGCTAGTAATCTTCCTACTAAGCTGGATCGGGTGACTATAAAGTTTGATTATCCAGAAGTTGGTTGGTTACCAGTTCATTTCATCAAAAATGGAGTGGAGATGGGGCATGTTGAATTCTCTGATGTATACGATTCATTTGTACCCATGATGACATGGCTTGAGAGTATTGCGCAAATTGTCTTAGACAAAGCAAGTGTTGTTCGATTAGATTTAGAAGGAGCATATTGCGTTTTGTCATTTGAGCCACTGTGGTTTTATGACGAAAAAACGTATTCAAGTCCTAAATATTACGATTGCGGCATTCTTACTATTTACGACGAAGCAAATGATGTTTTCATTTTAGATGCTTTGTGTCAAACAGAGTTGCTTGTAGGAGATCTGTACACAAACCTAAAAGACTTTGCAAAAGCGATGAAGAAAATTCCTGAATTTGTAGACGATTGGGTACGTTACAGTTTTAACAAAGAATGCGCAGATATGGAAGGAAATGGTAAGGATCCCATTAATTTATTTGAGACCAAGATGCATTCTGAAATAATTCAGGATTATCAGAGGAAATTGGACTCATATCATAAATAGTAATCACATCGCCAGAAAATTGAAGTAGTCTGCTTATCGTAACTACTGTTTAGCTCTGCGAATATGGAAATCTAATTAGATGATGCAAAAGAACATTCCCAAGAATTGATTTGTTACAAAGAAATAGATTTTATACAACATGACAATACTTGAAGCAATACAGAATCGTCATTCAATAAGACGATATAAGGACACACCTCTATCGGAAGAAGTGGTGTGGGCTCTACAGCAGAAAATCAATGAGGTCAATGCTGAGGGCAATCTGAATATTCAGCTTGTGACTAACGAACCGAAGGGATTCAATAGCATCTTGAACTACGGTACGTTCAGCGGAGTGCGCAATTACTTCGTGGTGGCAGGCAAGAAGGCTGAAGATCTTGACGAGAGAGTTGGCTACTATGGCGAGCAGCTTGTGTTGTTGTCTCAACAATTGGGATTGAATACCTGTTGGGCAGGACTGACTTACCAGAAGGTAGCAGGAACATATAGCTTGAATGATGGCGAAAAGATTGTATGCTATATCGCTGTTGGCTATGGTGCTGAGGAGGGGCGTAATCTGAAACGCAAATCTGTTCAGGAGCTCAGTAATGCAAGCGATTTAACGCCTAAATGGTTCGCGCAAGGAGTGGAAGCTGCGCAGGTCGCTCCAACTGCTGTCAATCAGCAGAAGTTCTATTTTGAATATCTGGGTCGCAAGGGAAACGACAAACCTATAGTGAGAGCGACCAAGAAATTCTCTTTGATGGGTTATACACAGTTGGACTTAGGTATAGCCAAACTTCATTTTGAGATTGGCGCAGGGAAGGAGAATTTTGAGTGGGAGACACCGAAGCACAGAGCATCAGGTTTTCAATCCAAATGAGTATCCTAATACAGCCATATTCGTTCCGAAAATATATACAAGGTCGGATATTTATCTTATATCGCACGAGCCAAGGATTACGAACTGGCATTGCTTTTTCTGATGTTATTTGCAATCCCCACCCATGCAAAATCTCATCTGATATTCAAAATAGTCTGGTATCGAGACACGATGTATCGACAATGGAGACACGATGAATATTTTAGCAAAAACATGAGAAATTGGGACAAAACAGCCAAATAAAAAGTGAGATTTTGGGCAAACAACAGAATTTCAAACTGAAAAAGTGAGATTTTGGGCAAAATCGGCAAAATAAATTATGAGATTTTGGGCAAATGATGATATCTTTGCAAGAAACAAATATGTTATGGCTGATATAGTTTTTAAGCGTAAGATGTATGACAAGATGCTCAATTGGAAGCAAGAGCGTGACGGTAGTAGTGCATTACTTATTCAAGGGGCACGACGTGTAGGCAAGTCGACTCTCGCTGAGGAGTTTGCCAAACGAGAATATGAATCATATCTTTTCATAGATTTTACAGAGGCATCCACAGAGACGAAAGAGATGTTCAAGGACATATCAAATCTTGACGCCCTTTTCTTTTCTCTCCAAATGCAGTACAATGTACGTCTTTACCCCCGCAAGTCAGTCATCATCTTTGACGAAATACAAGAATGTCCATTAGCCAGACAGGCTATTAGAAAGCTAGTCAAAGACCACCGCTATGACTACATTGAAACTGGTTCTTTGATATCAATAAAGAAAAATATCAAGGACATCCGAATACCAAGTGAAGAAACTCGCCTCACATTATATCCGATGGATTATGAAGAGTTCCGTTGGGCTATGGGAGATGAAACAAGCGTGGATCTGCTACGAGATGCTTTACAAAGAAGACAGTCAATGGGCGATGCTGTTGTGCGGAAACTTATGCGCGACTTTAGACTGTATATGCTAATCGGCGGGATGCCTCAACCTGTCAACACATATCTTAAAACCAACAACCTCAGTTCTGTTGACATGGTAAAGAGAGAAATCATAGAGTTGTATGCCGATGGTTTTCGCAAGATTGACTCGTCGGGAAAGGCGACGCGACTCTTTTATGCCATACCTGGACAGTTGAGCAAAAATGCTTCACGTTACCAAGTATCGGGGGTTATAGAGAATGCCAAGAATAGTCGTATTGGTGAAATACTGCAAGACATGAATGATTCAAAAGTCGTAAATTTTGCCAAGCACGCCGATGATCCAAACGTTGGTTTGTCGCTTCACGAGGATAATGTCCAATACAAGATGTTTCTCAATGATACTGGACTTTTCATTACTTTAGCATTCTGGGACAAAGATGTCACTGATAATATCATATACCAGAAACTCCTGTCAGATAAGTTGCCTGCCGATTTGGGATACGTATATGAAAATGTTGTTGCCCAAATGCTGAAGGCTAACGGAAACGAACTATATTATCATACCTGGCCGACTGAAAATGGCAAACACAACTATGAAATTGACTTTCTGATTACGCGCGATAGCAAGTTGTGCCCCATTGAGGTTAAGTCATCGGGCTACAAGACACATGCTTCGCTTGATGCTTTTCAGAGAAAATATTCAGATAGAATTTCACAGCGCTATCTCGTCTACACAAAAGACTTGCGCAGAGACGAGGATGTAATATTGCTACCTGTCTTCATGGCGGGATTGATATAGCGATATTTTTGTGCCGTCTTTTCGTCTGTTTTTCTTGAAGATGCTACAGAAATCCCTGATAATACCTACAAGTAGGTATATCAATATACCTACTATGGCAATAGCAAATAACATTAGAAAGAATGTATAATCCATCTTGAAGCCCATAAAACGGGCTACAAGACCTGCCAAAGTAATGAGGCTTAAGATAATAGCTATTATACGTTTATCAGTATTCATGACGAGATATTACCAAGCCCCTTTAATCAGGTAGAATAATACGGGGATGAGTAGGCTAGGGAGGAGGTTGACTGTTTTACAATCTTTGATACCTAGGATACCCAGGCCGGAGCTTACAATGAGGACGCCACCTACGATGGAGAGTTCGGTGCGCATCGGTTCCGGCATTCCGTCTCCGCAGAAATATGCAATAGCGTAGAAGAAGCCTTGCCATAGGAATAGTACAGGAGCAGCTGCGAGCATGATCCATCCATAGGTAGCAGCTAAGACAGCAGAAGTGACCAGATCGAGCGTGGCGTTGGTATAGAGAAAAGTGTTGCCAGGCTCGTTGATAGCCCATCCGTGAGAAGGGGAGAGACACGAAAGCACTGGTCCCACTATGCTGAATGTACCTATGCAATACAAAAGCAATCCTGTTATCAATCCATTAAGAGCATTACTCTCTTTGCCCGTTTTACGGTTGAGTTGGGTATTCCACTTGTCGATATGTCCAGCAAGGTCGAGTTTTGTTCCTATTATACCGCCGATAGCAATACTGAGGATGAAAAGTACAGGGAACTCACTCTTTGCCATGTTGGGGAGTGCAGCATTGACACCCAGAACTATACAGCACAGACCAAGGCCGGTGAAGAGCGTCTGTTTGTATTTTTCGCCTATGCCCGTGCGCAGCAAGGCTCCGAATGTTCCACCTACCAGAATGGTAGTTGTATTGACTATAGTTCCCAGCATATATGGACTAATAACTATTTGATTTCAGGTACAAAAGTAGATGAATTTGTAAATATGTAAGCAATTTTTATTTGTAACTTTCTGACGAAAAGATATAAGGTATTGTGTATATTTGCGTGTTATCTCCTTGCGATAGATAGATGGAGATGCCGTATTTTAAGATAAATTTATGGGAAGTATAGTTTCCTCGATGGAGCAAGGTATGCAACGCCGTACAGAATTGCTTCTCGGAGCAGAAAATCTGAAAAAAATACAAGCGGCAAGAGTTATAGTTTTCGGCATAGGCGGAGTAGGTTCGTGGTGTGTCGAGAGCCTTGTCCGTAGTGGGGTGAGGAATATTACTATTGTTGATTCAGACAGGGTGTGTGTTACCAACTGCAACCGTCAGCTAGTGGCTACAAGCAAGAGTGTAGGACAGGTGAAGGTGGAGGTGCTGAAAGAACGTCTTCTGGATATCAATCCGGATGCAAATATAGAGGCACTGCAAAAGATATACGAGGCAGAGTCGGCAGAATCTTTCCATCTGGAAGAATATGACTACATAGTAGACGCCATAGATTCGCTGAAAGACAAGGTAGACCTGATACTGCGAGCTACATCGCTGCCTAAGCATGTGACGCTGGTATCGTCGATGGGAGCGGCGCTCAGGAGAGACCCCTTCAAGGTAAGGAAAGCCGAATTCTGGGATGTGAAAGGCGACCCGTTGGCGAGGGCGATAAGGAAGAGATTCAAGCAGCAGAAGACCTTTCCTGCGAGAGAATTTCAGTGTGTATACAGTGAAGAGCCCCCTATGGAGAATATGGGAGTGAGCAAGCCATGTGGGACTGAGGGTTGTATATGTGCGAAGAAAAAAGAGATATGTGCCGAAACCGACGGAGAGCAACGCTTGGCAGAGCACGACTGGAATGCTACGAAGGCGCAGATAAACGGTTCGCTCTGCTACATTACAGCTACCTTTGGCATGGCGATATCGGGAATTATTATCAATCACATAATAGATAACAAGTGATGGATAGTTATGCAAATGGAGCAAAGATTGTAATTTTGATGATAGAGTAAGATTTTTTTGTGACAAATGAAAAAAGAGACAATAAGTAAGGTAACTGCGATAGCTCTATTTTTTGCTATTGCGTTAGTTGGCAGATATGTAGGCCTTCAGATGGAGTGTGAGCGAACTGTAGATTGGCAGTTCTTTTTCAAAAACTGGACAGAAGGTATAGGTCCCTGTATAGGAGCGTTGGCAGTTGTATTTCTGCTAGGTCGCAAGTTCTACTGTTCGGTAGCAGGTTCATCTGTCATTAAATCCATTATTTCAGTTGCGATACCATTTGTAGTATGTTACTTCATGTACGAAGAGTTGAGTTATGTACTACTAGGATTTATCTTCTATTCGTTCCTTGAAGAGGTAGGTTGGCGTGGTTATCTGCAAGGAGAGTTACTAGACAAGTCGCCTTTGATACAGGCGCTCATTATAGGCACGATGTGGTTTGTATGGCACATCAATATAAGTATAAGTGTGGGTTCGCTCCTATTCTGGGCGATACTTGTATTTGGTGCTTGGGGTATAGGCAGGATAGCCAATGATACCCATAGCCTTGTATTGTGTGCCTGTTTCCATACGCTGTTCAACTTCTCCAAGCATGGCTTCTTTGAGTTTACTCCGCTAGTGATAGGAGCTTATGTATTAGTTGTAGCTTCGTGGTTTGTGATATGGTATACACCATGGGGCAAAGTGTTTGCTAAGAAAAACGGTTAATATGTAAGTTTTGTTTGGTGAGAGAAAATATTGCCTGTATTAAGGCTGTATTAAGAGAGCTATAAGGGAGGGTAATAATAAATAATACAAGAAAGATTGTTGTACAAAAATACGATACGATGAAAGCATTACTGATAAACGGAAGTCCACGTAAGCAAGGCAATACCTTCACGGCGTTGAGTGAGATAGCTAAGCAGTTGGACAAGCAAGGTATAGATAGCGAGATAGTGTGGATAGGCAATAATCCCGTACGAGGCTGTATAGCCTGTGGTCAGTGTAAGGCCAAGGGCAACCAGAGGTGTGTTTTCGATGACGACATTACCAATACCATTATAGAGAAGATGGAAGGCAGTGATGCTCTGGTAATAGGCTCGCCAGTATACTACGGTCAGCCAGCCGGTCAGGTATTATCTCTGCAGCAAAGAATGTGCTATGCGGGAGGTCCGCACATGGTAAACAAGCCAGCTGCGGCAGTAAGTGTATGTAGAAGAGGCGGTGCATCGGCAGCGTTTCAGACTCTCAATATGCCGTTCCAGATGATGAACATGCCACTGGTGACATCGCAATATTGGAACATAGCATACGGCGCAGCAGAAGGGCAATCGGCATTAGATACCGAAGGTATGCAGACGATGCGCACGTTGGCCAACAATATGGCGTGGATGCTCAAGAAGATTCACGGTATAGCCACTACAGATGTCCCAGAGCGTGAGCAGTGGAGTCCGTTGAATTACATCAGATAGTAAACATTGAATTATATAGGCGAATATCATAGTTAAACAGAGATGATAAAAGACATTGCACACATAGCGTTGAATCCATTAGATATGGATAAGAGCGTAGAGTTTTTTGAGAAAGTCTTTGGGTGGAAGAAAGTATTTGAGCTCCATAAAGACAACGGCGATCCCTGGATAGTATATCTGAAGATATGCAAGGGGCATTTCCTGGAGTTGTTCTATGGCGGTCAGAATGACAGAGACTATGCCTTTGACTTCAAGAAGACAGGGTATAACCACCTATGCGTTACGGTAGGCAATATACGCAAGACGCTCCAAGAGATATATGACAAAGGGTACATTAAGTCGCCAGAGCCCGAGATAGAGAAGAGCAAGTGCAAGAATATGTGGTTGTACGATCCAGACGGCAACGGCATAGAGCTACAAGAATACACGCCAGAATCGGTACAGATGCAAAGCAACGAAGCACCATACGAATTTGGTCGTGACGGGTATGTAGGACTAGGACACGCATGCTTTGTATGTAAAGATATAGAAGCATCGCTTGATTTCTACTGCAATAAGTTGGGCATGAAGCTAGTAGGCATACAGAACGATGACGAAGGCAAGCCATGGCTACACTATGTGCGTATGGCAGACGGTGTATATTTGGAGCTCATACCCAATGGAGAAGGAGAGAATCCCAATACGGGGTGGACTTCGCGAGGCTTTCAGCATCTCTGTCTAGAGACAGACAACCTGAAAGAAGATGTAGAGCGATTGAGATCGATGGGTGTAGAGATAGATCAAGAGCCAAAGACATCGTCCGACCTTAACTGGCAGGCGTGGATACATGATCCTGACGGGAACAAGGTAGAGTTGATGATGATAGATCCCAATTCGCCACAAGCTAAGGCGTAGTAGTGGGAAAAAATTGAGTGATAAAATAAAGGCATGGTCTAGTGAAAGAGACCATGCCTTTTATAATTGAAGGATAATCGGGTAGAGATTAGAAATTATCCACGTGTACCTCGAAGTAAGCCTGAGGATGAGCGCAAGTAGGACAAGTCTCAGGAGCCTCTGTACCCACTACGATATGACCACAGTTGCGGCACTCCCAAACCTTGACCTCGATCTTCTTGAATACCTCCTGAGCCTCGATATTGCGGAGCAAAGCGCGGTAACGCTCCTCGTGGCGTTTTTCGATAGCTGCTACCAAGCGGAACTTCTCTGCGAGCTCTTTGAAGCCCTCTTTCTCGGCTGTCTTAGCGAAGCCCTCGTACATATCAGTCCACTCGTAGTTCTCGCCCGAAGCTGCTGCTGCGAGGTTCTCTGCAGTTGATCCGATGCCATCGAGTTCCTTGAGCCAAAGTTTAGCGTGCTCCTTCTCGTTATCGGCAGTATGTTGGAAGATAGCAGCGATCTGCTCGAAACCCTCTTTCTTAGCCTTAGAAGCAAAATAGGTGTACTTGTTACGTGCCTGGCTCTCGCCTGCGAAAGCAGCCTCCAGGTTCTTCTCTGTTTCTGTTCCTGCGTACTTGTTCATTTTCTTTACTTTATAATATATACAACTTACTGAATCAATTAACTGATGCGCATGAAGTCGTGAAGACTTACATTGCGAAGATAAAAATAAAATATCAAACGGAAGAATAAATATAGGAACATTGATAGTACATTGAGGAATGTATTTATCCATTCTTTTGGAGGCTCTTTTTTGTATTGTTTGTGGAATAATGTCCTGCTGAAAGATATTGATTTTGGCTAAATATTCTTAGTTTTCAGTTTTTCTATGTCATATATTCTACATATTGCAACTTTGCAATGTCAAACAAAACAAATAACAAATAAACGATAATAATATGGCACAGACAAAACTTCACTTCGAGACACTCCAACTTCATGTTGGACAAGAACACGCGGATTCGGCAACTGACGCACGTGCAGTACCTATTTATCAAACAACATCGTACGTGTTCCATAATTCAAAGCATGCTGCAGACCGTTTTGGTCTCAGAGATGCTGGAAACATATATGGTCGTTTGACCAACTCGACACAAGGCGTGTTTGAGGATAGAGTAGCAGCCCTTGAGGGTGGTGTAGCCGGTTTGGCAGTAGCATCGGGAGCGGCAGCGATTACATACGCATTGCAGAATATACTTCAGAACGGCGATCATGTAGTAGCAGCAGACAACCTTTATGGTGGCTCGTACAACCTCATTACACATACACTTTCGACACAAGGAATAGATTACAGCATTGTTTCGTTCAGCGATTTTGCCGCTATAGAGGCAGCAATTAAGCCAAATACCAAGGCACTTTATGCTGAGACACTTGGCAATCCAAACAGTGATGTACTTGACATAGACAAGGTAGCAGAGATAGCGCATCGTCATAATATTCCATTGATTGTAGACAACACTTTTGGTACACCATACCTCATTCGTCCTATTGAACACGGCGCAGACATTGTGGTACATTCGGCTACGAAGTTCATAGGCGGTCATGGTTCATCCCTTGGCGGTGTGATAGTAGACGGTGGCAAATTTGACTGGAAGGCCAATGCCGACAAGTTCCCAACACTCGCCAAGCCGGATCCATCATACCATGGCGCTATCTTTGCTGATGTAGCAGGCGCAGCTGCATTTGTAACACGCATTCGTGCTGTGATACTAAGAGATACAGGTGCGACACTCTCGCCATTCAATGCATTTATACTTCTACAAGGACTTGAGACACTTTCGCTCCGTGTAGAGCGTCATGTAGCTAATGCGTTGAAGGTTGTAGATTTCCTCGCAAACCATCCGAAGGTGGCTAAGGTCAATCACCCATCATTGAGTTCGCATCCAGACCATGCGCTATACAACAAGCTCTATCCAAACGGTGCAGCAAGCATCTTTACCTTTGAGATAAAAGGCGGACAAGACGAGGCATGGCGTTTCATCGATTCATTGCAGATCTTCTCCCTTCTCGCCAATGTAGCAGATGTAAAGAGTCTGGTGATACATCCATACTCGACAACACACTCTCAGCTTTCGCCAGAAGAGCTAGAGCAGCAGCATATAACACCTTCGACTATACGATTGAGCATAGGTACTGAGCATATAGACGATATTATTGCAGATCTTTCGCAAGCATTTGATCAGATTTAGTAATTTTGTTCAACGTATTTACTATAACTAAAAAAACAAAGATTATGGCTAGAATATATAACAACATCACAGAACTTATTGGTAAGACACCTCTTGTACGACTTGAGGAGATAGAGAAGCAAGAGAACCTGAAGGCAAAGCTCCTTGTAAAGGTTGAGTTTTTCAACCCAGGTGGCAGTGTGAAAGACCGCATTGCGTTGGCAATGATCGAGAAAGCAGAGAAAGAAGGGCTACTCAAGCCAGGTGGTCTTATTGTAGAGCCAACATCGGGCAATACAGGAGTAGGTCTAGCGTGGGTAGGAGCAGTAAAAGGCTACCGTGTGATACTTACAATGCCAGAGACGATGAGTATAGAGCGCCGTAAGTTGGCAGCAGCATACGGAGCAGAGATAGTACTTACTCCAGGTTCGGAAGGCATGAAGGGAGCCATTGCCAAGGCAAAAGAGCTAGTAGAGCAGAATCCAGGTTCGCTTCTTCCACTACAGTTTGAGAACACAGCCAATCCAGCAATACACAAGGTAACGACAGCAGAAGAAATCTGGGCCGATACAGACGGCAAGGTAGACATATTTGTAGCAGGTGTGGGTACAGGCGGTACAGTAAGTGGTGTGGCAGAAGGCCTTAAGTCGCACAACTCAGCCATCAAGGCAGTTGCAGTAGAGCCAGCAACAAGTGCAGTTCTCTCGGGCAATGCACCTGGTCCACACAAGATTCAGGGTATTGGTGCAGGTTTTGTTCCAAAGAACTTCCATGGTGAGGCGATAGATGAGATCTTGCCAGTGAGCAATGAAGATGCCATAGCTGGAGCACGCAGACTTGCTAGAGGCGGTATCCTTACAGGCTTTTCGTCGGGAGCTGCACTCCATGCGGCTATAGAAGTTGCCAAGCGTCCAGAGAACGCAGGAAAGACTGTTGTAGCGCTTCTTCCAGATACAGGTGAGAGATATCTCTCCACTGTATTGTACGAATAAGAGACAATAAAAAATTGCATGTTCAGGAGAGCACCTATCATGAAAGCAATCTGGGGCCATATTATCAGATTTGTTATTTGACGTATTCTGATTATTTTTGTTGTGGAAAAACAAACTCATCATGATACATTTTGATAGTGATTACATGGCAGGTGCTCTGCCTGAAATAATGCAACGACTGATAGACACGAACCTTGAGGAGACATCTGGATATGGCACAGACGAATATACACGGCGAGCGAAAGAACTTATAAAATCGGCGTGTGGCAATGACAACTCACAGGTTTACTTTTTAGTTGGCGGTACACAGACCAACAAGACAGTTATAGACACGCTACTAGAGAGGTATGAAGGCGTGGTGGCTGCCGATACGGGGCATATAAATGTTCATGAGAGCGGAGCCATAGAGAATTCGGGCCATAAGGTCATAGCATTACCTTCGTACGAAGGGAAGGTAAAGGCAGAAGATGTAGACAGTTACCTTACCTCGTTCTTTGCAGATGAGACATACGCGCATATGAATATTCCAGGTGCGCTATATATATCGTTTCCTACCGAGTACGGTACGCTATACAGCAAAGAAGAGTTGTCCGCGATCAGTAAAGTCTGTCGCAAGTGGGACAAGGCGCTATATGTAGATGGGGCGCGACTTGGGTATGGACTTGTAGCAGAAGGTAACGATGTGACGCTCAAAGACCTGTCGACGTTGACAGATGTTTTCTATATAGGAGGAACAAAGCAAGGTGCGCTCTTTGGGGAGGCAGTAGTAGTAAACTCGGAGAGCAAGCGATTTGCCAATTTTACCACGATAATAAAGATGCACGGTGCCTTATTGGCCAAGGGCAGATTACTGGGAGTACAATTTGAGACACTTTTTGCAGACGGTCTGTATACACGAGCAGCCAAGAATGCGGTAGAGCTAGCCATGAAGTTGCAGAGCGGCTTTATCGATAAAGGTTATCAACCAGCCATTGCGTCGCCCACTAACCAGCAATTCTTTAAGTTGCCCAATGAGGTTATAGACAGGCTATCGAAGATAGCGACATTTGAGTATTGGGGACCAAGGGGAGAGAATGAGAGTATGGTGAGGTTTGTATGTTCGTGGGCTACTACAGCTGGGGCAGTAGAGAAACTGTTGGCGGCATTGTAGAACAGAAAAGAGATAAGACCTTTTATACACACATTTATACATAAGTAAAGGAGGCAGTACCTTAGACTATGGGTACTGCCTCCTTTGGGTTCTTTAAAGCTCTATTACTCTTTTACCACCATGTTTACAGTGTCGAAGTCGAATTCGAACGTCATATCATCCTTGTTGATCTTCTTAACCTTAGAACAAGCTGATACAATAAAGCATGATGCGATTGCAGCAATCAAAAGATAAATGCACATAATTAGCGTAATGTTTTCCATCTGTCAGGTTTTTATTTACACTGCAAAAGTATTGACAAGATGGGGTGCGCTACGTTGTTTTTAATGGCATTATCCGATAAAAGCAATAAGTATAGCCTATATCTTTATAGATACAGGCTATTATTTATATTGATGTTTTTAATATATTGTCGTCTGTGTTCTCGAGTATATCGCCGGGTTTACTGTCTAATAAAAAAGGGGGAAGAGTATTACTCATCCCCCTAAGTATCATTCGATTAGTATTGATTTACTGCTTATCCAAAGCTTGTTTGATATCGTTGATGATATCCTCTACGTCCTCAATACCTACTGAGAGACGGATAAGGTCAGGAGCGATACCAGCCTCTTTGAGTTGCTCGTCAGAAAGCTGACGGTGAGTATGGCTAGCAGGATGGAGTACGCAGGTACGAGCATCTGCTACGTGGGTAACGATAGAGATGAACTCAAGATTGTCCATAAACTTGATGCTCTCTTCGCGACCGCCCTTGAGACCGAATGAGATAACGCCGCACGAACCGTTAGGTAGGTACTTTTTAGCGAGGGCATGGTACTTATTGTCCTCAAGGCCGCAATAGTTGACCCAAGCAATACGAGGATCATCGTGGAGGAACTTAGCCACCTTGAGAGCATTCTCGCAATGGCGAGGTACACGTAGGTGAAGAGTCTCGAGTCCCATGTTCAAGAGGAAGCAGTTGAAAGGAGAAGGGATGCTACCCATGTCGCGCATCAACTGTGCAGTAGCCTTTGTGATATATGCCAACTTGCCGAACTTCTCGGCATAGATAATACCGTGGTATGATTCGTCGGGAGTAGTGAGGCCTGGAAATTTGTCCTTGTGAGCCATCCAGTCGAAGTTGCCCGAGTCAACAATAACACCGCCAACCTGTGTAGCGTGACCATCCATGTACTTGGTAGTAGAGTGTGTCACGATATCAGCGCCCCACTCGAAAGGACGGCAGTTGATAGGGGTAGCGAATGTATTATCTATGATAAAAGGAACGCCGTTCTTGTGAGCTATGTTGGCGAACTTTTCGATATCGAGAACTGCGAGGCCTGGGTTGGAGATAGTCTCGCCGAAGAGAGCCTTAGTATTAGGGCGGAAAGCCTTTTGAATCTCCTCTTCAGAAGCGTCAGAATCAATGAAAGTACACTCAATACCAAGTTTAGGGAGCGTTACGCCGAAGAGGTTGAAAGTACCTCCATATATATTGCAAGAAGAGACGATATGGTCGCCTGCGCCACAAATATTGAGTATAGCGTACATAGAAGCAGCCTGACCAGAAGAGGTACAGATAGCAGCTACGCCACCCTCGAGCTTAGCTATTTTCTTAGCTACTGCATCGTTTGTAGGGTTAGCTAGACGTGTATAGAAGTAACCCTCATCCTCGAGGTCGAAAAGGCGAGCCATCTGGTCGGAAGTCTCATACTTGAATGTTGTAGACTGGTATATAGGCAAAACTTGAGATTCGCCCTTTTTAGCCTTCCAGCCACCCTGAATACAGATAGTACCAAGGTTCATTTTGTTTTGATCTGACATTGTTGTATATGTGTATTACTTTTTATTATTCTTTGTATAGTCGCTTACGATAGCTTCCGTCATCCATTTTGCAATAGCTTCGCGATTATCCTTTTTGAGGAAACGCTGTTGGTCAAGGTCGTTCTGCAGATTACCCAATTCGAGGAATACGCAAGGAGGGAAAGACTCCTTGAGGACATAAAGGCCACGTTCGGATACTGTTCCTGTGAAGCCTCTCTTGGGCTGATGTATCTTGTATTTCTCCTCAAACTTATCGCGCATAGCTGTAGCCAGGCGTTCGCCCAGTACACTCTTGGTGTAGTGGTAGAGGAAGATATCTATACGTTTATCGACGTTACGACTATCCAGGTGGATGAATATGGCGCGACAATAGCCCTTGCGTTCTGTTTTATAGTGATTGTTTACAGCATCAACGCGTTGGCGGAGTCGTTTTATCTGGTCGAGAGGTATAGCCTCGCCCTCGCACGTCTCGTCCTCATCAAGTTTAAGTATCTCGTCATCGCGGATGCCATCATTTGGATCCTGAATGATGATATGTACTGTAGCATCGTGTTGGATGAGTTGGCGAGCCAGACGCAAGATGATATCGTAGGCATATTCATCCTCGCATAGGTCGTTGCCTCGGAGTTTTCCCATAGCTCCTGGGTCTGGTCCACCGTGACCGCTGACGAGGTAGAATGTTGCCCCTTTGAGGTCGTGCGAGAGAATCTTTACATTCTGCTCATCCTTGCCGAAAAGCGGTTGGAATACAGTATTCTCTTTCTTAGGAGGGAATACGTATGTGACACCCAGTTTAAGTTGGTTGTCTTTGCCTAGTCGTGCTTTATTAAGATCTATGAACTCCTGCTTGTATTGCTGTACGTTGTAGCCATTGCGCAGCAAGAACGCGCCAAGTCCGTCGCCAGCCTGAGGTTGTGCTGTGACTTGCTTAGCCTCTTGCGCGAATGCCGACTGGCAGCACAAGGCAATGAAAAGGATGATAATATATGATAACGCGTTACGTTTCACTTCTTAGAACGGTCGAATTCTAGACGCATACCTCTGATAGCAGTGTTTACCTTGCCATTTTGGTATACGCATTGTCCATTTACGAATGTTTGTTGAACTGTATAGTCTAATGTAGTACCCTCTAGAGGACTCCATTTGCACTTGCTTTGTATGATAGACTCATTTACAGTCATAGGTTCCTTTTTGACAAGGACTAAGTCGGCATAGTATCCCTCGCGGATATATCCACGGTTAGATATCTGGAATAATTCAGCTGGGCGATGGCACATCTGGTCCACTACGGTCTCGATGCTCCATTGACCCTGATTGGCAAGTGTAAGCATGGTTGGCAGTGAGAATTGAACCAGAGGACCGCCTGATGGGCAATTGAAGTATGTATTAGCCTTCTCCTCCTTGGTATGAGGGGCGTGGTCGGTAGCCACCACTGCTATTCGTCCAGACTTAACTGCTGCGCGAAGAGCATCGCGGTCGTTCTGGGACTTGATAGAAGGGTTCCACTTGATACGAGAGCCATACTTCTCGTAGTCGGCATCAGAGAACCAAAGATGGTGGGCGCACACCTCGCCAGTTACCTTACGGGAAGCCAATGGGCCATCATCCAAGAGATCGATCTCCTGAGCCGATGAGAGATGCAATATGTGCAATCGTGCGTTGTTACGTCTAGCCAGTTCAGCCGCCTTAGCCGATGATTTGTAACAAGCCTCGGCAGAGCGTATCTCTGCGTGGCACTTCATAGGGACGTTTTCGCCGTAACGTTCGCGGTATTCAGCCATATTGGCTTTGATAGTTGCCTCGTCCTCGCAATGTGTAGCTATAAGACAAGGGGCTTCGGCGAACAAGCGGTTGAGCGTCTCCTCGTTATCGACCAGCATATTGCCAGTAGAAGAGCCCATGAAGAGTTTTATGCCGCAAACCCTATTATAGTCGATAGACTTTATAACATCGAGGTTATCGTTAGTTGCCCCTATCCAGAACGAGTAGTTGGCCGATGAGACCTCAGCAGCGCGGGAATACTTCCACTCAAGATCCTCTACAGTAGTCGTAGCGGGTTTGGTATTAGGCATCTCCATATAAGAGGTAACTCCGCCAGCGACGGCTGCGTGAGATTCGCTTTCTATATCAGCCTTATGAGTCAATCCAGGTTCGCGGAAATGCACTTGGTCGTCGATAACACCAGGTAGGAGGTAGAGGCCATTGGCGTCTATTATCTCATCGGCCTTGACATTATCTGTTGGACCGAAAATTATGCGATCTATCAGACCATTATCGTTGATAAGGACAGAACCAAGTTGTGATTTGCCCTCATTGACTATTGTAGCGTTTTGGATAAGTTTCATTGGATTGCGGCTTGACGTTTTTTCTTCCAATTAGTGAACAAGCTACGTATGCGAAGTCCTATTACACCCCATACGGCCTCGTTGAAGATGCCGCCAGACATTTTGCTGGTTCCCTGCTTACGGTCGGTGAATATAATAGGTACCTCTTTAATCTTGAATCCGCACTTCCATGTTCGGAACTTCATTTCGATTTGGAACCCATACCCTTTGAGTCGGACATTATCCAAGCCGATAGTACGCAATACCTTGGCCGAGAAGCAAGTGAAGCCTGCAGTGGTATCCATGATTTTCATACCTGTTATGAGGCGGACATATACAGACGCGTAGTACGACATCAAGACTCTGCCAATAGGCCAGTTGACTACATTGACACCAGAGATATAGCGAGAGCCGATAGCCATATCGAAGCCATCATCCTTGCATGCTTCGAGGAGGCGAATAAGGTCCTTAGGCGGATGAGAGAAATCGGCATCCATCTCAAAGATATACTCGTAGCCATGTTCGAGGGCCCATTTGAATCCTGTGATATAAGCAGTACCCAGTCCAAGCTTACCCTCACGCTTGATGAGGAATAAGCAATCATCGTACATTTTCATGAGGTCCGTCACGATATCGGCGGTGCCGTCGGGCGATCCATCATCGATTACCAATATATCCATATCCTCCTGGAGGGAGTATACGGCGCTGATAATGGAGGTTATGTTCTCCTTCTCGTTGTATGTCGGTATGATTACCAGGTTATTAGTCATGTCGTATATTGTCTGTTAGTATTGCGTGCAAAGAATTCTGATTATTTCGGGGTTACGTTCGATAGCTGAACCAACTACCACTATGTCGGCTCCGGCATCGAAGACCTCTCGTATATCATCGGCGCACTTGAGACCGCCGCCAACGATGAGAGGTATATTGATCATTTTACGAACGCTGCGTATCATTTCTGCTGGGACATGGTTGAGGGCACCGCTACCGCCCTCGAGGTAGACCATCTTATGACCCAGTTGCTCTGATGCCAAAGCTGTAGCCACAGCAATCTCCGTTTTGTCGCTAGGTATAGGCATGGTATTGCTGATATACTGTACAGCTGTAGTATTGCCACCATCGACCAAGATATAACCAGTAGGTATAGTCTGGAGATTCATCTGCTTTATTTTTACGCTAGCGCGTACATGTTGGCCGATGAGGTACTCCGGATTACGACCCGACACTAGAGAGAGGAGCATTACTGCTTCGGCTTCGGGGGTAAGTTGTGTCTCATCGCCAGGGAAGAGGATGACAGGCGTTTGAGGGAAGAACTTGTGGCATAAAGCGACAGCATTGGATGTGCTACCCAGAACCAGGGAGCCACCCACGAGGATGATATCTGGGGTGTAGCTACCTACGGCATTACGGATGCTAGACAGGCGCTCATCCGAACACTTATCGGGGTCGATAAGGAGAGCGAACAAGCGTTTGTGAGCGCGATATGCTGGAAGTATAATATCTTCGTATACTTGTGTCATCTTTCTAACAATAAACCAATATGAGGTCGCCGAAGACCTTATAGCCCAATTTGACATCGGCGCGGAAGCCATCCTTGTTGACTGTTCCACGGAAATGTCCTGAGTTGCCCCAGATCATGCGACTGATGAAGAGGTGTTCCTTGAAATCCACCTCCTGGAAGTCGAACAACTTGAAGAGCGTCTCCTTAGCGCTCCAGAGGACCAAGGCAGAGCTCACTTTATCTCTCTCGTCGATATACTTCATCTCCTTTTCGTTGACGAAGCGGTCGATGATACGCAAGACGCGGTCGGCCTTATATTCCATATCCAGAGCCACTGGGTGGGCCGCCAAGCGGATACCGACATAGCCGATGGTATGGGTAATACTGATGCAATAAGACGAATCCTTGAGGTATGGCTTACCTGTATCGCGGTAGCATATCTCCACGTCCTTGCCCAGGAGCTCGTGGAGGAGGATTCGGACTGTAAGCCACTCTTTACGGCGACGGTCGTTTCGGAATCCGTCGTAGACAGGGCGTTCGTCGTCGGTGACTGTATACATGGCCTCCAATTCTGCCAATGTCTCGGTCATCTGCCATATACCCATTGTGGCACTTTTATCGCTGAATTTCTTGAAGAGCATTCCGTTTATTTTTTTGTTTGGTTTTTGAAACGGAAAGACTCTATCAGTTTGGCGACATCCTTTTCGAGGTAGTCCACAACTGGAGCGAGGCTATCCTGATTAGGTCGTCCCCAAAAATATACTGAACCTCGGAAGAGGTTGGCTATACTATCTGTGATAGCGAACTGCATTGGAGTAGCGGCGTTGCCCTTGATGATATACATAGCTCCGTAGAGGCCATTCTCTGAGTCGTCGTAATACTCCTCGCCTATAGCATCGGCCTTGACGGTATGCTTGTAAGCCAATTTACGGTTATCCTCCAAAGCTTGCTCTACAATGCCACGGATATCACGATAAGTAACATGAATCTTGCAATTCCACTGAGGGTAAGAGATATTTATCCAATGCTCATCGGCTGCGCTCTTGTTATCGGGAGAGACGACGGCATATTGAGATTTGTCGAAGCTATATGGGAGCGCCAGACTATCGAAAGACTCGTATTTATGTTCTGGCAGGTCGATGCGGAAGTAGCCATGAGGTTTAGGTACATATCCGTCGGAGCAAGAAGAAGTAAGCATTACGCTAAGCAAGCCGAAGAGAGCCAGGATAGCTTTTGCGCTATGGTATTTAACCTTTTTGATACGGCGGACATCTGCAGCTACGATTTCGAATACGAGATCCTTGTAGCGTATGATATCCTTCTTTTGAGGTATGAGGCCGTTGATTTCGAGGAGGAATCCTGCCAGTGTTTCTGCATCGCCACGCTTATCGTCAAGCTCTGTCTCCTCGATATTAGTAACCTTGAAGAAGTCGTTGAGCGATATCTTGCCCTCGAATATAATGGAGCCATCGGAGAGGCGTTGCCAGAGTTTGGCTTCGTCAGTATCCAGCTCGTCGCTAATTTCGCCCACTATCTCCTCGAGGATATCCTCCAAGGTAACGATACCCTGCATGCCTCCGTACTCGTCTACCACGATAGCCATGTGGTTTTTGGACGACTGGAACTCGGCAAGGAGGTCGTTGGTCTTTTTGTTCTCTGGGACGTAGTATGGGTTTCGCAAGAGAGTATGCCAATCGAAATCGGACGCATTCTGCTTATCGATATGAGGGAGGAGATCCTTGACATAGAGGATACCCTTGATATCGTCGGGGCGTTCATCGTACACAGGGATACGAGAGTAGCCGCTCTCGATGACGGTATCGAGGACTGTTTCGAAATTTTCGCTATAGTCGATAGCCACAACATCCATACGAGGGGTCATGATATCGATGGCGGTAAGGTTGGAGAACTTGACGATGCTTTCGAGCATATCCTTCTCCTCTCGGATACCGTTGCTTGTCAGATGGAGGGCCTCCTGGAGGTCGTCTATTGAGATATTTGAATTCTGATGCTTAGATAGGCGGTTGTTGACTATTCCAGTTGACTTCATGAGCAAAAGGGCCACAGGTTTGAATAGGGCGCTCATGAACTGCAAAGGGTAGGCCATTACCTTGGTAAAGCTCAATCTATGCTGTTTGGCGAAAATCTTAGGCATCACCTCTCCGAAAAAGAGGATAAGAGTAGTGATGATGATAGTCTCGAAGATGAACTGCAAGACAGTAGCGTTGCCAAAATCGATAACAGCTGAGCTTACGAAAGCCGACAGCATGATAATGGCTACGTTTACGAAATTATTGCCGATAAGGATTGTCGCTAATAGTCTCTGAGGGTCTTGAAGGAGGTTGAGTACGAGCTTTGATTTCTGACTATTATCGGACTCCAGCTGTTGGTATTCGCTGGGAGTCAGTGAGAAATAAGCGACTTCACTGCCCGAGATAAGGGCGCTCAAAAAGAGCAATACTATGAGTAGTATGCCTTGGAGTATGGTTGAAATTAAGACCGGCTGAATGCTTATGGCGTCCAAGCCGGTCATAATACTATGGTATATGTCTGAATCCATTCAGTAGTGGGATTAGTTAGCAATTGGTGAGACTAGAACGGAGCGTTATCATCCATGAAGTCGTCACCCATATCATCCGGGTTATCGCCGTTATATGTTGACTCGCCAAGACCACCATAAGTCTGGTTCTGATAGTCGTTGTTATGGTTGTTATTGCCGCCATCTCTACGAGAAAGGATCTCGAGGACGTCAACAACTATTTCAGTAACGAAGCGGTCACGACCCTCACGATCTACATAAGAGCGTGTACGGATCTTACCCTCGAGGAAAAGCTTAGAACCTTTGTGGACGAAACGTTCAACTACCTGTACTAAGCCACCGCGAACCACGATGTTATGCCATTCTGTACGTTCTGGAATCTGTTGGTCGTTACGACCTGTGTGTGCACGTTCTGTAGTAGCAAGAGTGAAGTTCGCTACTCCACGGTTTTGCTCGAAATACCTTATGTCTGGCTCTTTACCGACATTCCCTAAAAGAATAACTTTATTAATTGACATACCTTCTAAACTGTTGGTTCAATCTTTAATGGTGCGAAATTATAAAAAAAATCCAAACTGCCAAGCGTTTGGCGTATTTTGATTTGAAAGGATGTGAAAAATATTACTTTTGCATTGAGACGTAACAAACATAGTCTTTATATAACGATGGACATTGCATTTTTTCAAGTAAATATGCTTGCAGAATCGACCTATGTATTCTGTGACGAAACGAGCAGTTATGCTATAATAATAGATCCTGGGACGCGTACGCCCAAGGAACGCGAATCTTTGGATATTCATATTGATTCTCTAGGTTGCAAAGAGGTAATAGTATTGCTTACGCATACGCATCTTGACCATATTTTTGGTGTAGCGCATTTAGTTGAGCGATATGGAGCCAAGGTATATACACATAAGTTAGAAGAAGAGTATCTCTTTATGAATACGTATCTATGTGATTCGTGGCATATACCAGAACCAGATGCGTTTAAGGTTGATAAGCATATAGCGGGAGGAGACGTATTAGAATTTGGGTCGTTGAGCATTAAGGTACTAGATGTTCCTGGACATTCGGCGGGCGGACTAGCCTATTACATAGAGAAAGAAGGAGTGGTGTTTACGGGAGATGCTCTATTTGCTGGTTCTGTGGGTCGCTCCGACTTCCCTGGAGGCAATGAGCAATTGCTTTGGCAATCGATACGATCGCAGTTGATGTCGCTGCCCGACAATACAAAAGTTCTTCCTGGACATGGTTCTGGCACGATTATTGCTAATGAGAGAATATGGATTGACATATAATTATTGATTGTTGAATTTAAAAATTAGTGCTTATGCTTAGACATCTATGTTTGTTACTTGTTTCGGCGATGTTTGTCGGAACAGTATATGCTCAGGAAAACAATACTGTTAGACCAGAGAAAGAGAAGGTGCATAATCCATACGATTGTGCTATAGAGGTAGATTCGCTAAATGGTGATGTGCTAGTTAAGCTAGTAAGTTACTCGCCAGAAGCTATCAATGTTGACGTTGATTTATCGAGCTACATTACGAAGAAGAAAAAGGCAACCGTCACTACGATAGGAGGAGTAGTGATGGGTGCGAGAAAAGCTACATTTCAGCATCCTCAGCGAGTACGTAAAGAGGCGCCAGCTGACAAGCATTTTTCGAAGCGTCATGGTATGAAGAATCGTCGTCACGGTATGGATGTTCAGCGTGACAGTATGAAGATAAATCATCGTCATGGCAAAGATGTTCAGCGTGACAGTATGAAAGCACATCATCGTGACCATGGTAAGATGCAACAATGGGATGGCAAGAGGCGTCATGATATGAAGGGCAAGGATGGTAAGCATGATAATCATGGCAATCATGGTAATTTTGGCAAGCCAGGCGGTTTTGACAAGAAGCCATTTGGTAAGGTTTCGGCAAAAGACGTTACACTTGATGAGTCGTCGATTCGTGTTGAGCCAAAAAATACAGTGAACCTTGAGCCGTATTCTATCGTAGTAATAAGAGTAAAGAGATAATCATAGACGGTTACATATATGAGGGGTCGATTCCAGAGAATCGGCCTCTTTTTTTGTTGTTTGGAGTATAGCTGTAGGTATAGACAGATACAAGGGAAGGTAGTGTTTGCTCGCAGTTTTTTATTAAAACAGTAAGATTAGGGGTATGGAGAAGAGACAGAATAAATATATGCGATTTGGCTGTTGACTATTTGGACGAAAGAGAATTTGTGTTATTTTTGCACTGACAAGAGGAATCTATATATAACCATTCCCACATCAAAATGATAATTAACCAGCGCAAAAGACCATATGTTGCGCCTATGCTCGAAGTGGTAGGTGTCGACATTCAAATGCAGAAAGCATTGACTTCCATAATAGATCCGATAGAGAAATCTTTGGATGATCCCGATGAAGATGAGGGGGAGTTGATTTTATTTCCCAGAAGAATATTGACGAACAGCAATACGTCGTGCAACGGTATATGGGGGCACGATGACGGGCGTGTTAGGCCTTTTTAGCCTTCTGTCTATCACGTAAGATTACGATGCTTATGCCGAAGAAGATGATAAGCATTGAGATGTAGGACAAGGTAGAGGGGCGTTCGCCGAATAGCAGTATTCCGATAAGGACGGCTGCTATAGGCTCGAATGCGCCAAGGAGAGCCGTGATAGTTGGTCCCACGTATCGGATAGCGTAAGCCAGCAAAGTGACAGAGATGAGGGTAGGGAATAGCCCCAGAGATATTGCGCTAAGCCACTGTTTGCTGGTAGTAAGCAAGAAAGGAGTGCCATCGGTACCGGTGAATAGTGGAGGCAATATGAATACGAAAGATCCGAAAAGGATAGAGTAGAAAGACAATTTCAGGGAAGAGACATTAGCCAATGCCTTATCCTGTTTTGTTGCCACTATATATATGGCGTACATCAGGGAAGAGACGATAACGAGAGTAACACCTATGAGTGTTTCGGAAAGAGGACGCTCCTCGCCTTCGCCCGGTTTGACATTAAGCAAGTATACGCCGACGACCACCATTGCTATGCCAGCTATCTGAAGTTTACTCAGTTTCTCGCCATAGATCAAAGTCATGATTATAGCCACGAAAGCTGGGTAAGAAAATAATAGGGTAGAAGAGATAGAGACAGCGATGTGTCGGTACGATTCGAAGAGAGTGAGAGAAGAGAAGCTAAAGAAAATGCCCATGAGGACCATGCGCTTCAGTTCGGCAGAGGTACACCTGAACGACTCCTTTTTGGCTAGAAGCAAGATAGCCATGAATATTACAGCAAAGATGTAGCGATACATCAATACTGTGATAGAAGAGAAGCCATCCTGGTACAAATAAAGGGCTACTGGATTCACGCCATAGCTGGCGGCGGATAATGCTCCGAACAGTATGCCCTTTGTCGCGTTTCGTTCCACGGTGTGGAGGTGTTATTTCGACTTATTTGTCAGTGCCTTGTAGAGGCAGAAAACACCTATGATTACCAGTGGGATACTGAGGATCTGGCCCATGTTAAGAGCCATATCGTCCTCGAAAGCCTCTTGATTCTCCTTCATCATCTCCACGATGATTCGGAATCCGAATATGCAAATGAGGAAAATGCCGAATAAGGCGCCCTCGCGTTTGATGAAATCCTTCTTCCAGTACAAGAACCAAAGGAGGAGGAACGTGAGGAGGTAGAATGAAGCCTCGTAAATCTGAGTAGGGTGGCGTGGAACGAAAGCCAACTCGGGGCGCAGACGAAGGAATCTGAAAGCCCAAGGAAGATCTGTTGGCTGTCCATATATCTCTGAATTGAAGAGATTTCCCATACGGATGAAGAAAGCTGCCAAGGCTATAGGAATAACGATATGGTCGAGAACCCACAAGTAGCTTTTGGTTTTAGCTACCAGCTTATGGTACAAGTACAGAGCAGCCAAGATGCCGATGGCACCGCCGTGGCTAGCGAGTCCGCCCTCCCAGATCTTGAAGATCTCGGCTGGGTTCTGAGAATAGTAATCCCAACCGTAGAAGAATACGTGACCCAAGCGAGCGCCTACGATAGTAGCGATGATGGTATAGATAAATATTTTATCGCACCAATCATCGGGAGCGCCCTCTTTCTTGAACATTTTGGAAATCATCATATATCCGAACCAGAAGGCCAAAGCGAAAAAGAGGCTATAGTACCTTAGTCCGAACTTCCCAATGCTGAAGATTATGGGATCGACATTCCAATCGATATATCCTAGAACCATATTCTATTATTTACCGTGACAATTCTTGTATTTCAAACCGCTGCCGCAGAAGCAAGGGTCGTTGCGACCGATCTTATTATCGTTGCGGATAGGCATAGTTGGAGAGGTCTGGCGATAACCGGTAGGCATAGGAGGGATATTACCATCTGCCTGAGCCTGCTTGTTGGCCCTTGCTCTATTGTTAAGTGCCTGCATAGTATCGTGCATAGCACGGAGGCGTTCCATCTCCATACGTTCGCGAGCTGCCTCTCTCATCTGCTCCTGTTGTGCCTGTTCCTGGCTAGAAGCTATCTGCTCACGATTCTCTACTGCGATAGAGATACGAGAGAGAGCTGTAACGATAGTAGAGTTGATGCTCTTGATCATAGCATCGAAGAGGTTGAACGACTCGAACTTGTAGATCAAGAGAGGGTCTTTCTGCTCGTATGATGCGTTCTGTACAGATGTACGCAACTCATCGAGTTGGCGCAAGTGCTCTCTCCATGCGTCGTCTATAGAGATGAGGCATATAACCTTCTCGAATGCGCGGATGAACTCGGTGCAATCTGTCTCGATAGCCTTTTCCAAGCTACAAGGGATATTGAATTTCTTAGCACCATCTGTAAGTGGCAGGATGACGTTCTTTATTTGACCTCTGCTCTGTTCGTGAACAGACTTAATTACAGGTATAACCTGCTGACGGATAGTCTCGCAACGTTGCAAGAAAGCTTTCCATGCCTCGTTGTATACCAATTCGGTAAGAACCTCAGGCTTTTTGTTAGTGAGATCCTCTGGACCGAAAGGCAGCTGGATAGCGAAAGTCTTCAATGTATCGAGGCGAAGACCCTCGTAATTGTTTGTATCCTTAGCTTCGGTAATCAATGTATAGGCGGTATCCTGAACCATATTCATGATATCCAACTCGATACGGTCGCCATACAAAGCGTGGCGGCGGCGAGTGTAGATAACCTTACGTTGCTCGTTCATTACGTCATCGTACTCCAAGAGACGCTTACGGATACCGAAGTTGTTCTCCTCGACTTTGCGCTGAGCCTTTTCGATAGCCTTAGACATCATGCTATGTTGGATAGGCTCGCCCTCTTTGAAGCCGGCGTGGTCCATGATACGCACCATACGCTCGGAACCGAAGAGACGCATAAGGTTGTCCTCGAAAGATACGAAGAACTGAGATGAACCTACGTCACCCTGACGGCCTGAACGACCACGCAACTGGCGATCGACGCGTCGGCTCTCGTGGCGTTCGGTACCGATGATAGCGAGACCACCAGCCTCCTTAACCTCGGGTGTAAGCTTGATATCGGTACCACGACCAGCCATGTTGGTAGCGATAGTCACGGCACCCTTCTGACCAGCGAGGGCTACGATTTCGGCCTCCTTCTGGTGCAACTTAGCATTCAATACGTTGTGCTTGATACCGCGCAAAGTAAGCATACGGCTCAAGAGTTCGCTGACATCGACGCTTGTAGTACCTACGAGGACAGGGCGGCCCTGATCGCGATACTCTATAATCTTCTCTATTACGGCAGCAAACTTTTCCTTTGTTGTCTTGTAGATAAGATCGTCATAATCCTTACGAGCGATAGGTCGGTTAGTAGGGATTGTGACCACATCGAGTTTATAGATATTCCAGAACTCGCCAGCCTCTGTTTCGGCTGTACCTGTCATGCCCGAGAGCTTGTGGTACATACGGAAATAATTCTGGAGGGTAATGGTAGCATAGGTCTGTGTTGGATCTTCGATACGAACCTTCTCCTTAGCCTCGAGAGCCTGGTGGAGACCATCAGAGTAGCGGCGACCATCCATGATACGACCAGTCTGCTCATCGACGATAAGCACCTTATTGTCGATAACCACGTACTGGATATCCTTCTCGAAGAGGGTATAAGCCTTGAGAAGCTGGTTGATGGTATGAAGACGCTCGCTCTTGATAGAGTAGTTCTGCATGAGCTCGTTCTTGCGCTTGATTTTCTCCTCGTCGAGAATATTGCTGCTTTCGATAGCGGCAATTTCGGAACCTACATCTGGGAGAACGAAGAAATCCTTATCGTCGGACTCTCCGGTAAGAACCTCGATACCCTTATCTGTGAGTTCGATTGAATTGTGTTTCTCGTCGATTACGAAGTAGAGAGGATCAGTAGCTACGTGGAGATGTTTACCATTCTCCTGCATGTAGTAGTTCTCTGTATTGATGAGGGTATTCTTGATGCCCTGTTCGCTCAAGAACTTGATAAGGGCGCGGTTTCTAGGAAGACCCTTGAAAGCGCGGAACAACAAGAGGGCACCCTCATCATGCTCCTCCTTAGTAGAGCTAGATGCGAGTTTCTTCTTTGCATCGGAGAGCAACTGGCTTACGAGAGTACGCTGAGTCTCAACGAGTCGCTCAACTGGAGCCTTAAGTTGCTCGAACTGCTGCTCTGCGCGGTTCTTTACAGGACCAGAGATGATCAATGGAGTACGGGCGTCATCGATAAGAACCGAGTCCACCTCGTCGACGATAGCATAATTGTGCTTACGTTGTACAAGATCCTCTGGGTGAGTTGCGCCATTATCACGGAGGTAGTCGAAACCGAACTCGTTATTAGTACCGAATGTGATATCGCAGTTGTATGCGTTGCGGCGTTCTGGGCTATTAGGTTTTGTCTTGTCGATACAATCCACGGTCAAACCATGGAATTGGTAGAGAGGGCCCATCCATTCGGAGTCACGCTTTGACAAGTAGTCGTTCACTGTTACGACGTGAACGCCACGACCAGGGAGCGCGTTGAGGAATACAGGCAATGTAGCTACGAGGGTCTTACCTTCACCTGTCTGCATCTCGGAAATCTTACCCTGATGGAGGACGATACCACCGATGAGCTGAACATCGTAGTGAACCATTTCCCATTTGACCTCAGAACCTCCTGCCAACCAGTGGTTCTGCCAGATTGCTGTATCGCCATCTATAGTTACGAAATCCTTAGTGCCTGCCAACTCGCGGTCGAGATCAGTAGCCTTAACGCGGATTTCGGAATTTTCTGTGAATCGGCGTGCTGTATCCTTCATAATGGCGAATGCCTCAGGAAGGATCTTGTTGAGTTCAGCCTCTACGCGGTCGTCAATCTTTTTCTCGATATTATCGATAGCCTTGTAGTTCTCCTCCTTTTTCTCGACAGAGCAACCAGGCTTATCGGCCTCTTCGCGCAGAGTGTCGATTTCCTTCTGGAAGTCGGCTATTGCGTCCCAGATCTGTTTACGTAGAGATGCTGTTTTAGCACGGAGTTCGTCGTTAGACAAACGTTCGATTTGAGGGTATACCTCTTTGATTTTGGCCACGATAGGAGCGATCTCCTTCATGTCCTTTTCTGCCTTACTGCCAAAAAGCTTGGTCAGTATGTTGTTTATGATTGACATAGTAACGAATTTACTTATTTGTTGGGTTCGTAGTGTAGTAATGACGTGTCTAATATGTACACCTTGCACTATACCCTATACAAGTTGCAAAAGTATAAACAAATATTGAAAAGTAAAAGTTATTACGCCCATTTAATTGTGCAATGGAGGTGAGTGGGGGGGATAAAAAAGAGAGTGTACCCAAGTTGGATACACTCTCGGAATATTAAATAATAATGAAATATTACTGCTGGAGTTCCTTGAGGGCGTTGATAGCCTTCATCATCTTACCGCTGTTGTCCTCTGGGTCAGCACCGTAGCAGATAGCCTTCATTGTGCTGAGGGCCTCGATCTTCATCTCTGTAGATGGAGCAGCCTCTACTGCGCGCTCAATGAAAGGAACAGCCTTAGAAGTTGTCTCCTGTACGTTCTTCATGATAACAGCGTACTTCTTGTCGTCGCGCTCGTTAGAAGCATCGTTACGCAAGTTGATACCCTTGTTGTAGTACATGATAGCTACGTTGTACAAAGCGTTGAAGTGCTCTGGGTTAAGTTCGAGAGCCTTCTGGTAGTCGGCGATAGCCTTCTCCTCGTCGATCTTCTCGTACAAGCAACCACGAGCGTAGTAGTAATCAGGTACCTTGTCGTACTTTGAGATAGCCTCGTTGAGGTATGTGAGAGCGTCGTCGTTGCGCTTAGCGCCGAGGTAGAAGTTGATGAGGTCGCCGAGGATACCCTTCTCAGTAGGATACTTCTCGAAGCCCTTCTTGATGATACGCTCCATGTTCAATGTATCGCCGAGGTTCTTGTATGCGTTGTAAGCGAAACCGATTGTCTTTACGCCCTCGTAGTCCATCTCGAAGTTCTTCTCGAAGCACTGAGCTGCTGACTTATAGTCCTCGCCGTACCAAGCGCCGAGACCAGCGTTGTAGACCAAGAGAGAGTCGTCTGCTGCAGTGTAGTTCTCCTTGCTATTCTTGTTACACTCTGCTGCGTAGAGGAAAGCGTCTCTCATGAGGTTCCAATTCTTAGCCTCGTAAGCCTGAGCGCCAACATTTTGAACAGTCATCAAGAGAGCAGAATACATCTTCTTGATATCCTTCTGAGACTTGCCGATACCTTTGCCCTTAGCGTCGCCCTTAGCGTCGAGTTCCTCGGCCTTAGCCATGTACTCAGAAACCTTAGCGAAAGCCTCGCTATCAACCTTCTTCTCAGCGAGCTTAGCGTAAACGTTAGCTGCTACGATGAAAGTCTTAGGGAGATCCTTTGACTTCTCGTTTACTACAGCCTCGTCGATGAGAGTCTTAGCATCGTCAACCTTTTGGAGGATAAGAGCGTTCTCAGCCTTGCTGATGTTGCCCTTCTGAGCACTAGCTGTGAGCGCAACGCCTGCAAGTGCTAGGATTGTAAATACCTTCTTCATATACTTATAAGATAAAAATCGAGTTAATAAATTCTGTTTATTTATTGTTTTGTCTATTCTTCAGTAGGATTGCCTGGAGTTTCTGGCGCTTCTAGTTGCTCGCCGTCAGTTGCAAGGCTCTCCTCGTCTATTTCAGCCTCTTCGTCGTGGGGTACCATTGTTCCGGAAGCAATGCTATCGCTCTTCTTCTTGAGGTTGATGAGTTTAACGCCCTGTGTTGCACGGCCTGCGACCTTGATTTCGCTAGCTGGGATACGGATAGTGATACCCGAGCGGTTGATGATCATAAGGTCTTGGTCGTCCGACATCTTATCAATAACAACAAGCGTGCCAGTCTTTTCGGTAATACGCATTGTGAGGACACCCTTACCGCCGCGGTTGGTCATACGATACTCGTCGACCTCTGATCGTTTACCGAAGCCGTTAGCTGAGAGAACGAAGATATTGCTGTTCTCCTTCTCCTCTGGAGCTATGCCGAGGAATCCTACTACTGCGTCGGTCTCCTCATCTGCGAGAGTTACGCCCTTAACGCCGGCACCTGTACGACCGATGCAGCGAACGCCCTCCTCTTCGAAGCGGATAGCGCGACCAGACTGTGTAGCCATCATAATTTCGTTCTTGCCGTCGGTGAGGATAGCTTGGAGGAGTTCATCACCCTCACGAACTGTGATGGCTATGACGCCATTTGTACGTGGACGAGAGTAATCAGTGAGTTTAGATCTCTTGATTACGCCCTTCTTTGTACACATTATGATATAGTGGCTCTCGGTGTATTCCTTGTCGTTCAAGCCGCGGACGTTGATAAATGCCTTAACAACGTCGTCCTTTTCGATAGATATAAGGTTCTGGATTGCGCGACCCTTAGACTGCTTGTTGCCCTCTGGAATGTCGTATACCTTGTACCAGAAGCAGCGGCCATTGCGAGTGAAGAACATCATTGTATCGTGCATCTTAGCGAAATAGAGATGCTCGATGAAGTCCTGATCGCGAGTTGTGCTGCCCTTAGCGCCTACGCCACCGCGGTTCTGAGCGCGGAACTCTGTGAGAGGAGTACGTTTGATGTATCCGAGGTGAGATACGGTAATAACCATATCGTCGTCGGCGTAGAAATCCTCTGGGTTGAACTCCTCGGCAGAGTACTCGATAGATGTACGACGGTCGTCGCCATACTTCTCGCGGATCTCGATAAGTTCGTCCTTGATGATCTGGCGGCAAAGGTTGTCGTCAGTGAGGATGCGATTGTAGTAATCGATCTTCTCCATGAGGTCTTTGTACTCACCGCGAAGCTTATCCTGCTCCAGTCCTGTAAGTTGACCGAGGCGCATAGCTACGATAGCTGCAGACTGAAGTTCGTCGAGGTTGAAGCGAGCCTCGAGGTTTTTCTTAGCCTCTTCAGGGCTCTTAGCTGCACGGATGATACGTACTACCTCGTCGATATTGTCTGATGCGATGATTAAGCCCTCGACGATATGTGCACGTTCCTCTGCTTTTTTGAGGAGGTACTTAGTACGGTTGATGATAACCTCGTGGCGGTGATCGGCGAATACCTTCACCATATCCTTGAGTGTCAATGTCATTGGGCGGCCGTTGACGAGGGCCACGTTATTGACACTAAAGCTTGTCTGGAGTTCAGTGAACTTGTAGAGGTGGTTGAGAACCACCGAAGCGATTGCATCGCGTTTGAGTTCGATAACTACGCGGAGACCACGCTGATCGGACTCATCATTGATATTAGATATACCCTCGAGTTTCTTCTCGTTAACGAGGTCGGCGATATGCTTAATCATCTCCGCCTTATTAACATTATAAGGGATTTCTGTTACGATGATGCTATCGTGCTCGTTGGTAGTCTCTACTTCGCAGCGAGCGCGTATTACTACGCGGCCGTTACCTGTCTCGTAAGCCTCCTTAACGCCAGCGTATCCGAATATGATACCGCCGGTAGGGAAATCAGGAGCTTTGATGATTTTGATAAGTTCCTCGTTCTCGATATTCTCGTTGTCGACGTAAGCGATGACGGTATCGATAGAATCGCGGAGGTTGTGAGTTGGCATATTAGTAGCCATACCTACGGCGATACCAGAAGAACCATTTACGAGGAGGTTAGGGATACGAGTAGGGAGGACTGTAGGCTCTTCGAGTGATTCGTCGAAGTTTTTCTGCATGAGGACAGTCTCCTTATCGATATCGATAAGCATATCCTCTGCCATTGTTTCGAGGCGAGCCTCGGTATAACGCATGGCAGCTGCTGAGTCGCCGTCCATAGAACCGAAGTTACCCTGACCGTCGACCAAAGTATAACGCATAGCCCAAGGCTGTGCAAGACGTACGAGGGCGCCGTATACGGAAGAGTCGCCATGAGGGTGGTACTTACCGAGAACGTCACCGACGATACGAGCTGATTTCTTGTATGGAGTGTTGTGTCTAACGCCGAGCTCGTTCATGCCGAAGAGGATACGACGGTGAACAGGCTTAAAGCCGTCACGTGCATCAGGCAGTGCTCGCGAAACGATAACGGACATCGAATAGTCGATGTAGGCCGTACGCATGAGGTCTTCGATCTTGAAGTCGACTATGCGCTGGTCTCCATAGTTTTCTGTGTTATTTGTCTCGTCTGACATTGTAAAATTATAAATGCTGTTTGTTGTGCCGCTTAACAATAATATATCTAAAACTGTTTCGTGGCAAAAATCGTGCTAATTTACGCGTTTTTTGGCATGTTGCCAAATTTTGCTACCATTATTTCTTGCTATAAAAATGAAAATAACGGCTTAAACGGGCTTATTTTGCGTTGTGTGTATGGGCTGCCATTGAGAATTAAGACTTTCATTTATATCGCGTTTTTTAACTTTTGCGACTAAGGTAGTATTTTTTTTACTAACTTGCGCGGTGTGAGTAGATAGAAACTCATCTCTCTAAATTTAATATTATGCAGAAGAAATTATTCATACTTATGGTTTCGCTTCTGAGTGTTTGCGGTAGTATATATGCTCAGAAGGAGAACAGTGTGCCATTTAATGGTAAGGTTTGTGACTTTATAGGCAATCCGTTAAAGAGAGCCAGGATATATATAGACAAGAACTATGTGTCGGTAAGTGACAGTAAAGGCAGGTTTGGCTTGACTGATGTGAAAGATACTGACACGCTCAAGATATTGTATAAAAAGAAGATATACTACATACCAGTTGAAGGAAGGAAGAGTCTGATTATCAGGCTAGACCATATTGACAATACGGCCAAGTATGAAGCCGAAGAAGATCAGGAACTGGTGAGTGTAGGATTTGGTTATGTCAAGCGTAGAGAGTCGCTAGACGTAAGCAATGGCATATCGGGAGATGTTCTCCGCAGGACCAATGCTACAAATGTGCTTGATGCCTTGAGGGGCTTGGTTCCAGGATTGAATATTACTACAGTAAACGGACAGACCAAGGCATATATTAGGGGCATAGGATCGAACTCCAATCAGACAGATCCTCTGTTCCTTGTAGACGGAATGGAAGTTCCGAGTCTCACCAATATATCAGTTTACAACGTAGAGAGCGTAGAGGTCCTGAAGGACGGCTCTATGTATGGTGCGCGAGGTGCGAATGGCGTGATAATGGTTAGGACGATAGGCAATAAAGCCAATAATTTCTAACATATTTATCTCATCGCGCAACCAGAAGAAGGTCTATTATCGTTGCCCGAGACTACAGAACCGGCGTGCTTTTGGCTGAATTCCCTATGGATTTCGGCCAATTCTTTTTTGCCGTCGATATAATCATCGTACATATCCGAGAAGTCTATGCCCTCGCAGTCGCAGTCATTGCCCAATGCTTCGCGCACTATTTCGAAGCGTTCATCCCTTGTTGTATCTTTGATAAGAAGAGATTTCATATATCCATTAAGAATTGTTGATTACGGGTGTAAAATTACAAATTAAAATTGACTAGAGATAAAAAAGGCGGGCAGATACATCTACTCGCCTTTTGATATTATTCGGGTTTGGCCGTTGGGTTATTTTCTGTCAGAAAGAGGTGTGCCCATGCAAGAATTTTCGGCATCCGACTCATTGAGTTTGAAGAGCATGAAATTCTTGTTCTCTTTTGTAAATGGTTGCCATTCTCCATCTGTTGCGCCATTTGGGTTAGCGTATTTACAGAAATTGGTCCATGCGGTAATCATCTTTTCAGAAAGATCCCAGTCGCCCTTAGTCCATGGGCGCCAGCAATGTTTGAGCGACTTGAAGACATACCACAGGTCGCTAGAATGGAATGCGCCCTTCAGGCGTTGAGACACCTCGGGATGAGAGCCGTCATCGGGGAGAGGGCGAGCGAACTGGTAGGCATAAGCCCTGTTGCCATTCTCCTCGCGGTTGAGGCAGAAATTCTCTATCTGAGGGCCCATATTGCCCGCATCGTGGAGAGTAAAGCCAATCATATAAGGCACATTAGCCAGAGAGCCATCGAGGCAAGCGTCGTCGAAAGGCTCAGGAAGGACATATCCGTCGATGTAAGGAGAGATAGGCGATGCTGTGAGAGGACTACGTTTGCCAGTCACGCTGGTATATATAGTTCCCAAGCTATAGATGGTCTCGGTAGACGCCTTGCGCAACTGTTCGAGGGTAGAGAGATTAGCCCAATCGGCAACCTCCTTTATCTGCTCAGCAGCCTTAGAAAGAGGGAGAGGTTCTGCCTTAGGCAAAGTGAAGCCTCCGAAAGAAGGAGCTGGGTCGGTAGGAAGAGCCAGACCGCTACCGCTCATTATTACAGCCTTATTGAACAAGCCCTTAGTGAGAGGAGAAGCGCAAAGAGTCTTCACGGAACGAGAGCCGGCAGACTGGCCGAATATCATCACATTATCTGGGTCGCCGCCGAACTGAGCGATATTCTTCTTGACCCATTTAAGAGCCTCGATCTGGTCGAGCGTACCGAAGTTGCCCGAAGCCTGAGCGCCGGCCTCGGCAATGATATCAGGGTGAGCGAAGAAGCCGAAAGGACCCACGCGGTAGTTGAACGTCACGAGTACCACATCCTTAGACGCGAACTCCTGGCCGTCGAATTCAGGTTCAGAGCCCCATCCCTCGCGAAGACCGCCGCCGAAGATCCAAAGAGCCACTGGCAACTTCTTGTCAGGTTGAGCCGAAGCCTTAGTCCACACATTAAGATAGAGGCAATCCTCGGAATAGGGAGCCTCGTCGCCGTAACCCCATTCGGTAGTGTAGCCGCCCTCGTAGTGAGCGCCCTGGAAAGCAGGATGTCCGAATTTGTTGCAAACTTTGATGCCATCCCAAGGAATAACAGGTTGTGGAGCCTTCCAGCGGTTCTCTCCGATAGGAGGAGCTGCGAAAGGAATACCTTTATATACTACCACACCATCAATGTCGGTGTTTACGCCCTGTACCTGGCCACCCTCGATAGTCAGGACAGGATTTGCTGTCTCTTTCTCGAAGGTACATCCGATCAAGGAACAGATAGCGATCAGTGCTAGAAAATGTTTCATGAATCTCATGATTATGCGTTTGTTGTGTATGTTGTGAATCTTGTGACGCAAATGTAGTAATAATATGTGGGTGGAAGATGGGGGTGGGGGATTTTTGTTTTGGAGCATAGGGATTTGTGTGTGACTTGTTTATTAATGGTTTACGATGCAAATATATTACACCTTAAAACGGTGCTTTCCCGTTATTTTCCACATCTTCCCGTTAGCACACGATATTGCCCAATATTGCCCAATAGATGTTGTGTAGAGATATGTGTAAGGAACCTGGCTAGGGGGTATTTGAGCCTGGTGCCAGTGTTATGATTTTTTTAATATGGCTGGGTAGTCTCTGTCTATATAGTGTCTATATAGAGCGTATATAGAAGTAGCAGAGAAGGGAGGGGAAATGATTTGTTAGATTTTATAACTAAAAGAGAGTGTGACGAGATATGCCGATCATGCTGGCAAATTCGGATTTAGACATGGCTTTAGAGATGTAGATAGGATTTATTCCAAGATTGTTGAATGAATATGTTTTGATGTTGTATTGTTTATTGTTATTTGCCGAATATTGGTTTATAGTCAATAATAGTGCAGGTACTAACTGAAGACTGTGTCACCTCCGTTCGGCGTAGGCTCCAGCCTTGCACAAAAAACCGTTGAATCCGTTAAATCCGTATGACAAACCACATAAAGGACTGGGTATGGCCTGAATCAGCCAAAAAGGGAAGGACAAGTTATTTGTGGTTACTTCGTGGAAACTAGTAATGTCGAATGCACTAGATGCCGAAAAAAATACGACCCCGATGCTTTACGTCCGTAACGACTTCGACACTTCAAAAGTAAAGAAAGGTATTCATAGTATCAAGGATTCTGCCAATAATTCTTCCAAAATTGTTGACGAGAATGGAGAGCCATTGGGTTTTATATAATGCCTATTCTCATATATAAATCTATATGTTTGGCTTTTGAAGTGTTAGTTGTATATTTGCTCTCATAAACCATGAGCGACCGATATGAGTTGGCTGTAGAGCTTAAGTAGAGGGTTGTTTATGTTTTTTTTGAATGCGTATAGCATCTCTTGACCATCCCAATACACCTCAGTCTTTATCACCCATCGTCTGCCATTATATGGGTAGAAGTATATATTATACTTCGCAATACTCATGTTTACACGTCTCCTCCAAAGTCATCTTAACCTCCTTGCCACACTTATTGCACCTGCAGGTGTAAATAGTATCGAGGGGCGTCATCATTGTAGGACCAATAGGAATCTCCCATTCAGTCCCGCACTTCTTGCATTTGACATATTTTATCTCTCCCATGTTTAAAATATTTTGATTCAACAATCAATTATCACACACAAAGAAAGTGCGCTATTGTGCCAAATGGTTACCTAATGCGATTATTGTTTCATTTTTTTTCATAGGTAACGGGTTGGTACACCATTACCACATTCCCTTCTTGTGATAGATCTTTTGCCTCTTTAAGTTCTTACTTAGGGTATCCCAATTCTGAAAAGGATAATTAGTCATATCCTTAATGCCATCCCAGTCAGCAAACTCCATTCTCATGAGATAATTAATGATATCAGGATGACTTCTTAACCATGTCACTCCCTTTGTCTGCCTAGTATACATAGGTCCAACAATAGATAAATAATCTTCTCCGTCTTTTTTAAAGAAGACACATCTGCCAAATGCCTTCTTAATCACTCTTCGTTTCATATAGTTTTTAAATTACAATACCATTATTCTTGATATACACAACTTACTGTAGCAACACTATCCATAATTCACCTTTCTCTCTTTACGTTTTGTCACAACTATATCATATTATCGTGACAAATAAAGGATGAAATCCCAATTACAGTCTTTGCCCGTTAAATAATCAATCTTTATCAGCGACATACAAACCGACCTACCAGACCAAGGGAGGAGGCACTTCATACCATTCATCACTATACAATAGCTCAAATAGGTATTTTAAGTCGGAACAATCATAGTCTCCTAGAATAGAAAAACAATTCTCAACTTTCCCATTAGATACTCGGATTCCCAACCCACCAGAATCAAATACTCTACATTCAGGATAATCTTTGTGCTGAAGATATCCTGAAATCAGATTAGGTGTGAAAGCTCGTCTAATTATTTCATCTTGTATATCAACATACTTCCATTCATCTTTTCCAGTATGTAATCTCACAATTCTTTCTTCTGTCCAGATGTTATATGCTACATTTATATGAAATATTAAATCACCCCACCCAGTCCAAGATTCAGCCTCTAGATGCAAAACGTCAGAATCGGGCACGTGAGGATTTCTTTTTTCATAGTATCGTTGTCCACAACATGTACATTTATATACACATTGATTCTCAAGCCTTTCATTTTCATCCGTCTCAACAATGTTGACATATCTGTGACATGTAGGGCACTCACTAGGCTTCCCTTCTGTTAATATTGGTCTATATAACATCATAAAAACTCTACTACTTGCTTATTGTAAATAAACTCGCTTATCTGCAGATGGGAACTGCATACAATACCCCATCCTCAAACACACAAACAAAGAAATCCTTTCCTTTTTTGTTATTACAAATTTCATCGTCAAGTGTGCCAAACCGTTACCTAATGCGATTATTTTTTCATTTTTCCTCATAGGTAACGGTCGTGATGTGGAATCTGGATTATGTCAAACCTATTGCCTGATTGAATAGCTAATGTGGGGTGTGTTGTTGATGGGCACGCAGATTTTTGGGATTTGGGGGATTGTTTGTGCAAGGCTGGAGCCTACGTCAAATAAGATAAGAAATCACCCATATATGAGTATCCGAACTTGTTTTCATCTATAACATAATGGATCTTATGCCAGTAATTCCATCTTCTTCATGAATCGTTTCAAACAAACTATTGTCAATGAGAATGTCACCAATAAATCATTGTAAATATTTTTGGCGCCTTGCGAAATGTACATAGATTATAAATATTACTAGTATTCATTTATTCCTCACCCTCATCCACAACATTCTCTGGCAATAAATCAAACTCCAATGTGCTATAAGGTATATCACACTCCAAAAATAATTTGCGTATAGCAGCCATTTTGGTTATTGTGCTGTTTGATGCCCAAACGTAACAACCTTCTGCAAATTTACTTCTTGCCTCAGATGGTTGTGTATTGAAATAATCGCCCTTTCTACAACATATTTCCACCTCTGCCTTATGGTCTTTATACACAAGTGAACACAAAGACACCAACATATTCTTCCAATTGCTGACAGGGTATTTCACTCCATGATAGTGGAAAGCTGAAATAGTACGGTTTGTTGGGTCGGCATCTTCATCAAATATAATGTGTTCTACCTCTTTCTCTAATGGCTGATAGGTGGATTTCAATTCCGACCAGAGACCTACAAACCTTTCATACAGTTGCTGCCCTCTCTGCTTGATTTCATCAAGAGTCCATTTATCCACAGTCTTTAGCATAGATGACAAGTGGAATACACTCTCATCAAAACCTGTTACTCTTGTTCCGTTCTTATCCGTATAGCCTTTTTTCTTCTCCTCATATGAGCGATTGCTATACTCGCTGTTATATCCAGTAAGGGTAAGGTTTGCAAATGTATGCAGATATGTTTTATGGATATTTTCAAAATCTGGGCCTAAGGCATTTTTCCACTCCTGACTCAATGTTTGTGGCATAATATGTTCTATAGTTATTGAAGGACGTACATTGTTCTTCTTGTCGCCCATCATGCCCTTAACTATATCTGTATGTACCTCTTTGCTCGTTCCGTTTTCCATGCGTTCAAAAAGGAAATACCTATACTCAATAGGAATACGATACACTTGGCGGGTCTCAAAGCTCGGCTTCAGTTCATCGTCTTTGGGGTACACACCACTACCTTTACGTTTCAAGAGGACATATTTCAAAACATCAGAATATGACGATGGCGCTTCCACTTCACGCTTCTCATGTTGCTCAAATACCTTTGTTACCTCATAGTGCAGTACACAGTACAATTTATTCAGCGCATTTGCTGGATAGTTACACATTATACGCCTTGCCCAGTGATTCTCTACTATCTCAAATACAGAAAGTATCTCTTTGTTGCCAAGATTTTTCTCTTCTGCATATTTCAAGAAATCCACATAGAATGTCATGCCTACAGTAGAGCCTATGTTCCTTATATGCTCAAGTATCAAATTGACGTCGCTATATGGAGTCTTGCAAGAAGATATCTGATAGTAATACTTTGCAAAATTGTGCATATCGCTCATCATCTCTATGCGCGTCAGCTTTTTCTTTGCGCAATAGTCCTTGAACTTGAAGTATAGTTCATCAATATTTGGAATTGATTTCTCCTTTATAGTCAGATAGTCACGAATGAACATTGTAGGGTCGTATTCCGTGTACTCCTCTATTCTGTTCCAATACTTTTCATAGCACTCCCTCTGTTCATCGGCGTTGAGCGACATTAACAGATAGTTTCTTATCTTGTCTGCTTCACTGAGCGACTTTCCTGTAGAGTTAAGACTCTCAAATATCAGTTGTGGATCATCTTTCTCATCTAGTCGAATATCTATTACCTCTAGCCTCTTCAAAGCCTCTACATAGTCCTCAAATGTCAATGAAGATTCTGCTATGCGATTGCAGAAATAGTTATAGTTGATAGTGATTGTAGAATCCTGTACGTAATGTTCCTCATCTCCTTTCAGTAGCAAGTCAAATGCCACCTTATCCCTGTCTATTGGTCGTAGCTTCTGTTTGTCTCCTGTCTTTCTGCCTGCAGAAATAAGGTACGTTCTTCTTATAGAGCCTATATTATCCTCTTTCTCCATCTCTTCCATCACTTTCAGCTTATTCTTCTGAACGCAATGGATTATAGCCATTACAAGGATTGATATGGTTGTCATACGCTGCTGACCGTCTATGACTAGCCATTCGTCCTGACTTATTCCAGAACGTCTGCGCACCACACTGCCAAAGAAATGCGATGTCCTATTCTGTGTATATATAGCCACAAGGTCATTGAACAACTGCCTGCAGTTATTCTCTTCCCATGCGTAGTTTCTTTGGTATAGAGGAATTATGAAAGCTTCATCCTCGCCTCCGAATATCTTCTTTATAGGTGCTGTGTCTCCAGTCATATTGTCAATGCAATTAATCAATTTATAATTAATAAATACGCAATACCATAATAAAAAGTTGTCTATTGCCAATAAAGGTCAGTGTTACTAGTATTGTAACGTACGAAAAAACACAGTTATTACTCCTTTAATTTTGTTTTGTTTATTCGAGCCACTAAGATTCCATGTAAGCAACAGTGTATTCATGATAGCGTCGTATTTAGTTTAATGCAAAGGTATTGAGTGCATGTGCCAAAGTCTTACCTATGATAGAAAATATGGAAAAATTGTGAGTAGGTAAAAGTTTGGCATACTATATGCTTTTCTTTGCATGAAAAATATGTGAGAAAGTATGATCTACAACTTGACTATAGAATCTTTGCCACCTGAATTGCAGAATATTGAGCCTGGGTGCGCTGTGATATGTATTGAGGAGGGGGCAGCTTTTGATGAGGAGTTGGCTTTCAGAGGATCGTAATGTAATACTTCGTTTTATGATGGTTATCCATTTCCTCTTGATGTCAGAATTTTGCGCACTAATGACAAACGATTATTTGGCTTGATATTTGCCAGAAGAATTGATGACAGCGCAAAGGACAGGTATGCGTTGTTGATGGGAGAGTATATTAAGGCTAGGCCTTTTCTGAATGCGCTATTTAACCTATAGAGGAATGACGATAGCATATTGCTGGAAGTTACTGGATGGAAATTAAATACACCTCCTATTAAACAACACATATTCGGGGACGGTTTCATATTGTAAGCGACAAAGAAGGAGACCAATGTAGATAAATATGCTAGTAGGTAACGAGGAGCTGAAGTTTTTGATATTTTTGAACGACAAAAGGCCAAAACAATACGGAAGAAAAAGATAGTCAAGATGCATCAATATTCATTTTCAAAAATTACAGTGAGAGCATTACCTAGTATTCATGATTTGGGTAATAGATACATTGTTGGAGACAATAAGTGTCTTATCAACGTATCTGAGAAAGTAGTGTCTGAGGCTTATTTGAATAAGCTGAAAGAGTTAGGATTGGAGTATTACCAGTTTCCATTGAAGGAGGAAGTGGATGATATTGGTTGGGATAATGTGAAGAAGGCTGTTCAAGTGTTGGTCCTAAATCATTATGAGGAAATCCCTACATTAGTTTGTTGTACGTGTGGAAATCATCGTAGTCCATTAGTAGCAGAAGCATTTTATCTAGCTTTTGACGGGGATATGTATGAGGATGAATATAAAGGACATATAAATCATTTGATGTATGATATTGAAGAGGGGCATTTGCCAGTATCAGTAGAGGAAGCAAAAACTGATTTGTTGAACACCATGCCGATGCAGACGGTATTTGATCATAATATCACCCAAGATTAGATAGATGAACTATATTCCTTTCACTTGGATAAGGAGTTTTTATGCAGTACCCTATCAGGAAGAATATTGAATGTATATGGGGCTTATATATGTATAGACGCGACGAAAAGATGGCTTTAAAATACGTAAAAATGATGCCGAATGATGAACGAAAATACATGTGAAACATAAACGTATGAGGAGGCGGCAAAGATATTGCCTAACTACAAGAAGTATATTGATACGCCAGGGAGATGGGATAAAGAAAGCTTGAGGGATTTATAAAAAGAAAAGAATTGACTATAACTGCACAAGACAGCTGACTGATTTACCTCAACTAGAATAAAAAATGAAAGGACTCGTTACCGTTCAGTATTCTCAGGATCCTCCTGTACCTACTAGATACCTATCCTTTCTAGAAACTTTCGTTTCATTCCAATCTTTCGCAAAGATACATAAAATTTCAGTTATTCCAAGCGAGTAATCTTCGGCGACTTCTTCTCCGAAGGCGCCGAATACCTCTAGGTCAGAACCTCACACGAAGAAGACACTAAGATCCTCCCTAATAATAAAAACACATTGACACCCCCTGGTCGTTGGGATAGTGAGAGTTTGAGATATTGATAAGCAAGATAATCGGGTAAAATCTGAAATAGAATAATTTCGGTATCAGTAGAACTTCTACAAGATAGTTTCGTACATTTGTGTATAATGCTTCAAGAGCAGAAAATTATCGGTGTCTGCCGACTGACTAAATGCAGTTAGGATTGATTGTGGTACTACCGTCCACAGAAGCATTATTTATTATACTTGTATGGCATCCTATTTGAATTAGAATCTCTATTGAAGAAGTATTTGTGCAACATTAATTGATTATGTTCTTGCGACAACTCTTGTTTATATAATGCCTATTCTCATAGATATAAATCCTTCTGAGCCTTATCCAAGTTACCGGAGTCTATGGCTTTCTTGTACTCCTCATCATGGATACCAAGGCGACCCCACTTGTGCGGTCCGGTTTGTATGGTGCTATGGTGTGGTGCGGTTTGTGTGGGGATATGGTTGTAAAAAAGCGGTGGGAAATAGTGCCATAAATGACAAAACTAGTATATTCGCATTGTAACTTCTTTGGTGTCATGTTTTTTTAGAAAATGCATGACATTCTATATAAATTTGGATTAATGAAAACCGGAACCCTTCTAATGTTAACAGCCTTGCTGACATCATGTAGTGAGCAGGCAAAGGTAGTAATAAACATTGATGCCGAGCGGCAAGGTCCTGCCATCAGCCAGACGCACTATGGTCTTTTCTATGAGGACATCAACCATGCAGCTGACGGTGGACTTTACGCCGAGCTGATACGTAACCGCTCGTTTGAGGACGATACGATGCCAAGCGATGAGGAGCCTTCGCCTTCAGGTATTAGCCATTGGATGGCAGTAGGTGATGCACAGCTGGCGTTGACGCAACGTAATCTGCTCAACAAGGTGCAGCATAATGCACTCGACCTGAAGATTACTAAGGCAGGTGATGGTGTGCTGAATGATGGATTCTGGGGCATGAACATCGTGGCTGGCACGGAATATCAGCTCAGTTTCTTTGCTTGTAGCGACAAGGGCTATCAAGGCACGATGTGCGCCACACTCGTATCGGCTGATGGCAAGACATTGGGCAAGGCTGACATTGAACTGAATGCCAACGGTAAATGGACGAAATATACAGCCACTATCAAGGCCATAGAGAGCGACACGAAGGCTCAGTTTGCGCTTACGGGCGATAAGGCAGGAGAGTTGCAACTCGACGTGGTGAGTCTCTTCCCTCCTACCTTCAAGAACCGTCCGAACGGTATGCGACCTGATCTGGCACAGATGCTGGCCGACATGCATCCGCGTTTTCTGCGCTTCCCTGGCGGTTGTTTTGTGGAGGGCCAGAACACGCCAGACAACGCTTTCCGCTGGAAACGCACCATTGGTCCTATTGAGGAGCGCGAAGGTCATCAGAATGTCAACTGGGGTTATCGCACCTCGGACGGCATCGGTTTCCACGAATACTTGCAGCTGAGTGAGGATCTGGGTGCCAAACCACTCTATGTGGTCAACATTGGTATCTGGCATGGTGGTTGCGACCCATACGACAAGATAGATTTGTGGATAGAGGAGTGCCTCGATGCGCTGGAGTATGCCAATGGTGATATTTCGACCACGTACGGCAAGCTTCGTGCTGAAAATGGTCACCCTGAGCCTTTCGGATTGGAGTACATCGAGATTGGCAATGAGAATTACAACTTTCATCTGAGCGGCAACTTCGACCAGTCGGATCATTATCCCGAGCGATACATTCAGTTCTACAACGCCATCAAGGCTCGCTATCCGGAGGTGAAGTGCATCGGCAATGTGGAGTCGTGGGGCACAGACGATCCGAGCTGGCGCAATGAGCATCCGGTGGATATGGTCGATGAACATTACTATCGTTCGCCCGACTGGTTTGCTGAGCGCTTCACGAAGTATGACTCCTATCCTCGTGACCATCATCAGGTCTATGTAGGTGAGTATGCCGTCACGAGCCAGCACGGTGTGATAGGCAACCTCAATGCTGCTTTGGGTGAAGCCGTCTATATGATGGGCATGGAGAACAACTCGGACGTGGTGGCTATGAACTCGTATGCGCCGATCTTTGTCAATGAGAACGATGCACGCTGGCGACCTGACATGATCCGCTTCAACTCGCATGAAGCGATGGGAACGCCATCATATTACGTGCAGCAGCTCTTTGCCAATAATATAGGTACACGTGTGCTCGAAACCGACTGCACATGGGAGTTGAATGCTCCTGTAGCCAAGGAGCAGGAAGCCAATGAGCCGGTGCATGTAGGTCTTGGCGCATGGCACACCAACGTGCATTTCCGTAACCCTCAGCTCATCGTCGATGGCAAGGAGATGGATCTTGCAGACTTTGCTCTGTGGACACCTACCGAGGGACGTTGGAGTGTGGAAGAGGGTGACTATGTGCAGCGTTCGGCCAAGGAGCCAGCCATGAGTATCTGTCCGCAGCCTATTGATGCTGACCATTATACCTATCGCGTGCAGGCAATGAAGGAGAGCGGCGATCAGGGCTTTCTGCTGCTCGTAGGATATACCGATGATTACAATTACCAGTGGTATAATGTGGCAGGATGGGGAAACACCAGCAACTGCGTAGAGCAGGCTTACAAGGGCAGCCGTGGACCGATAGCACCACAGCAGAGCTTTAAGGTTGAGCCGAACCGATGGTATGACCTGCAAGTAGAGGTGGATGGTGATAGTCTTCGCTGCTACGTAGATGGTAAGTTGGATATTTGCTGTCGTCTTAAGAAGGGACTAATGATGGAAGGAGTCTATGCATCGACCACCATCGATGAGGCTAATAATATAATGTATGTGAAGGTGGTGAATCTGGGCGAAGGCTTTGCACCAGGAAGAATTAATTTGAGTAACTGCAATATCGACACCTCAGTGTCAGATGCTGTTACCATCACCCGTCTGTCCTCGGTCAATGGTACGGACGAGAACACGCTTGACAATCCGAAGAAAATTTATCCGGTGACGACAGTTCTCAAAGCCAAGAGCGACAAAGTTTATTTTGATGTGATGCCGTTTTCGGTTAATGTGTTGAAGATCAGGTTGAGGGGGTAGGGATGTCAAAAAGTCGCCATTCTCTTCAGACGATGTAAGATCTAAGTTTTGGCATGGCGAGATGATGTTTGTAACAATCCAGATTGACATTTCAGAATGGGCTTAACATGCTAAGAAAATTACGATATTCTGCCGCTATAGTTGTGCGTATGATGAGCGTATGACGAGCGTATGACGAGCGTATGACGTGCGTATGTGTTTGGAGGGTGACAGGCCTTGGTATTACTGGGGGATGTAGGGTCGCAAATATTGATACAAGAAGTCAGCCATACATCTCCCACGCCTGGCGATGTGCTGTCTTGAGGGCTTGGCGTAGGCTTTCGGGTTCGAGAACCTCGCAGGCTGAACCATAGGTCATCAGGCGGTTGATAAGTTCCTTGTTGGCTTTCAACTTATAGCGGTAGATCACGTAGTCTTCGCCCCTGGACTCTTCTTCTTGGCTTTGGTGAAGATGCAATGTGTCGAAGTAATCGGGCAGATAGCCTTTGACCTTTAGTCGTACTGTTTCCACAGGGTAATCCTCGTCGCTATAGACTCCGATGCAATGTCTGAACTTTTCGTGGGCAGAATAGTTCTCTGGCAGTTGGAACGACTCGTCAAGTTCCTCCACAGAGATAATACGGTCTAAGCCGTAGGTGTACTCCTTGTTCTTCTCCTCGCTATGCGCTACAAGGTACCACCTGTTCTGATAGATCTTGACAGCGTACGGACAGACAGTGTATTGTGTCTCTTCGGAGCCGAACCGATGATGGCGAAGAAGAATTTTGTGCCCGTTTCGCATGGCGCGGCAGATATCCGACAGAGTCTCGTTGGCAGAGGGAATATTGTCCATGAGAATCCTGTCTTGAATGGCCTTGTTCTCGTACACCATATTGCCTACGGAGAACATCTCAAGCGACCACTTGAGCATATTGACATTATTGACCCCGTAGTCGGAAATGTAGTAATAGAACGGTGGTCGGCGTTCGCACTCAATGGTTACACCCAGTTCGTCTGGCAGAGCTGCCAACCAGTTGCGGAAGGTTCGTTTGGCAATATCATCGCCCGAAGGATTGAGATTGGTGTTTCTTTTCCAACGACGATTGATCTCCTCGAAGGTTATACCCTTAGGAGCCTCTTTGACCTGGCACACAAGCCAGAGGTATTTTCTGAATAGACCCTGCATAGCACATTGTAGTTTTATGCAAGTATACTATTGTTAATGGGATAATGTTTGTGCTATAGGTAAATTTTTGGCTTTATTGATGGCATGTAGCCCCTCGTGTCATAAGCAAAAAAGAGGCTGCGTCGGGGAAATGACACAGCCTCCATTGTGTATGTAGTAATTACTCTTAAGAATTACTTCTTGATAGACTCAATCCACTTGCGAGCATTAACGAATGCTTCCATCCAAGGTGTAACTTCGTCGTTCTTGCGTGCAGCAGGGTAGTAAGCGCACTGCCATGGGAACATTGCGCGCTCTGGGTGAGGCATCATAGCCAAGTGACGACCGTCATTTGAGTAGATACCTACGATGTTGTGATCTGAGCCGTTAGGGTTTGCAGGATAGCCCTCGTAGCCATAGTAACCTACCACATTGTAGTGGTTGATATCCATTGGCAAAGAGAACTTACCCTCGCCGTGAGCTACCCATACGCCGAGACGCTGACCAGCGAGAGACTGCATCATGATGCTCTTATTCTCCTTAGCGATCTCTACAGATACGTAGTTAGACTCGAACTTATGAGAATCGTTGTGGAGCATCTTAGGCTTCTTCTCATCGTTTGGTGTAATAAGACCGAGCTCGATCATGAGCTGACAGCCATTACAGATACCGAGAGACATGGTATCCTTACGAGCGTAGAAGCGGTCGAGAGCCTCCTTAGCCTTAGGGTTGTAGAGGAATGCGCCAGCCCAACCCTTAGCAGAGCCAAGTACGTCGGAGTTAGAGAAACCACCACAATATACTATCATGTTTACATCATCGAGAGTCTCACGTCCTGTGATAAGGTCGGTCATGTGAACGTCCTTAACATCGAATCCAGCGCAGAACAATGTGTAAGCCATCTCACGGTCGCCATTGACACCCTTCTCACGGATGATAGCAGCCTTGACGCCAGTCTTATTGGTACGGCTGAGCTTGCAGTCGATATCGGCCAACTTGCCTGTGAACTTATCCGAGATGCGGAGGTTGAGAGGCTGGTTCTTATAGTTAGCGTAACGCTCTGCTGCCTTAGCCTCTGTGCTCTGGAAGCGGTCGAGGAGATATGAAGGCTTGTACCATACGTCGCGGAGTGCGTCGATATCGAAGTTGAGAGTCTCACCATTGACAGAGATAGAGAGCTCACGTTTCTGCTGAGGGCAACCGAGGTAAGAATACTTGATCTTAGCAGTATCGAGGACCTTAACAACGCGCTCAACATTAGCCTTAGAAACCTGGAATACTACGCCTGGGTTCTCTGCGAAGAGAGCCTTAACGATATCAGCATCAGCAGCGAGGTCGCTAAGGTCGAGCTGCATACCGTGCGAAGCATTAGCGAAGTTCATCTCGAGGAGAGTAGTGATGATACCACCAGCCGAGATATCGTGACCAGCGAGAATCAAGCCCTCAGATACGAGATACTGGATATTCTTGTAGATATAATTGAACTTCTCAACATCAGCGATAGTAGGAACCTCATCACCAAGACGGTTTACAACCTGAGCGAAAGTAGAACCGCCGAGAGCGAGAGGTACACCAGACATATCGACATACATCAATACGCTGCCCTCCTCCTTCTGCATGACAGGCTCAACGATCTTGCGAACGTCGGATACCTCAGACATAGCAGAGATGATAACAGTACCAGGAGCGAGAACAACCTGACCATCCTTATATTTCTGAGTCATAGAGAGGGAATCCTTACCTGTTGGGATATTGATACCCATCTTGCAAACGAAGTCGGACATTGTCTCAACAGCCTTATAGAGGCGAGCATCCTCACCCTTCTGACGGCAAGGCCACATCCAGTTTGCCGAGAGCGATACGCCCTGCAAGCCATGAGCCAAAGGAGCCCAAACGAGGTTTGTGAGAGCCTCAGCTACTGACATGATAGAACCTGCAGCTGGGTCTACGAGAGCTACTGCTGGAGCGTGACCGATAGAAGTAGCGATACCGCTCTTACCATTATAGTCGAGAGCTACAGCACCGAGGTCGTTCAAAGGCAACTGAAGTTCACCAGCGCACTGCTGCTTAGCTACCTTACCTGTTACGGAGCGGTCGACCTTATTTGTCAACCAATCCTTACAACCTACAGCCTCTGTTTGGAGGACGCGGTTGACATACTCATTGATCTGAGCCTCGTCGTACTCGACCTTCTTATACTTAGCCTGAGCAGACTCATCCTTCATGATAGTCTTAGGTGGGTTACCGAACATATCAGAGAGCTGCCAGTTGATAGGAGTTGTACCATCCTTCTGCTCGAAGCAGAACTGCATATCGCCTGTTGTCTCACCTACGACGTACATAGGAGCACGCTCACGGTCGGCAACCTTCTTAAGTTCCTCTACATCCTTCTGACGGATAACGAGACCCATACGCTCCTGCGACTCGTTACCAACGATCTCACGAGCAGAGAGAGTTGGGTCGCCTACTGGGAGCTGGCTCATATCGATCTTACCACCAGTCTCCTCTACGAGCTCCGAGAGACAGTTGAGGTGACCACCAGCACCGTGGTCGTGGATAGAAACGATAGGGTTATGATCAGTCTCGATCATACCGCGGATAGCGTTCATTACACGCTTCTGCATCTCAGGGTTAGAACGCTGAACAGCGTTGAGCTCGATAGCACCAGCATACTCACCTGTATTTACAGAAGATACTGCGCCACCACCCATACCGATGCGGTAGTTATCACCACCGAGAACAACCACCTTCTGGTTCTTCTCTGGAGTCTGCTTGAGGGCGTCGTTCTTCTTAGCGAAGCCGACACCGCCAGCCATCATGATAACCTTATCGTATGCATACTTACGGTCGTTCTCCTCATGCTCGAAAGTAAGGAGAGAGCCACAAATCATAGGCTGACCGAACTTATTACCGAAATCTGATGCACCATTAGATGCCTTGATAAGAATCTGAGCAGGTGTCTGATAGAGCCACTTACGAGCCGCCATCTCCTTCTCCCATACGCGATCCTCGTCGACACGAGAATAAGATGTCATATATACAGCTGTACCAGCCATAGGGAGGGAACCTGTACCACCAGCGAGACGGTCGCGAATCTCACCACCCGAACCTGTAGCAGCGCCGTTGAATGGCTCTACTGTTGTTGGGAAGTTGTGAGTCTCTGCCTTGAGAGAGAGAACTGTAGGAATATCCTTTGTCTCAAACTCCGAAGGAACGTCAGGACGCTCAGGTGCGAACTGCATAGCTGTAGGGCCCTCGATGAAGGCTACGTTGTCCTTATAAGCAGAAACGAGGAGACCTGGATTTGTCTCAGAAGTCTTCTTGATGAGCTTGAAGAGGCTAAGTTCCTTCTCCTCGCCATCGATGATAAATGTACCACCGAAGATCTTATGACGGCAGTGCTCTGAGTTAACCTGTGAGAAGCCGAACACCTCAGAGTCGGTCAATGGACGACCAAGGCGCTTAGACAAGCCCTCGAGGTAAGCGATCTCTGGCTCAGAGAGTGCGAGACCCTCTTTCTTGTTGTACTCCTTGAAATCTGTGATATAAACAATAGGGTCGGGTTGCTTGTCGATAGTGAAGATCGACTGGTCGAGACCCTTGTACAAAACTTGGAGCATTGGGTCGAACGATGCGTTCTCATCCTTTACTGGGAAATACTCCTCGATACGAGTAATGCCAGCGAGAGCCATGTTCTGTGTAATCTCTACGGCATTTGTAGACCATGGGGTGATCATCTCACGGCGTGGACCTACGAAGAAACCTTTAACCTCCAGTGCGTCGATGTACTGTGCGCCAGAGAAGAGCCATTCTAGCTTAGATAGATCCTCCTTCTTGATAGGAGCAGCAGTCTGAACTGCCAAAATGTGGGCATCAGTGCCCTTGAAGAATTGTATCATTGTTTATATATACGAAATTTTCTGCGTTAGTCGGTCTTTTTATCCTCGTTGCTTTCTTCTGCGTTTTCTCCCTCTTCCAAGACAGCCTCACCATTATTGTCAGAGTCATCATCAGAGTCGTCGTCCGATTCATCGTCCGACTCCTCACCTGAGTCAACTCCCAAATCGCACCCAAAGTTAGTTAAGAATTTTTGAACTTGCTTCTTATTTCCTTGACTAACTCGTCTAGATTTCAAATCTATGATAGCTTTATTGAAATCTGGGTCGGAAGAATACATGAACAATTTGTTGTAAACACGAATGTAGAACCATGTATTCTCGTCGAGCGAAACGTGCATTTCCATATCGGTATTATCCTTGAAAATGCGCATCTCACACTTGACATGAACCTTTCTGTTGACATTTCTGTGGTGCATCATCATGATATTGACGGTAGTGTCGCATATCCAAGCCTTCTTGCCGGTGCACCAGAACATGTTGAACTCGTTGAAAGTGAAAGTAGGCGAATAATTATCGTCGGGCAGGTACTCCTCCTTGGTCTTTGGGTCGACAGGCAGAGGTCTCCATTTCTCATCCTTCATGAAGTAGAGTTCGGTTGTATCGTAGAGGCAAGCCAGGCGGGTCTCGTATTTGTATGATGTAGAGTCGCACAGTTTGGCCTTAGACGACATTATCTGCTTGAAGAGCATTGTAGACAAGGTGGTAGGTATCTCGGTGTACATATTCATTACACTCGAGAGTGTGACCTCGTTAGGTTCGCGCTTATGTACCACGTCACCTGCTGCGAACATATCTATACCATGCTTACGAAGCGATGGCAGGGTAGTCTGGTAGTCGATATTACCCGAAGACATGATGGTGTGAGTCTTAGGGATGAATCGCAACAAGTCGCCCACTGTATCAGGTTTCTCTATCTTGTACTCAGGTACGATATCAAAACTCTCGAACTGCTTATTGTAGTACAATACACCCTGAGCGCGAGATATGGTACGGTCGCCCTTACTCTTCTTTACCTCGAGGAACGAACTATAGACATGCGTTGAGTCGTAAGTACGGAACATACCACGCTCAATCTCTCCATAGTTCCAGTTGACGATACGGTCGCCGATAGGGATGCGTACGTTAGCTGGGTCGACCACCGACTCGAAGCGTACGAAGCCCTTGGTGACGTATGGCGACTCATGTATTGGTCGTGTGCCACCGCGGAACTCCAGCAACTGACGACCAGCGAGAATACCCAGGCGACCCTTGTAAGCGAAATGCTCATCGAACGTTATCTCTTCGCCTACACGACCCCAAGCGTGAGTAGTACCTTTGTTTGTCTTGCGGTCGACAACGGTGCTCACAGAGTCCATGTAGACCTGATACTTCTTGTTCTGTGCATTTATGAAGTCGAAGTCGCCCCAAGCCTCATACGTCTGTGCGCCATGGATTCTAACCTTGGCGTTGTATATCTCGTGGTACGATATGTCGCTTCCTGCTGAGTCTTTAGGTGCAATGACAAGCTTGGTGTTTTCCAAGGCATCGATCTTCGACTTGTTGCTGTTTGTAGAGCGTACAGTTACCTTGCCTGCTTTGTCCAGGATCTGAATGGTAGCATCGGCGGTGTTGATCTCCTTGACCTCCTCGCAGAAGAGCTCCTGGCCGGTATATGTGGCCACAGGAACGAGGAAGTTGAAACGTTCATCATCCTCATAATCTCTCTCGGCGGTAGAGAAGAAACGGTTGCCCGAAGAGCCACGCTGACCGATGGTAATCTCGTTGAGGTCCATGTTCCATGTGAAGAACTGGACATTGGTCTCGTACTTGATCTCTTTGAAGGTCATATCGTTACCCTTGACGGTAAACTTAAACTCACCTATACGGTTGCTGAAGTCGAGACGACTAGTCATGCGTCGCTCCATTACGGCTTTGTATGCCGATGGGTCGATGGTCTGGAATGTCTCATTCTCCTTCAGAGCCTCGTTGCGTCCCTTGGAGTGGGAATCGGCAAGGCGGTACTCCTTCTCGTAGAATCTACGTTTTCTGAGGTTGACATCGTCGGGGTCGGAATCAGGATGCTTGACCACGATATCACGTCGAAGTTCACCATAATCAGGTACCCATCGCTGAAGCTCCTCGCGGTAAGCCTCAGTACGGAAGAATGATGTATCGGCTTCGATAGAGTGGTCGTCGAAAGTGAGGTGACCACCCTCCATCTTGACGTGCTTATCGTCGATATCTACGCGACCAGTACCCCAAAGACCCTCGGGAGTCACGTTGAGCGCACCCATAAGTTTACACTCGAAGCCCGACTCGTTTCTGGTGGTAGGGAACATGTGGAAGCGACCCTTTGTAGCGCTGACGTTGAGCTGTTGCTGGAAAGGGGAGAAGTACAACTGTGTCTGACCTGTCTGCTTAGCTCCATCCACCATGAACTCGGTACTCTTGCCCAAGACTACGCCAGGGTACTTAGTGCCGGTAGTTGTCTCCTGTACTGTGAAGTCGCTCGTCTTGCCATGAACAATCTCTGGCAGGAAAGTAAATCGAGGCGATATGCTATGAGATGTCAGATAGACCAACTCGCCGTTGCCTAGCAAGCCCGACCACGAGAGATCAATATCGTTGTAGTACTTAGCCACTCCTCCATATATAGGGTAACCCTCGGCAGGAGCCTTGTCGATAAAGCCAAGAGAGTAGTCCTCGCGTATCACGAGAGGATGTCTGATTTCGGGGAAGATACCAGTAGTAAGCACACCGTCGAAGCTTGTATTCTCGTGACGGATATTGTTGATGTCCTCGTATGTGAACGGATCGACAGTGAAGTAGAAATTCTCCTTCTTGTAACGTCCATTCTGTATAGATTCGTGGTCGTAGTATACCTTGGCATTCTCTTTTGATGTCAACTTAGGGTAGCCAGCGTATATCTTATTGCCCGACTTATTATCAGGACGGTCGATCTCGATGTAACCCGTAATATCGCGAATCATTGATTTGACCGACTGATTGACGATATGCCCCTGATTGTCGACCTTATCGGTCTTGACGCGCAACTGCATTCTATCTACACGTTTCAGCTCAACCCTGAAGTCGTCGTACGAGAAGTAGAATCCCTCGCCATAGAGCGAGAGCATACCTGCATCGAGGCGACCGTTGAACTGGAAGTCGCGGTTCTTCTTCAGCAGTATAGTATTGTTCTCGGGGCGGAAAGATACGTTCTGATAATCAGATACGGCTACGCCCTTCACACCGAGCAACTGTATGTCGTAGTTCTTGAGGTCGAGAATACCATTAGGCGCTGATGCCTGGCTATTAGGAGCTACCGCCACATTATCGGCAGGGGTCAGGTCTACATCACTCTCGAAGCGGATAACGTCGTAGTCCAACTTACCTGTCTGGTAGTCGAGGAAGTTGAGCAAGCGCTCCTGCACCGTTACCATGTCGGTAGCGGCATCGTAAGCCAAGAAGCCCTGATAAGAGAGCGGAATGAGCTCGTTTCTGATAGTAGACGGCTGTATACCACGATAATCGGCATAGTCGGACGCCTTAAACGACATACCGCCCATATAGTGGTAGAAGTCGGCTATATATTGGAACGGGTGCGTCAGGTCCATACCCTGTAATCTGTGGAACAGCTCGGGGCGGAAGTAGTTGACCGATTCGAATGTAGCATAAGCTCGGGCGGAGCCATCCACCATACCCAGCTCCATGAATGGCTGATCCATCTGCCAGCGTATCTGCTGGATGTCCATGTTGACCATGTGGTAGGTATCGAAATACTGGCTCTTCTCGATACCCTCGCCTAGGCGTATCATACGTATAAGCCTCTTGTTGTCGAGGTATGTGAAGTGGAGACCAGGATGGTCGATCTCGCGGTCGTCCAACTTGATAGATACACTTGCCTGGGCGCTCTCTATACGGTCAGGATAGAGCGTGAAGCTAAGAGAACGTACTACGATGAAGAGGGTGTCGTTGCGCCAGATATTCAACTCGGCAGGGAATTCACCGCTACCCGAACCACGCATCTTGGCGCCCTCCTGAGCAAAACCGCCATTGTAGTCCATATCCTTGAATATCTTCTTCACCTCGCGTCGCTCATCTGTTGTCTCGAACTTAGGGTAGTTCTTGCCGTGGAGCGATTTGACGCTTATGAGTCTATGCTCCACAGTGCCGAAGAGAGGCTCTGCGAAGTAGTCCTTGTTCATGAACTTAACCTTTGGAACAATGACGTGAGGCTTGGTCATATCGTGCTTATATTCGCCAAATGTACAGTAAGCCTCATCGGGGTTAAGTCCTACGCGCTCCCATGTTATCTTACCCTCGTCGCCATTCCATGTCATATCGTCAAAGAGATATGTACCGCGTGTATCGAGGATCTCTATACTGTCGGTCTTGGATGTACAGACAAGTCGCGTCTTAGGTACTCGTATTTCCAACTGGGTGCCGTTGTCAACGAATTTTGCCTCTTTGGTGTCGATGCGCCAACGGATAGCTGATGTATAGCCTAGAGCCTTGTCGCTCGCATACTCGTTGGTGGACTGTATGTACTTGTTGATCTTCTTGAGAACAGGCTTTACGGTCATCTTCTTTACCAGATGCTCGTGCCATACCTTGTAGTTCTCGCCATAGATATTGGAGTTGTTTTCGAGGAGGATGAGAACATCCAGGAGATTCTGAAAATCGGGTATAGGATGGGCACTCTTGAGCTTGCGCAGATGGTTGCAGTCCTCTATTACCCTGTTACGGAACTCGTCGGATGTAGTAGGATTGGTGAAATACTGTTCGAATGTCTTGTAGTAGTCCTCGGCACGTTTCTTCGTAGAAGATGTAGAGAAGAATGCATATAATTGGTCGAGAAACTCTTTGTGGTCGGTACTGAACTGAGTGACCTTAGTCTGGGCATAAGCCTCGGGACTATTGGTATATCTAGAGGTCACCAAGAGAGTTGTTATGCTTAAAACAAAAAGCACAACAAGAAATCGCACCATCTTTTTTGGTGATGTGTATGTTGGTCGATGCCTCATCTATTGTGATCGATAGTGTCTGACAACATGTTGCAAAGGTAAGAGAAATAACTCAACCTTTCGTTCATTTGATATTTTTTAAGACTACGCAAATAAAAGCAAGAGGGTTACTTTTGTTGTGCCCGTGAGTGGCGGATGAATAAAAAATTATAACTTTGCCCGCGTTATAAAAGCTCTTAAACAAATTTCTTATGTTGACATTATACGAGTGCCGTGTGAAGTATTCAAAGGACTTCGACGAAAAGTCAAAGCCTGTTACCGAGATTTATCTTTTTGATGCACTTACTTATACCGAAGCCGAGGCTCGAGCAAACGAGGAGATGGCATCGTACATCAGTGGCGAGTTTCAGATAGTATCTATCCGTAAGGCTCGTTACGCGGATATTTTCCAACCAGATGGTGGCGACCGTTGGTATAAGGCCAAGGTATCGTTCATCACTATCGACGAGAAGTCGGGCAAGGAGAAGCGTATCTCTCAGACCAATCTTATTCTGGCATCAGACATCAAGGATGCATACGACAAGATAAAGGCTGCTATCAATATCGACGACCTAGAGGTCAACGCTATTGACGAGACAAAGATCATGGATTTCTTCCCATTATTCTCAAAAGATGATGAGGTAAAGGATCGTGTTATCAGTCGACGTCCAGCTACCGAGGCCGAGCTTGAAGAGGCTCGCAACAACAGGTAGTCTTTTTCCCCCTCCCATTGCATAACAACAACCTCTAAATAATACGCATTTATACAAATGGCAAATAACAGCGGACATCCCAAGGGTCTCTATCTGCTTTTCGTGACAGAGATGGCAGAGCGATTCTCTTACTATGGAATGAGAGCTCTCTTCACCTTGTATATGGTGGCAGCTTTCTTCTCAAAAGATTTTGCATCCCAAATGTACGGTAGCTATACCGGTCTGGTGTACCTTACGCCTCTTCTTGGTGGATACATTGCCGACCGTTACTGGGGCAATAACCGTTCTATCATTGTAGGTGGACTCACAATGGCAGTAGGACAGTTCCTTATGTTTCTTTCAGCCTGCTTTGTGCAACCCGCTATCATGGTTGAGGGTGGTGCTATAGACACATCGGTCAATAGCGGTATGCCTCTGTTCCTCATGATTGCTGGTCTTGTGTGCCTCATCATGGGTAACGGTTTCTTTAAGCCAAATATCTCTACTATGGTGGGCGACCTCTATGAGAAGACCGACCGCCGCAAAGATGCAGCTTTCACTATCTTCTATATGGGTATCAACGTCGGCGCATTCATTGCTCCTTTCATATGTGGTACACTTGGCGAGGGTTCGTGGTGCAATCTGGCTCCATTCAAGTGGGGCTTCCTCTGTGCAGGTATCGCAATGATTCTCTCTGTTGTAGTTTTCGTGGCGCTCAAGAAAAAGTATCTTGTTACTCCAGAGGGCGACATGATAGGTTTGCCACCTTCACAGAGTGCGCTCCGTGCTAAGAAGGAAGAGGCTAAGCAGGAGAGTGTAGCTGCTAAGGAGTCAACGAAGAAGAATTCGCCTCTTCGTCTTGTGTTCTGCGGCATTGGTCTTGTATTGTTGTTCTGGCTCTTCTCTGCCGATGCTGAGAATATGACAGATTATATCTCGGCAGCTATCTACGATCTCAGTATCATTATGCCGGTATTTATCATTACCGACCGTACGCTGACCAAGACGGAGCTTTCTCGTATCGGTGTTATCTACATCATTGCAGTGTTCGTCATTTTCTTCTGGTCGGCTTTCGAGCAGGCAGGTATGACTCTTACATATTTCGCACAGGAGCAGACAAACCGTATGATCGGCAGCTTCGAGGTTCCTGTAACATGGTTCCAGTCTATCAACCCGATCGTGGTTGTTTCGTTTGCGCCCGTTATGGCTGCATTGTGGAGCTTCCTCGGAAAGAAGAATCTTGAGCCAGCATCTCCAGTTAAGCAGGCTATAGGCCTTGCTCTCTTGGCTATCGGTTATCTCGTTATCTCGATCGGTACCAAGAACCTTGAGCCAGGTGTCAAGGTCTCTATGTTCTGGTTGCTTGCACTTTACTTCATTCATACAATCGGTGAGTTGAGCCTTTCGCCTATCGGCCTTTCAATGGTAAATAAGCTCGCTCCTGCTCAGTTGGCTTCACTCCTTATGGGTGTTTGGTTCATGAGTAATGCTGCTGCAAATATCCTTGCGGGTAAGCTCGCAACTCTCTATCCCGACGGTTCTTCTGTTAAGACATTCTGTGGCTTTACAATCGAGACAATGGACGAGTTCTTCATGGTCTTCGTGGTATTGGCTGGTGCAGCATCGGTATTGCTCTTCGCTCTCTGCCCGCTTCTCAAGAAGATGATGAAGGGTGTAGAGTAAAAAAGTAGTGCTATAACAGTCTACACAAAATATTATCGGCTGACGTGATTCCTCTCGCCAGCCGATTTTGTTTCGTGCCTATACTTTGACAAGTGTCGTACTATATCATATTCTGAAATAGCCTACTGCCTTCTCGAGTTTATTGGCCAGTGTCGAAAGTGTATTAGCCATACTTGTGAGTTGCTCCGCAGCTGCAGCGTTTTGTTGCGTTATCATGTTCATCTCAGATACAGCAGTATTTATCTGCTGAGCACCTAGATCCTGCTCCTTGCTAGCTGCGGCTATCTCGTTGACGAGTGAGCCTGTCTGTTCTATTTCAGGTACGAGCGCAGATATTACCTCGCCACACTCTTCCGATGCCTTGGAACTCTCACCTACAAGCGTCATTATCTCGTCGGCAGACTCTTTGCTGATCTCGGCCAACTTACGTACTTCACCTGCTACGACAGCGAAACCTGAACCTGCTTTGCCTGCGCGTGCAGCCTCTACCGATGCATTAAGCGCCAATATATTAGTCTGCTTGGCTATGCTCTCCACTATCGATATCTTGTCTGCTATGGCATGCATCTTTTCTATAGTGCCGTTTACTACCTCTAGACCGTTCTGACTGTTCTTCACAGAGTGCTCGGCTATCTGCGATGTGCGCTGTGCATTCATGGCATTCTGTGTAATGTTGGATGCAATCTCCTCAATGGTAGATGCCACCTCTTCGGCCGAAGCTGCTTGTGAATTGGAGCCCGACGACACGCTCTTGCTGGCCTCGTTGATGAGCGATGCCGTGTCGAGTACCTGCGAGCATGTGAACTGGATATTCTGTATTACAGTATGCAGACGCTCTGTAAGTTCTATAAACGATTTGCCTAGCAAACTTATCTCGTCGTCGTGCTTGGTAAGATACTTGCGGTATTTGTCAGAGAGCCAAGAGCCTGTCAGATCGCCCGCTTGTATGGCTTTGGTAGCGCGAGTCACAATGTTTACTGGACGACCAATAGATTTGCCTATCCAGTATGCCATAAGGGCTGCCACAATGATGATAAGAATACATACCCAAAAGAGCATGAAGGCAGTATTCCAGAAATCCACCATTATCTCGTCCTTCACGCACTGGATGGATATTATCCAGTCGGTGTCTATTATAGGACAGTACCCTGTTATAATGTCTACACCTTGGTATGTGTACTCTCCGTTGCCTTCTTCGTTGGCAATAGCTTCTTCTATGAAATCGTGCAAAAATTCGTCGTTGAGCATATTGCACGATATCATTACCAACTCTGGTACCTCATGAGCTATCACAGCACCATCGCGACGAATCACAAATGGCGATTGTGTGCCGAATTTAATCTGGAGCATCAGGTACGACATCTCGGTAGCATCCACACCTTCTACAAAGACACCTATAAGGTCGTCGTCCCCATTTATTATAGGAGCAGCATAGATAAGTGTATTGTCTTCCGTCTGTCGGTTTGTTACTAGTACAGGTTGCGTAGCTGCACGTGTCTCAATACACTTCTTGAAGTAGTCTCGGTCGCCAATCTCAAAATGCTCTAATGTCGACGATATGCAGTTTCCTTCTGTGTCGGCTATAAAGAAGTTGCGTATCACAGCATCGCCTTTGACCATGTTGTTGTACGACTTGATGATGTTTTTCATCTTGCTGTCGTTCACATCTATGCTTTGCATGCGTTTGAGTTCTTCCGATTCGGCAAAGAGGGCTGTCTGTGCCTGACGAGTATTGATCATCGAACGCAACTGGCGAGATATGATATTTGCATCGCGCAAAAGCACATCCTTGGTCTGAACTATTTGATTGGAGTATACCCTTAGTTGCGCCACCAAGGTGAGCGTAATACAAATAACTGTAGTAAGTATGGTAATAAAAAGCGTCAACCTGGTGCTGATACGCTTCAGGTTGAATGCTTTTTTGAATCTCTTATCTAAGTCGAATATCATTTGCTTTGTTTTTTTGTGCAGTCGTCTATAAATTATTCCGTTATACACAAAAGAGGTGCTTGGGGTTCTAAAAAAAGAATCAGAGTTCTCATTTACTGACAACTCTGATTCTTTTTATGTGAAATATCGGTTATTACTGATACTCAAACGCCAAAGGGTCTGAGTAGTAGATCTCTTTCGTAGCCAAATACTCAGATGTAATGGCAGGTAGCGCTTTCTTATTGCCATTCTCGTATTCCAAAGGATCCTCGAAAGAGCCGTCAGGCAAAAATAGTACCGCATGAGCATCGTCTATAGTTGGCTTCTCTTTTTCACTGTAGCAAACACCTTGCTCCACTACAACGTCGACGGGCGCCTGAAGTACAATGGTATTTGTCATGATGAGGTGACTACACTCTAACTACACAGAGACTACCCAGACACCGCTTTGAAATGGAAAGAATTCTTTAGTCTACTTCTTCCTTTCCAACTCGGCCAGGTGTTCCATCTTTTTCTCTTGCAGGAACTCGTCTACACCACATAGATGCTCCTTTACCTTGCCCCCGCCAAATTCGTATGTCTTGCTGACTAGCCCGCTGAGGAAGTCGCGGTCGTGACTTACCACTATCAGCGTGCCGTCAAAATCTTTCAACGCTTGCTTAAGTATATCCTTGGTGCGTAGGTCTAGGTGGTTGGTAGGCTCGTCAAGTATCAATAGGTTTACAGGTTCTAGAAGTAGCTTTATCATACAAAGCCTAACTCGCTCACCTCCACTGAGAACCTTCACCTTCTTTTGGCTGGTCTCTCCTCCAAACATAAAGGCTCCAAGAAGATCTTTTATCTTGAGTCGCACATCGCCTACCGCTATGTCGTCAATAGTCTCGAATATAGTCTTCTCTTCATTGAGCAGCGAAGCACTGTTCTGTGCAAAATATCCTATCTGTACATTGTGGCCCAACTTGAGGTTGCCATCGTGCTCTATCTCATTCATGATGCACTTGACAAGTGTCGATTTTCCCTCACCGTTTCTGCCCACAAAGGCTACTTTCTCGCCTCTCTCAATGGTGAATGATGCATTCTGGAATACCACCTTGCCATCGTAGCTCTTGCCTACACCCTCGGTAATGATAGGGTATTGTCCGCTTCGTGGCGATGGTGGAAACTTGAGGTTGAGTGCCGATGTGTCCTCCTCGTCTACCTCCACAATGTCGAGCTTCTCAAGCCACTTGACCTTGCTCTGTACCTGATAGGTCTTGGAGTAGGTGCCCTTGAAACGCTCTATGAATTCCTTGGCTTCGGCTATCTGCTTCTGCTGATCTGCAAATTGCTTCTCTTGCTGTTGTCTGCGCTCTTTGCGCAACTCTAGGTAGTGACTGTAGGTGGCCTTGTAGTCGTATATCCTGCCAAGGGTAACCTCTATGGTGCGCGTAGTAATATTATCAATGAAACGACGGTCGTGACTGATGACCACAACAGCTATAGGACTCTCGATGAGAAACTCCTCAAGCCAACCGATGGACTCAATGTCCAGATGGTTGGTAGGCTCGTCGAGCAACAGAACATCGGGTTCCTGAAGGAGCAACTTGGCTAGCTCTATACGCATACGCCATCCGCCCGAGAACTCAGACGTCTGCCTGTGAAAGTCGTCTCTTTCAAATCCTAAGCCTAGGAGCGTCTTCTCTACATCTTCTTCAAAATGGGTATGGTCAATGGCATAAAACTTCTCGCTTAGCGAACTTACCTTCTCTATGAGCGCCATATATTCGTCACTCTCGTAGTCGGTACGCACAGTAAGTTGTTCATTTAGGGCATTTATCTCGTCTTCCATAGCCTTAAGGTGGGCAAATGCCTTGATAGTCTCCTCCCATACAGTATTGCCATCCTCGGTCATAAGGTGCTGAGGAAGATAGCATACAGAGCAATCCTTGGGAACGGATACCTTTCCACTGGTAGGTCGCTGTACGCCTGCCAGAATCTTGAGAAGGGTAGACTTGCCTGCACCGTTCTTGCCCATGAGGGCTATACGGTCCTTGGGGTTAATAACAAACGAAATGTCCTTGAACAAGGTTGTGCCGCCAAACTCGACGGTCAATCCATCTATTGATGCCATCTATAATAATGTGTCGTAATCTATTGTTTCGTCATTAAAGAATCGTTACCTCTACCTCGGCTACACCATCGCGTACAAGGTCTATCTTCTCAGCAGCAGCTCGCGAGAGGTCAATGATACGTCCGCTGACAAACGGACCGCGGTCGTTAATCTTTACATCTACCGTCTTGCCATTCTTGAGGTTTTTGACGCGTACCATGGTGCCGAATGATAGCGTACGGTGAGCTGCAGTAAGCTTATTCTGGCGGAATATCTCGCCACTGGCTGTCTTGCGCCCATCATACTTGTCGGCATAATATGATGCTCCTCCACGCATGGTCGAGGAGGACGATGATGATGATTTAGAACCCGAACTTGTCTTAGATGTTGTGTTGCCTGCCTTGCTCTTCAGGGCCTCAAGGGAGATACTCTTCCCATTGGTAGACTTGGATGTCGTATTGTGACGGTGTGACGAACAGTTCACAAACAACAGTGCTGTAAGCAGAGCAAATAAGACTAATTTAATCGTACGCATATAGTTTTATTTATTTGTCGCAAAGATACTAACAATTTGTTGCGCAAGCGAAGAAATAAGGCTAATTTTGCGCCATAATAACAACTAGGTATGTCAATCCGAAGACGAAATCTACTAATAGTACTGTCATCTATCGTAGCAGTTTACCTCGTCCTGAGGTTGATAATACCATCCGTATTATTCCCCAATCCCACATCTACCGTTGTATTGGCATCCGACGGAAGCTTACTTTCTGCCCGAATAGCCGACGATGGTCAATGGCGTTTTGCTCAGTCTGATTCTATCCCCGATAAGTTTGTCGATTGTATCATAGCCTTCGAGGACCGCCGCTTCAGGTGGCACATGGGTGTAGATCTGTTGTCTATAGGACGTGCCGTGGTGCACGATGTGAGGGCTGGGCGACTGGTAGAGGGTGGCAGTACGCTTACCATGCAGATAGCCCGTATGTCCAGGGGTAATCAATCGCGCAATTTCTGGAACAAGATAGTCGAGGCTATATGGGCTGTGGGTATAGAGTTGTCGTACTCCAAGGAGGAGATACTCTGCATATATGCCTCTAATGCTCCTTTGGGCGGCAATGTAGTGGGCCTTGAGGCTGCTTCGTGGCGTTATTTCGGTCGCCCGTCTAACCTCCTCTCGTGGGCTGAGTGTGCTACATTGGCTGTATTGCCTAATTCGCCTTCTCTCATTAATGTGGGACGTAACAGGGATGAATTGCTACGCAAACGCAACCGTCTGTTGTCTATGCTCAGGGACGATGGCGTGATAAGTAACGATGAGTATGCTCTCTACATAGAGGAGTCTCTTCCCGAGAAACCCTATCCGCTCGAGGATATAACTCCTCATCTGCTGGATAATATTTCGCGAACATATAAGGGCAAAACTGTGGTAACTACCATCGATATGGCTCTTCAGCAGCGTCTTCAGATGGTGGCGGATAACTATAGCCAGCGTTATAGGTCTAATCATATAGAGAATATTGCCATATTGGTGGCGGATGTGGCTACTGGTACTGCCTTGGCGTATGTGGGTAATTCGTCATTGCCTTCTCAGACACGTAGCGTGGATATGGTAATGGCTGAACGTAGTACTGGTAGCGTGCTTAAGCCGTTTCTCTATGCCTCTATGATGACTCAGGGCGAGATAACTCCGCGAATGTTGATCGCTGATACTCCGCTTAATCTCAATGGCTTTTCTCCGAGCAACTATAGTAAGTCGCATTCTGGCGCAGTGCACGCTAATGAGGCTATCATGATGTCGCTTAATGTGCCTCTGGTTCGTATGCTGACCGATTATGGTATTGGTCGTTTCATGGACGACTTGAAGTCTTTGGGTATGAATACGCTCCATTTCTCGGGCGACCACTACGGAGCCTCTCTTATCCTAGGTGGCGCAGAGGGCTCTCTGTGGAATATGTTGGGTATGTATGCCTCAATGGCAAGAATGCTTAATACGTACGGCCCTAATGGCAATAGGTTGAACCCTTCCGAGATACATCCTTTGCATTTCAGTGCCAATGAGAGTGATGATGATGCTAAGGTCGACCGCTCTCCTGTGGATGCTTCGTCTATTTGGTACGCCTTCGAGGCTATGAGTGGTCTCGATCGCCCCGAAGAGGAGTCGGAATGGTGGCAATTCTCATCTATGAAGCGTGTGGCATGGAAGACAGGTACTAGTTTCGGTTCCCGCGATGCTTGGGCTCTGGGCGTTACACCTCGCTATGCAGTGGGTGTCTGGGTGGGTAACGCTACGGGCGAGGGACGCGCAGGTATGACTGGCGTGGGGTTTGCCGCTCCCGTAATGTTTGATGCCTTTTCTATGTTGCCTTCATCCGACTGGTTTACAGAGCCTTTGGACGATACCGGACCGGTTGTCATATGCCGAAAGAGTGGTATGCGCGCAAATAAAAACTGCGAGCAAGCCGATACCATCCTTATACCACGTGCTGGGGTGGATGCTCCTATGTGCCCATATTGTAGGTTGGCTCATCTGACTCTCGATCGCCGCTATCAGGTCAATAGTTCTTGCTCGTCGGTCAATGATATGGTCACGGAACCGTGGTTCGTCCTCCCTCCTACAATGGAGTATTATTACCGCCAGCGCCATGCCAACTACATGACTCTCCCTCCTATGAGAGACGATTGCATAGGTTCATCAAGCGATAACCTGGCTATCATATACCCCGAACAGGGCGAGGTAATGGTACTGCCTAAGGATTTCTCGGGTGTACAGCAGCACATGGTCTGCCACGCTACTACGCGTAAGCGAAATACTCCGCTTTATTGGCATTTGGATGATGTATATCTGGGTGTGACTGAGCGAGAACATAAGATGGCTATAAAACCTCAGATAGGCGTGCATACGCTGACTGTGGTTGATAATGATGGAGCGGAGAAAAAAGTATACTTCGAGGTGAGATGAAGCAAAAAAAGGTGTAATTTTGTACGCTATAAGGTTACGTAAACTAATTCTTCAAAAATGAAACAACTATACAACTTGGTGACGTTCTGTTTCGTCGCCATCTGCCTGCTGATGAACACTTCCTGCGGCAGTAATCAAGCTTCAGACTACAGTGCATATGTGGATTATTGCACACGTGGTGTAATCTCTTATCAGGCTCCGGCAACTATGACACTTACCACAGCCGTGAGTCCAGCATTGCAAGAAAAGTATCCCGCATCCAAGAGGATGTCTATTGAGCCTAAGGTTGAGGGTACATTCTCTTTCGCGGACGACTACACAGTGGTCTTTAAGCCAACTAATGGCTTTGCCCGTAATACATCCTACACTATCAAGGCTGAATTGGACGATTGGTTCGAGTCGGATACGGATATTCCCGACTTCCAGTTCTCTTTTAGTACTATGCCTCTGAGCGTCTCGGCTTACCTTAAGTCTATGGATGTGACCAACGATGATAGCTATCAGATGGTATTCGATGTTACTACATCCGACCAGGTCGATAATGCCGAGTTGGAGAAACTCGTGATTGTATCTGAGCAGTGCAACCTTAGTTGGGGTCACGTTTCAGGTGGTAATAAGCATGAATTGACAATCAATGTAGCAGCTAGTCAGAATGCTCGTACATTGAGACTCTCTACTCCTGGTCAGTCAAGTTACGGCCTCGAGGCTGGCGATCTCGTATCAACAGATATCCCATCAAAATCAACTATGTCTGTATACAGCGTTGAGTGCCACAATGGCGACCAGCGTTATGTAGAGGTGGTATTTACCAAGAACCTCGATTCTAAGCAGAAGATGATGGGCCTCGCATATATCGAGGGCAATAAGTCTAAGTCGGCCGACGTACGTGGCAACAAGATTCGTCTTTATCCTGATGCTTCTGCTCGTGGCCAGCAGACTATCTTCCTTTCGTCTGCTATCCGTAGCGCCGGTGGTATTCAGTTGGGGTCCGACCAGAAGCATACAGTGGAACTTGAGGCTTTGATGCCAAAGGTTAAGTTCGTATCAGAGGGCGTCATCGTGCCTCTCACAGGCGAGGTGTCAATCCCTTTCAGCGCTGTAATGATGAAGGGCGTACGCGTAAAGATATTCCGTATCTATCAGAATAATATCGGTCAGATTCTTCAGACTAGCACCATACAGTCGGTATCTAACCTCAAGTATGTCAGCCGCCCTGTAGCCGTACAGACTCTTTTCTTCGATGGCAATTCGTTCGATCAGTGGAAGACTTATGCTATCAACCTTTCTGATCTTATCAAGGTCTCTCCTGGCGATATGTATCGCGTAGAACTTGATCTCGATTACGATCTCTCTGCTTGGCCAGAGGCAACTACTCCTCGTAGAACTCGTGAGGAGATAGAGGCTGTGGATAAGCAGGTATTGGCTTCACTCAACGATAAGGCTAATACTAGCAGCTGGTACTTCGACGACTACGATTCATGGCAGGATTACGATTGGGAGGATCGCGAGAATCCTGCAACACGTAGCTACTATGCTAATAAGAATGTAGCTAAGAGCGTATTTACTACAAATATCGGACTTATCTCTATGCGTGGCCAACAGCAGCAGATCAAGGTATTCGCTACAGATATTACCACAGCTAAGGCTATCTCTGGTGTAACTGTTGAGGCATACAATATGCAGAATCAGATAGTAGCTACTGGCTCTACCGATTCTGATGGCGAGGTAGAACTTTCTTATACAAGCGCTAAAGGTGTGCCTTACTATATCTTGGCTCGCAAGGGCGACGATCTGTCGTGTCTCTCAGTATCCGATAACTCGGCTATCTCTACAAGTACATTCGATGTGTCAGGCAAGGAGGTTCAGAATGGTCTCAAGGGTTATATCTACGGCGAGCGTGGCGTATGGCGCCCAGGCGATACATTGCATATCTCATTTATGCTGTCCGACCGCCAGAAGTCGCTCCCTGAAAACCACCCTGTAACACTCGAGGTACAGAACCCTCTCGGTCAGACTCAGTTCCGTGCTACAAAGACTGAGGGCGCTCTCGGTTTGTACTCTTTCAACGTGCCTACATCTCCTGATGCACAGACAGGTGCTTGGAACGCTACAGTAAGCGTAGGTGGCAATAAGTTCTATAAGTCATTGCGTGTTGAGACTGTTAAGCCAAACCGCTTGAAGATTAACATCAATATGCCTGAGCGTATTACTAAGGGTATGTCGGCCAACGCACTTCTCCATACAGAGTGGCTCAGCGGTGCTCGCGCAGGCAACCTCAAGTATACTGTTGAGGCTGATTATGCTAAGACAAAGACAACTTTCAATGGTTACTCGGATTATGAGTTCGATGACCCTTCAAGATATTTCTATACCGACCATCAGACTATAGCCGAGGGTCGAGTGAATGAGAATGGTGACGCTAGCGTATCGTTGAGCAACGATGATTCTTATACATCTCCAGGTATGCTCAAGATGAGCATCTCTACACGTGTATACGAGGAGAGCGGCGAGTTTAGTGTTGATGGTTCATCGGCTTTGTATTCTCCATATAAGCGATATATCGGTATTAAGGCTCCTAAATCACAAGGTTGCCTCGATACTGGTAAGGATCATGTATTTGACGTTGTAGTGGTTAATTCCAACGGACAGCCAGTTCCTGGTGTTAAACTCGATTTGCGCGTATTCAAGGTTCAGTGGTACTGGTGGTGGAACTCAAGTTCTTCGGATCTTGCCAACTTCATCGAGGAGGAGTACCAGTCGCCATACTCAACAGGTACTCTTACATCGGATGCTAACGGTAGAGCTGCATTCAGCATGAACTTCCCAGATGACGATTGGGGTACATACTTCTTTACTGTTGCTGATGGCAATAGCGGTCACCGTACAGGTATCAAGGCATATTTCGATTGGCCAACAATGTATGGTAAGCGCTCATTCGATGGTCGCGACGCAGCTTCTATCCTCTCTCTTACTACCGATAAGCAGGAGTATAGTGTAGGTGATGATATCCGTGTTACATTCCCATCGTCGGCAGGTAGTCGCGCTATTGTATCAGTATGTAACGGCTCAAGTGTTCTCTCATCATCGTTCTACGAGTGTAAGGAGGGTACTACTTCGGTATCTATCAAGGCTACTGATGAAATGCGTCCTAATGTCTATATCCAGGTTTCTGAGGTTCAGCCATACGAACGTACAAAGAATGATATGCCAATACGTATGTTTGGTATAGCTCCTGTTACTGTCTCTTCGGCTAATAGCGTGCTTACTCCAGTAATTGATATCAAGGATGAGATTCGCCCTGAGTCGACTGTAGAGGTTACAGTATCAGAACAGAAGGGTCGTAAGATGGCTTATACATTGGCTATCGTTGACGAGGGCTTGCTCGATCTTACTCATTTCAAGACTCCAAATGGTTGGGAGCTCTTCAATGCTCGTGAGGCATTGGGTGTTCGCACTTGGGACTTGTACGATATGGTAGCTGGTGCTTATGGAGGACGTATTGAGCGTCTCTTCAGTATCGGTGGTGACGACTTCATGCAGAGTGGCCCTAAGTCAATCGTGAACCGATTTACCCCTATGGTATACTTCGCAGGCCCATTCGTATCGGATGGCAAGAAGAAGCACAAGGTACAGATACCTAACTACAATGGTCGTGTCCGCGTAATGGTTGTAGCTGGCAACGGTGAGGCATTCGGTTGCGCCGAGAAGTCAGTCAAGGTTACAAAGCCAATTATGCTTATCCCTACCATGCCACGTCAGATAGGTGTAAATGACGAGGCTACAGTTTCGGCTACTATCTTTACCAACTCATCGGCTTCGGGTAATGTGAAGGCATCTATCTCTTGCACTGGTGGCGCTCAGATAGTAGGTGACGATACAAAGACTGTATCTATACCAGCTAATGATAATGTGACTGTCAACTTCCGCATCAAGATGGACGAGACTGCCAAGGATTGTATCGTGACAATCAAGGCTAAGGGTTCTGGTGACGAGGCTGAGGTGTCAACAAAGCTTACTGTTCGTCGCGTTACACAGAAAGTTACTAAGTCCGAGACCTACAGCGTAGCTCCAGGTCAGTCACAGGAGGCAACCCTTAATGGCGATAATGTCATGGCCGAGGTTTCTGGTCTTGAGCCATTCAATATCGGTCCTAGAACAAGCCAACTCCTCGCTTATCCTCATGGTTGCGCTGAGCAGATAACAAGTAAGGCTTTGCCACAACTCTACCTTTCACAGTTTACTGAGCTCACAGATGCTCAGAAACAGCAGGTGGAGTCGAACGTTAAGTCGGTTATCTCACGCATCGTCAACTACCAGACATCCGAGGGCGGCATGTCATACTGGCCAGGTTCTAACTATAGCCATGTATGGGCTTCTGCTTATGTATATCTCTTCTTGACCGAGGCCGAGTCTCAGGGTTATTTCGTCAACTCCGATTTGAAGAATAAGTTGGGTAATTACCTCACTAAGGCTGTCAAGACATGGAATAGTAAGTATTATGCTACCGACTACGCATTTGCGTTGTTCTCATTGGCTAATGCGTCTAATCCAGAGATGGGTACGATGAACCGTATGAAGGAGAGCCAGAGTAATCTGAACAACGAAGCTAAGGTTAACCTCGCAGCAGCTTATGCATTGATAGGTCACAACGATGTTGCAAAGGATCTTATCTCTAAGACATTCGGCGATGGCGTTCCTGTACGACTCGTAGCTCAGTGTAAGTTGGGTTCAGGTAATGGTAAGTCTGATGCTGATGCTATCCGTAAGCAGCTTATCTCCGACTCATGGATGAGTACTCGCGAGACAGCCCTCTCACTCTACGCTATGAGTAAGTATGTTACAGCCAACCCAGTAGCATCGTCTATGGAGTTCACCGCTAAGGTTAATTCCGATAAGGTAGCCGATGTAGAGACCGAGAAGATGTTCTGGCAGAATAATATAGCCAACGATATCCGCAATGGTAAGTTCTCATTCAAGAACAGCGGTAAGTCAGCCCTCAATGTACGCCTCGTATCTGTTACAGATGTGACACAACAGGAGGTAGTAAGCAACAGCAACGGTTTGTCGGTATCTGTATCATACCAGTCTGAGTCGGGCGCAAATATCGATGTTACCAGCTTGCCACAGGGTCAGACATTCAAGGCTGTGGTAGCTGTACGCAATACATCTACAAAGAATGTTGAGAATATAGCTGTTACTCATGTTCTTCCTGCAGGTTGGGAAATCCTCAAGGCTACAGGCAGCGATGGTATAAGCTATCAGGATGTTCGCGACGACAGAGTATTGTCGTATATCGATCTCCTACATAATGGTTCAGTCAACTATATCACACTTAATATCAGTGCTACATACGCTGGTCAGTATTATATGCCTTCTATTTCAGCAGAGGCTATGTATGATAATACGATTACAGGATGTACTCACTCTAGTATGGTGACTGTAGGAGAGTAATCTGGTTACAGACCTATTTTTATACTATCGCGGAGGTGTGCCAATAGTGCATGCCTCCGTTTTTTTTTATTTGATTATTTTGTTATCTTTGTTGCCATAATAATTCTAATATTCACTAGCAGTTTTAAAAAATGGCAGTTAAGGCAATATTCCCAACTCTGCTCGGCGCATCTCTTCTTGCAGCATGCGCTCCTAATCCAGAGACGTCATTTGAGGGGGTAACTCCAGTTCACGGTTTCAAGGCTCAGTCAGAGCATAACCCTATCTATCAACAGCGTTTTGGTGCCGATCCATACGCAATGGTATACAACGATCGTGTATATATCTACATGACAGACGATATCATTGAGTATGACGAGAATGGCAATATCAAGGAGAACTCATACCAGGGTATTCATAAGATCAACTGTGTATCTTCGGCCGATCTCGTAAACTGGACCGATCATGGTGCTATGAATGTAGCTGGCGCTGATGGTATATGTAAGTACGCTCGTTGCTCTTGGGCTCCTACTGCTTGCCATAAGACTATCGATGGCAAGGAGCAGTTCTTCCTCTATTTCGCCGATGGCGGCAACGGTATGGCTGTTGCTGTTTCTGATAATCCTTATGGTCCTTGGACCGATCCTCGTGGTAATGGTATCATTACTCGCGAGACTCCAACATGCAACGAGGTGCCTTGGCTCTTCGACCCAGCTGTCCTCATCGATGACGACGGTACAGGTTATATCTACTTCGGTGGTGGCGTACCTATGCCAGCCAACCGCCCTGCTGTAGGTGCTGACGGTAAGCCAACTAAAGAGGCTATGGAGAAGTTCCGTAAGGAGATGGCTAAGAACTCAGCCGACCCAGGTTCAGCTCGCGTTTGTAAACTCGCTCCTAATATGATCGATCTCGAGGGCGTGCCAGCTCGTATCAATCCTCCTTATCTCTTCGAGGATGCAGGTGCAAACAAAATCAATGGTAAGTACTACTATAGCTACTGTACCAACTTCAGTTGCCCTACAGATGAGCCAGGTAATGGCCGTATCGCATACATGGTAGCCGACGACCCAATGGGTCCATACAAGTTCGAGAAGGTTGTATTCAACAACCCTGGCGATTTCTTCGGCACTGGTGGCAATAACCACCACTCAATATTTGAGTTCAAGGGTCAGTACTATCTCGCTTACCACGCACAGAAGCTTCAGGATAATATGGGGCTCAAGGGTGGTTACCGTTCTACTCATATCGATGCTGTTACAGTAGCAGAGAATGGCGAGATTCAGACTATCACAGGTACACTCGCTGGCGTACCACAGCTCTGCAGCTTGAATCCTTACGAGCGCGTAGAGGCCGAGACAATGGCTTGGATGGGTGGTATCAAGACAGAGTACCAAGGTGAGACAAACATGGTTGTTGTCAACGATTCTGTCAATGGCGCTTGGATAGGCCTTTCTGGTGTCGATTTCGGCGAGGAGGGTGCTTCAATGCTCGATTTCGCTGGCGTATCTAAGGGCGAAAACGCTGCTGTAAAGATTGTCCTCGACTCTCTCGAGGGTGAGTGCGTAGGCTATGTATCACTTAGCCGTGGCGGTGCAACATCAGTACTGAATACTAAGATTACTGGTAAGCACGATCTCTTCTTCATCTTCGCAGGTGATGTTTGTGCCGACTGGTGGCAGTTCTCTAAGTAATTATTTTGTTACTTTATATTTTTTCGAGTCCGAGGGTACGCTGGGGGGTGTACTCTCGGTTCTTTTTTATCCCTATTTCGTATTGCACATTGTTGGCAATAATATATCTTTGTTCTTGTTAGTCAATAATTCAACCTAAATATGCAGATATGGGTAATACATCGTTTAAAGTAGGTATTCTAGGTACTGGTTGGATCGCCGAGAAAATGGCAATCACAATCAATGGTATGCACACAGACAGACATATAGAGGCGTATGCCGTAGCTTCCCGTTCACAGGAGAAGGCTGATAAGTTCGCCAAGGAGTGGAAGTTCGCCAAAGCATATGGCAGTTACGAAGCTTTGGTCAATGACGAGAATGTCGACTTGGTATATATCGCAACACCTCATTCAGAGCATTACGACAATGCTATGCTTTGCCTCAACGCAGGTAAGCCTATCTTGGTCGAAAAGGCATTTACAGCTTGCGCTTGGCAGGCCGAGGAGATAATACGAGTAGCTCACGAGAAGAAGATCTTTGTCACAGAGGCTATCTGGACCCGCTATATGCCATTCTCTAAGACAATAAACGATCTGGCGTTAAGCGGATTTATCGGTGAACCAAAGGTGTTGACAGCTAATCTCTGTTACCCTAACATCGACCTCCCTCGTATGTATCGTCCCGACCTCGCAGGTGGCGCTCTCTTGGATTTGGGTGTTTATACACTCAACTTCGCAGCTATGGTATTTGGAACAGATATCAAGAGCACCGTCTCTTCGGCTATAATGACCGAGACAGGTGTGGATGCATCAAGCAGTATAATACTTAATTATTCCGATGGCCGTCAGGCTATATTGACATCGTCCAACTTGGTAAAGTCCGATCGACATGGTATAATCTCAGGTTCTAAGGGTCATATCGTAGTCGATAACATCAATAACCCTAACCACTTCGATGTCTATACTGACGACTATAAGTTGGTTCGCTCAGAGGATTGCCCTAAGCAGATCACTGGCTACGAGTATCAGGTATATGCTTGTAAAGAGGCTATCGAACAAGGCTTGATTGAGTCGCCTTATATGCCTCACGAGGAGACAATCCGTATCATGAAGCAGATGGATGCTTTGCGTAAGGAGTGGGGTGTCAAATATCCATGGGATAAGTAATATTCAATAAAATACAATCACATGCAGTTAAGAGCACATCGTTTCGTCGCAGCCATTATGGCTTGCACCATTACATCGTTGTCGGCTTTCGCACAGTCAATGACACCTTCTCGCGAGCAGATGCCCGAGGGTTCTGTAGCAATGGAGACTAATATCAATCAGCACTCATATCCACGTCTGATGCCTGATAACAGTATCATCTTCCGCTTGAGAGCTCCCGAGGCTCAGAAGGTACAGGCAGATATCTGTGGCGTTAAGTACGATATGAAACGCGATGATAATGGTGTGTGGACAGGTCAGACTGCTCCTCAGGTACCAGGATTCCACTACTATTCATTGGTAGTGGATGGCGTATCGGTCAACGACCCTGCCAGCGAGACATTCTATGGTTGCGGTAGAATGATGAGCGCAGTGGACGTGCCTGAAAAGGATCTCGATTATCTCACTATCAAGGATATCCCTCATGGCAAGGTAAGTACACTCAATTACTACTCCAAAGTGACTGGTAGTTGGCGTACCCTCTGCGTATACACTCCTCCAACATACGATGCCAATTCCGATAAGCGCTACCCAGTGCTCTATATCCAGCATGGCGGTGGTGAGGACCACAGAGGTTGGATGCAACAGGGTAAGACAAATATAATCCTCGATAACCTAATCGCTGAGGGTAAGGCCGAGGAGATGATTGTTGTAAGCGCCAACAGCAACGTAAATGCCGGTATGGGTGGTTACCGTTGGGAGGGTATGCAGGCATTCCGTGCAGAGCTCGTCGATAACGTAATACCTTTTATCGATAAGACCTTCCGTACAGTGGCCGACAGAGAGCATAGAGCTATGTGTGGCTTGTCTATGGGCGGCGGTCAGACATTCTATATCGGTCTTCGCGGACTGGATGTATTCAGCTCTGTAGGTATCTTCAGCACAGGTATGTTCGGTGGCATCAACGGCGCAGCTGGTACAGATCTCGATAAGGAGGTCCCTGGATTGCTCTCAGATGCTGCTAGTTTCAATAAGAAGCTCGAGGCTTTCCTCATTACTTGTGGCGAACAGGATCCTCGTATCGAACACAACAAACGCGTAGCTGCCGAGATGCAGTCGCATGGACTTAAGGTTAAATTCGAATCGTTTCCTGGCGATCATGAGTGGCAACCTTGGCGTAAGTCGCTCCATAGCTTCGCCCAGATGTTGTTCAAAGCCAAATAACCAATGAGTGTAAAGCACATCTTCTTGATTCAGGCTTGCCCTGAGGAGTTCATTATTTTTGATGAGTCAAAATTCCCTCAGTATAGATTCACTAGAGTCTATACTGAGATTGGAAAGACTAATGCAGCATACAATGTTACACGCGCCATATGCGAGCAAGGAAAGCCTGATCTAGCCATCAACCTTGGTACTGCTGGAGCTGATAACATATCGTTTAATGTGGGCGACATAAAGGTCTGTAATTCGTTCTTCGATCGCGACCTCAATACTGTGAGTATCGTAAAGGGGTTGTACGACTTGAAGAATACCGACAGGGGCCTCCTCCCTGATTCAGACAAGACCTCGTATGGTACATGCTCCACCGGTGATGAGTTCGTCATCACTCCTCAAAACAATGCCGACGTATACGAAATGGAGGCTATGGGTGCAGCAACCCCCTGTGCCAAGTTTGGTGTCCCATTCTTTGCCGTTAAATATGTGAGTGATATTTTGGGCAAGAATTCTATTACTACTTGGCAGGATAACGTAGTAGCCTCAAAGACTGTACTCGGGAAATGGTTGGAGGATTACCTTACAACATATTCTCCATTGATGAGCTAAATATCAAAGCAATACTACATCTTTAGCTTGTCGTAAAGTTCTGTAGTCTCCTCTTGATTGTTTAGCCTGATGTAGACACGGTCACCCTTGAAGCGTGTCAGACATATTACAGATCCCGTCTTAGCATAATTGAAAATCTCAATACTTTCACCATCCAAAGTGGTGAAAATGCCTTCTTTTAACCAAAAGAATGATTGTCCCAAACTTCTGTAACGAGTAGGCGGAAGAGTATCCGTAAGTTCCACTGACGCAATGTTGTTGCGCGCAATGTACCCTCCAAAAGAAGATTTCATAATCAAGGTGGAGTCGTTAAGGATATACCTCACATCAGATTTGTATAGTTTTTTTCTGAATAAAAAAATTACTACACACAAAACTGCGACTAAAATGAACGTTGTAATAAAGCCAATAAAAAATGCCATAGATATTATATTTGAGTCTTTATATCTGCGAATATATATATGTATAATCAAATTTGCAATAAGACAAATAACAAAATCTGCATGATACGAATGGGTGTCATGCAGATTTCGCATTTTTATCTTATAGTATATTGTCCCTACACATCCCCTACGATAATACAACATCAAACATATCCATTCAACAATTCTGGAATGTTTGCGACCATACTTTCCCCAGTAATACCAACGCCTATCCCCCTCCAAACACATACGCACGTCATACGCACGTCATACGCTCATCATACGCACGTCATACGCACAAGCAAAATTCGCCTTCATGATCGTTTCTTACATGTCTTCAAATCACGTAAAAAACTCTGGGATGTAACTATCTTGTACTTCATATCTTGTCAAAATACGACTTAAGGTCTTGCCATAATCAATGTGCGTTTCAATTAATATGTAGCTTTCTATAATACACAAAGGTACTGATTATTCTGAAAATAACAGAACAATCAGTACCTTAATAT
>JAKSLE010000019.1 GCA_024401365.1 Bacteroidales bacterium | reverse complement strand
TGCGGCCTCGTTACCATCACAGGTGATGAATTTCTTTTCTTTTGCCATTTTATTTTGAACTAACAATTATTTGTTCTATATATAATGTATATTATTACATTTCATCCAACCATTTCTTGCCACGAGGTGTGTATAGAAATGCCAGAAACCCTGCCACTATCAAAAGAAGGGGACCGAATACAATCAATGTGCTCATATTTCTAATATTTTGGTCGATGGATTTTATGCCCAATTATCGCAAATAGTATCGTGAATATTATTGCGAATACTTCAAACATAATCCATTCTGGGTTTATGTCTTCGAATCTTTTGTCACCAGTCGTGAAAGGAACTGCGCCTCCCAGAACTAATGCTGCAAATGTCAACTGCGATAAAGTATAAAAATACTTGCCAAAACTCTCTTTGCGGAGCCGGTGCAGTTCTCTTTGCTCTGATTTGTTAATGTTTACGTCCGTCATATTTGATTGGTTACTTAATATCTAAAGCCAAAGAGCCACAGTGGAATGGTGTTCTTCTCTCCAATCTCAATCATCTCCTTGGCGTGGTATACATCTGATGGGAATTTTCTGTGTTTGCCTACTGCGAAACACATATTGCCATCCACGCAGAAATCGCCCCTGTCGGCTCTTGTCAGTGTATTGATATAGCCAAGCTGATTGAAGAAGAATGTTTTGTAAAGTGCATCAGGATCCACGCCACCATAGTTGCAAAGATACATGAGGTTAGGATTCTGCATATATATATGTGCAGGCTTCTTGCCCTCTTGGTCGCCCTCCTGATAAAGAAGGTGTATGAGTCGTGCCTGCTTCAAATAAACCATATAGTTCATTACCGTAGCGCGTGATGCATCTATGTCCTGTGCCAACTTACTCACATTGGGCTGCATTGGGGCTTGTTGGGTAATGAGGTAGAGAAGCTTGCGCAACTTAGGTATGCATCGGTGCTCTATCTGCTGTAGGTAGCTTATCTCAATCTCTAGGACAAGGTTGATGGTCTTTATCATCGACCCAAATGGATTCTTCTCATTCAGGAAGTACGGATAGAAGCCATGATAGAGATAATCGCCAAAATAGGCCAGTGGCTTGACACATGATGCTACGTCACGGCATATAGTCTCGTGCTCCTTGACTATCTCCTCAAGCGAGAGCTTAGGGAATGTCTTACCCGTCTTGTAGTTGAGGAATTCTCGGAACGAGAAGCCTTCAAGGCTATAAACCTTAACAAGTCCGTGAAGCTCTGGGTTCTCCTCCTTGAGTCGCATTACAGGAGAGCCTGTGAAGACAATCTGAAGGTCAGGGAAGTTGTCATAGCAATAGCGAAGTTCCTTGCTCCAGTCGGGATACTTATAGACCTGATCGAGCAAAAGCGTATTGCCGCCCAACTTACGGAAGTCGTCCGCAAGAGTAATGATAGTTCTTGTTGAGAAGTAGAAGTTGTTGAGGTCCACATACAGACACTTGCGTTCGTGCTGAATGTTCTTGGCATAGTTCAAAAGGAAAGTAGTCTTGCCGATGCCTCGCGCTCCCTTGATGCCTATCAGGCGTGCCGACCAATCAATGTCGTCCATCAACCCTCGCCTTATCCATGGCGTGAGCTGATTGAGCATATCATTATGTATGGCGAACAACGTCTGCATTGTGCGATTCTGAATATTCTACCTTGCAAAGATAATCACATTTTTGTCATTTTTGCTACTTAGAGGTAGCAAATTTGGTCTTTATTTGCTATTTAGAACCGATAAAAACAAATAATACCGTATATTTATTCGCATATCTATTCATTGCAAACAAAATATGCGGGACGCTCAAAAAGCGTCTCGCATACACACTCACACAGCATCGTCTGTTGTCCTATGGCCAACTAGCGAGACCAAAGAACAGGACTAATGTATCTTGATTATTTTGTTGCAGTAGGGTCGAGCTCCCATGGCTTTGCCATCTCGTTCTCGAAACTCTTGTTGTACTGGGTCATAGCGCGCTGGCTCATGCCCATGTTTGAGAAACCTCCGTCGTGGAAGATATTCTGCATTGTTATCTTCTTTGTGAGGTCCGAGAACATTGTTACCACGAAGTTGGCACAGTCCTCAGCCGAAGCGTTGCCAAGAGGCGACATACGGTCGGAGAAGTCCATCAAGCCATCAAAGCCGGCAATGCCGCTACCAGCAGTGGTCATAGTTGGCGACTGCGAGATGGTGTTGATACGAACGTGTCTCTTGCAACCGTAGATGTAGCCAAAGCTACGAGCTATACTCTCCAAGAGAGCCTTAGCATCAGCCATATCGTTGTAGTCGCAAAGTGTACGCTGAGCAGCCACGTATGTAAGCGCTACTACAGAGCCCCACTCCGAGATAGCATCCATCTGGTATGCAACCTGAAGCATCTTGTGGAATGATATAGCTGAAATGTCAAGTGTCTTGTTGAGGAAGTTGTAGTCGAGATCCGAATATACGCGCTTCTTGCGTACGTTGAGCGACATGCCTATGGAGTGAAGCACGAAGTCGATCTTGCCGCCAAGAATCTCTTGAGATTGTTCAAATACGTTTTTGAGATCGTCAACTGAGGTTGCGTCGGCAGCAATAAGAGGAGCATTAAGGCGCTCTGAGAGTTCACGTACCTCGCCCATTCGGCAAGCTACCTCTGTATTGGAGAGGGTAAACTTCGCACCTTGTTGGTGAGCTATTTCTGCTACCTTCCATGCGATAGACTTGTCATTGAGTGCGCCGAAAATAATGCCACGCTTTCCTTCAAGTAAGTTTGTAAGCATTCGATTCTGTTTGTTTCTGTTGTTGCTGTATAAATCGAGTGCAAAGGTATCTGTTTGCTCTTTTTATTAAACTCAAAAAAGGTTAAGAAGGCTTAATGCTCACACTACGTCTCTCCATCGCCATCTCTTTATGCATCTCTTGCATACGCGTATCACGCTGGGTATCAGTGTTAATCGTCTATCCATCTCTGGCTCAAAGAGCAGATCTTCAAATTGCTGTAGCCTCTTGTTTTTCTCTCTCTTGCCCTCTATGACTTCACAGTATTGGGTCAATAACTCAGCCAAATGGGCAATATTCATAGCGTTCATGGCTGTCGATATCTTCTTCCAGTCGATGTTGTCTCTCTCTATTTTCATGAAGAAGTACCAGTCCATGACTAGCCTCAGCCGTACCCCTTCATACAGAAAATGGTTCTGTACATGCTTCAGCATCATCAGTGTCGAGAAGTTGGCATTGGGAGCTAATAGCAACCCTCCGTCGATAGGGGTGAAGTCGTTGCCTATCACATCGCACATCATCTCTTCTATCTGATGCTCTCTGAGTGTCTTGCCGTCCGAGACGAAATAACGGTGATTCTCCACCCTCAGCCCGTTTATATGTATCTCGTTGTGCTTCGAGTCGTTGCCCGTCTCAGCCTCGCCTCCTGCCTCGGTTACCTTGCGGTTTATCTCGTCTTGGTGGCCGTAACTCCAAATATCCAGGTCGCCAAATACACGTTGTGATGCCACTGGCCAATATCTGGCATAGTCAGGTCCCTTCAGTACCACACAGGGTAGGGGAGAGATCAATGCGGCAAACTCCTCTGCCTGCCTCCTCATATTGTTCATCTCGCCTTCACTCTTGCGTACCATGCCGTGCCATAGCATCTTGTCGGCAACGCTGATGGGCAGATTACCTTCTGCTGCTTGTATCTCTATGCCGTTCCATACTATGGCCAGGACGCCTTGAGCCATGGATAGCTCAAGCAACTCTTTCCAGTTGATATTATCAAAGGCGAGACCCTTTCGAGCCTCGCCTCTTAGTGAAATATTAATGAAGATGTAAATTGTCTCTTTTGTCGTCATTTGTCAATGATTTTGCAAGGTACTCCATATGCCTTGCATCCGTCGGGTATGTCGGTCGTGACCACGCTCCCGGCACCTATGAAGCAGTTCTTGCCTATCTTCACTCCTTGTATTATGGTAGTGCCAATGCCAATCCAACTGCCGGAGCCAACATGTACATTGCCGCTGAAGGTGCATCCCGGAGCTACGTGTACATAGTCTTCTATCATACATTCGTGGTCTATGCTGGCACGGGTGTTTATTATGCAGTGCTTACCTATCTTGGCCTCAGTCTGTATTATTGCCCCTTGCATTACCACTGAGCCTTCGCCTATCGTTGCTGTGGGCGATATTATGGCCGAAGGATGAGCTACAACGGGAAATACGGGCTTCTCTGTGTTCTCGTGACATAGACGCTCCACCACCATACGGCGCAACTTACAGTCGCCTATGCTCACTATCATAGGACTTAGTCCAGTGGCGTCGTGACACACTGGCAGACCCGATAGCTCGGTCAACTTAGTGTCGTCATCCACTAGCCCTTTTACTTGTATGTTGTTGGCACGCAATATGTCCATTATGACTTTAGCGTGTCCGCTTGCTCCGTATAGATACATCTCTTTGTGTATAATACCGATTTATACTATCTCAGGGGTCAATTTGTTCCATCAAATTCATACATCGTGGCGGACTCGTTGTTGTTGATGCCGTCGCGACGTACCACAGCTCTTATTGTGCAGAGTATAACCATTATGTCGGTCCACAGCGAGCAGTGGTCCACGTACCATACGTCGTAGTTGAATTTTTCGGTCCACGATATGGCATTGCGACCGTGACTTTGTGCCCATCCGGTAATGCCGGGACGTACATCGTGTCGCCGTGCCTGATGCTCATTGTATAGCGGCAGATATTTAACCAATAGTGGTCGCGGGCCTATCAGCGACATGTCGCCTACCAGAACATTCCATAGCTGAGGCAACTCGTCAATGCTCAGACTGCGTACCAGACGCCCTACGTTGGTGAGCCTCTGCTCGTCAGGCAGCAGATTGCCTTCTTCGTCTCTCTCGTCGGTCATGGTCTTGAACTTCACTATGCGAAACAATTGGCCATGCAGACCGGGGCGCTCCTGTGTGAAGAATGCCCCAGCCCCTTTGTTGGCTATTTTCAGCCAAAGGGTAATAACAGCTAGCGGAATAAGCAGAATGCTTAGTGCCAGAAATGCCAGTATGAAGTCAAGAATACGCTTGAAGAAGTGTCTATACATTCAGACCGTAAAGTTAGAAATCTCTTCCGTTTACGTAAACTTCCAGTAGTTTGGTTACACCGTCTTCATTATTTGGTATCACGTTGAAGTCAGCCACTCCGGCAGGTATCAGACACGAGTTGCCTTTCTTTACATGCACGGTCGTCACGCCAGGCTCTGCCCAACGGTCAAACTTCTCCCAAGAGCGTATCTTTATGTCGGCATCGCCCTCCAGACACATATATACTACAAACGAGTCGTATTTATACAGCTTGCGATGAAAGGCTCTGCTCACCTCCAGAACCTTCACAGTGAAGTATTCGCACTCCGATATGCACACAGGCTTGTTTATCTGTCGCACATAGTGTGTTCTGTAATCGTCATATACCTTATAGTCGATAGCTTTGGCGGCTAGCTCGGTGTGTAGCTGCCTTGGCTTGCCGTCTAGTCCGGGGCGGTTGTAGTCGAATATCCTGTATGTAATGTCCGAACTCTGCTGTATCTCGGCTATCATCAGACCTCCGCAGATGGCATGAATGCGCCCCGAGGGGATGAAGAATACATCGCCTACCTTCACCTCGTGCTCAGCTAGCACGTCGCATATACTGCCGTCTTCTACACGCTTGTGGTACTCGTATTCGGATATGGGCGACTTGAATCCGGCATATAGTATAGCGCCTGGCTCAGCGTCCATCACATACCACATCTCGGTTTTGCCTTGCCCGCCATGCACCTCCTTGGCCATCTTGTCGTCTGGGTGAACTTGTATCGACAGGTCGCGCTTGGCGTCTATGAATTTTATGAGCAATGGAAATTCTCCCTTTGAGCGGGCATACACCTTTTCGCCCAGAAGCAGGGGACCATACATATTGGTCACCTCTGCCAAAGTCATGCCACGCAAAGTGCCATTGGCCACGATCGACTCCTTGTTGGGTATGGCGCTCACTTCCCAACTTTCGCCTATCGGACGCTCGTCTTTGGGTAATCCCTTCATCGGACATATATTATTGCCTCCCCATACCAATTCGTGAAAGTTGTTCTCGAACAGGAGAGGGTACAAAGTCTCTAGTTTATTGCTATTGCTGCTCATCAATATCTCGTTAGCAAACCACGATTGAGGGCAAATATAGTGATTATTTGCTCATTTTCTCTAATGATTTGTGTATCTTTGTGCCCCAAATACCAAAAGGGCCTATAATGCAATATAAATTAGACTCCATAGAGGCTGCCCTCGCCGATTTTCAAGAGGGAAAATTTGTCATCGTAGTCGATGATGAAGACCGCGAAAATGAGGGCGATTTTGTTATCGCCGCCGAGAAGATTACGCCAGAGAAGGTCAACTTCATGCTCAAGAATGGCCGTGGCGTACTATGCGCACCTATATCTATAGCACGATGCAAGGAGCTCGGCTTGGCACACATGGTAGATGACAATACATCTATCCTTGGCACTCCTTTCACCGTTTCAGTCGACAAAATAGAGGGATGTACCACAGGCGTGTCGGCTCACGACCGCGCTGCTACTATACAGGCTCTTGCCGACCCTAATTCTACTCCCGAGACTTTCGGTCGCCCTGGTCATATCAATCCGCTCTACGCTCAGGATAAGGGCGTCCTTAAACGTGCCGGTCATACCGAGGCTGCCGTCGACTTGGCTCGCTTGGCAGGTCTCCAACCAGCTGCCGCCCTCATCGAGATAATGAACGAGGATGGTACAATGGCTCGTATGGAGCAGCTCCAGCAGATAGCTCAGGAGAATAATTTCAAGATCATATCTATACGCGACCTTATAGCGTACCGACTCAAGCAAGAGTCGCTCATCGAACGTGGTGTAGAGGTCTCTCTGCCTACCGAGTACGGCACATTCTGCCTCATACCTTTCCGTCAGAAGAGCAATGGGCTCGAACATGTGGCTCTCATCAAGGGAGAATGGAAGCCTTCCGATAACGTCCTCGTACGTATGCACTCGTCTTGTATGACGGGCGATATATTCGGCTCTCAGCGTTGCGAGTGTGGCGAGCAGCTCCATAAGGCTATGCAGACTATCGATCAGGCTGGTCAGGGCGCTGTCGTATACCTCAATCAGGAGGGTAGAGGTATTGGTCTGATGGCCAAGATTCAGGCCTACAAACTCCAGGAGGAGGGTATGGATACTGTTGATGCTAATATCCACCTAGGATTCAATGCCGATGAACGCGACTACGGTATCGGTGCAGCTATCCTGCGCGAACTGGGTATAGAGCATATTCGCCTCATGACAAACAACCCTGTCAAGCGTGTCGGTCTCGAGGCTTATGGCTTGGAGATTGTCGAGAATGTACCTATTGAGGTTACTCCTAATCAGTATAATCTCAACTACTTGCGTACCAAGAAGGTTCGCATGGGACATACATTGCATAACTTATAATACCTTCGCCACTATGTTGCAACTACAGTGGCCAGGTTCCCCATCCGACAAGCGTGTACTCCTACACGCTTGTTGTGCTCCATGTAGTAGCGCTATCCTCGAGTGTATGCTCCAGAATGGCATTACTCCCATCGTATATTACTTCAATCCCAATATATTCCCACTTAGCGAATATACCATCCGCAAGGAGGAGTCTAAACGCCAAAACGATGCTCTCGGTGTTGAGTGGATCGATGGCGATTACAATCACGATTCATGGCTTTCTTGTGTCCACGGGTTGGAGTCGGAGCCTGAGCGAGGCTCTCGCTGCCTCAAGTGCTTCCAAATGCGTCTCTTGTCTACTGCACAGTTGGCAGCAGACCGTGGCGTGCCTTTCTTTACTACCACTTTGGCTTCTTCCCGTTGGAAGGATATCAAACAGATCGAGTCTGCAGCTCTCTATGCTCAGTCTCAGGTCAATAATCAGTCTCTCTTCTGGACTCAGAATTGGCGCAAGGGTGGTCTCTCTGAACGCAGAGTACAGCTCCTCAAAGAGGGTGCGTTCTACAACCAGTTGTACTGCGGTTGCGAATACTCAATGAGAAAAACGGAATAATTACTATATTTGTCCCATTAGAACAATCATGGAATAGTGACATGGGATAATGGAAACATCGATGTTGCACCAGAAACAATGTACCACGATAGTGTCCCATACGAAACCGGCAGTACTCTTATAAGTGCGGAACAACCAAGCAATTACAGAAACAACCAATGATCTCCATCAGTACATACCCCTATATCCCCCTCAGAGAAAACCCAGCCGAGTCGGCTGAGATGGGAACCCAGATACTTTTCGGTGAACCATACGAACTCCTTGGTGTGGAGGGTCGATGGGCTCATGTACGTACATTGCTCGACGATTATACGGGCTATATCGATGCCAAACTGGTAGCAGATATCTCTCAGACGGAGGTCGACCGCTTCACAGGCGCAGCTCCTATGACGGTAGTTTCCGTGCCGTTCATTAAGGCTCAGGTCGATGGCTCGTCGTTCGTCTACCTTCCCATGGGTAGTCGCCTCCCTCTCGATACCGATAAGGCTCCATACAGCTTCTCGCTCAATGGTCACCATTTCGTTCTCACCGAACGTCCTACAGCCCATACCGGTATCATCGACCTTGCATCGCAGTTCCTCAATACGCCTTATCTCTGGGGCGGACGTACCATAGGAGGTATCGATTGCTCGGGCTTCACACAGACCGTCTGCCGTGCTTTCAATATCTTCTTGCCTCGCAATGCCTCTGCACAGGCTAAGATGGGTACACTTGTTGACTCAGTCGACGATATACAGCAGGGCGATCTGGCTTTCTTTTCTCATGGTTCATCCGACCGTGTTACTCATGTGGGTTTGTGCATCAATAGCCATTCCATCATTCATGCCAGTGGCTCGGTGCGTATCGATAGACTGACTTCCGAGGGTATATATAATGAGGAACGCCAACTCCTCACGCATCGCCTCTTGTCCATTCGTCGACCACAGAGGCATATAGAGCGATTTATAGATATATTCCAGCAGATAATGCCTAAGGCGGAGAGCGAGCTTCATTTCGGCAATAATTTCGAACTCCTGGTGGCGGTCATGCTTTCGGCTCAATGTACCGATAAACGTGTCAATATGGTCACGCCGCACCTCTTCCAGGCTTTCCCTACTGCTCAGGCTATGGCGCAGGCTACAGAGCAACAGATTCTCCAATATATATCGTCTGTCAGCTATCCTAATAGCAAGGCAGCGCACCTCTCTCAGATGTCTCGTAAGTTGGTGTCCGATTTCGGTGGGGTAGTGCCCGATAGCATGGAGCAACTTCAGTCTCTCCCTGGTGTGGGTCGCAAGACAGCCAATGTCGTCATGGCGGTAGCCTTCAATGCTGCCGCTATGCCGGTTGATACTCATGTCTATCGTGTGTCACGCCGACTGGCTTTGTCCAAGGATTCTCATACTCCTCACGATACGGAGACGCAACTCAGAGATCTCTTCCCGTCGCACTTGCTCTCCACAGCCCACCACTGGCTCCTGCTCCACGGTCGCTACACCTGCACCGCCCGCAATCCTAAATGCCCGGAGTGCCCTCTTTCTGAGTGCTGCCAGGGGAGGATATAATACTACAGCATCCCAATGTCCTTCCTATCCCTCAGATAGATATTCACCAAGTACTGATTCTCTGGGTGTGCATCCTCGTCTACCTGGAAGATGAATACCTCAAACAGATCGCCCCATCCCTGATCCAGGAACAATGCCAGTTCGCTGTTCTCTGTGCGTGGAATATAACCCACCAAATACTCTCCACAGTAGAGCGCCACAGCATCAGCATCGTACTTGTTCTCGGTGTCGCGCACCATACGGAGCTTACGTCCAGCCTTAAGCTCTTCTCTGCAGAATAGTGCCTCATGGTACTGCACTCCCGCAATCCTCATCTGGTCAAAATACTTTCTCATAACAGTGTTGTTTATTGGTTTGTGAAAGCAAAATTATCGACCACCTGTGCCAAACGTTTACCTATGTGTGATTTTTTTTTGCTCTTGATAGGTGCATATTTTTTTGACGAACGACATTGTTTTTGGCGGTGACGGTGGGGGGTGGTGACGGGGTTTGAGACGTAGCACGCTACGTCTCTACGGTGCGGTGGGAAAGTCCTTGTCCATCTTTGCCAACATCTTTTCTATCTGACCGGCATAATAATACGGAAGGCTGTACAAGGTATAATTCTTACTCTTGACAACGTTGCCCTCTCTATCCTTCTTCTCAATATGTACAGCATCAGTGCGCATTGGCTTATTCCAGAAACGAATGGCATATTTGCATGGCGAGTCGAACATGAATTCCTGAAGTGACTTCAAATGGGCATTGCTGCCAGTCTTTACTTCTATAGGTACCAGACCAAACTGTCTGCTGTTATACAGATAGTCCAGCTCGGCTGCAGAATTCTTGGAGTCTCGTACCCAAAAGGCTCTTCTGTCAAGAAACTCGTTACTCTGCCCCAACAGCTCCTGCCCCACAATGTGTTCGGCAACCTTACCCCTCCAAGCATCGTTGAGGTCTTCTACTGCATATAGTTCCGACTGCACCCCTGCTGCATAGTTGACCAGTCCCGTGTCTATCCACATCAGTCGAGGACGTTTCTTCATGTCTGGTATGATCGGCAGGCTGGTCTGGGTGGTAGGATATACCAGCTCGAGCAACATCGTCTTCTGCAGCGTCCGCATGGCCTCGCCCATCTCTCTACTCTTGTAGTTGGATGACGCAAAATGATCGAAACTTATCTGTTCGTCCGCATAACTCCAGCCGCTGGTGATAATATGTCGGATAACATTGCGCAATGTGTCTGATTTGGTATATTTCTCAACATCATCCATATATCCGGCTACGAGTGACTGATATGTCGAACTTAATGCAATGACGTCCTCTGATTCTGCATATTCAGCGACAGCCTGAGGCATGCCTCCCACAAGTGAGTATTTGTTGAATAAAGAGAGCATTCTTTCGTGTAATGGCTCAGGTACGGAACCTTCGTCAAGCAGATTCTGTAGTCCCTTCTCGTTTATCGCCCCAAGGAATTCGTAAAATGTACATGGGCGAAGCGCCATATATTCTACTCTGCCAACAGGAAAACTAATCTGCTTGTTCTGGTCGAGCATACTCTCCAGCAATGAGCCTGCCGCTACGACATATACATCAGGAAGTTCCTCGCGGAAATACCTGAGCATCTTGATGGCTACAGGCGAATTTTGTATCTCATCAATGAATACTAGAGTCTGACCCTGACTCTTCGCTCTGCCTCTGATAGCCAACAGGAGCGAGTATAGTTCTTTGATTGGCAATTCCTTCTCAAAAAGTTTGAGATCTTCAATCACATCAAGGTTGAATTTTAGATAGCAGTCAAATTCCTTGGCAAAGACATCGACGAGCGAAGTCTTACCCACTTGTCTTGCTCCCCTTATTATTAGCGGCTTACGATTCTTTTTGTCGCGCCACGTCCGTAGCCATGCCAATGCTGTCCGTTCAAACATGATAGTCTGTATTGATTACTGTAGCAAAGGTATACAATAACATCGTGATACACAAATTATTACCGACACATTTGTAACAAAACCAAGGTAAAATATCGCCATTATTGTAACAAAACCAAGGTAAAAATACCTCCATTGTTGTAACAAAACCAAGGTAACAAGCAACAAAATTGTACTGACTCTAAAATCTCGGCACAAAAAGAGGCACTGCCGATAGGGTAGCGCCTCTTGGGTATGTTGTAAGTTGGGTTTACAATTCGCGACCTGAGAGATCGAATTTCTTGTTGTCGCGGATGATGACTACGCGGCCGTTTTTGAGGGTCTTGAGGGCCTTGCCAGCCTTGTCGGCGTTGACTGCGTCGATGGCTGTAGGGGTCAATGGCTTCTCTACCACCTTGTATGGGTAATCAGCCTTTGTAGCCTCGTCATCGTTAGGTACTGCCGCGTAGCCCTCGGCTACACAGTCGGATGGGTCCATTGAGAAGATACCGCCCTTGACGATTGGCTTGGTAAAATATGCTGAAGTATAGTACAATGCTTCTGAATCGAACTGACCTCCATCGATAATCAACTCTGCCCCTTTAGCAACACCACAAGCAGCCAAGGCTGATTTATATGTGCCGCCTTTTACTGTAAGGGTTCCTGCGCTAAGTATCGCAACGCCATACTCTGCAGTGTTCTCTATTGTTCCTTCTCCTGTAATTGTGAGGGCACCTTCTGATATATCTATTATAAGACCATCATCATTATTGCCTGTTATGCTGTGCCCATTGAGGTCTAAAGTGATGTCTGCACCCGCATATTCGTTCTCAAAATCAAAATCTGACAAAGTGATGTCGCCAAGAAGCTTGACGTAGGCTTTTTCATCGATATAATAGAATTTTTCGCGGAAATTCTCTACAGAATAATATTTCGTTGTCTCCTCGCCGATAGTGATCTGGGCGATAGGAGCGGCATAGACAGGACGAACAGGGAACCCGTTACAACGGTAATCGTAGTAGTCCGGGCTGACGTAGTCCGAACCGAAGTCGAGGTAGTACGCGCCGCTGGCATCGCCCGAGTCAAGAGTAGACGACCAGTAGATGCCGTACGAACCCTCGAGGTCGAGGCCCTCTCCGTAACGACAGCCAGCAGCAGGAATGAAGATAGAGTTGCCTGTATAGCCTGTCTTCTTTGATGTTACCTTATAGCCAGCTACACCATTGAATTCGGTATTGTCTTCATCACACCATACCCATTCACAGTTATCCGTATTTGCTAGTTCTTCAAACTCTTTTTGTGTAGGCATACGGTAGCCTGCGCCTAAAGCTGCAGTTGCAGCATCGTAAGCTGTACCTCCGATACCTTTTGAATAATTCGCACCACCATAAACATACTCCTTCAGAGGGTCTTTCTCAGTACCTGCATCTTCCCAAGATGTCATTGTACCGTCAAGGTCAGAAAGATAAGTCGCCCAAGTATAGTTTGTCTTTGGTGATGTCTCGCCCCACGCCAGATACCATCCTGCATCTGTTGAAGAAGTTGCACCAAGGTTACATGTTGCCCACTTGACTGACAAGCCGAGATCGACATACTCGTAGCTGACTTGCAGCTCTACTGCCCATGCACTGATGGCAAGCAAGGCAGAAGCGAATAAAGAAAAAATTCTCTTCATGTATTGTTTATGATTTAACGATTAATTTCCGAAACAAGAAAAAGCCTCCCGCCAATGCGCTTGGCATCGGCAGAAGGCGTTGTATGTGTTGATTTTTTTGTTAGTTCAGTTAGTTTCATGACGTGAAACTGCGCAATTTTTCCGTCACGAAAGTAGAAAATCGGGTGAATAGCGCAATAAGGTTTTTGACGAACTGCATATTTTTTTGACGAACGACATTGTTTTTGGCGGTGACGGTGGGGGGGCACGCAGATTTTGGGGATTCTGGGGATTTTTTGTGTGGGGTGTTTTTTTGTGGCACGCAGATTCTGGGGATTTTGGGGATTTTTTGTGTGGGGTGTTTTTTGTGGCACGCAGATTTTGGGGATTTGTTTTGTGTGGGGTGTTTTTTTTGTGGCACGCAGATTTTGGGGATTCTGGGGATTTTTTGGTTTTTTGGTGCGGGGATTTTGGGGATTTCCAAAGAATATCAAGGCGAAGAGCACCAAACTTTGTCTAAATAAAAATTGTGGGCTGAAATTTCGTTTGTTTTGTAGGAAATGTGTAATATTGCAACGTCGCTAAACCTTGGAATGGTGTATATTTTGCAATATGCTAAACCTTGGAATGGTGTATATTTTGCAATATGCTAAACCTTGGAATGGTGTATAAACGTAGTTTGTAGGACATATAAACGCTTTAATTTCACTGACTTATGAGACGTAAGATATATAGCCAGTTGCTGGAGTGGAAAGAGAAGCGAAGCAAGAAGGAGGCTTTGCTGATTGATGGAGCCAGACGTGTGGGCAAAAGTTGGATTGTAGAGGAGTTCGCAAAAAAAGAATTCAAGTCGTATATCCTGATTGACTTTTCTGAGGCTTCAGATACTATGCTTGATGTATTCCGCACGTACAGGGGTAAGTGGGATGAGTTTTTCATGCACCTTCAGCTAGAGTCCGGAAAGAAACTATATCCTGGTGAGTCGCTTATTGTGTTTGATGAGATTCAGAAATTCCCAGAGGCACGCGAGATGGTAAAGTATTTGGTGCAGGACGGACGGTATGCATACATCGAGACGGGGTCGCTGATGAGTATTAATGCTAATGTAAAGGGCATCAACATCCCAAGCGAGGAACATAGAGTCGAAATGCATCCGATGGACCTGGAGGAGTTTCTTTGGGCATTGGGAGACGACATGATGATGGATTATGTGAGGGAGTGTTATACTAAAAGAAAGCCATTGGGACAGTCACTTCACAGAAAGATGATGGATTACCTGAGACTCTATATGGTTGTCGGTGGTATGCCTCAGGCTGTGGCAGAGTGGGTAGAGTCGAGGAATTTTGACGAGGTGGATAGAACGAAGCGCAATATTCTGGCTCTTTATCGAAGCGATATCAGCAAGTATGCAAAAGGGCAGGAAGCAAGAGTGACAAAGATCTTTGACACAATCCCATCGCAACTACAGCGACACGAGAAAAAGTTCAAGTTGTCGGTTTTGGGCAAGGGAACTCGCGGAAGAAGTGTTGAAACTGCATTTTTCTGGCTTGACGAATCGAGGGTGGTGAATACATGTTTTGCAGCTTCTGAACCGAGTGTGGGGTTGGAGATGAAAGTGGAGGATGCTTCGCGAAAGTTGTATATGTCTGACACAGGATTACTAATCAGTCACGCATTTACCGAGGCCACAATCAAGGCAGAGCAACTTTACAGAAAGTTGATGCACGATAAGCTGGAGGTAAACAAAGGCATGTTGGTAGAGAATCTGGTGGCTCAAATGCTTAGGACTGCAGGTCATAAGTTGTATTTCTTCTCCTCATACAGCAAGACCGAATCTGAAGAACGAATGGAGATTGATTTTCTTGTGCCGAAAGCTGTAATCAGCAACCGACACAACATTCATCCCATAGAAGTCAAGTCAAGTCCACGCTACACATTAACCTCCATAGTACGCTTCGCTAAGAAGTTTGACAGCTATGTAGCAGAACCTATCGTGCTGCATACTAGTGACGTTAAAGTGGAGGATGGCGTAATCTATCTGCCGCTGTATATGGGCTGTTTATTATAGTTGTGTGTTTGGTAAAGTAAGATAGAGCTTCCTTATATATCACTAGGATAGTGATACCAAATCACTAGCCTCGAATCACCGCCTGTTTGGGATTAGAGATATTTTGAGGGACATTTTGAGGGACATTTTTCGTAATCCACTGATTATCAACATTGGATTGAGGGACATTTTCTCTTCCAAGCGACTCTACTCCTCCGCAGCAATAACAATCTCAGGCTTCGTATCCATCCCTTTGATCGCCGCCATATTGGCGTGCTGCTGGGGGGACACTGGGGATTTGTTTTGAGGGGGCACGCAGATTTCGCAGATTCTGGGGATTGTTTGCTATGACATTTGCAAACGGTTTCCTATTCGTAATTGTTTTGAGTGGGGGTACAAGATTTGAACCTTCTGTTTAGTTTTGTATAGTTGTAGTTTTTGTTATATTTGCAAAAACGATGCATATGGTACTTTTTCAGAATAATAAATTACCTGAAACAGACGGCACTATTTTAGTTCAAAAAGCTCTGTCTGCAGTTATGAGAACTAACGAACAGATTGACGTAATGACCGTTCGTGACATACTTATTGGCAAAGAGACTGAGATGATACGCAAGAATGGTTTTAACACCATAAAAACATTTGGCGTTGGAAGGGATGTTTCTGCAGATGACTGGTTGATGTATATTTGTCAGATGATATGTTTGGATTATCTGACAATAAATACTGATGGCCTTCTCAAAATAACAGATAAAGGTAGAAAAACGCTTTCAGGGGAGAGGGCTCTTCTTGTTAATATAACACTGTCGAAAAAAAATACTGAATCTGTAGCGCATATAGAGAATGAAGATACAATCGACAACCGTTTGATTGATGATATTCTTCGACTCCGACAATTTATATCCCGAGTAAAAAAACTATCTGTCAATCAGATACTCTCATACACTTGCATAGAGACATTGGCTAGACAAAAACCTACTGATGTCGGCAACTTTCGGATGATTACGGGAGCAGAATATCCTAATTGCGCAGAGTATGAATATGACTTCATAGATATATTTAGGAAGTATGAGGCAAATAAGGATATAGATGGAAATCAAATCGAACTCCCTGATTGTTCTTTTGAAGAGATGTATGATGCTTTCAGTAATTTTTTAATGTTCAATAATCGTATGCCAGAGATCAAGGCAGTTAAAGAAGAGGCTATTTTAAGAAAATGGTATGATAATATTAAAAGCGGATTGATACCTTGCCCCCCCAATGAGAATGCTGCGATTAAAGCACTAGATAGGGATATACGGAAAATTACAGGGTCGCAAAGGAGATTTCGCTCACGTTATATCAAATAACACACACACTGCAATAATGTCTCTTATTTCTAAACTTTCTGACATATTCAGAAGTACACCTTCAAGTCTAGAACTCAGTAACAATGCTGAGCAGAAGAGTTTGTCTGTATTTGAAATAGATTTGAGAACCATACTTGAACAAGATAAATTTCTTGCAAGGTCGGATTATCGCAAGTTCTGCAATAAGTACGAAGCCCTCTATGCTAAGTATAAAACACTGGAGGAAACAAAGACACTCGAATTTTTCTGTAAGGAAAATGAAATACCAACCGATAGAGCAAATGCATTTATCTGTAATTATGCTGATTTGTTATGTCATGATGGATCTAAGATAATCAGTCAGCACAATGAGAAATACATTACAAGAAAACTCGCTTCTGAAAAGCGATATCTTGATAACGTTCTAAAAGAAATAGACCCAAATATACATCTTGATGATGAACAAAGATGTGTAGTGCTTTCAGATGAAGATTATACACTGGTAGTGGCGGGCGCTGGTGCTGGCAAGACAACTACAGTATCTGCTAAGGTTAAATATTTGGTGGACAAAAAGGGTATCCGTCCAGATCAAATACTAGTAATATCCTTTACCAATAAAGCTGTAGGAGAACTGCGAGACCGAATAAATAAAGGACTTGGCATACCATGCCCAGTTACGACATTCCACAAGACAGGTTACGCCATTCTTAAAAGACAGGAAGAAGACCGTAAGCAAATTGTCACGGAGGGAATGATGTACAATGTCATTAACAACTATCTGAAAGGTAATATCCTTGAGAACCCAGAGCTGGTAGATAAACTGATTCTCTTTTTCGGTAGTTACTTTGACGCTCCTTATGAGGGTGATGATATAAACGATTTTTTCAACTATATATCAAAAGCCGACTTCTCTACTCTTCGTGGAAACATGAAGGAGTATACAGAACAGATTATTGACAAACGAACTGGAAAACATATTAGTATTGCATACGAAATACTCCGTTCTGCAGAGGAAGTTCGTATTGCTAATTTCTTATATATGAACAATATTGACTATGTGTACGAAAAACAATATCCGTATGCAATAGTTGAATCTCATAAGCCATATACACCCGACTTTACGATAACACAAGGGGATAAAGTAGCATACATTGAGCACTTTGGCATAACCGAAGATGGAAGAAATAATAGGTACACACAGGAACAAATAGAGAAATATAAAGCTGCCGTAAACGAAAAAATACTTCTTCATAGAAAGCACAATACAACCCTTCTATATACATTCTCTTCATATCGTGATGGTGTGCCTTATATAGAGCATTTGCGAAAGCAATTAGAAGATCATGGCTTCATTCTCAATCCCCGTTCGTCGCGTGAGGTATTTGAGAAAATTGTCAGTACAGAAGAGAATAGATACATTGCTCGTTTGGTAAAGTTGGTATGTACATTTATTCAGAATTTTAAAACTAACGGATATAACATAGATGACTTTTATCGGTTCCAGGCAAAGACTAATAATGTACGAAGTAAGCTGTTTTTGACGATTTGTGAGCAGTGTTATTTGGAGTATTCAAAGAGACTCAAGGAAAGTAATGCTATAGACTTTGAGGATATGATTAACGACTCTGCTCGTATAATCCGAGAAGAAGAGATACGAGGTAACAAACTAGAGTTCAAATACATAATTGTAGATGAGTACCAAGATATCTCTCGCCAAAGATTTAATCTTACTCATGAGCTAAGTAAGCTTTGTAACGCAAAAATTATAGCTGTTGGTGACGACTGGCAATCTATCTATGCCTATGCTGGTTCAGATATAACACTATTTACACACTTCAAGGAGGCGTTCGGATATGGCCAACAGTTGCATATAACAAAAACATACCGCAATGCTCAGGAAGTCATAGATATAGCTGGTGGTTTCATACAAAAGAATAAATCCCAAATTCAAAAAGCACTAGTTTCACCGAAGCATATAGAGTCACCTATCATCATTGAAACCTATACTGAAGAAGTCGATAGAGATGAAACAAAAGGAAAGGGTGGTAAATTTTACCTAGTAGGGCAGACTGTAGAGCGCATTATGAAGGAGATCTTTGGAGAGAATCCTAAATCGTCTATTTTATTACTAGGTAGGTATGGATTTGATGCGTGGAATTTATGCAAGTCGGCTGATTTCGTGTATTTGGAAAAAACAGGTAACGTAGTTTCACAGACATTCAGAGATTATGAATTCGAATTCATGACTGTTCATAGAGCGAAAGGCCTAGGATACGACAACGTGATACTAATTAATGCAATAGATAATACCTATGGCTTCCCATCTAAGGTACAAGAGGATCCTGTACTAAGATACGTGGTAAAAGATGACCGTGCTATAGAGTATGCTGAAGAACGTCGACTATTCTATGTGGCGCTGACTCGTACAAAGAATAGGGTATATATCGTTACTCCGCAGCAACGACCATCTGAGTTCGTTCGTGAACTAGTTGAAGACTATCCTAATGTGGTAGTTCATGGGCAATTGGGAAATAGTACCAATAGCGATAGATCCAACATAAAGAAGTGTCCATGTTGTGGGTACCCTCTTCAATTCCGCTACAAAAAATCGTATGGACTGAAACTTTGGATATGTACAAACGAACCAGAGATATGCGACTTCATGACAAACAATCTTGCTGGTGGTGAACTCAGTATACTAAAATGCGATAAGTGTAAAGATGGATATTTGATAGTTAAAGCCAGCAATGATGGGCAAAAAGAGCCGTTTTTAGGTTGTACAAACTATAAAAAAGACAAGACGGGGTGTAATAACTATATGAATAGGCAAACGTACTTGCAAAACGTAAAAGGACGGCATCTTTCTTTTATTAGTGTTAAGGTAGAGAAAGAAATTGATAATGTTGAGAAAAAGGTGTCTCACATGGAACAACAAAAGCAACTCTACAAAAAAGCGTACGCATCTTGGTCTGAAGAAGATGACAACAGACTCAAGTCTCTTTTTCTCGAAGGAAAAAGCAAAGCAGAGCTAAGTGAAATATTTGAAAGAAACGATGGGGCAATAAGATCAAGATTAAAGAAATTGGGGTTGATCTGAAAGTTGTGTGTACGTTGGTCTATTTCGTGTAATGACTTTCGTAGAAATGGTTAAGTATTAATATCTTATTATAGGTCGTCGTATGAACATTCCAAATACAATGAGTAATTAACCATGTCAATATAATCAATAAGCACATGACTTCCTGCTAAAGGTGACGAAGCAATGTGTAATTTGATTCTGCCTTTATCGGTCTCAAAGAACGTTTCGAATATACAATGATCTAATTCTAATGCCAAAAGTTTATCGTTGTCACTATCCCCATATAACTCCTCAAATTTCTCAATACAAGAAATAGGGTTGCCATATTTTTTTGTAAGGTTCTCTTTTAGTGAAAAATAATCATATTCTAAATGCCTCCATTTATTTTCTGATGGGAATATAACACTAACAGAGTATACGACATTCTTATTTGGAATAATATAAACAAGTATTTCGCTATTCTTGATACCTGCAAAAGTTCCATTCAAAAGGGAGCCTTCATTGCCAATCTCCTCTATTTTATAACCTACATCAACAAGTTTATTAGTAAAACTTTCTAATTCTCCATCGATTGGAATACCCTTAAAAGTGAAATGTTTTGCCCCTTGTGAAAAAGATATAATTGAGATAAAGCTCAATAATATTATGGTTGTTATTTGCTTCATATTTAGTCGTTTTCAGCGAAGATATACAAAATATCTTTTGTGCACAAAAATACAATATAGCTAGAATATTATTTTTTGTTAAACATAAGCATGATGAATTTAGTATATGAAAAGAAGTAGCTATTGTTTTGTCTTAAGGTATACAATGGATAGATGTCATAAAATATTAAGCCGATAGAACTTAAAAGAAGGATTACCCTAGTTTCTCTGCAACCTCCTCATCCGCAGGTAGCCACTTGAGAGTTTTCAAACCATCAGGCTCTAGCCAACAGAAGTCTTCGTGTTCTAAAAGTCTCAGTTCACCTTCTGCTATATCGCAAATGTAACAATGCATAGTGAGGTGAAAATTAGTATAGTCGTACTCTACTGTGGTCAGTTTTTCTTTGATATTGATAGTAACTGCAAGTTCTTCTCTTATTTCTCGTACTAGTGCTATTTCTTCAGTTTCACCCGCTTCAATTTTTCCTCCAGGGAATTCCCACCAACCCTTCCATTCGCCATAGCCACGCTGCGTAGCTAATATTTTGCCGTCATTAATGATAATGGCGGCTACAACCTCTATTGTTCTTAGGATACACATTATACTCTTATATTTCCTGCAAACCTAGACCTTTAAGATACTCGTAGGTGCCATTATAGAAATCTGGTAGTCGTGTACTGTCCTCAGGAAATCCACCAACGGTGAGGTTGCCATTACCTTGTGGTACACATATAACCATGCCTATCCTAGCTCTTGTGAGTAATACTCGGTAAGCATTTAGCATATATTTCTGTCTCTCTTTGCTATTTTCAGATTCTCCTCGTTCTTCTCTCCAAGCTGTCTTACCGTTAAAAGTATAATATTTCCATTCTCCTTTCTCATATCTCAGATCTGCATCCCATAGTAGACAAGTGTAATCTAGTTCTAGACCTTGAACTTGAATCTCAGTAGCTGCATCTTCCAAATAATTTGAAGCCCTAATATCCGTTTTGTCCTCAAGAAACCAGTGTACTGCATTCTCGTCTCCTTGAGCAAGTATATCAACAGCTAGAGGCTTGAAACGTGCAGCCGTTTTAGAAACAAGCACTCCAGTTCTCTGGCTTCCCCTTGCGTTACGCCTAATCCATTCTCTAGCCTTCTCCATATCTCTCGTTAAAACGATAGGATATTTATCTCTAATCTCAGAATAAATATTAGACGCATTCGGATTGAAAGAAAGCAGAGAGTGAACAAAAGCAGATAATTTTTCTGCTCTGAAAGATCTGAGGCTAACACCTAAATGCAATTCATCTGAGAATTGTACGTTCTTATTGTCTTTCAAAAGTTCATTTACCTTTCCCTCTGCATATTCTGGTTCAGTTAATTTATTAGATATATATACCTTCCAATGGGTGAATTTTTCATTCAAAGCTTTAATCCACTCGGAGATGCCTGCTTCACCGGTATTTATCTCTTGACCTCCACCAACAAGACACACTATTGTAGCCCAATCTTCGCGTTGATCTAATGCCCATATTAAAAATGCGGCTTCTGATAAAGGGAAGTTTGGTACTTTCAATTTATTGCCGTATGTACCTCCTCGCTTTAGATAGTCCGCCAGACGTTTATGTGTCCATGAACGTTGTGCTTCATCAAATATTGCAACGTGTTCAACCTCGCCGTATCCAGCTTTTGCATGTTTCATAGCTTTTGATGGGTCTATCTCCAATATGCCATTCTCAACAGGATTTTTTATCTTGGCAAGCATATTGTCGCGATATCTATGGATAATCTGGATAAATTTAGATACTTCACGTCTGGAATCAGAGATATTTTTCTTTTCTCCTTTTTCCTTACATTTCTTGTTGTCGTCTATGGCTAGCGCCTCTGTAAGAACAGCAACCAATGGACCGTTTCCAGAAAGGTATACTGCGCCCTCATCTTCCGCCCTTTTATCGTCATCTTTGTAGGTCTGTTTGACTGCAACATCCAACCCTACAAGAGTTTTTCCAGCACCAGGCACACCTGTAACGAAACAGATGCTCTTTTCTCCTGCATCCTTACTTTTCTTGATAACATCTAATATATATGCTATAGTTCTATCTGTAGATACCTTGTCGGCTTCGTGTCTGGTAATATCTTCAACTGAATGCCTTTCATAGAGGGTGCGCGCAGCCTCTATAATAGTTGGTGTTGGCGTATATGGACTTATTATCCACGAATCGCTAAACGATTTATCGTCTTCTATTGCGTGATAATGGTCTATTATGTCTGAGATTAATTGTTTAAGTCCTTTTTTGCCTGTTACTAGTGGGTTATATATGGAATCGTCGTATACTGATGATTGAAATACATTTGTAGCTTGTTGTGCTTCTGTCGCTACCAGAATAGGAACGATGGTACGATTGTGACTCTGCAGGTGAAAGTTCTTAAGGTCAAGTGCATAATCAAGAACCTGCTCAATGTCTGCCTGAAGAAACTCTTTTTGACCAACTTTGAATTCAAGACAAAACACTATGCCACGAAAAAGTAAAACTACGTCTATACGTTTCCCGAGTCGAGGGATGTCATATTCAAAAACAATATTACCTGTTTCATTTATCCATGGCAGGAGTGTCTCCTGCATAATTTCTATTTCAGAAATCCAAGCCTCATTAGTAGTTGTAAGGATTTGCCCATGATAATTAGAGTTTAGTTCACCTAATACAGATTTAGGATCAGTATTGATAAATTCTGAAAATTTGCAACTATATAAGCATCTTGGAGACTTAGCCATACTTTACCGGTTTGAATTATTCCTATACTAGTTAGCCTTAAGCTAGATGTAACATTTCCTTTTGCCATGGATTACCACGCTGTACAAGGAACAGAAACAATGTCCTCAATTATTTTGTCCCCAACTTGGGGACTAGTTTTCCAGATTCCCGCGTCAAGGATAAAAAGCTACAATTCGGGTATTTACGATTTAGCTCTTTGGACTATTAATCATTTAACAAAGTTAATAAATGTTTCCGTAATTCCCATAGTTGGGGTGTGGTAGTGGTTAAGAAAATATCGCACGCAGATTTCGCAGATTCGGGGGATTCAAATCTGTATACAAAAAAAGGACGCGATGAATCATCTTTCATATGTCACACATAACTGTTTGAATTGTCAAATAATCACTATATTAGCACCGATCAAAAGCAAACTGAATGAAATACCTCTCAATGTTATTAGCTCTTGTGTGCGTGACACTTAACGCACAAACTCGTAAATACTATTACGACAGAGATTGGCATGCCATCGACGACGAATTATTTGCAACATACTATGTCGCGGCAAAAGTAGATGTCAATAGCCCTATCAATATTTTCAGAGCATTTGACCGTAATGGGCAAATACTTATTGATGGCAAATATTCTCACCTAGACACATTGTCGTTTTTCAACAGCATTTTTGATGGAGAATGGATTTCATATCATAAAAATGGTAATGTCAAGATTAATACTACATACCATAATGGTCTAGAAAATGGTGAGCATATTGAATACTATGACGACAAACGCACATTTGTCAACGGGGTTAAAATAGATGGGCAATGGCATGGCATATATGAATCATTTATGCCCAATGGCGACCACATAGTCATCAAATACGATCATGGTACAGCTGTCGATGACAAACTGACTCTGATAAATAAGTTTGGTGGAAGTTCCGCCTATCATGTTTCTGATGGTACATTAATCACATCTAACCCATGTATAGATAGTTTGTATGTGGATGTATTTGAAGACTTGGAATGGTATACATACGATATAAATGGCTTCACACTTTCTGTTCACATGTCAAAAACGAGAGACTATGGAAAATATTACAGATGCGACATGTACTTGTTAAACCATTCAAATGAACCAGTCTACATAGACAACAAGCAATGTATAGCTTATGTCGACAAAGCTGGCGATTCGCATGACAAACTTTTGATATATTCCGCAAAAGAATATTCAGAAATCGTTCAAAGGAAGCAAAACGTCGCATTAGTTATATCTGCGATAGGGGCAGGGGTGGCCTCAGGTATGAGTGCATATTCCACTTCGTACAGCACTATACATTCAGGAGGGGTTTTATATAGTTCAGTAACCACAACGTACAATCCCGCTTACGCCTATGGGGCCTACTTAGCTTCGTCATACTACCTTGCTTCCATATCAAAAAACATGAAAGATGAGCAAGAAGCGAAGAAGATTGGCTATCTTGAGCCAACAACAATTAATCCGGGCGAAGCTATAAATAGCTATTTTCATATTGAGTACAAAAAGGGAGACCAATTGTCTCTAATATTTATCATCGGCGACGAGAAATATCTATTCCCAATAGCCATAAATAAGTTGTAATCAACCCTGTGCGGTGTAAGTACAGAGGGAACGACTAGCGAGATTCTTGAAAGAATCAACAATTCAAGAACTGGTTATTAGCCGGTATCTTGAAATTGTGCAAGTATACTTGCACAGTTCCACCCTCACCTCTTATCCCAATTCCTCATTCTCATACCCAGATACTCCTTCATGTAGAAGCGCTTGAAGTCGTTTGTGGTTGAGTAGCAGTTCCAGTGTTTGAACCTATTATATAGGAGGGCTTTTAAGGATATTGGGGTTCCGTCATCAGCCATAAAGCTTCCCAGGCCAGAATCTTTGTATTCAGCTATAAGTAATTTTAGATGGAATAATCCTTTGCCAGTCTTGTGTTCTTCAACCCAGTGCTTCTCATAAAACCCAAAATTACTATCATGCTCCTTTTCGTCATTCCCATCGTAATAGCGACAATATTGGATGTAGACTTTTTGTGTTGTGCTCATTTTTGAATAGAATTAGGATTCAATATTTTTAGCACAAAATAAACCGCTTAATATGCCAGATCTTTACCTAACGAGGAGAAATCTGCGTGATAAATATTACTAATAGTGGTTGAGAAAATATCGCACGCAGATTTCGCAGATTCGGGGGATTCATTGAATTGATGGAGATGCTTATCATCTGCTAGGCATCATGTTCTGTTGGAGTCTATGGGTAGACTGTTGCTAGTATAAGAGTAGGCTCTGTTTGCTCGCAATTTTTTTAATATGGAGTGTACAAAATGGGAGGGGATGTATTATATTTGCAGTCGGATTTTTTAAACTGAATATTCACTAAAGATGGCAAGAGTCAGCATAGTACGTAAGTGCGTCACTATAGCCAGAAAGGCTATGAGGAGAGACAGCAAAGCAAGGACGACGGGGAGGAGTATATACATAAAACGCTGTCCCAGTGGATATTTCATTATGGGAGTAAAGGTCAGCAAGAAACAGAGGAACTGCAGAGATATGTTTGCCGATGCGCAGAAACTCGCCTCGTACGAACTGAAGTTGTGGAACAAGCGCAGGCATTGGGAGAGAGAAGCCAGAAGGCACAAGATAAAAGGAGCGCACAGAGCTGCAGTGTCCTATTTCTACGGCTTGCTGAAAGAGTACGGGATAGAGCTAGAAGAAGCGTTGAGGAGAATGAGGATAGGGCGACTAAAGAAGAAGAATGAGGCTAGGGGCGATATGAAAGGCCTGGGAGAGAGCAAATTGTACGTTTCCAGAAAATGGAAAGAGATGGACAAAGCCTCGCCCTTTTATTACAAGAAATTCGGGAACGAAGAAGAATACTTTGCCGCCATAGAGAAAGTAGCGGCATAAGAGAGACTGACTTCAAGCGGATGGGATAGTGGTTCTAGGGGGGAGTAGTGGTTCTAGGAGGAGGTAGTTAACAAGACGGTGTGCACACCGTCTCTACAAAGCGATAACAAACGATTAGGGAGGCACTAAAAAACGCTGGAAACCCCAAAAAGCCACCAAAACATGTCGTTCGTCAAAGAATATTGCAGTTCGTCAAAAAGTTTATTGCTAAACAAAGAGGATTTAATAGTTTCGTGCCGGGTTCTATGTGCCTCTTCATTCCCAAGACACACACAGGATATACCAAGGATAAATGCAATAAATTTTTAATCAAAAACAATAGATGAAGAGAATTTTTTCTTTAATCGTTTCAGCCTTGTGTGCTGTGGGTGCATGGGCGCAGAACGCACACAATGGTCACGAATACGTTGACCTTGGATTGTCAAGTGGCACGCTTTGGGCTACTTGCAATATTGGCGCTACAAATGCCTCTGACGCAGGCGACTATTATCAGTGGGGCGATACAGAGACGCACTACTCAGCAGGCGGCAATACAGATACCCCAACATGGAAAGAAGGCTATTCGGCTGGCTACAACTGGAGTACATATAAGTGGTGCAATGGTTCGTATGATACGCAGACCAAATACTGTACAGATAGTTCATATGGTACTGTTGACAACAAGAAAGAGCTTGAGGATGCCGATGATGTAGCTGTTCAGACATGGGGTGGAGCGTGGAAAATGCCGACATACGAGCAACAGACAGAGCTTCGCAATGAATGTTACTGGGTATGGACCAGTACCTATAATGGAGAAAACGTTAACGGGTATATAGTCTATAAGGCGAAGAAAGATGGTGATAAGGGAGTAAAGGTATATTCAGGAAATACACCTTCATCTGATTATGATGTTGCTACGGATGTGCATATTTTTCTCCCTGCTGCGGGCCTCCGCTGGGCTACGAATCTCAGCAACGTGGGCAACGACGGCTACTACTGGTCGCGTTCGCTTAGCACGAGCCGCTCCAACGACGCGTACGACTTGAACTTCAACTCGAACGGCGTGGATTGGGGCAGCCTCAACCGCCGCGACGGGTTCTCGGTTCGCCCTGTCTGTGCTTCTATCGCCCAGATTACCATCGGCGAGGAGACGACTAAATATTATGATGTAGAAGAGTTCCTCACAGCATTCAAAGCAATCAACGGTACAGCGACAGTCAAGCTTCTTGGTGATATAAATGTGCCTGCAGGTAAGTGTATCGAAAACAAAATGGGTGCCAACATCACACTCGACCTCAATGGACATAATATCAAGGGCAGCGTTTATGATAGTTCAGTAATTGAAATATACTATGGTAATTTCACAATCAAGGGAGAAGGAACTGTTGTGAATACCGCAGGAATTAGTTTAGCTTTAGGTGTCTATGGGAAGTTTGTAGTTAATGGCGGAACATATAGTGGTACTGGATATGCTTGGTTTGTCTTTAGTGGATATGAAATAATCATCAACGACGGCAAGTTCCAGGCTCCTGCTTTGTGCGAAGCTTCCTCAGGCAAGGCAATCGTCAAGGGTGGACTCTTCTCTATGGATCCATCGAATTACGTAGCTGATGGCTATAAGGTAGTGGCTAATGATGACGAGGTATATAAATTCAAGGTGGTTTCAGCTTATCCTGTGATAAAGGTGAATGGCGACTCATACAATGTGAACGGTATTCGTGTTAGTCCGGAAACCATGACAATTATATTGACTGGGGGAGGAACACAAGCGATTACACTTCCACATGGTCAGAATCTTGATTTCACGATTACAGAGGAAGGAGCGGAAGTTGGAGGTGGAGATGCCGTCTTGCCAACACCAGCAGCCGAACATACATGCGATGCTGATGCGGAGAGTGCGTTGTGTCTCACTTTGAGCGACGATTCGAATGTGGCATTCAGTATTGATCCTGAGACACATCTTGAAATATTTGGGAGTGAGTATTGGATTGTCTTCCCAGATGAAACAGTTTACAAGTATCCACGATCACAGGTGAAGGGATTCTACATAACATCTCCTCATCAGACTGTTGTAGACGAAGGAGTGGAAGCAACATGTACAGTAGCCGGTCTGACGGAGGGTTCACACTGCTCTGTATGCCATGAGATTTTTGTTGCTCAAGAAGGAATATCAGCCCCAGGTCATAAAGTGGTTGTAGACGAGGCGATAGAACCAACATGTACTAAATCTGGCTTGACAGAAGGCGCACACTGTTCTGTATGCGGTGAGGTTCTTGTTGCTAAAGAAGAAATAGAAGCCCTAGGTCATAAAGTGGTTGTAGACGAGGCAATAGAACCAACATGTACAGAATCAGGCTTGACAGAAGGCGCACACTGTTCTGTATGCGGTGAGGTTCTTGTCGCTAAAGAAGAAATAGAAGCCCGAGACCATATGGTGGTAGTAGACGAGCCTGTAATAGCAACATGTACAGAAGACGGTCTGACAGCAGGCGCATACTGTTCTGTATGCCATGAGATTTTTGTTGTTCAAGATGTAGTTCCCGCTCTCGGTCACCAGTTCACCAAATACATCTACAACAACGATGCTACGACAGAAGCCGATGGCACGAAGACGGCAGTATGTGACCACGAATGTGGCGCGACAGACACACGCACTGCCGAAGGCACGAAGCTTATTGCAACAGGCATCAAGCAAGTATCTGGCAATAGTCAGAAGACCATCAAGACCATCGAGAATGGCAAGGTAGTCATCATCAAGAATGGCGAGAAGTGGGATGTTAGCGGTCGAAAGATGTAATTTGACAGGAATGTGGTTGATGCCACATGGTTAATTTGGAACGAATAAATGGATGGGCGACAAAAAAAGAGGATGTACCGTGTGATACATCCTCTTGGCGTTATGTATTTGTTGGGGATTATTTCAAGTTTGCGAGGGCATTCTTGATGCGCTCTGCTGCTGCTTGAAGTTTTTCTGTTGATGCGGCGTAAGAGAGGCGGATATAGCCCTCGATACCGAATGCTGAACCTGCTACTGTAGCTACGTGGCCTACCTCGAGGAGGTACATAGCGAGATCCATTGAGTTCTCCATCTTCTTGCCGTTGTATGACTTACCGATGTAAGCTGTAACATCTGGGAAGAAGTAGAATGCGCCTGTAGGCATGTTGAGCTTGAGGCCTGGGATCTGCTTGAGGAGGTCGTAGAGCATATCGCGACGCTTCTTGAACTCGGCAGTCATCTTCAAAGAAGGCTCATCTGAACCTGTGAGGGCAGCGATACCTGCGGCCTGTGTAATAGAAGTGATACCTGAAGTCATCTGACCCTGGAGCTTGTTGCAAGCCTTAGCGATGTCGAGAGGAGCAGCGATATAACCAAGACGCCAGCCAGTCATAGCGTAGCCCTTAGAGAGGCCGTTACAGAGAACTACACGATCCTTGAGGTCGGCGAACTGAGCCATAGAAGCGTGTTTCTCTTCGTATGATATCATCTCGTAGATCTCGTCAGAGAGAACGATGATGTTTGGATACTTAACGAGTACGTCGGCGAGAGCACGGAGTTCGGCCTTCGAGTACATAGAACCTGTAGGGTTAGAAGGCGAGTTGATGATGAACATACGTGTCTTGTCGGTGATAGCTGCCTCGAGCTGAGCTGGAGTAATCTTGAAATCCTGCTCGATACCAGCCTCTACGATAACGTTCTTACCCTCGGCGAGCTTAACGAGCTCGGCGTAAGATACCCAGTATGGAGCTGGGAGGATAACCTCGTCGCCTGGGTTGATAACAGCCATGATGACGTTAGAGAGGGAGTGCTTACCACCTGCAGAGATGATAACCTGATTGAAATCGTAATCGAGGTCGAGGGCACGCTTAAGGCGTGAGCACACTGCCTTACGGAGTTCAGGGTAACCAGGTACTGGAGGGTAGTGAGTCTGGTTGTCGTTGATAGCCTTGATAGCAGCCTCTTTGATGTGATCTGGTGTATTGAAATCTGGCTCACCAACACTGAGGTTGATTACATCGAGACCTTGAGCCTGCAATTCACGGCTCTTTTGAGACATTGCGAGTGTTGCTGACTCAGAGAGTGAAAGCAAACGATTGGAAATTTGACTCATTTTTTAGAACTATATTATGTTGTTAGGAAGTGTGCCTTTTCTTAGGCGGTGCAAAGATATGTATTTTTGTGGGAGTGGCAAGGAGGGAGCGGAATTTTCAGTATTTTACTTATTTATTAACCTATTCAGCCACCTTGATGATACGCGACGTATTGTCGCCTTCGATAGAGCGTTGAGCTCCACGCTCGTGAATGTACTCTATGTTGGAGCCATTACGGGCGCGTATAGTAATGCTATTAGAGGCATAGACCTTGCAATGACAATAGTAGTCGGCCGTCAACTCCATGCTATTGCTCTTGAGGAAATGAGTCCATAGGAACGATGTATCGCTGATATCTGCCGATGTATTGGCGCAGGTACCCATTATAGAAACCGACGAGCTACCCGATATGTGGAGGTCGACCTGTGCAGCCTCGACATTGAGCGATATATTAGAAGCAGAGCGGGCATTGACGACCAGTCGCCCTGCCGGGAGGAGACCCTGAGAACTTATATGGTTGCCCTTGACCGTAGTGATAGTAGATACGGTAGTATCGGTAGTGAGGTAGACTGTGATCTTCTTGCTGGTCTTGTACTTGAAGCTCTTGGCCGAAATGCACATAGAGTTGTCCTCGATCTCCACGAGGACATTAGGGATGATAGAGCTCTCGGCCTCCACTACGCACTTACGCTTATCGCCATACATGAGGACGACATCGATGCCACCAGCGACGGTAATGTCCTGGAAACGGTCGATATTGCGTATCTCCTTACGTATAGGCTTGACGCCCATAGCTGGGAGAGAGAGCAACACGGCGAATAGTATGGCAAACAGTCTGTACAATATAAATTACTTGAAATATTTCTCGGTCTGTTGGAACAGCTCTTGGCGACGGGCGTCGAGCTTTGACTTAAGAGATACAAATTCCTTGCCAGAAAAGAAAGAAGGAGGCACTATGAGCAAAAGATTATTGTTGATAAGCTCGTATGCCGATGCTTCGTCGATCTTCATAGCCAGCTCTATATAATCGCATGCAGATGCGTAGTCGTGGGCGTAGATATATATTGCAGCCAAGTAGAAGCACTCCTCGATATTGTCGTGGCAATTGGGCGAATTGACATATTTATCTACCAGAGTATACGCCTTAGCGGTATCGCCCAGAGCGGCATAGGCGACGGCAGAAGAGAGGTCGCTCTCCTCATCGGTAAGGATGATGACATTCTCCAATGTCTCGTTAGCCTCATCCTGACGGTTGAGAAGCGAGAGAATATTGGCGTGGGTCAACATGGAAGTGGGTGTTGTGTTTTCCTCAAAATCCTCCATTCTGACAAGAGCCTTATCGTATTCGCCCTTAATGTAGTGGGCAATCAATGTGAAATCGTAGTCGTGGTATATGCCATACTCATTGCAGAAGTCGAGCGTCTCATCAGCCAAGCCCTCAGAAGCCATATAATATGCGCAACGAGAAATGACCTTGTGATGGAGATCGAGGCGGTCCTGCGATGAGAGACGTGTATTCTTGCTGATACGTTCGAGCTCCTTGTTGGTAATACTTCTGATTTTCTCTATATGACCACAGTAGAAGAGATCGGTATAGGTATATGGCAAACGAACCTCCTCGGGCAATTCGGAGTTGATACACCTATCCAGGTACGACAAGGCGGTAGGGAAATCCTCGATCTCGGAATAGAGAGCGCCCACAAAGAAGAGAAGACGCTCGTAGTCGCTCACCTCATTACGGTTGTTGACGATACGGTCGCGGTTAAGCTCCACGTAGCTAGCCAACTCATCGACAAGCTCCTTCTCGTGGAACGAGGGGTCGGCCTCCATAGGGAGCAATCCCGACTTGATGAATATATCTGTGATGAGATGAGCCGTCTTCTTGTACTCGCGGATTTTAGGGTAGTTGGAGAAGAGGGTAGAGATAGAAAACATGAAATCGTTCGATAACTCATGGTTGTTGATGTCGAAAGGCAACTTCATGCAATTGGTGCAGAGGGCATCGAGCTCTTTGAGAGCCTCTTTCTCTTCGCCTTGGGCTACGAGCGCCTCGATGAGAAGGCAGCGTATATCGGTAGAATTCTTATTGATTTTAAAGGCAGCGCGAAGCGTATTGAGGGCTGCCAATGTATCGCGACACTCGTTCTGGCACATGGCGAGGGTAGTGAGCACCTCGGCGTTCTTGGGGTACTCATCCTTGAGCTTCTGAGCCTCGTTGAGGGCCGAATCGTGTATCTTGAGATGCGATAGTGCCTTGATACGGTCGAGGCGTATCTTCATACGGTTCTCAGGCTCTTTGACCTTGCTGAGAGCGTATGAGAGGATGGTAGCAGCCTCGGGGTAGTTGTCCACTGCTGTATAGACTTTACCGTAGAGCAGGTAAGCCTCGGCATTAGTTTGGTCGTTCTGCAATATCTGGTATAGATAGTTGGCAGCCTCCTTGTAGTTCTGAGCCTCGTAGGCGCCCTTGGCCATCTCGATAAGGTTGACCTGTGCCCAAGAGGAGGATGTAGCGAGGGACATCAGTGCCATGAAGCCCCATATTCGGATGAAGATGAACTTTTTCATGGTAACTGATTATTTTTTTGGATTGTATGTTATACGGAGGACCTTCTTATCGTTGTCGATCTCGATCTTACCCAGACGTTCCAGTACCGACTGACCCAGAAGGAGAGGGGCAGACTGGTTGTGTGCCACTGATGCGCGGATATCGTTCAGTTCCAGTTCGTCGTTGAGTTTGACTGTACGGAGGTTGATGACGGTACCTGTAGATATCTCGCCATTGGCATTCATATAATTCTGTGAGCCACGGATATCGTTGCGTGAGAGATATTCGTTCTTGAACATGAAAGAGGCCTCGACGCTCGAGATAGAGACGTCCGATGCTCCTGTATCGAAGATAAAATGAAGAGGGAGGCCGTTGATGGTACACTTGACCTTGCACATATTACCATCCTTGGTAAAAGGTATCTCGACGGTCTTCTCCTCCTGAGAGCCCTGTGTGCTGCTCTTGACCAGCATGAGTCCCTTGTTCTTGCGTTTCTCGTCCAACTTACCCTTGTAGTGTGTGATCATATCCTGGAGCTCCTGAGTAGAGCGTATATTATCCAGGTCGCGATCGCGTGTGATATGGTGGAACTCGGAATAGCCCTTGACGAAAGCCGAATCCATGAAAGCAAGAGCTTGCTCTTTGTTGCCCATGAGCGACTCCAGGCAAGCGGCGTTGTAGAAGTCGCCCGACTCAGGCTCCTTAGCAAGCAGAGCCTTCTCGCACAGAAGAGCTTTCTCGTTATCGCCCAGATAGAAGTATGCGAACATGCTATTGCTAGAGAACTGATCGTTGTCGTTGCGATAGTTGATGATATACTCAAAATCCTCACGAGCGCCATCCTCGTCGCCCAATAAGCGGCGCAGATTGCCACGGGTGAGTACGCTGTGGACCTGATTGTCGGGATCCATAGATATAGCCTTAGAGAAGTCCTCTATAGCCCCAGGGAAGTCGCCCTCGTACTGACGAATCCAAGCGCGGCGATAATAAGTGAAGGCATCTGGAACGCCATTCTCGATCATGGAGTTGAGGATAGTCAATGCCTCCTTGCTACGACCAGCATCGTCGAGGATAGAAACCTTGACATTGTCGTAGTAATCTTTGTTATAGCCATCGGCATTCTGCTGGGCATTGATCTCTACAGCCTTATCGATATACTCCAGCGCCTCGTCGAACTGGCACAGGCGGCTATAGCATAAAGCCATGCGTGAGTATATGTTAGGGTCGGTGCTTACCTTGGTAATAGCATCGTACTGAGGGATAGCCTTCTCCTCCATGTTGTTGATGCGATAGCACTCAGCCAGGTAGAGGCGGTAGACGAGCGACTGTTCGTCGGTAGCCAATAGGATGACACGTCGGAGCTCTTTCTCGAGCTGAGGCATCATGACCAAGGAGGCTGAGGTAACGGCGTTGAGTTTGTAAGACGACAATGCTTCGCCTGCGCCGATAGCTGTGACATAGTCGCGAGCCGCCAGAGAATACGAGTTAGTCTTCTTGTAGCTCAATGCGCGCTCTATATAGTTGCTCTCTGCATCGGGAGCGAGGTTGATGGCGTATGTATACTGCTGGATAGCCTCCTTGTGGTTGCCCATTCTGTCGTAGCTCAAGCCCAGGTAGTGGTAACCATTGTAATCGGCAGGATCGAGGTCGATAATCATCTTAGCATCCGCTGCTGCGAGGTCGTATTTGGCCTGAGCGCCATAAATCTTGAGGCGCTCCTCGTAGACATAAGTCTGCTTAGAGAAAGAGAGCGACTTATCGATGTCGACGAGAGCTTTGGCTGTATCGCCCATCATAGAGTAGGCTTTACCGCGGGCATGGTAGAGGTCGCACATCAAGCGCTTGTCCTTCTTGTCGGCGTAATCGAGGCCCTTATTAGCGCTCGACATAGCATTTGATATGTCGTTCTGGTTGATGTAGCAAAGCGACAATATGAGGTATGCCCTATAGTTGTCGGGATTGGTCTTCAACTCCAACTGGGCCAGTTCGATAGCATTGTTGAGATTGCTTTTATTGAACTCATCGAGTGCTTTGGTAACGTAGTATGTATTGTAATCCTTCTTAGACCCTTTCTTCTGTGCAAATGACGTTGTTGTGGTGCTTAGCACTAATATGGCGGTGATGAAGGTAGTTATTAATCTGTTCATATATAAATATTGTGTTTTATTGGCGTATACGAGTATGATGCTTAAAGGTTAGTGGGGGAAAAGAAGAGACGGGTTGCGATGGTGCAATCCGTCTCTATGGAGTTGTGTTATTATCCTGAGGTACCTAGATCTTGAAGATCTTGGTTGAGTTGGATATTAGATGCAATATCTTCTGCAATTCGTGGGTACTAGCTGCCAGCTCCTCGGCTGATGCGGCATTGCTCTGTGTGACAGTATTGAGCTCGTTGATAGCCGAGTTGACCTGGCCCACGCCAGAGTTCTGCTCTACGGAAGCAGCAGTAATCTCGCGAATGAGGCTTGCTATATGCTCTATCTGAGGCAAGAGATCCTGAACGTTCTGGAAAGCTATCTCCGACTCCTTGATAGACTCGTTGGCTGTCTCGGTAATAGCGCCTGCTGTGTCGTGAGTCTGACCTGCGAGGCGACCCACCTCCTTGGCAACTACAGCGAAGCCCTTGCCCTGTTCGCCGGCGCGAGCTGCCTCGATAGCTGCATTGAGGGCGAGGATATTTGTTTGTTGTACGAGCTTATTGATATCGGCGATATTCTCGGCGATATTATTGATAGCGTCGTAGCTCTTCTGGCTAGACTCGCCGAGGTCCTTGATAAGGTTGGATATACCTTCGGACATCTTGTTGGTCTCGACAGAGTTGGCTGTATTGTTCTGGATATTAGCCTCCATCTCCTCCATAGAAGCCGATATCTCCTCGAGGGAAGCTGCCTGGCTGTTGGCTGCCTCGGAGATAGCAGAAGAGGCTGCTGAGAGTTGGTTGATGGTATTGATCATCAACCTATTGTTGTTGACGATAGGGGAGACTACGCTGCGGATATTCTCCTGCATGGCATTGATGCCACGGTTGAGCGTTACAATCTCGATACCAGAAGTCATATCTGTGACGCTATGACTGAGGTCGCCCGTAGCGATAGTCTGCACTACCTGGGTGAGATGCTTGACTGGTCGCGTTATGTAATTGTTGGTCACAAAAATCACGAGCAAGATGATGATGATGGCGCCCAGTACGCTGAAGATCAGTATGAGGCGTATCTTATTGATAGGTGCGCGTACGATATTGTCGTCGATACAGATGAGCATTGTAGATAGGTTCTCGTCGGAGTCGTACTCCTTCATAGGGATTGCAGAGACGATGTAGCCTATCTCGTCATTGACCTTATATTCGCCAATCCAGTTCTGGAGCTTATCTGTAGCTGCTATGATTTCGGGGGTAAGTGTTGCTGTAACGATATTAGTATCGGTAGAGCAGACAAACTTATTGTAGTCGAAGGTAATAAAATCGACCTGCTGCTGCATCTTGTGGCCATTGAGGTATCCGATATTATTGGCAACGTATCCTATATAAACGAGGACAGAATTGGGCTTATTGTCGAGGGTACGTATGATGGATGCGGCGAACTGGCAGCTACTCTCCTTGTAGAGTTTGCCATAGCCTTCGGTGAAATCGTGTTCATTGACATAAGACGCCAATTTGACCAATTCCTTCTGGTCGTAGAGGTCATTGTAGTTGGATGCGATGATAGAACCATCCAATTCGGTGAGGATATAGCCAGGGAGGGCGAAACCATCGGCTGTACGCTTAAGGCTATAATTAAGGTCGAAGAAATTTCGGTTGACAAGCAGGCCGCGGAAGTAATCAGAATATCGCTGATAATCGATAGCCTGACGTAAGTTGGCCTTCAATGTACCCAAAGTGGTATCGATGGCAGCGGTCTTAAGATCGGCCAATTCGGTTGTATATCCCTCGAGGTGGTGACGGACGATGAGTCCAACACTGGTACTAACGATGGCGAAATATAGGATTACTAAAAGCCAAGGTGTAAGAAGGATGTAACGGATGCTCTTGCGACGCAACCATTCGAACGAAGGCTTTCTGAGCCAGTTGAAGACTCTTTTGCTAGTACTACGATTGGATTCCATTAAGTTTGTGAGTTATTTATGAGCATGCACTGTTGTGTGCATAGACTAATTGTAGATTCGCAAATGTAACATTTATTTTGATAAAATCAACATAGAGTAAAAAAATGAGTTACGGGCGTCCTCTCCTATGTTACACGACATCACGTCGCTTAATGTAACTCACCCGCAACTCAGAGTTGAGTTATATGTAAACAGCCACCAAAAGGTTACTTTTTTCGGTTATTTTTTTGTGAGGCGTATGTCTCCTCTGGAATATCCTTGTTGAGCGACTTAGCTTTAAGCTCGTAAGTTGTGTAGCTTCCGTCCTCCTCGATAAGCTTGAGAGAAGCGAGAGTGAAGTCCGATTTGTCGTACTTAAGTTCGAGGCTCTTAACCTTGCTACGGCCCATCTTGTAGTTGACATCGATCATATATGTAATCTGCTTTGCACCGTTGTCGGTCTTTTTCAATGTACCCTCGAGAGAAGTAACATTACCGCTCATGCAAGCCAAGAGAGTAGATGCGAGGTCCTCGACGTGCTTGTTGGAAGCCTTGAGGTTGCGGCTCTTGCCATCCTTGGTACCTAGGGATACTGTCTCGCCATTGATGATGAAAAGTTCGCCATCGGAATAAGCCATAGATAACTTATCGGCCTTGGTGTAGCAGAACTTACCGTTGGAAGTTGCAGGTGTAGTCATGAACTCCATCTTCTGTGTACGACTGAAGTCGCACTGGATAGTCTTGACCTTTTCGTTAGCCGTAGCTATTTGATTAAGAGTTGCATCTGATGCGTTCTTAAGTTGGGCCATTGCTGAGATAGAGCAAATAGCCACTGCTGCTATTGTAAGAATTCGTTTCATACGAAATAAATGTTATCTATGACTTTATACTATGTTTATTCTATTATTGTTGCCAAACGTTCGGGGCCTAATAGTTCGGCGCAAGTAAAGAGCGACGTCATGCTTGTGCCCAGTATGCCGTGGAGGTTGAGGCTCTGCCCTGTAAGGAGCAGGTTGTCCACTGGTGTACGAGGGGTGAGCAATGTGAACATCAAATTGTTGTAGTCTTTCTGTATGCCGTAGGCTGAACCCTGGGCTGTGGCGGTGTAATCGGTGTAGGTCAACGGTGTTGAAGTGTAGACCTCCTGGATTGCCTCGGTGAGCCCTGGTATGTATTCGGCGGCCAACTTGATACAGTTGTCTGCTACTACGCGTTTGAGTTCTTCGTACTCTTCTCCTCTGTTTGCAATTTTCGTGCCAAACCACTTCTCGACCATTGACCAATTCATAGGTGTGAGGATGTCGATATTGCGAGTGTAGGTACTATCGTCATTATCTGCAGGGACAAACGAGATGAGTACTGAATCTACGTGCTTGTCGGGTTCAAGGTTGTCGGCCAGGTGCCATAGGTCGTTGTTGCGATAGGCGTAGATATTATTGTTTTGGTACTTTATGGTATTCTCCTTGAGCACAAGGCTAGTGGTGAACATGCCGAATGTATTCTGGAGTCCGTTGATGCGTTTGCGGTATATTTTGCGTACCAATCCGCTCTGCTCCATGAGGTTCATTGTAGCTGCGGGATGGATGTCGCTGATGAAATGGTCGGCCTCGATGAAATAGGCGCCATTGTTGACCTCCAACGAGGTAGCGTGGCCCTCGGAGCCTAGGATCTGTGTGACGCGGGCATTTCGGAGGATTGTTCCACCTCGTTGCTCTATCCCCTTGCGCAAGGCTTCGGCTATCTGCATACCACCACCGCGTATACGGTAGGAGCTAAGGATGAACGACGAATTGATCTGAGCGAAGGTGTAGAGAGGCAGACGCTCTGCGTTGAGCTCCATCTTAAGAGCCGGTCCTGAGATGACATCGATGAGCAGAGGGTCGGATATGATGCTCGACAGGTATTCGTATGCACCACGGGCGAAAAGTGACTGAGAGAAGACATTCTCAGCGTCGCGAGGTTGAAGACTATGGAAAATACCATCACCGACCTGGCGAAGTAGGTTTACCCATTCGTCAATGCCTGCGGCCTGGTTAGGGAAGTAGCTTTTGAGAGCCGATGCGTAGTTGTCATAGCCCTGAGGGATGATATACTCCTTGCCCTGGATGAAGAGGCGTTCGGTGCATTTCTCGTCCATTTTGACCCATGGAAGATTGGTGAGCTCGAAGTAGGAGAATAGGCGATGGAGGATCTGTCCATTATCCAATCCACCTATATAATGGAATCCGGTATCCAGTGGCAATCCAGCGCGGCGATAAGTCTGCAGACAACCACCGATAAGAGCATCCTGTTCGAGGATACACACCTTCAAGCCATTGTTACTGAGTATGAAACCACATTCGAGGCCACCTAGGCCGGCGCCTATTATTGCTACGTCGTATTTTTCCATCGGGCGACAAAATTAGTGTTTTTTATTGAAAACAGAAAGCCGATAAGCGACAGACGCTTATCGGCTATTTCTTAAGTCTGGTAAGTCGTGATTAGCGACTTGATGTAGAATTTCTCTTATAAGCCTCGAGGTGATCTACGATGCTGTTGTAGCCATGTGAACTCTGCTTGAGAGAGTTTTGCTGTGAAAAGATGCCCATCTTTCTCTGAGCGATATCGAGCTTGATAGCCTTGATATCTTCAGCGGAGAGCGCGTCCAAAGAAGGAGTTGGCATCTTCGCCCCATAGTAGGAGTGAGACAAAATGTCCTGGAGGGCGCTGATAACCTCTTTGTCGGAAATCAAGCTGCATTGATTCTCCAGTGCTGTAGTGTTGTCGTAATTAAAGAACATAATTGGTATGTATTAGCTTAGTAAATATGTTTGTTGTTACATTTGTTAACATTAAAAGGTTACCTATTTGGAAGAGATTTTCTGTTAAATTTTTTATTAGTCAAGTGTTGTCGTGAAAAATATAAGTTATATCTTTGCGTCGGAGAATAATTTTAATGCGGTCGTGTGTGCGTTGTGCTAACACGATAGATATGTTACGTAAGTATCTCAAAAAGACTCAGTACGAGTCGTATGAAGATTTTATGGAGAACTTTCAGGTGCAGATACCTGAGAGATTCAATTTTGGCTATGATGTTGTAGACGGTTGGGCTGCCCGTGAGCCTAACAAGCCTGCATTGTTGTGGACGGATGAGGATGGACACAACAGGCAGTACTCGTTCCAGGAGATTAAGGAGTATTCGGACAAGACGGCATCGTATTTCCAGAGCTTAGGTATAGGCAAGGGCGACATGGTAATGCTCATCGTGAAGAGACACGTCGAGTTTTGGTTCTCTATTATTGCCATCCATAAGTTGGGCGCTGTTGTTATTCCAGCAACTCACCTTTTGACAGCAAAAGACATTATTTATCGTGCCAATGCGGCATCAATCAAGGCTATTGTGGCTTGTGGTGATGATGCGGTGTTGGAGCATATCAACGAGGCGATGCCACAGTCGCCATCCGTTAAGAGCCTTATATCTATAGGTCCGAAGGTTCCACAAGGTTGGTCCGACTTCCAGAAAGGTATAGCAGAGGCTAAGCCATTCGTTAAGCCAGCTGTAGTAAATGAGAATGACGACATAATGCTTCTCTACTTTACATCGGGTACGACAGGTGAGCCAAAGATGGTAGCGCACGACTTTACATATCCATTGGCTCATATTATTACAGGTAAGTACTGGCACAATCTGGATGAGACGTCGCTGCACTTTACACTTGCTGATACCGGTTGGGGTAAGGCTGTATGGGGTAAGCTCTATGGACAATGGTTCTCGGGTGCCAATGTATTTGTGTACCATTATGAGCGATTCAAGCCTAGCGATGTGCTAGAGATGATACAGAAGTACAAGATAACATCGTTCTGTGCGCCTCCAACAGTATTCCGTTACATGATACGTGAGAATGTGAGAAACTATGATATTTCGTCATTGAGATATTGTACTATTGCTGGTGAGGCGTTGAATCCTAGCGTATTTGAGGAGTGGAAGGAATTGACAGGCATTAAGTTGATGGAAGGCTTCGGCCAGACTGAGACTACACTAACTATAGCTACATTGCCTTGGACAGAGCCTAAGCCAGGATCTATGGGCAAGAAGAATCCACAGTACGATGTTGCACTGTTGAAGTCCGACGGCACATTTGCAGGTCCAGGCGAGCAAGGAGAGATAGTTATCCGTACCCATGGCAAGAAGGTACTTGGACTCTTCAAGGAGTACTACCGAGACGCAGAGAGGACAAAGAACACTGTTGTAGACGGTCTTTATCACACAGGTGACGTTGCTTCGCTTGATGAAGATGGATACTTCTGGTTTATCGGTCGTACAGACGATGTAATCAAGAGTTCGGGTTACCGTATCGGTCCGTTTGAGGTAGAGAACGCTGTGATGGCACATCCAGCAGTAGTAGAGTGTGCTGTGACGGGTGTTCCTGATGAGATACGAGGTATGGCTGTAAAGGCCACTATTGTGCTTGCAGATGAGTACAAGGCGAAGGCAGGTGAGGAGCTCGTTAAGGATATTCAGGAGTTTGTAAAGAAGACTACAGCTCCATATAAGTATCCTAGAATCATTGAGTTTGTGGATGCTTTGCCAAAGACTATCAGCGGTAAGATCAAGAGAGCGGAGATCAGAGAGCACTAAAAGAGCGATTTGACGATAGAACTTGAGGCATGTTGAGGTTGCTCGACATGCCTTTTTGTTTTTTTGTTTATCTTTGAGGTGAATAACAACTTAATATTATACCATATGTCGGAATCATTATTGATAGCAGAAGGCACTAAGGCCGAAAAGTATGAGACGCTACTAGTTCAGATTGAGGGAGTAGTGTCAGGAGAGAGCGATGAGATAGCCAATATGGCAAATGTATCGTCGATGATACACGAGACCTTCGGTTTTTGGTGGACAGGCTTCTATCGTGTATTGGACGGGGAACTAGTACTCGGTCCATTTCAAGGCCCATTGGCCTGTACCCGTATCAAGAAAGGTAGAGGAGTGTGCGGTACAGCCTGGCAAGAAGCCAAGACACAAGTGGTACCAGATGTAGAACTGTTTCCTGGTCATATAGCTTGCTCGTCAGCCTCTAAGAGCGAGATAGTGGTACCTCTTATAAAAGGAGGCGAGGTGGTAGCAGTTTTAGATATAGACAGTGCTGAGCTGGATACTTTTGACGAGGAAGATAAGGTTAATCTTGAGAAAGTTGCATCGATGCTCGTCAAGGCGTGGCGTTGAGGTGCGACATTCATATAAAAATAATGCGTATATTTGCGAGGAATTGAATATTGAACAATGCGCATAGATATATTAACTCTTTTTCCTGATCTTTTTGCTGGGCCTTTCTCCGAGTCGATGATTCGCAGGGCGCAAGAGGGAGGTCACGCTGAGATACATCTTCACGATATACGTGAGTTTTCGAAGGATAAGCATAAGCGAGTAGACGATTACCCATTTGGCGGTGGAGCGGGAATGGTAATGGCTATTCAACCTATAGCAGATGCCATAGAGAGTCTGAAGGCGGAGAGAGAGTATGACCATATTATATATATGTCTCCAGACGGGCAGACTCTCAAGCAGGGGCTGTGTAATACTCTTTCGCTTGCAGAGAATATTATAATTCTTTGTGGACATTACAAGGGTATAGATCAGCGCATACGTGACCATTATATTACTATGGAGATATCCATAGGCGATTATGTGCTTACTGGAGGCGAACTAGCTGCCTGTGTAGTTGTGGACTCTATTGTGCGTCTTGTGCCTGGTGTGTTGTCCGATGAGGAGTCGGCATTGACAGATACTTTTCAGGACAATCTGTTAGCTCCTCCTATTTATACACGACCATCGGATTATAACGGATGGAAGGTGCCAGATATACTCTTGAGCGGTCATGATGCCAATATTGAGAAGTGGAGAATGGATCAGGCACTAGAGAGGACAAAGAAGTTGCGTCCCGACTTGTTGGACTAGCTATATTGAACGTCAAAAAATAACATCACCATATAAATAATAGTACTATGGATTTGGTAGTTGCTAATAACCTGCTTGACTTTATACATGAGTCGCCATCGGCTTTTCATGCGGTAGAACACGTCAAAGAGACCCTTATAGAAAAAGGATTTGAAGAGTTGTGCTTAAAGAAAGAGTGGAAATTGAAGGCAGGCGGTCGCTATTTCACTACAAGAAATGGCTCGGCGCTTATAGCGTTTACCCTTTCGGACAATCCGGCGGAGGATATGCCTACTAAAGGTTTCCGTATTGTGGCAGCACATTCAGATGCTCCTACGTTCAGGGTAAAGCCAAATTCGCAGATGACTCACGACGGTATGGTATCGTTGAATGTTGAGACATATGGTGGTGCTATTCTTCATACATGGTTTGACAGGCCATTGTCGCTCGCTGGTCGTGTAGTAATGTACGACAAAGAGCAGAAGAAGCTAGTGAAGAAATTGGTCAATTTCGGCAGGCCAGTAGGAGTGATACCTAGTGTGGCTATTCATATGGATAGGACGGTCAACGACCAGATGTCGCTCAATAAGCAGTGTGATATGCCCCTTCTCTTCTCTACGCTATACAGCACTGAGCTCTCCATGGCAGAGTTGTTGGCGGCGCAACTAGATGCGCCACAAGGCAGCATAGTAGACTATGACCTATACGCGTATGTTACAGACAGGGGATCCATTGTAGGCTGTGACCAATCGATGATACTCTCGCCTAAGTTGGACGACCTCTCGATGGTATTCTGTGCTACAGAGGCGTTCTGTGGGGCTATTGACGTTGTAAATCATGCTAGAAACAACTTCCTATGTATTTTTGACAATGAGGAGGTAGGCAGCAATACCAAGCAAGGAGCGCAGTCGCCATTGCTACGCAATGTCATAGAGAGGGTAACAGAGCAGTTTGGCCTTGATAAGCAGCATGCGCAGATGGCTACATACAATTCGTTCATGGTATCGGCTGATATGGCACATGCTGTTCATCCAAATCATCCAGAGAAGAGTGATCCGACGAATAGACCACGACTTAATGGTGGTCCTGTTATCAAGATAAATGCCAATCAGAAGTATATGACAGATGCAGACAGCAGTGCTCAGTTCAAGGTGCTCTGTCAGGTGGCAGATGTTCCATATCAGACATTTGTCAATAGAAGCGATATGGCGGGTGGTTCGACATTGGGCAATATACTCACCTCGCAGATAGATATTCATGGAGTAGATGTAGGCAATCCTATGTTGGGTATGCACTCAGCTGTAGAGACGGCTGGAGTTTTGGATATTGATTACATGATAGACGTGTTGGAGAGACACTATGTGAGTTGAAATAATTAGTGTTAGAAAATAATTCAAAAAAAGTTGCCCTAAACGCTTGTAGATTCAAAAAATCCATCTACCTTTGCACTCGCAATCGGGAAGGGTACTGAACGATAGCAAGAACATTGAAATACAAGCAAACGCGGAAATAGCTCAGTTGGTAGAGCACAACCTTGCCAA
>JAKSLE010000018.1 GCA_024401365.1 Bacteroidales bacterium | reverse complement strand
AATATATAGAGTTTTGAGTGGTTATAGTGCGCTGTGACAGTGCGCTATTTTTTTTGTATATACCCCCTATATTCTAATCGTTTTTTGTTAACTTTACACTCAGAAATGAAAACGCATTACAACATATCTGTTCAATCAATAAGGGGGATAATCATTACATTTCTCACTTTGCTATGCACTTTGGCTTCCGCACAAGAGATTGCCTACCCTACAGTTTCCGATACTAAAATTTCCCTCGATAGCTTGACTTGCTCTGGCACCTTTGTCCACGCTTCTGCTATCGCTAAGGATTATATCTATACCGACAAGAATAACAACACAGTCACAGAGCATCCTAAACTGACCTACACATGGCTCATGTCAGATAGCGTAGTGCTTGTTACCGACTATAGCGAGGCTACCCTTTGCACCCCAGTAAAAAACGAGCTACTTAAGTTGGTCGTATCAAACCAGTGGGACAATAAGGATTCAGATACTATCTCTATCCCTTCTTGGGGCGTTCAGGCCGCATACAAACTTACAGTCCGTGAACGAGATGTCCCTCACGAGGTAACTAAGGGCGACGCTCTTTCCGCTCCTGTAAATGTGGAATTCGAAAACAATTCCTTGGGCAACTATACCGTTAGCGAGTGGTCAATGGGCTCTATCGCACGCCTGTTCGACGAAAACGCAGTGTACCAATTCCAACAACCTGGCGAATATAGAGTAGCTCTTACCGTCACAAACGAGTATTCAGGCTGCTCCCACACCGATTCTACCGAGGTAGTAATAGTTACTGAAGCAGATATCCGCTTCCCCGACGCTTTTACGCCTAACGGAGATGGCATGAACGACGAATTCCGCCCAGCTTACAAGTCTATAAAGAAATACAATTTGTCTATATACAACCGATGGGGAAGACGCATTTTCTCTTCTTCTAATCCCGAACAGGGATGGGATGGCAAAAATGGCAACTCCGAGGCCGCCGAGGGCGTATATATATATATCTGCGAGGCCGAGGCCTATGAACGCGGAATATCTTTCACCCGAAAAGGGACTGTAACTTTAATCAGGTAAATCAAAGGAGAAACAACGTGGCAGATTCAACAATCAATATACAGGAAGAGGAAGAGGAAATAGCTAGAAGAAAACTTAACGACCTCATAGCTGAGTGTCCTCAACTCCACAAGGATGAGGAGCTCATCCGCAAGGCATTCGAACTAGCCAACGAGGCTCATCGTGGTATGCGCCGTAAGTCTGGCGAGTTGTACATCTTCCACCCTATCGCCGTGGCTCGCATCGTAGCTGTCGAAATAGGATTGGGGGTCAAAAGCGTGGCTGCCGCCCTATTGCACGATGTGGTAGAGGATACAGATATCAATCTTACCGACCTTGAGTCTCTTTTCGGTCCTAAAGTGGCTACTATCGTTGATGGTCTGACTAAACTGGAGGGTGTATTCGACCAAAATGCTTCTCTTCAGGCCGAAAACTTCCGCAAACTTCTCGTATCCATGATCGAGGATGTTCGCGTAATTCTCATCAAACTGGCCGACCGTCTCCATAATATGCGTACGCTCGATTCTATGCCCGAGCATAAACGCTACCGTATCGCAGCGGAGACACTATACATATACGCCCCTATCGCTCACCGCCTCGGTTTGTTCGCCGTAAAAACAGAACTCGAGGACTTGAGCCTTAAGTACGAGCACCCTCAGATATACAGAATGCTGGAGGAAAAGCTCAAGATGAACGAGGCCGATTACCAGAACGTAATAGACAGTATCGCCGTTCCTATAAAGGAGCGACTCGATGCACTGGGCTTAAAATATACCATCAAGGCCCGCCCAAAGTCTATCTACTCTATCTGGCACAAGATGCAGAAAAAGAATGTCCCTTTCGAGGAGATATACGATATTCTCGCTATGCGCATCATATTCGAGCCTCTGGATAACGGCATGGCCGAAAAAACTCAGTGCTGGGGTATATATTCTATCCTTACCGACTTATATCGTCCAAATCCCGACCGTTTGCGCGACTGGGTGTCAACACCTAAAGCCAATGGCTACGAGGCCCTCCATACTACCATCATGAGCCCTAGCGGCCGATGGGTAGAGGTCCAAATCCGCTCTAAACGTATGGACGAAGTGGCTGAACGTGGATACGCTGCCCACTGGAAATATAAGGAGGAGGGCGATGATGTCGCCGAATCTAATGATATCGACAACTGGATAGCTAATATCCGCCAGATGCTGGAAAATGTGGATTCCAACTCTTTGGAGTTCTTGGACGCATTCAAACTCAACCTCTTCGCATCTGAAATCATGATATTCACCCCTAAGGGCGAGGTTAAGGTTATGCCTGTCGGCTCTACTGCTCTCGATTTCGCTTTCGAAATCCATAGTAAGTTGGGCTACCATTGTATTGGCGCTAAAATCAACTACAAGTTGGAACCTATCAGCCGCGAACTTAAGAGTGGCGACCAGGTGGAGATTATTACATCCGAAAAACAACAGCCTAAGTACGAATGGCTCGATTTCGTTACTACAGCTAAGGCCAAGACCAAGATACGCGAAATATTCCGCGAGGAGAGAAAAGAGGCTGTGGCTAAGGGCGAAAAGATGATCAGCGAACAACTCCAAGAGAAAAAGCTTGCTATCAACGCCCGCATCATCAAGAAGATGCTCCATAGCTACCACGTATCCACAAAGGATGAGTTGTTCTATCAGGTAGGAAAGGGCTCTATCTCCCTCGATAACCTCGATAAGGTTCTTACTCAGAAATCGTCCAATAAGTGGATCAAGATGTGGAAGCTCTCTTTTGGCAACAATAAAGAGAACGAGGAGGATGACGATGAGGATGAATCTTCTGTCAGCAACCCTTCTCCAATGCCTAAGAGCAAAAACGTGGTCCTCAGCGACGAACTCACCCAGTCTTACACCATCGCCCCTTGCTGTAACCCTATCCCTGGCGACGATGTAGTGGCATACGTGGACGAAAGCGGAGCTATGTACCTTCATGCCCGCCGTTGCCCTCAGGCTATGAAACTGATGTCGTCAATGGGCAACCGTATCGTCGCCGCCCAGTGGGAGTCGCACAAGGTACTGTCTTACCTGACAATTATCGAAATAACAGGTCTCGACCGCCAGGGTGTAGTCAGCGAAATTACTAAGGTTATATCGTTCGAACAGAACGTCAAAATGCGCTCAGTCCATTTCGAGGCTCACGATGGCGTATTTATCGGTAACATATACTTGTATATTTACAATACGGACGACCTCCAGACGCTTATCAACAAAATCCTTAAGGTCAAGGGTGTTGACACTGTAAAGCGCAAGGAGAAAAGCGAACAGTAACCCATAACCAGAAAATTCACGAATATTTTAGCATAAATCATGAGAAGTTCAATCTTCCCTCTCTTCAGAGGTCTTCTTTGCGCCACATTGTGCGCTATGGCATCTCAGATTATCGCTTCTGCCGCTGTACGCCTCCCTGGCTTAGTAAGCGATAAAATGGTGCTCCAACGCAATATACAACTCCCTATTTGGGGTTGGGCTGATCCAGGCGAATGGGTTACAGTTCGTTTCCGCGGTCAGTATTTCGAGACTCAGACTAAATCCGACGGCAAGTGGGAACTCACTTTGCCAGCACAGACTCCTGGCGGTCCTTTTGTCATGGAGATCAATGATATCGTCCTCCGCGATGTCCTCGTAGGCGACGTATGGCTGTTCGGCGGTCAGTCTAATCAGGAGACTCCTGTCAACCGTCTCACAGAGCGTTTCCCAGAAATCGAGGTCTCAAACAACCACATGATACGCTATTTCAAGGTTCCTTATCAGGAGACCCCAGAGAAGCGCCAGAGCGATATTAACCCAGGCGGCAAATGGTACTCTGCAGTATCTTCCGAGGTTATGAACTGGGCAGCATTGGAGTTCTTCATGGCTTACGAGATATACAACCATACTCACCTCCCAGTAGGTATCATAGCTTCTGCTAAGGGAGGCACAGATATCGAATTGTGGATCGATCAGGATTATCTCAAGGAGTTCCCTCATCTCTTGGTCGACCAGGAGGCTGTCTCTTCTTTGCAGGAGATGTCAACAGATAAGGGGTCTGGCAAATGGATGATGCCCGATTTCGATGATTCTTCATGGAAAACAACACAACTCCCAGCTTACTGGAGAGAGAATGGCTTCAATAAGGTTCATGGCGCTATCTGGTACCGCAAGGAGATCAATGTATCCGAGGCCGCAGCTGGTCGCCATGCTAAATTGTTCATGGGACGTATGCAGGATTGCGATTCTGTATGGGTAAACGGCACTTTCGTCGGCACAACAGCTTACTTCGGTCCTCCTCGCAAGTACAATGTTCCTACAGGCGTACTCAAGGCAGGTCGCAATGTCATTACCCTCAAGCTTACCGCTATGGGTGGCGACGGCGAAATCGTAAAGGATAAGCCATACAAACTTCAGTGCGACGCAGAGACTATCTCTCTCGAGGGCGATTGGAAGTATAATATCGGCTTTAATATGAATGCCGACAAGGAGCTTATCAAACGCGCAGATACTAAGCGTAAGGGCTCAGGTCTATATAATGGCATGATATACCCTATCCGTAAATATCAGGTGTGTGGCGCTGTATGGTACCAGGGCGAGAATAACGCAGGCCGTGCCAACCAGTATGCTACTCTCCTTACAAACCTCATAAACAACTGGCGCACAGTATTGGACAAGCCTAACCTCCCATTCCTCCTCGTACAGTTGCCTAATTACATGGAACTTACCGACAAACCAGTAGATTCTGATTGGGCGCGCCTCCGCGAGGCTCAGTTCACCGTAGGGCAGACTGTTGCCAATACAGCTATGGCTACAACTTACGATGTAGGCGAATGGAACGATATCCATCCTCTCGACAAGAAGTCTATAGCTCAACGTCTTATCCTCGGCGCCCGTAAGTTGGTCTACGGAGAGCCTAAACTCCAGGCTTCGGGTCCTCGCTATAAGGATATGAAGGTCGAGGGCAATAAGATAATTATCTCTTTCACAGAGTGCGGCAAGGGACTTAAATCACGCAACAATGAGCCTCTCAAGTATTTCGCTATCGCAGGTGCCGATAAGAAGTTCGTATGGGCAAAGGCTGTAATCAAGGGCAATACAGTAGTAGTCTCAGCCGACGAGATTAAAGAGCCTGTAGCAGTTCGCTATGCTTGGGCTAATAACCCTGTGGAGGCTAACCTCATGAATAAGGATGGCCTCCTCGCGTCTCCATTCCGTACAGACAACTGGGAGAAATAACCAGATTTATCTATCATACCTAGGGATGTATCAGGCAACTGGTACATCCTTTTTAATTTAAAAAACTGCGAGCAAACACTACTCTCGCACTACCCAGACATTACTCAGCTTATACACACAATACCTTCATACTGAAGGCATAAAAAATTGGGTATTTACACCCATAATCAACCAACTGATTCATACTACCTTTGTATCGCTAAAAATCAAATACTATTTTCTCATGGAGATGAAAGGCCAAAAAATTTCAGGATGGCGCAAGATCAACTTCCTGATGGGCTGTGTAGGTAATATTCTGACATGGCAACTTAATAAGGCAAGCAAAAACGCTATCAAGGCACAAGGAAAAACTCTTCGCCAGATCCTTAACTACGCTAAGGATTCTGAGTACGGCAAAGAGCACAATTTCGCTTCCCTTCTCGCTATCAAGGACAACAAAGAGTTGTTCATAGCATATCGCAAGGCTGTTCAGGTCAACGATTACGAGGACCTCCGTCCTTATATCAATAAGCACCTCAATGGTGGCGAAAATATCCTCTTCCCTGGCAAACCTAAGATGTACGCTACAACTTCCGGCACAACCAAGGAGCCTAAGTGGATCCCTATCACAAACGAGTACTTCAAGAACGTTTATGGCAAGATCAATAAATTGTGGTTGTGGACTCTCATCCAGCAGTCTAAGTATACCTTCGCTGGCGGCGTTGTATCTATCGTAGGTAAGGCTATCGAGGGCGAGGCTCCTGATGGAACTATAGTAGGTTCTGTTTCGGGCGTATCATACACTCAGTGCCCTGCTTTCATCAAGAAGGCTTATACAGCTCCTAATGAGGTGTTCGAGATTTCCGACTACAAGGCACGTAACTATTGTATCTTCCTCCTCGGCCTTATCCGCAACACATCGCTCATCGTTACTGCTAACCCTTCTACCGTAGCTGGTATGCAGGATAATATCATAGCTAATTACGAGAGCTATATCCACGATATCGAGACAGGTACTCTTAATAAGGACTTGGATATGCCCGACTATTGTCGCAAGGCTATCGAGGCTATGCTGGTTCCAAATCCAAAACGCGCACAGGAACTCCGCGATATCAAGGCTAAGTACGGCACACCACTACCTAAGCACTACTGGCCAGACATGCAGGTGCTCAACACTTGGCGCTCTGGTAATACCAAAATCTACCTCGATAAGATCACAGGTACATTCCCAGACCAGTGCAAGACTCCTGAGTTCGGCTATTTCGCTTCAGAGTGCCGCGTAGGCCTCGTAATGAACGGCAAGAACGATACTACCCTCTTCCCTCACATGCACTACTTCGAGTTCATCCGCGAGGAGGATATGGAGATGGAGAACCCAGAGTTCCTTACTATCGACCAACTTGAGAAGGGTAAGCGCTATTGCCTCTACGTTACTACATGGGCAGGTCTATACCGCTATAATATGAACGACCTTGTAGAGGTTACTGGCTATCAGGGCACAATCCCTACTATCCAGTTCATCCAAAAGGTCAATGGTATCATTACCCTCACAGGTGAAAAACTCCACGAGCGCCAGTTCATTGCTGCAGTTCACGAGGCCGAGAAGAAACTCAATATGCCTTGTCGCTTCTTTATCGGTTTCGCAGATGAGCAATATTCTGGTTATCGTTTCTACTACGAGTTCGAGAACCAGAATGTATCTCAAGAGGATGCCGAGAAGTTCAATAAGCTTGTCGACGATGAGCTCAAGGATATCAATATCGAGTACGCAGCTAAGCGCAACTCATTCCGCCTCCAGGACCCAGTGGCTTACCGCCTCGTAGAGGAGTCATTCGAGAAGTTCAAGGCTCGTTGCGTGGCAGAGGGCGCTCGCGATGGCCAGTTCAAGCTTATGCTCCTTCTCAACGACGAGAAGCGTCACGCTAAGTTCAAGGAGTTGGTAAAATAATTATCACAACATAGCACTAGTTCGTAATCAATGCAATCACTAGACTTATCAAGATACAAGGCCATCATATTCGATTTTGATGGTACACTGTATGACAAAAAACGCTTTGCCATGCACCTTGTCTTGAATATGCCTTCTCGCGCGCTATGGTTACTGGCTGTGCAGAAAGTCCGAAAAGCAATAAAGGGTAAGGATTTCCTCAATGAAGAGGCCTTCTACGAGGAGTTCTTTACCTTGCTCAATAAAGCCATCGGCAAGAAGCTGTCCCTCGAGGAGGTGCGCGAATGGTATTTCAATGGCTATATGCCTCTGATGCACCGCGTACTGACAAACAGGTATACATGTCAGCCAAGAGCCAATGAGCTTGTCAAAACCCTTAAGACAAAGGGAATGAAAGTTGCCGTCTTATCCGATTACGCAATGATAGACGAGCGCTTGAAGGCAATAGACATCACTGAAAAGTTCGATTGCCTGTTGTCCAGTGAGACTGCAGGAGCACTCAAGCCTGCTAGTCGACCATTCTCTAACGTGGCCACTGCACTAGGTATAGAACCCAAAGATATACTGATGATCGGCGATCGTGAGGACACCGATGGTGCAGGGGCGGCCGCGTCCGATATGGACTTTATGCACATCGTACGTAAACCGAAACAGAAAAAAACTCGCCACGATGCCACCTGGGCTGACTTGGCTGAACTAATAGAAAAGCTCTGATGGTTTTCCATCAGAGCTTATTTTTTACTTCATATATTTTACCGTAGGAACAAATCCTCTCCCTTCGGGATAAAGAACTTCTACTAAACTCAATCCATTGGCAGGAGCCGATGTGCTGGCAGCCTTCCTGTCCTTTGTATCTATGACTCTCTTGAAATCTTCAATACTCATTCTGCCTCGTCCAACATCAAATAGCGTCCCTACTACTGCCCTTACCATATTTCTTAAAAATCTATTTGCAGTAATCCTGAAATAATGCTGCCCCTTATCATCGACAAGCCACTCAGCCTGCGTCACATTACATATATTTGTCTTGGCATTGGAGTGCAATCTGGCAAAACTGGTAAAATCTTCAACTTCCAAGAGCAACTTGGCAGCCTCGTTCATCTTCTCATAGTCAAGATGAAATGGTATCTGATATGAGAGAAATCTACGGAACGGATCCTTGTCTTCTACTACATAATAGTGATATGAGCGACTATAAGCTGAGAATCGGGCATGTATCGTATCTTCTACCTGCTGAACAGAGAAAACGGCTATATCCGACGGCAAAATAGCATTTAGTTTAAACTTAAGCCACTCCATAGTCTCTTCCACTGGTTGCTCTACATCAAAGTGCGCTACATAATATTCCGAGTGTACACCAGTATCAGTTCTACCACAACCTACTACATTGATATCAGGATTTCTCAGCGCCTTAGCCAAGGCATCATTCAAATACCCTTGTATAGATTCTGCATTGGGCTGCAGTTGCCACCCGTGAAAACGAGTACCATCGTATGCCAACTCAATGAAATACCTCATCCCTATCCTATATTATGGTTGCCATATTGCCTCTCGCTGTGGTTGCTGCGATGGCAATACCTTATTAAGTGTCTCACCAGCTATTACCTTCTCGTACTTCTCTAAATAGCCTTTAGCCATCATCTCCGCATTGAAGGTATCGCGCACATACTCATGGCAACGCTTAGCATCAAAACTCATCTCCTTGATGGCTCTGATCATATCTGTCTTACTATTGGTAAGATACCCTACCTCTTCTGTTACTATCTCAGGCAAAGCACCATAAGGAGTTGCAAATACAGGCGCGCCATAATATAAGCTCTCTATAACAGCCAAGCCGAATGGCTCGTGCCAACAAACAGGGAATATCATACCTTTTGATTGGTTGAGCAACTCATCTTTAGTCACTCCTCCTACCATCCCATGAAATTGAATCCTCGGTGAAAAGGTAAATCGCCAACCCATCTTGAAGTTGAATCGTGTACCTCCTAAAACGTGCAATTTACCACACTCCTTTGGCAATCCCTTGGCAACACTTATAGCTCCAGCTACATTCTTTACCTTCCAGGCAGCCTTACCAAGGAAATGATAGCCCGATCGCTTGACAGACCAATCTACTGGCGTATAGTCATCCCAATCAAGCCCATTATACACATACTGATCGGAACCGAACCTCTCAGCGTGGTCTCTGGATACAAATATACTGTTTGGGCTCAATACCTTATTAAAGTTGCCATGAATTGTCTCCACATAAGGCTTATCTACAACCTCATTAGCAGGCAATGGTATATTGAAGTGCAATACATCTACCCCATCCGGTATTTGAGCCATTATAGGCTTCATAGGGTCATACACCTGTATATCGGCAAAAGTCGACTCGCTTCCCTCTTTACAGAGGAAAGTAACCTTATGACCAAGACGACACAACCCCTTGGCCAGACTCCATGCCATACGATGCAGTCCTCCATATTTTGCCGGAGGAAGCACAATATGGGGAGTGATTATAAATACATGCATAAATCTCTGCTATCTACCGCTAGTCTTGTAACAATTCGCCCTTTCCAAGTTGGGCTTTCAAGCGCTCAATCTGCTCCTGCTTGTTGACTTCTCGCAAACTAGTTGCAGTCTTGGTATAATACTGGTGATTTGAAATGAAATTGATCTGCATCTCATTCCACTTGTCAATATCATTGGCTGCATCACGCTCAACAAGCTCCTTATAGAGCATATTAGATACAGGAATAAAGTCACCACGGCCCAAGTAATCCAAGTCACTGTCTTGTATAATAGCCTCAAGTATATCCGATGGTGTGTGTGGCAACTGTGTCGCCATAATAATACGCTTAATCTCGTCAATCTGTGCTTGCGAGTAATTATACTGTGGCAATATCTGCTGAGCGAAATTACAACTCTCCTCTTCGTGTCCCTTGTACTTGACAATATGTCCGCTATCATGGAACAGACCTGCAACCTTCAATAGCAATATCTGCTTCTCTGGCACACCCTCTGCCCAACCAATAAGCTCAACCTCTGTCGTAACATCTATAGTATGCTTTACATTGTGATAGTAAAGGTTCTTTGGCAATTGCTCCTCAAGCATATCAAGAATATGCTCCTGAATATCCATAAACTGAAGTCGCTGATAGTTGAGCTCAAACTCATCATTATATGGCTTGCCTCCACCATCTTCATTTACCAAGTCCTCAGCAATGCCCTCAAGGTTAAACATATCCATCACACCGCTGTACTTCACAGGAATCTTTCCACAACGTCTTACGTCGAAGAACTCCTTGGTCAACTCATAGGTCATAGGCGACATAGAGATGTGACCACGGAAAGCAGCGAAGCCGAGTCGTGTAGCAGTAAGCACGTTATTACCCGAAAGTGTATATGGAGTACGTCGGCTACCAACAAATCTCCCAATAACAGGACCTGTATGAATACCCATACCCAACTCCCAAATGCAACCTGGGTCTTTCTTCTTGATCATGGACATAATATCCATAATCTCACTAGCTGCCAAAGTAGCATCTATAGGATTGGTCTTATTGTCTTTCTCCAAACCACCAGCAAGAAGAATATTGTCACCTACAGTAGGAATCTTTGTCAGATGATACTTCTGCGCAATATCCGATATCATCAGGAATATCTCATCCAACTTATCCATCTGCTCAGAGGAGTCTTGCCTCTGCGCCAACTCAGAAAAACCATAAACTACAATATAGAGGAGCGTAGCCATCTTGTAACGTCTGACGTCTTTCTGCGCCTTACGTACTTCGTCCTCAAGACCAAACTCTCGCAAAAGGGCCTGATACTGCTCTTGCGAAGAGGTCAAATTATCGTATTTAGATACCAGCTGCTGTAGTTTGTCTCCTAAAACTTCACTACGCTTACCCAGGGTATTCAACTGGTCAACAACGTTCTTTCCTGACTCTGACGACATAGTAATATGATATTTCTGTTAAGTATCTCTAAGTTATATAATATTTCAGACTAAACCTAGTCTCTGAATTTCTTCGGCTAAATTAGGTGTAATGTTTCGTTCCGAGTCGCTTTTATTAAACTCCTCTAGCAATTCTTCTACCGTCCAGAATCGCAACTCATCCACCTCGTCTTCTATCTCTGGCTTGAAAGGTCCGTCCGACACGGTCTCAAAAGCCAAAACATACTCATGTTCAACGGGCGACTCCCACACATATGTATGCGCATGTGTCGCTTCAAATTCGGTCAATCCTATCTCTTCTCTAGCTTCCCTCCTAAGAGCCTCTTCCAAACTCTCTCCAGCTGCCATATGACCGCCTACAGCAGTATCCCACTTTAATGGCTGTATCTTCTTGTGTGCTGGTCTAAGTTGCAACAGCAATCGTCCAGTACTGTCAAATACATGCAAGTGCACCACTGGATGAAGCCAGCACGATCCGTTGTGAACAAGCGGACGAGGAGCCTGGCCTATCACATCTCCTTTTTCTGTGACCAATGGTACCCACTCAACATCCCTATATTTCGCCCTTGTCTTATTTGATATTACAAATTCAACTGCAAATGCAAATAAGACAACTACAAATACCGACCAGTCCAGAATAAAATCTCGCCATCCCTCACTATCCAGAATCTCAAGAAATACCGATAGGTAACACAACAAGGCAAATAAAGCAAAAAACGTCATTCTCCTCAGCGTATTCCTCATCAGATACTTCATATACGGATTCACCATCGCCTTGTCAAGTGCACTTCCCGTCATCTTGGATAGAAGGTCCACATTCCCCCACCCCGAGAAGGCAAATAGTACCAACGCAAATAATGAATATAAGACTCCCTGGAGACCTTTGCCTCCGTCTATCTGACTACATAAGTAGTCAATTCCCCAAAAAACTGCGACCAACACTATATCTCCAAGGTACCCGCGAGTAGTTTCTGTTTTTCCCCGCACCCTGTCGAATACCATCTGGATTAAGGAGCATAACATACCTGCTCCCAATCCAGCATAGTTGTATACTATGAACAGCGAATCCGAAGGATCACATTGTCCTATCGAGCCTTTTACTAAAACATCGACCAGTAAATATACAACCAGCGACAACATATTGCTTTAGTCTTTAGTCCTCTTTTGTATAGCCGTAGCCTTTATAATTATAGCCATAGCCGTACTTCTTGCCATACCTTCCGTACTTGCCATAACCATATTTGCCATATCCGTAGCGAGCTCCGTATCTACTGTTCTTGGAGCCTACATCATTAAGCACTATTACAGGATTCTTAACGGCCTGCTCCTCTAGAGAACTCAATACGTCCTTGAGAATAGCCCTCTGTGTATAGTCCTGACGTACAACGAATATCATGGCATCGCACCAGTCTGCTATCTGATATGCATCAGCTACAGCTCCCATAGGCGGTGTATCTACCACTATTACGTCGTATATCTCTTTGAGCTTTGTTATCAGCTCTTTTGTCTTTTCATGAAGAATCAACTCTGCAGCATTAGGTGGAACAACACCCGCTACTACAACATCAAGGTTGTCTGCCTGTGGTATAATCATCTCATCAATAGAGGCCTCTCCCACTATATAATGGGTAATACCCTTATGCCCCCTCTGGTCTATAACTTTTGAAAGAGCAGGTCTACGAAGGTCAAAACCCATCAAAACAGTCTTCTTGCCCGAGATAGCATATACACTAGCTATGTTTCTTGCCGTAAATGTCTTACCGTCACCAGGCATAGATGATGATACTCCTAATACTATCTTGTCGAGCCCCATAGTCACAAGGTGCAACTTCGACCTGGTATGTCTGTACGCCTCAGATACTATACTGCTAGGATGCTTCTCAATGATAAAGGCATCTTCGTAATGACACGATGGTATCTCTCCTACTATAGGCAAGCGTGTCATCTTCTTGAGGTCTTCTTCGGTACGTAACTTGGTATCAAACATCTGGCGAATTACCAGATAGAGCAATGGCAATCCTAATCCCGCTATCAACGCCAAAAGATTATTGATAGCATACCTAGGAGATACTATGCCCACAGTCGCAGCATCATCCAATATCTTATGGTCTGACGTGGAACTAGCCTTCTGCAGCTGCGCCTCCGACTTCTTTCTCAACAGGAATGTATATACCTCGTTTGTCAGCGAGAAGCGTCTGTCTATACCGAGCAACTTACGCTCTGTCTCAGGCAGCTGCATTGTCTCAGATATCTGAGTCTGCATCTTCTGCTTTATGTCTTTCACATCCTGAGATACCATTATCTTATTGTTGGCAAGTGTCGACAGCAGCGTGTTGCGCGCTATCTGCATTCTCACCAAAGCCTCATTGGTAATAGGGTTGGCTATTGTACCGTATGTGCTGAGCTGCGCATGATACTCGGTATTCAACTGCATCAACTTGCTCAATTGCTGCTCTACTACAGCATTGCCTGTATTGTATATCGCTGGTGCAATAATCGTATTCTCAAGTATACTGTCTGTTCTCAGGTAATTCTCAAGATCACTGTAGTACGCTAGTATTATCTCTTGCTTCTGTATAGCTGTCTCATACTCTTCTATATCCTTGAAGAGTCGGTTACCCTTGGATGTCACACCTAGCTGAAGTCCGTTTACCATACGGAATGTCGACAACTGTGTACCTATGTCGAGCAATGTATCTGAGAGCGAAACCAACTGCGAATCAATAAACTTAATGGAGTTCTCTGCCATCTGATTCTTCTGATTCAGGTTGTCTCCCACAAATGTACGAGCCAGTGTCGAGAGGTAATAGTTGACCTTGTTTGGATTGCTGCCTTGTGCAGTAAGCGTGAGAACAGTCGACTCCTTGTCTTTCATTACCTTCAAGCCAAAATTGTGCGAGTACATAGGCTTGAACTCTACCTGATAGTGCTCGCCCGACTTATCATCTGCATACTTGAGCTTATCTTTTATCACTACAAAAGCACAATAGTCAGTGATAATAGGCTCATCAAATCTGTATGTACCGTTGATATCAACGTGTATAGGCTGACCGCTCTCAACCACCTTATCCTGATAGTTGTACAGATAAGCCTTATCGGAATTCAACTCAAGGTTGAATGTCTCAGAATCCTTAATGATTATGTTAAACCTCGCCCCTACCACCTGAACATGAGTAGAGTCCATAACAATGTGGAAATCAGCGCAAGGGAACATCTCAGTAGTTCTGATAGCACCCTTCTTGTAATAGCTGATATCTATTCCCATCTTCTCCAATACACGCTGATTGAGTGTACGGGAACCTATAACGGCTATATTGTTAGCCAAACTTCGCGTATCCTGAAAATCAAGGCTTATACCCTGCATCACAGCACCGTTACCTACATCTCCTGCGCCATTGGAACCTTTGTCATCCAGAAGAATGGTCAACTGCGAACTATACACAGGTATCTTATATCTGTGATACACAAAAACAACAGCGAATGCCAATGCGCCACAAATGACAAATAGCCACCAGTAGCTCAAAGCATCCTGCAACAATTTCATGTAGTCAATATCAAATATCGACTCCTGCTCTGCGGGTTTATTTCTAACCGGTTGTTGAGGTGTAGGCATAATTTCCGTAGTGTAAAACTGATTACTTCGTTAGGTTCACTATCAACAATAGAAGCGACAATGTAGATGTGAGCAACCCAAACGACAATGTCTCACCAAATCCAAATACCTTAACCTTCATTGGCTTTGCATACAACACATCGTTAGGATATACATAATACAGGTCAGAATTGATCACATCACGACCCAACATATCAATATTGTAAATTGCAACCTCTCCGTTCTCAAGACGTCGCATAAGCTGAATCTCATTTCTCTTAGCAAAAACTGTCATGCCACCAGCCATCGCAATAGCCTCATAGATTGTCATCTGTGGCGAACGCATAGTGTACATTCCTTGACGGTTGAACTCACCAAGGGTAACAAACGAGTTGGAGGTCAACTTCACATTCAACGTAAAATCTTTCAGTGAACGGGAAACAGCCTCTGCTATCCTTACCTTAGCCTCCGAGAGTGTACACCCCTTGAGGTTGACAAAGCCTACAACAGGCATCTCAATCCTCACACTGTCATCTACATCGTAAGTGTAGATATTGGCACCCATGCTCGATGTAGTCATGCTCGAAGAACCGGTGTTCATCATACCTAGATTGAAGAATCGCGACAACTCTGCATTTGGCGACTGCACCTGGACAAACAACTGATCGTTTGGTCGGATAACATACTTATCTGTAATCTTGTCCAATACACGTGCTATCGTATCCCCCTCCGATTTCTTATCCTGCAAAAGCATTACTTTTCTCTGAGGAATACAACTTGAGAACATAATCACAACTATGCTCAGTACAGCCAATAATATATGTTTGCTATTCTTAACCATCGTCTTACGAAACGTTTCTATGCATAAAAACTCATGCAAATATAAATAATTTAAGGTCTACAAACAAGGAAAAGAGCCCCTTTTATGGTACTTCTCATAAAAAGTATCGTTATAAATACAAATATTCAAATCATAATCGCATTACAACGCCGTCATATGCCCCTAATGTCAATTTAGCCCCCTCAGTCTGAAGTGCCTTCACATTAGTCAATATCTTCTCATTGCCAAGACCCAACGCATCTTCCATCACTATCGACGAGTTACTGTCCACATACATCATCTGCCAAGCATGCTCAGGGATACGTATTGTGGCTTCTATAGCATCGGAACTGAAATTGGCAACTATCAGATACCTCTCATTGTTGGTATACCTGAGGAATGCATATATCTTCTGCCCCTTATCGTACGAATCCAGATTGACATACATCAAGTCAAACATAGAACCGAAGTCAAATACCATGCTGCCATGTGCCAGGCTCAAAACATTCTTATACCACTCTCGAAGCGACTTCTCTTCTGCAGTTAGACCCTTCCCTACATACGAATGATCATCGCCCGCAAATCGTCTCACAGCATCCGAACTCCAGTAATCAAAAATAGTCGTCCTTCCATCCCTGCCACTGAATCCCTCTACATCCATACCTTTTTCGCCTACCTCCTGACCGAAGTATACCATCGTAGCTCCCCTGCCCATGAACGCGGTCAACAGCATAGCTGCCTTGCCATTCATAGCATTCTTGGCAAAGAAATCCGATGCAAGGCGCTGCTCATCATGATTCTCCAGGAAGTAGACCATATTTCTGTCTATACCTTCCGTCTTTCTCCAGATATTCGATATCTCCTGAGCCGCCACATGTCCCTCTGTAACGCCTCTTACAATATCGTAGAAATTCACCTTATCGTACAGCAGGTCAAATCCGGCAGAAATATACTCTCTGTATAGCCCCATATTATAGCTCTCAGCCATAAATATCACCTTCGGATGCTTGGTCTTGATATTACCCAAAGCCCACTGCCAGAACTCCGAAGGCACCATCTCCACCATATCACATCTGAAGCCATCTATCTTGGTCTCCTCTATCCAATAGAGCAATATATCACGCATCTTGGTCCATGTATCTGGACGATTCTCAAAATGCTTACACCTGCCGCCCTGATAATCCACACCATAGTTGAGCTTTACAGTCTCATACCAGTCATTCTTCGATGGCGAAGCCGTAAAGGCATCATTACCAGACACTACAGCAGGAAACTCCTGATAGGCCTCATCTCTGTCGCTCACAGGACTCTGAAAAGGCACCCCAGGAATATAATATAGATTGTTATTTACAGCGAATGCCATATCCTTATTATCCCCACCACCTATCTGAGGCACGTCGGGCCTTGCATCGCTATAATAGTTTCTTGCCACATGATTTGGGACAAAGTCTATCAAGACCTTCAACCCGTGATTATGCGTACGCTCTACAAGTTGCTTGAACTCATCCATTCGCTTGTCGACATCCACCGCCAGATCAGGGTCTATATCATAATAATCGCATATAGCATATGGACTGCCAGCCCTACCCTTCACCACATTCTGATTTGCAGGATGCGACATGAAGTCGTAATTCGTCGTACTGGCATGACGTATCACGCCTGTATACCAAACATGCGTGAATCCCATCTCAGCTATCGACGACAACGCCGCATCGTTGATGTCATTCATCTTGCCAACACCATTCTGCTCTATCGTACCGTCAAATGTACAGTCGGCATTGGTATTGCCATATACTCGCGTGAATATCTGATAAATAATTGGCTTAGCCATCGTAGATCTACTCTTTTGTTGTTTATTGTTTCTTCTCCCCTATCCTAATATCAAACTCAACTCCTTAATAAGATCCTTTATAGCAGGATTCTTCTCTATCATCTTTTCCAGTTTCTGCGATGATGTATACACCACCTCTTTCTCTTTTACTACAGTTGCGTCTACGACAGCCTTCAGCAACAGGTTACTATTTCCTGTCGCTTGTCGCAAAAACTGTACTAAATCTTCGTTCTTTTCAATATTCTCCCTCTCGTACTCCGATGCTATACGCAGTTCTACCGTTATGCCGTCAGCCGCTACAAGTGGCTGAGTACGCATCGAACCGTATAGCTGACCATTGGTCTCTTTTATCTTGGTCATATAAGCATTCCAAGCGTTCATCAACTTCGCTGTATCAAGTCGTTGTACTACTTGAGGGACAACCTGTTGCGGTACCCCTTCTGCCTGCTGCTGTGGCACAGGATTGTGCGGTGCCACATATTGCTGCACCATCTGCTGACGCGACTCCTTGGCCTGACGATACATATCAGGTATAGAGGTCATCTGCACTACCTGTTGCTGCGTTGGTGGCTTATATACACCAGTAACGGCAACGCCTCCCGCATTTTGTGCAGCAGAAGTCGTTGCCGTTTTATTAGTTGCATTTGGATCATACCCTATCTTATTCGACAGAGCACGTAGTTGTTCAACTACTTTTTTTTTTCGTCGCCTAGCATGGCAGCCTTGAGGAGCGCAAACTCCACATGCTGTCTCTTGTCCCTTGCGGCACGATAATCTATCTCGTACGATGCCAGAATCTCTATCAGACCTATTATCTGCTGAGCCTCCATAGACTGAGCCTGTTGCACATATCGGGAAGCTGTCTGCTCCGATACGTCAAGCAAGTTTACACTAGCCTGATCTCTAGCCACTAAGAGGTTTCGCAGATGATGTGTCAATCCCCCAAGGAAATTGAGTGCATCAAATCCCCTGCGCAAAACATCATCAAAGTCGAGCATAGCCTGCAGATAATCATGCTGATTCAAATGGTCAACAACGGTAAAGAAAACGTCATAGTCCAAAACATTGAGGTTTTGAACCACATTCTTATACGTTACCTGGCCACCCGAAAAGGCTACTATCTGGTCAAATATCGACAATGCATCACGCATACCACCATCAGCCTTCTGAGCTATTATACTCAAGCCGTCAGCCTCTACGGTTATACCCTCCTTGCCAGCAATGAAATTCAAATACTCCACCACATCAGGGACAGTTATCCTGTTGAAGTCAAATACCTGACATCTCGATATGATGGTAGGGAGTATCTTATGCTTCTCCGTCGTAGCAAGAATAAATATCGCATACGATGGCGGCTCTTCCAGTGTCTTCAAGAAGGCATTGAAAGCGGCAGGCGAAAGCATATGAACCTCGTCGACAATATACACCGAGTATTTGCCCACTTGAGGCGGTATACGCACATTATCTATCAGCGTACGGATATCATCCACCGAGTTGTTGGAAGCGGCATCAAGCTCGTGTATGGTAAATGACCTGTTCTCGTTGAATGACTTGCACGACTCACACTCGTTACAAACCTCATGGTTGGGACCAGGGTTCATACAGTTGATAGTCTTAGCAAATATTCTGGCACAAGTCGTCTTACCCACACCTCTTGGTCCGCAGAAGAGATAGGCATGAGCCATCTGCCCAGTCGTCACAGCATTGCGCAACGTCTGAGTAATACTCTTCTGCCCCACTACCGACTCAAAGGTCGCAGGACGATACTTTCTGGCTGATACTACGTAATCCAATGTTGTTTAATTACATGTTCATGCCACCGTCGACTTGGATAACCTGACCTGAGATGTACGATGACATATCAGATGCCAAGAATGTAGCACACTCAGCAATATCCTCAGGTGTACCGCCACGACGAAGTGGAATCTTCTTGCACCACTCTTCCTTAACAGCATCCGAAAGCTGAGCTGTCATGTCAGTGATGATGAAACCAGGAGCAATAGCGTTGGCACGGATACCACGCGAACCCATCTCCTGAGCAATAGACTTAGCAAGACCTATCATACCAGCCTTAGATGCTGAGTAGTTGCACTGACCAGCGTTACCGTGAACACCAACAACTGACGACATGTTGATGATAGAGCCCTTACGCTGCTTTGCCATGATAGGTGTACAAGCATGAATGAAGTTGAATGCCGACTTAAGGTTAACTGTCAATACAGCATCCCACTGAGCCTCTGTCATACGCATCATGAGGCCGTCCTTTGTGATACCTGCATTGTTAACCAAAATGTCAATTGAGCCAAAGTCAGCAAGAATCTGCTCAACTACTGTATGTGTCTCCTCAAAGTTAGCTGCGTTCGAAGCGTAGCCCTTAACCTTAACGCCATAAGCAGCTATCTCTGCCTCTGTCTTCTTAGCGTTCTCGTCAATATTGAGGTCTGTGAATGCAATGTTTGCGCCCTCTGAAGCGAACTTAATAGCAATAGCCTTACCGATACCGCGTGCAGCACCTGTTACAATGGCTGTCTTACCTTCCAACAATTTCATGTCGTAATGTATTTTCTTTAAAGATTAAAATTCAACTTAATTGCCAACTGAACACAATTGGTCGCGCAAATATAACACTTTTTTTAATTCTCACATAACACAAAATCCCCTGGCCAATATCTCTATCAGCCAGGGGGATTTATTTGATGAATGTCAAATGCTTATTACTGACGCTTGATCTCTACGAGCAACTCGTCCTTTCCTACGTTGGTAGCCTCTTTTGCCTTCACTACTGTGACGATACCATTGATAGGAGCAGTAAGTGTATTCTGCATCTTCATAGCCTCCAATACAAGGATTGGATCGCCTTGCTTAACTTCCTGTCCAACCTTTACGGCTACCGAAACAATCTTACCTGGCATTGGTGTACGTACCTCTTCTGTGTCGCTCACTGGCTTATTTGCCGCCAAAATCTGACGACGCTTGAGCGAGAATGGCGTCTCTACTGTGAAATTGTACGATACGCCGTTGACCATTACCTCATAGTTATTCTGTCGTACCGAAACAATCTCTACTGGATAACGGACACCTTCACAAGCGAAGAGTAGTATACCATCAGCCTCTTCTATCATCTCTACCTTGAGCTTCTGACCCTTGGTACTGAACTGATATTTATTATCAACCTGAAACTCGTATGTCTCCTCGTTGGGACCAACTGCTATCAGGGTTCTGTTCTGTATATTGCTTTGCATGACTAATTCCTAAATTACAAGTGACGGATTCGTTTTTGAAGTACCCAAGGGTCCATACCTGCCTCTGGAGTATCCTCACCATCTCCAATGAAGTCATTATCATGGTTGTATGTCGATACAGCAAACAGTGCAGCTATCAGATCCTCATGTGGCTCCTTGTAAATGAGATTGTCACCAAGTACCTTCTCTATAAATGCTGTATTGAAATCGCCCTTACGGAACACCTCATTATGAAGCACCTGCTTGCAGAATGGAATAGTTGTCTTCACACCCATTACCGAGAAGTGCTGCAAGCTGCGCAACGAGAGGTCGATAGCATCATTTCTGTCCTTGCCATGCACAATGAGTTTTGCAATCATTGAGTCGAAGAAAGGTGTAATCTCTGTACCTACACGAACGCCTGAGTCAATACGGATATTGTTGTCCGATGGCAATCGCAAGTTCTTGATCAAGCCAATAGATGGGGTGAAACCACCCTGAACATCCTCTGCATTGATACGGCACTCGATAGCCCAACCATTGAGCTTGATATCTTTCTGCTCTACTGGCAACTTCTCGCCCGAAGCAATTAGAAGCTGAAGCTCTACAAGGTTGAGACCAGTGATCATCTCTGTCACAGGATGCTCTACCTGAATACGGGTGTTCATCTCCATGAAGAAGAAGTTGCCCTGCGCATCAAGGAGGAATTCCACTGTACCAAGGCTCTCATAGCCAGCCTCCTTGGCAAGGTTAACTGCCGCAGCAGCCATCTTCTCTCGCATCTCTTCTGTCAAAGCAGGTGAGGGAGCCTCTTCCATGAGCTTCTGATGCTTACGCTGAATAGAGCACTCACGCTCACCTAAGTGAACTACATTGCCGTACTTGTCAGCTACAATCTGAAACTCAATATGCTTTGGATTCTGAAGATACTTCTCAATGAACACTGTTGGGTCGTTGAACGCTGTAGTAGCCTCGTCTGTACACAACTTCCAGTTGCGTGCCACCTCGTCCTCCTTCCAGCAGATACGCATACCGCGACCGCCACCACCCGATGCAGCCTTAATGATTACAGGATATCCCATAGCATTTGCCTGCTCTATCGCAGCCTCTGCTGTAGGAACACCCCCATGAGTACCACCAAGCATAGGAACACCTGCACGCTGTGCTATCTCCTTTGCTACTATCTTGTCACCCATGTCACGGATAATCTTTGGCGATGGGCCAACGAATATCACGCCGTTATCAATACATGCCTGGGCAAAATCTGCATTCTCCGACAAATAGCCGTAGCCAGGGTGCATCGAGTCAATATGATTGTCAGCAGCAAGCTTTACCAAGTTTGGAATATCCAAAAACTCTGGTACCTTGCCATCTGTCTCAGGAAAGTCTACTACCTCGTCTACCTTCGAGAGGTAAACAGCGTTAGGCTCTTTCTTTGTACGTATACCGTATGTCTTGATACCCATACGCTTAGCTGTACGCGCTATACGGATGGCTATCTCACCACGGTTTGCTATCAAAATGGACTTTATCATCTATTCTGTATAATTATATAGAAAGCTCTTTACAATGGAGTATTACCGTGCTTACGTCTTGGAAGGCTAACCGACTTCTTGTCCAAGCTCTTAAGCAGTCTGCAAATCTTCACACGTGTCAATGCTGGATCAATAACCTCGTCTACGAAGCCCTTCTCATCAGCAATATATGGATTTGCCACCTCGTCACGGTACTTAGCTACCAACTCCTTCTTCAACGATACTGGATCCTCTGCCTCTGCAAGCTCCTTGCGACAAAGAATAGCAATAGCGCCATCAGGACCCATTACGGCTATCTCGGCTGTAGGCCAAGCAAATGTATAGTCACCACCTATACCCTTGGAGTTCATCACAATGTATGCACCGCCATACGACTTACGAAGTATAATCGTGATCTTTGGCACAGTAGCACGTGTATATGCATAGAGCAACTTAGCGCCATTGCGTATGATACCCTGATGCTCTTGGTCGGTACCTGGCAAGAATCCTGGCACATCCTCAAATGTCACAATAGGAATATTGAATGAGTCGCAGAAGTTCACAAAGCGAGCAGCCTTGACACTCGAGTCTATGTCAAGCGAACCAGCCATAACCTTTGGCTGATTGGCAACTATACCTATAGTGTAACCGCCAATACGCGAGAAACCTACTACAATATTCTCGGCATAGTTCTCTGCCACCTCAAAGAAACGACCCTTGTCGACTACAAGACGGATAACGTCACGTACGTCGTATGGTTTATCTGGATCCTCAGGAACAATATCTCTCAAGCTCTCCTCTATACGGTCTGTAGGATCGTCGGTAGGAACGAATGGTGGATTCTCTATATTGTTCGAAGGCAGATATGTCATCAGTCTCTTGATACCAAGTATAAGGTTGGCATCATCGGAATATACAAAGCTGGCAACACCCGACTTAGTCGTGTGTACCTTTGCACCACCAAGTGTCTCTGGTGTAACATCCTCGTTGAGCACCTGACGTACAACGTCTGGTCCTGTAACGAACATATACGATGTACCCTCTGTCATGAATATGAAGTCTGTCAACGCAGGCGAATATACAGCACCACCCGCAGCAGGACCCATAATAGCCGATATCTGAGGCACAACGCCCGAAGCCAAAACATTTCTTCTGAATATGTTAGCATAGCCGTTCAATGAGGCTACACCCTCCTGGATACGCGCACCACCAGAGTCTATAAGACCTATCACTGGCAGACCTGTCTTGAGCGCCATATCCTGCACCTTGGTAATCTTCGCAGCATGAACAGCTCCAAGCGAGCCACCCATGACATTAAAATCCTGCGAATAAGCGTAAGCCTGTCTACCGTTAATGGTACCGAAACCTGCTATTACGCCGTCACCATATGAACTTGTTGTCTTTCCAAAAGTCGAACCACCAGCTGATGGTACAAATGCATCAATCTCTTCGAAAGATCCCTCGTCAAACAACATCATGATACGCTCCTTTGCAGTAAGCTTACCTCTGTTGTGCTGCTTTTCGTAGTACTTCTCGTTGTACTGCTCTTCTAGCTTCTTCTGACGAGCAAGAAACTTATCGTACGATACACCCATTTTTTCTCTTAGTAATATTATCTGTTAGTTAATGGTTCCCGATTACAATGTAATCAGTATTAAAGTCTGACCAAGCAGTATACGCAAAAACATCGTTAAAGGATACACTGTTGCATAGGCCATCGACTGCGCGTGAGTCTGACTGAGGCTGTTGGCATACTCCAAAGCAGGAGGATCTGTCATACTACCAGCCATAAATCCGCATATCTTGAGGTAATTCACCTTACAAAGTCTAGCTATCGAACCCACTATCAAAAGTGGAAGAATAGTAATTACTGCGCCATAGAGCACCCACATATAACCACCATTCACTATTGTCTCTACAAACTTGCCACCGGCACCCAGACCTACGCAAGCCAGGAAGAGTGTGATACCCATCTCGCGCAATATCATGTTGGCACCAGAGTTCATATAGAATGTCATACTGCCTATTCTACCCTTCCATCCAAGAAGAATAGCCACCAAAAGTGGTCCGCCTGCCAAGCCCAACTTAGCTGGAGCAGGCAATCCTGGAATGAAGAATGGTATAGCACCTACTATCAGCCCCATGGCAATACCAAGGAATATAGGCACAATATTTGGGTGGCTCCACTCCGAGATCGAATCACCAAGCTCGGCACGTATCTCATTCATCACAGCACGCTTACCTACTACGCGTACAGCATCACCTACCTCTATGGTTGTTCTCTTTGTTGGCAACACCTCAGTACCAGCACGGTAGATACGTGTGATATTGGCTGGATAACGACGGTAAATACCAAGTTGCTCTATTGTCTTACCAGCAATCTTAGGATTGGTAATCATGAATCTCTTCATCACCAGATCTCCATCTACCTCACGTTTCTGACCGACTGTCAACTCACCAAACTTTATCTTCAGGTTGTCTACATTGGTCTCATCCGATACACCATGTATTATATCGCCCTCTTCTATGGTCATAGTAGCCTCAGGAATGAGGAACTCACCGTTACGCTCTATGCGGGAGAAGGCCAACTCTTTGTCGGCAAAGTTCTGTACGTATTCTATCGTCTTGCCGTAGAGATTCGGGTTGTTTATCTTCACTACCACACTCTCCAGTCTATTGCTGCCTGTCTTGAGTGCCTCATTGTAGTCGTCTACCTCTTTCGACAGCTTGATGCGGAATACCGAACGTACTATCAGCATCACCAGTATGATGCCTATCACGCCAAGTGGATATGCCACAGCGTAACCAGTACCCAGAAGGTCGCCATCCACCAGCACCTCAGGATTGGTAGCATTGTAGTCGTTCACCACCTGCTTAGCTGCACCCAGACCAGGTGTATTGGTCACAGCACCACACATGATACCTGTTACTACAGCTGGATTGACATCGAAAATATATCGTATTGCCAGGGCTATACCAAAACCCATTACAACATTCGAAATAGCAAAAATGTTAAGGAGCAGACCGTCCGAACGGAATGTACTGAAGAAACGTGGACCTACATCTATACCAATGGCATACACAAAGAGGATAAGACCAAACTCCTGTGCAAAATGGAGCATATCCCCATTCACCTTAGCACCGAAATGCGCCAGTATGATGCCAGTGAACAATACGCCGGCTACACCTAATTTTACTTTTCCTATGCCGACCTTACCGAGCATTACGCCCACAAAGCTCGCAATACAGATGTAAATTAGCGCTGTACCTATACCTGTACCTGTAAACAGGTCAACAATAAAGTCCATGTGAAATCTTATATGGTTTAAGGTTTATTTCGAGTAGCAAAATTACGAATTATAGTTGTGCACTTAATATAAATAATGTTAATCATGATGATAGGGCAAACCACGTATAATGGTGTGCGCCCTGTACAACTGCTCCAGGAAAATAAGCCTAACCATCTGGTGCGAGAATGTCATAGGAGACAGCGATATCTTGTGATTGGCTCTGTCATAGATAGTTTTGTCAAACCCATAAGGGCCGCCTATCAGGAACACCAGTCGCTTTGTCCCTTGTATCGCCGCATTGTCTATATAGGTGGCAAATTGCCTCGATGTGTACATCTTGCCGTTCTCATCCAATAGCACTACGGTGTCGGATGGCTGTATGAGGGACAGGAACTGTTGCGCCTCGGCACTCTTCTGCTGCTCTTGACTTAGGTTCTTGGAGTTCTTGATATCAGGTATCACCTTTATGTCAAATGGCGCATAGTGGGGTATCCTCTGCGCATATATATCCATCCCCTTCTTCAGGTAATCGTCATCGGTCTTGCCGATCATCAGTAGCGTCGTCTGCATATCTTATTTACACAGAGCCTCCAGCATCTTGGCTCTTATATCTAGTGATGTCAACTTTGTATTGTCCACCGATGTATGTATTCGGTTGCTGATAAAGACAAATACAGTCTCGCTCTCAGGGTCTATCCACAGCATCGTGCCTGTGAATCCAGTGTGACCGAACGATGTCTTAGGCACGCAGTCGGGTACTGGTCCCACCTTACCGGCACGCCTCTCAGGCATATCAAAGCCGTAACCGCGCCTGCAGTGTGGATCGTGTCGAGTTATGAATATATCAAATGTACTCTGCGAAAAGAGCCTAACACCGCCATACGTTCCGCCTTGGAGGTACATCTGACCTATCTTCATTATCTCATTGGCAGTGGCAAACAGACCTGCATTACCGGCCACACCGCCCAGACAGGCAGCTGTCTCGTCATGCACCGTAGTCCACACCATCTCCTTGCGGAAGAATGTATCGTCGCTCGTTGGAGCTATCTCACTCAATCTATATCTTCTAGCAGGCTGATACAACATACGTGTCAACCCCAGAGGGCGTGCTATCGTAGCCTCAAAGAGTTCATCCAGCCCTATACCCGTCATGCGCTCCACTATCCTCTGCAGATAGAGGAAGTTGACATCCGAGTACCTGTATGTAGGCGAATACTGCGGAATATTGGCTATATGACGCCATATAATATACCTCAGTGAGTCGGATGCATAGAGCGACCTACCTATCTGCGTAGTATGCACATCATCCTTCTCTTCGGTAAAGTAGCCTGCCCTGAGCTTATATGTCTCGTTGATGTATAGATTCTTACCAACCTTCTGCTGATAACCCACCTTACGCTTCTTCACCAGCAGAGGAGGCGTAAATGATGCTGAGTCTACCGTCAGTGCAAACATTGGTATACCGGCAGGCAAACCGCTCGTATGGAGCAAGAGTTGACCTACGTTTATCTTGCCTTGCCAACCAGTCACACCGAGCAACTCGCCGAGCGTCTTCTTAGCGTCCAACTTCCCTTGGTCGAATAGTCTAACCACATGAGGCAACGTTCCAACTACCTTCGACAGCGAGGCTATGTCGTATATAGTCCTCTCGCTAACCGGTGTAGTCTCTTGATATGTGGTGTAGCCAAACTGCTTGTTGTATATCACCCTACCCTTACGGGCAACCATTACCGAGAGTCCAGGCGTAGCATTGTTGTCTATCGCCTTCTTTGCCACCTCGGTGAGCGCATCTGCCAGTTGTGTCTCGTTCTCGTCCAACTGTGTAGCAAACGACAGTCGCGTCTTCTTCTGTGGCGATGCCGTCAGACCCGTAGCATCAAACAGAGCCCCTTGCTGAGCTATCTCTTCACCGCTCCAGAAAGCCTGCGTGAGTCGGTCCATCATAGCAGCACTACCGTCGGCTCCTATATATAGCGCATCGCACATCCTTGTTATCTGTCGCACGCTATCAGTCTGCATATCCAGGGCACCGCCATACAGCAGTACTATCTCAGTACTCTTCCTGCCTATTGTGGAGTATTTGTTTATACCCTCAAACATCGAGCGCACAGCCTGCCATCTGTTTGCCACTATCACAAAGTGCGTAGGCACCTTCAGGTTCTTCAGCACCGAAGGGTGAGCATCATACACGGCATCGTAGTAGCGCCTCATCCACGCCAGCACCTCACCGCTCTCGTTCTTCTGCTCATCGTTTATGGTCAACACAAGCCCCTCCGACCGCACCGCCACATCTATGTTCGACATGTCGGCTATAGGGGCATAGGTAGGCTTGCAATAGAACAAAATATCCCCGTTACCCTGCGCCATGACACAAGGCAACGAGCATAATATAACTATAATTAGGACTATCAGTCGCATTAATGCGAGAGTATCTCCAGACCTGTTTCAGTCATCAACAATGTGTGCTCCCACTGAGCCGAAGGCAGATGATCGCGTGTGGTCACCGTCCAACCATCCTCCTGGCTGAAGTGAACCTGCATCTTACCCATATTTATCATTGGCTCTATGGTAAATACCATACCAGGCACCAACAGCATACCTGTCTTAGGGCGACCGTAGTGGCATACCTCAGGCTCCTCGTGGAACTCAAGGCCTACACCGTGACCGCATAGCTCGCGCACAACAGAGTAACCATTCTTCTGGGCATGGCACTGTATAGCGAATCCTATATCACCCACAAACGAGTATGGCTTAGCAGCCTGCATACCCACCTCCAGGCACTCCTTAGTCACATCCACAAGGCGCTTCTTCTCTGGTGTTGTCTCACCCACTATGAACATACGGCTAGCATCGCTGAAATAGCCGTCAAGAATAGTCGAGACATCAATATTCACTATCATACCAGGCTTAAGGATCATCTCCTTGCTAGGTATGCCATGACACACAATATCATCGGGAGAGATACACGAGTAACGAGGATAACCCTCATAACCCATACAAGCCGAAACAGCGCCATGATCCTGAGTATACTGACCGATCATCTCATCCAGATCCCAAGTCGACACGCCCTCTTTCACCTCATTCTCCAGCATATCCAGTATGCCTGTATTCACCACGCCCGAGCGACGAATACCCTCTATCTGTTCAGGAGTCTTTATAAGCTTACGGGTAGGCACCACATGTCCTTGCTTCTGTGCTGCCAATATCTTCTTGTCCATTTCAGTGAGGGGCTGACCCTTCTCAACGGACCACTTTTTTCTAAACATCATCATCCATTATTTTCTTCCACAAAGGTAAATCATTCTTGGGAAAGAGACAAAAAAAAGCAAGGCCTCTATCAAAGCCTTGCCATACCTATCTAGTTATCTGCTCAAAAATCAGTTACTACAGACAAAATCAATACAACAATCCAAACAGCCACAACGGCAACACATTCTGATATCCCACTTCCAAATCATCCTTTACAATGTATGCATTATCTATACTACTTATCTGCTTCCTACTCTTGTTTCGCCCCCCTACCTCAAATGTATACTTATCAATCCTAAAGTCCGACACACTAGATGTCATCACATCATACTTCACACGCACTTGATTCATAAAAAATGTCTCTCGCACGTTTCCTCTGTCAGTGTTTTCGTGCTCCATAATATGCATCAGGGCTGTATTGTCCAAGTAGACTTTATCCACCTTGCCCAATCCTCTTATTCCGCCTGTATCATCTCTCAACTGCATCACCAATCCAGCCTTTTCCATATAAACCAACCATTCTGGCAATACGTTTCTACTCACGCCAAGCACCTGAGAAATTGTAGTTACATTTGGCTTAAAAGGGACACTCTCCGCCACTATACTCATCAACCGCTTCAACTTACGACTGGCAGCTACCGTCATGTCGGTATACTGCGGAATATCCACCTCAAGCGTTTTATTTACCACCTGAATTAGACGTCGGTCAAATTGAGGCTCATCCGAAAATGGATAATAGCCATTTGTCAAATAATCTGTAAAATAAGCGTATGGACGAAAGTACTCTGGCATTACCACCCTATGATTCAATATATCATCCAACGTATGAACAGGCAGCTCTATCCCCTTAAACAACATCAGGTACTCACGAAACGACAGCCCTTGCATGTCATACGGCACAACCCTTCGGCTAAGATCAGCTTCGCCCTCCTCAATATCCAGAATACTAGAACCAGTAAATACCACCTGCAGATTTCTATGATAGTCGTATATCAATTTCAGCTCCCTACTCCACTCTTGGTACTTATGTACTTCATCTATCATCAGCACTTTCCCGCCCATTCTAGCGAACTCGTCAGCTAGATCCACCAATGTATGCGACGAGAAATACAAATCATCTGCATTAACTAGCAACGTAGTACTTCTGTCGAGCTTCTCCTTAGCATATTGAAGCAATATAGTAGTCTTACCCACACCACGAGGACCCTTCAAGCCTATCAGTCTGTCGGACCAGTCTATATTGTCCCACATATACCTGTGAAACCCCGTTGGCGTATCAGCCAGCATTATGTTGAATCTATTCTGAAGCTTATCCATTTGTACCAGATTGCACTAATTTCAGTGCAAATATATGAAAAATTGCACTACTTTTAGTGCAATTTTGCCAAAAAACGCACTACTTTTAGTGCAAAGTCAGATTTAGAGTCACAAAACATCCCTATACATCCGGCGTTACAGCGTGACTCCTCAGCAGCCACCACACCTGAGTGAACAAACTCTCTTTCGAGTATACCAGCCTGTTCTTCCACCTATTAGTCCACCAGCGTCTCCATTTGAATAGCCATATACGAAGCCAACCACTCTTCGGTCCATGTCCTCTATATGTAGGATGCAACATATCATCCAGCACTCGCTGGTCAATGGCGAACAACTCCCCCTCACCAGTCACTACCCATCGTGACAACCTGTTCCATATCAACAAGAACTCACCCATACCAGCCCTCTCTGCCACCCTGCGCACTCTATCCCAATCTATCGATGCATCATTATGCTTCAAGAAAAGGTACCAGTCCACCAACTGACGCAATTCCACATGATGGGCCGCAAAGTGCTGAGCCGTGTGACGAAGCAGAAATATAGTACCCAAAGTAGGAGGCATCGTATATATATCCGCCCCACCTATCTTTATTGTTTCACTACGCTCCACCGAAGCAAGCTCCTTAAGTTCCCTCTCTATATCACCCGAAGACGAATGAGCCCACACATTCACAAAGTCGTAGTGATTCTCTATCATCACCCCGTCAATCGTAAATACCGTATGGTGATGATGCGACCTATCGACTGTCACGCCACACTCCTTCTCCAGCAACTCGTCAGCTCTCTTCTGCTCCCCATAGAGATAAATATCTATATCCCCGCACTGACGATGATTAGGCACAGGATACAATGCGCTAAGCCCTATCCCCTTCAGTACCATCATCTTTATTCCATGCGAGGCATAAAACGAAGCAAGCTTTTCCAATACTCGGCAATGTTTCTCATAGCGCTGTTCAGCCGATCGTACCGACCCATACACCTGAGTCTTTATTGACAAAGGCAAAGCTCCACGCAGCTCATTGCTCCCAACCACCGCATCATACACTATCGGCAATACATACTGCTCCGCTGCTAGCGATACCACACGCTCCCAGTCGTAGTTCGCAGAAATCTCCGAACAAACAGATTCACCTATACCTTTACGCAGCAGATTGATCATTGCGGGCTATTGATTATGACTTTCAACAAAATTAGAGACAATATCTCATAAATCCAAAGTGGGATATTTCCAAATGACTGTTGTAGGCACTACCAATGCGTCAACTCACCCCCATTCGCATATCTGACTGGCGAGAAAAGAAACAAAATAATGTTACGACATTTTCTGACGTTTACACCTTGTGCTATTAAACCTAAAAAAGCAAGGCTCCCCTACAGAAGCCTTGCTTTCAATATTATATCGATATCAGATTCCGAGAACCTACACTATCGCCTCACGAATCTTCTCCACTATATACTTCACATCATCGTCCGTTACGTACGGACCAGCAGGCAGACACATACCTCTCTTGAAGAGATCTTCGCTTACGCCGTTCACATACGATGGATACGACTGGGTTATCGGCTGCTTATGCATTGGTTTCCATGCCGACCTGCTCTCTATGTCGTGATTATCCAACCATACGCGCAGAGCCTCCACATTGGCATTTGGCTCACAATCGGTAAGACCAGTCTTTACACCATGCTGACCTTTAACAGTGAGTTTCTCATCAAGCGTAATGGTACAGAGCCAGTAGTTGGAGTTGAATAGACCATTATCTGGTTGGCTATGTACCTCTACCCCATCCACATCCTTGAGGAGCTGCTCATAGAGCGACTGCACTTTTCTGTGATGCGCTACATGATCATCCAATATCGTCATCTGACCACGACCTATTCCTGCCGATATATTCGACATACGGTAGTTGTACCCTATCTCGGTATGCTGATAGTAAGGGAATGGCTCTCTAGCTTGTGTGGAGTAGAACATCACCTTCTGCTTCGATTCTATATCAGGACAAGCCAATGCGCCGCCACCAGAGGTTGTAATCATCTTATTGCCGTTGAACGACATAACGCCAAACTTACCAAACGAACCGCATTTCTTGCCATTGTACTCAGAACCCAATCCCTCGGCAGCATCCTCCACTACAGGTATACCATACTTGTCGGCTACAGCCATTATCTCGTTCATCTTAGGAGGCATGCCATAGAGAGCCACTGGTATAATAGCCTTAGGATACTTGCCCGTCTTAGCCTTGCGGTCGAGAACCGCCCTCTCCAGCAACTCAGGGTCCATATTCCATGTATCACGCTCCGAGTCTACAAACACAGGAGTAGCGCCAAGATATATAACTGGATTGGACGAAGCACAGAAAGTAAACGATTGCACTATCACCTCGTCGCCCACGCCAACACCAAGCGTCTTCAGTGCAAGATGAATAGCTGCCGTACCTGAACTTAGAGCCACCACATGGTCATCTACACCCAGATATCCAGCCAAATCCATCTCGAAAGCATTCACATTAGGACCGAGTGGTACCACCCAGTTGGTATCAAATGCCTCTTTGATGTATTCTTGCTCCTTACCACTCATGTGTGCAAGGCAAAGGTATATTTTATTTGTTGGTTTGTATGGCATCTTTTCTGTTGCTGTCGTCTCATTGTTACGCAACCCCGACTGAATAGTTACGACATCCTCGGGCTCCATAGGGGCGTAACGCCCATCCTTCATCTCTATTATCACAGAAGGCTCATGCGCTACTATTGTATGCCACGCTCCCTTTGGCACCTGCACACCATGAGCGCCATTGGTGATGTCGATATCAACGCGCCTGGTCTCCTCCAACTTATCATTGTAGAAGACCTCAGTCACATGTCCACGAAGAAGCACCACCGTCTCTACCGTCGTCCTATGTCTATGCACAGGCACTTCAGTACCAGGCAACAGACCATTGAGCATACGCTGCGATGAGTCGTTTTCAGTTCCACGCAAGTCGAGGTTCATTCGTTTGCGAGGGCTCTCGGCAGCTCTTTTCAGAAGCTCGTCAAGCAGTTCGTCGTCGATTATCATTTTGCAGCCTCCTGTTTACTTCTCAGATACTCTTCGTGAAGATGATAATACTTCATCTTGAACAAGATATACGATACACCCAGCACCACACATACACCTGCAAAGTACCACCATTTGTCGACCTTAAGGTATATAGCACCCAGCGATATGATAAGCTGTACGATCATATATATAGTAGACACCGTCACGTGAGGCAACTTCAACTCATTTGCCATCAACTGGTATGCATGCTTACGGTGTGGTTGTGTTATATTCTCCTTGAGCATTATACGGTGGCAGATAGTAAGTACGCTGTCCACACCATATACCACTATAAATGCCAGGTACCACAGGTCGCCAGTCTTTATTATCAGCGCCCCTAGGAAATATAGTATTATAAATGCTATCGTCACGCTACCCACATCACCAGCAAAACACCTTGCCTTGGTTCTGAAATTAAACAAGCAGAATACCACCACACTTATCAGCGCCACAACGATGAAATTCTCATCCGTATAACCTATCTGTCTATTGGCAAGCAACAGAGGCACCAGCATAGCTATAGAGTAGCCACCCGTTATACCATTTATACCATCCATGAAGTTGTACGCATTGATAATACCCGTGCAAAACACCAGAGCCAACAGCAGCATCCACCAGTCATCAACGTTCAATATACCCCAAGAGTAGAACATCAGACCCATAGCGGCAAACTGTATCAACAGACGCACACTATTCTTCACCGAGCATATATCATCCACAAGGCTTATTATACCTATCATCGACACCCCTAGAAGGAACGACAAGTTGTGCACCCCATAGAATGCGGCATAAAGCCATGCGCCCAACAAGAATATTATACCACCGCCACGTATAGTGATGCTGCTATGCGACGATCTCAAATTAGGCTTGTCAATGATATTATACCTGTCCGCTATTTTGAAATAGCACAACTCCAAGACAAGCAACAATACTGCAATAATTATATAGTTTGTCATAAACAGATAAAATACGTCAAACAGTCTTATTCTTAGTCAAAGCCAGACTCTCCTCGAAACTCACCAACTGATACTCAAAGTCATACTCACTCATCATCGGATCATAATAATATGTCGCAAACATCTTATTGATTGGTTGCAGTACAAAACTGCCTAGCAAGACAAAAGGATTAAACAACCTTGAGATCCAAATCTTATGACCTGCGGCCTTAGCAAAATAACGGATAATCTCTACGGTATCTGACTGCTCTCTATTTTGAGGATAGAAGGTACCTGAAAGTTGGCGCTCTATCACCTGCTTCACAAACTCAGCCAAGTTATCTATATACAGCATAGATCGTTTATTATGCCATGCTGGGAACACAGGCACTTTTGTAGCCAGTTTCATCAATCTAGGGAAATTTCCCTTACTATTTGGACCGTATATCATCGGAGGACGAAGAATAGATACTTTGAATGCATCACTCTCAAGCTCCCTCAATCCATTTTCCGCCTGCAGTTTTGAATCGCCATAGAATCCATTCGGATTCTCCTTTGTCTCCTTTGTAAGCACCTCAGTCTTCAAAGACCTACTCTCATGGAAAACAATTTGACTCGACATGAATATAAACTGCTTCACCGCGGCAGCCTTAGCCACCTTGGCAATCTCTATAGTAAGGTCACGATTCACCTTATAATATAGAGGCTCCATCTTCGGATCCGCATTCACATGAGCTATTCCAGCCACATGATACACCACATCATACTTTGAGAAATCTGCCTGTTTCCAGGCATCATTCATAGTATCCACAGCATCTATCTCGAAACTGGAATCCTTAGCCAATATATACCGTCTGACAGACTCCCCGACATAACTGCCGGCTCCTGTGATAAGAACTCTCATTATTTCTGACATTAACTAATAACTATGGCTTTAATAACCATGCCAACACTATTGGAATTTACCTCTCTAAACCCTAACCACTCAGCTCTCAGCTCTAACTCTAAGCTAAAATCCTATAAGCCCTTCCAACTTATCCTCTAACAAAAATGGTATCACACCGACATACATCACTCCATCATCGTCTGTCCACAACTTACGACTGCCATCGAGCACCACCATCTTTCTGCAGGTTTGTCACGATGTCAGAAGAAAGCATCTTTGAGTTCGAGCCCGTCACATACACATCCACATTCGGCAAGGCCATAAGCGAACTTAGAGTGTCATAGAAAGAGGTATAAAGTAGCTCTCGTTCTTCTTCTGGTACTAGACGCTCATCAATATCCGAAGTCTTCACTTTATACGAACGCTGAATCTCGTCAACAAACACATAAAACTTCTTGCGCATGTCTTTGACCTGTTTCCTCACATAGTCAGCCATAACCACAGGATTCCTATAGGCAGCAAACTCCTCCTTTTCCAAGTCAATCTCGATAAAGCAACCTGCCTTTACACCCTTCTTCATCAAAGCTTGCTTGTAGAGCGTTCTAAGCAGAAAGGACTTACCACATCGTCTGATACCAGTAATTATCTTCACTTTGCCGTTCCAGCTTTTACTAACCAACTTATCTATGTATTGTTTCCTTTCTATCAACATATCGTTACGCTTTGTAGTACAACTTTAATCGTATCTCCCGACCATTTTTGCACTGCAAATTACTGCTTTTATTTCATCCGACAAAATACTATCCGCTAATTTCTTTATACCCTCTAAGCTCTCAGCACTAAGCTATAAGCTCTCACCTCTAAGCCCTCTTCAGACTCTCCTCAAAACTCACCAACTGATACTCAAAGTCATACTCACTCATCTTCGGATCCGCATTCACATGAGCTATTCCAGCCACATGATACACCACATCATACTTTGAGAAATCTGCCTGTTTCCAGGCATCATTCATAGTATCCACAGCATCTATCTCGAAACTGGAATCCTTAGCCAATATATACCGTCTGACAGACTCCCCGACATAACTGCCGGCTCCTGTAATAAGAACTTTCATTATTGATTGTTTTGTTTGATTTGAGCCCCTTGACTTTGACAGGGACTTTGACTGGGACCTTACCAATGTCAACGTCTGAGTCAGCGTCAGAGTCAGCGTCAGAGTCTCCCCCAGACCAACTCCACCGCCTTAACCCCATACCTTACATACCTAAAAGCTGCGCAAGTGAAGATTCCATGCTTCTTAAGAGACCCCACTACATCATTATTCACCTTGCGCTTAGCCTCCATGCCAGCAGTACTCTCGCCACCGGTACGCATCGTCACGAAATCCTTCTTTATATACTTCGCCTTTATCATATTCTTAGCAAAAAGGCGCACCATCATTTCGAAGTCGGACGAAGTTCTGAACTGCAAATCATACAATCCATACTTCTGGTAAACCTCCTTACGGACATAAAAACTAGGGGGAGCAGGCATAAAGCCGAATCTAAGCAACCATGGTCGGAAGTACGACGAAGAGTAATATCGAGTACACTTTGTCAAGTCAGCATCATCCACGAAATGGATATCGCCATACAGAGCCTCCAGCTCAGGATCCGCCTCAAACTCCCTGGCTACTCTCTCAAGCACATCATCAGTTGTATAGAAATCATCCGAATTCAATATACCAATGACATCCCCACTAGCAGCCTCAATACCCTGATTCATCGCATCATAGATACCCTTATCCCTATCAGAAATTATCTTCATCGTCTTTACTGGAGTCTGAGGAGTATCCTCGGAAGAGTAAAACTTCCTCTTATAATCCTCACAAATAGCCACAGTATCATCCGTACTGGCACCATCCTTTATGACATGCTCCACGTTTGTATATCGCTGACGCAATACACTCTTTATTGTATCCTCTATTGTTTTACTGCTATTCCAAGCGGCTGTAATGACCGAAATCTTCATTCCATTCTCGTCTAAAAAGTATCCCCTCCTTTGTATGAAACATTTGCGAACCACTCATACTTCATCAGATACTTCCAATACTCATCACTAACACTCTTGTCTGTCGTGTAAAATTTCTTTATATTGTCGCGTAATTCGGACAAATCCTTTTGGGGATACAACAATCTGAAAAAATCTTTACGGGTTTCTATATCGTCTGCACTCCGCCATTTCTCCACATTTACATTGTTTTTCTTAATCAAATACCAAATATTCCTAACAGTCTTTAACAACTCATCATTCAAATGCAGATTCGCGATAGTTCGTGCGACATTCCCTTCAACACCCACAATAACCATCTCTCCTGTTGGCTTGAATGTCACACATTTTTCCACATCTCTTATATGCATCAAAGGTATAATTTCTCCGTTGCCTCTAGCATTATTACATGTATGTGATCTATTCTCTAACCAACCTTTACATGAAGCCGACAAGTTACAATATGCGGTTCGATGTGGGTAATCACTATCTGCAATCATCTTTTCCACATCATCAGTAGCAGTTGCAGCATGTATCACATAATCCTTGATATACTCTGAGTATTTTGCATATATATCCCAATCTTCTGGAATACTATCTTGAGGCATTATGTGCTCTATAGTACAATCGCCCTCATCGATTCGCGCCATACAATAACAACATACACTCCCTTGCTCGTTCAGTAGCATCCGCCTCCATCCTGGATAAACTACACCATCTGCTAAGTAGTTATCACGATATTCCTTCTTGCAATAATCCACGTATGCATTCTTTGTATTCCAAAATTTATCCAATCCATCTCGAGTAGATTCATCACGCATATAACGTGCTGTATTCTTATTCCCTTCAACTACATTCTTTTTAATGTAACGCATAATCTTCCCGCTATAAATACTTTTCAATCTGACTATTTTCTCCCACAATTGCCTTAATCTTACCTAATGTTTCTTTCTTCTCTTCTTCCATATCCATATCTCTGTATGCTCTGTAATCCTCTTTTAGTTTTTCCAATTCACTTTGCTCAATATTACCATCCATAAAATCTGCCACTATACTTTCATAGTCCAACCCTTGCAAGAACGGCAAATAAAGTGGGGCCTCATCCCCATTTCGCATCAAAATAATCCTATTATCTTCATTCGGTTCTACGTCGGCCAGCACCTTCGGACTATGTGTTGACACGATAAACTGTATATTAGGAAATGTATTTGCAAACATGCTCAATACCATTCGTTCCAACGAAGGATGAAGGTGAAGATCTATTTCATCTATTATCACGATACCCTCCGAGTTCGTATGCTCATTCAAAATGAACGATCTATACGCAACGTCTATCACCATATTGTATAAACGGGAATAACCTGCTGGCAATTTATCCATTGCAATGCTGGCACCATTTGCATAAACCACACACAGTTCCTCCTTCTCATCTATCACAATGTCAACGACCTTATTCCTCTCATCTTTAGCAGAAAAAGCCACTAGGCGACTCCTGATATGACCTATCTCATTGTCCAATACAAGATATTGTTTCAAGTCTCTTGTATTCATTACTTCTAATGCCTTCCTTTCCTCTCCAAGTGGTAGCTCTTGTTTTTTTACCTCTCTCTTTGCTATAGCTAATCCTAATTTATCGTACTGCTTGAGAGTAGATTGAAGTCTATTCAGCCAAACAACGCTAGCTGTCTCATCATTCCACTGATAATATCCGAAATTTCTCAACTCCCCCCATTTGCTGTTAGCTTCACTGTCATTCGCTGATTTATGAGGATAACTGTCTGAGAAATACGCCAAAAGAGGCAATTTATTTGCCTCTTGCCTTTTTTTCGCAAACAATGTCAATGCCTTGGAGAAATACTTAGGCCACACTTTAAATGTTGTAGTTGGAGCATACATTTTCCAATCCAACTCAACCCCTTCGAATTCTCCGTTAGCAGCAATTTGAATATAAGGGAATGCCTCCCTAGTTCTACTATCTATCAAATAATCCCTATTCTTGTCAAATTGTTCGGTATGCAACGAAGATATCACAGCACCTAATGACTGTTCCTTTGCTGACGAGGAGAATATAAAACTCAAAGCCTTATGCAAAGCATTGATACAATTTGACTTTCCAGCTCCATTTAGGCCAACAATCACATTGACTCTCCGTCCAAATGTTATCTGATACTTTCTGAAGTTTCTGAAAAATTCAATATTTAGGCTATTAATTCTCATTGTTTTGAAAGTTCTATACTCTTGCAAAGATATATTTATTCCTACATATCTACTCGCGCCGAATGGGGAAATAAAAAAAATAGATTAAAAGAAAGTACTCATACAAAGAACAACTATAAACTCAAGATAAATATAGCAATGCATTGTCTTCTAAAATTTCGGGGGGCATACAGTAATTCGAGTAATCCTTAACACACAACGAGATTGCCAACAAAGCCGGTCCGTGTTTTGACATCAATAATTTGTAATTGTTACAGCACATACAACTGTTAGTACTGTAATTCATTAACGACTATATGATATGCCAAAGATGCAGATGTATACATGCAATAGTCTTGATAATCATCCGATTTTTGAGAATCCGCATAATCAGAAACTGATTTTATCAAAATAGTATATTTTGGTCTTGGATGAGCACTATTATGTGCAGAGAAGAACATACCGTATCCTTCCATTTCAACACCTAATAATTTTCGTACATGTACTTCCAACTTATCGACCTCTGCCTCTGATGCAAGTACGGCAGGAACTGATGCAATAGGTCCGATCCTCAAATTTAACTTATATTCAGGTTTCTTTCCATGATAGTTTTCTTCTATACTATTTAGTAGAGGTCTGTTTAATGCAAGTTTTAACGCCAATGCGTTTATATCTGCATCTAATGGTATCTCATGAAAATCAGGGTAAAATATATCCGATCCTTCTTCATCTGTCTTAATCTTCCCGCTAGCTCCATCCCATACTTTTGAAGCAATCATAATATCTCCCAAATTAGCCTCCTTTCTATCAACAGCGGCCGCAATTCCAGTCATAAATAAGTACTTAGGTCTAAAGTTGTATATTACTTTAGTGGTAAGTACAGCAGAAGAAGTAGACGCCATCTTCAATGCGTAACAAGATACAACACGAATTGTTCTTCCGCTAGATGTTGTAACTACTTTTGTATAATATGTTGTTGACAAATCAGCTGGTATCTTAGTCTCTTGCCAACCATCTTCACCAAAAGCTCTTAATACATGTTTGTTTTCGCTTTGAAGTGCATTAATGACTGCAACATCATAATCATAATAATTCTGAACCTGTATACTTCTTTGAGCTTTGATAAGGAATGCTATTTTCTGTCTTAGCCTATTTTTCCAATCATCCTTCTCTTGTTCATAAATAATATATGCCAACAACTGTTGCTCGAAGTTCTCCCTGTATTTAGGGTCTGCATCTTTCATTCTTGTAATACCTACTATATTGAAAGGCATTTTAAAATCGTCGTCTTCTGAAAGATCTTTGAGAAGAGTTACCGCATTATCAGGATTTGGAACATCTCCATAACGTAAAGGCAAGAACAAATCCAAAATAGCTAAATCATATTGGTTTTCAGATAACTTTTCTTCTGCATCTACCAAAGATGCTGCAATATCGACAAAGTCAAAATTTATCTCTGGAAATTCAGCTAATAGTTCTTTATACTTTGCAACCTTTTCAGACGCGTCATCTATAATAATTATCTTGAGCATTTTTGTAGTAATTTTTTTAGTTCGTCTTTCCAATTCTCATTCATGGTGCTGTATTTTATGTATCCATGATAGCACTCTCTACATAACTCGGAAATCCTTTCGCTAATTTGTTCTATTGTCTCATTATTAAAGGTCTCATATTGAGTTATTACTGCACATCGAAAGTTTATCTCCTCGTCTATTAGTTCACGAATTATTAATTCCCCTCCATTCTTATATGATGGCCCTCCATCCTTTCCTTCCGTATTGTCAAAATTTGGTATTGTCATATCAAGTAAAAGTAGGTCATACTCATTATCAACAGCTTTCTGCACACCACTTGCAACAGAAAAAGCTGTATCAATAACCACATGAGCATCTATTTCCTTAACAATGCTAATAATATCATGCATTTTATGCTCATCATCTTCAACAAGTAATATCTTCATCTTCTTATTTTTTTAATGGTGATAATTCTACTGCGATATTAACTATAAAGTTTGCATCTTTAATTTCATTTCTATATGTATTGTGATCAGATCCTAAATGGTTGTGTACTGCATTGAAAATCTTAGAACAACCAGAATTTCCTTCATTCCTTGATTTGCCCGATTTGAACATTGCATCAAGAGTTGAATTAATCTCCATTACCTTCTTTTCTAGAGATGGTGCATGTTCAGGCAAAATAGGATTACATACATAAACTATAAGAAACTCGTTTTCCAAGTTTATATCAATATTACAAACTCCACCAATATTATTCTTTGTATCATAATCATACGCATTATTCAGTATGTCATGGAACATATCGTAAAGTGTACCAAAATATGTTCCTTTCAATGCTGTGTTGAGATTGCAATTTAATACTGTTGCAATAGATTTCTTATTATTATCATTGATTGAATCAATGCATGTTTGAATTACCTGAGACAATGTAAAATCAAAATCTTCGTAATTCTTTCTTTTAAACCACCTTGCTACAGCTTGGATGTCATTCTGTATATCATTCTGGCAATGTCCGATGGCATCATTAAATTGAATTAATCCACTATTATTATTAGGAAGTATGTTATTAATATCTTTCCCTAATGTATGCAATGCATCAATTAGACTTGCTTGGATTCGATACAATTCATCCTTTACAGACTCAAGACATTCGTCAGTATGTTGCCATAACTCATTGATTATAGCGTCATAACAATCACAGAACGATTTGATACTCTCATCTATTATCAATTCATTGATGAAATTCTCAAAATACTTAATGTCATAATTAAAACAAGCCTTCATCTTAGATGTTTCAGTTTCCGTTTTAACTTGTACACATTCGTTTTTAAAATTCGCTATTACTCCATCAACTTTCTTCGAGAATTCATTAAATCGTGATACACATTGCAAAACCGTCTTATCCTTTACTCCAAATCTTGAATTCACCCAAAATGTATTAATAGCGTATTCTTCATCAACAATATTAGTAACTAATGAGTTCTGTTCAAAATGGTTTCGTAATTTATTAACTAAGGTTCCATGTCTAATTCTTGTACTCAAATAGTTGTCTAATCCGTATTTTGGATTGAACAGGAATTGATCTCTAACATTTAAGAACAATCGCTTCATTACATCCAAACGGTAATTTGTCTGCTCTTGGTGCTCAGATGCACTAGAGTCAGATATAGCATACAACTGGCTATCACTATCAATTTGTTTAACAGACAACCCCATTGACATAAGTTTTGACAACAAAATACGTAAAGAGGAGTCTGAATAGTAATTTACATTAGAAGAGGCACCTTCATAAATATCATAAAGAGATTTTGCATCCTCCATCTCGTTTTCACGGATAGAATTCACATCAACATAAATTTTACTATCGTCCACTTGATTATTCAATTCTCTAATCTTTAAATCTCTACAAAGAGATGATATCTCATCATTATATTTCTTATCATTATAAAAATCATATAGACTTGAACAAATCTTTATTCTCTCTTCCATCACATCCTTAACACTCTTGAATCGAAGGACATGAAGTGTAATAATTTTGGGAACTACAATATTGGTTAAAAAGTAACGTTGTTTTAAATCTCCATTAACAACTATGTCTGAAGCTTTCTTTAGATTAAATCGTTTTAGACAATTCTTATATGAAAGATAAATAGTATCTGTATCTGTATTTATTAGATAATAATAAATGGAAAGCTCTAACGGAATTTCACTTAATAAAGAAACATCCTGAGAGATTAATTCACTTAGTTTATCTTTATCAAATATAATACTGAGTTCAGAATGGTTTAATCTATTGTTAACATAAAACTCTATTGCCATTTTGGGCTGGCCTAAGTCTATGTACTTATTTACAACATAGGAAGACAGTATATCTTGATTATAAGGGGCTATAATGTTCTTACAAAATAAAGAAATTATGTTTCCAAAGATTGAAGAATCATCTTTTTGTGCTATAGTCATTTCATAGAAATCTGGAGACAAAAGATGATTATCATCATAGAAAATTGTGTTCCAAAAAGTCTCATCTAGCCCTAAGCTCTTGATATAATCATAACGTTGGGTAGAATCATTGAAAACAACGCAATCTGTCGGATTTGAAAATATAGAATACTTCCATGTATCAGAATATACATTGCTAATACTATGATTGTCTAAATTTGATAGTATTGTATACAGATGTCTCATGCCGTAAATGTGGCATTGTGACTTACAAATCCCTATTAACTTATTTTTATGTACAGCAACGTTTTCGCTATGCCTGAGTATCTCATAATAATGATAACATACTCGTTCAAATATAGACCCTTCTTTATCAAACACACCAGGATCAATACCTGATAAAATGTAACTTTTAAGATAGAGAGAAAGTATCTCGATATCATTCGTGATATCGTCTAAATACCCTTTAGCTAATTCAATAACCATAGCATAATTCCCTCTAGAATAACTATCAAGAATTGTTCTTCTAACGTCTGACAAATTACACTTATCACTTATTCCATATAAGTGACATAATTTATCGACATATGGATCTTCTATAATCTTTGATAATTCACTAAGATAAAAACGGACTTTATCATTATTAAGCGTTTCAGGACTTAGATTAGGAAGGTAATTAATTAAATTGTTATATAAATCTACAATGGAAGAATTACAATCAGAGCGAATCCATTCGCCATCTGTAAATGCCTGGTATGGCATACAATGAGAAATAATAACATTATTTACATATTCACTGTTTTCCTTTTCTTTTGGCCATAACAATGTATTCATTTTATCGGAGGGATAATCCAATGAAGATGACACATATGCACAGTAATAATATAGGCGTGCGATTGTATTATTTTCAGTATATAATTTATTATAGAAAGATGTACAGGAATCAAGTCCATTTTCTAAACGCTCTATCTTTATTTCATAATTGGCAGCCCAATACGAATAACTAATTGATGTATTGACAATCGTTAACAATTTCTTTGCTTCATGATAATTCCCACGAAGGGCATAGTTATCTATCTTGCTTCTAAGGCTGATATATTCATTGAGTAACTTCGCATTCTGTCTTATGACATATATCATTAAGCCAATATAATCGTCAACGGGCTTAATTGGCTGAATGTTTTTGTTTTTAAAAACATCCTTATAACTCTTCCTACGGATCATTGATAAAGATAGCAACCCAGACAACACATGTGGACACTTTGTAGACAATAAACATAGTTCCAAATAATTGCACTCTTCCATTGTTGCAATCCAAACATTTACTTTATCACTCTTCGGATCTTTGAGCAATCGAAGCCACTTATTGACTTTTCTTTTATCAATAAATTCAACGTAATGATTTGTCATAACTCAAGTATCGAAATTAAAACAGACAAATAAAAACCATTAAGGATAGTATAAATTAATTAACATTACTATATTCAACACACAAGAAAACAGACCCCCTAGCATTCCTTTAGTATATAAACAAAAGTAGACACACAATATCTCAGAAATCAAAGATTTCTTCCAAAATGATTTAAATGTTACACTTGTAAGCATCCCCATTTTGTAAGTTTCCCCATTTAAATGTTTCTTTGTTTCACCTATCCACATACCTCAAAACCACTTTCATCCTCGTGTGCTGGTGAATATGGTTTGTTTCAGATAAAAGCCTGCAAGAGTCGTCTTCGCGACACTCGCTGGCTTTTATCTTATAAGTTTATGCTTGGGGGGCGTTGCATTGGAACTTATGTGCGACATAGTCCCCAAGCTTTCCTAGAAAGTTCACCGAAGCATTAAATAAAACATCTTGAGATGCAGACAAGCCAGAGACACTTTTATGCAACAGCGATACAAGGTCTTTATATTTCTTGTTTGCTTCATATTGCTTTTGCATATTTTCCGATTTCTGCTTCTCGTATTGCGCAATTAGATCGATTGTTTCCTGATTATTTGAATTATCAGAAAGTTTGTCATTCAGTCTATCCAAAAGGCTATCCAGAATAACAATAGTCTTCTCCGCGACCTTAATATCTTCAATAGCAAAGAACATATCCAATTCCATTTTGGCATATTCAACAAGCTTATCAGTAGCACTATTCAATGCAAGATCATATTCTTCGGCAAGCGATGTAACGGATTCAGAATTCAGGTACAAATTCTTCAGCAATGCCCAATGAATTTTCCTTTCAGCAATAGAAGATTTCTTCTTCAGCACCTCATCTTTCATACGTGGTAGATTATCTTCATCAACATTGAGCAAGATCGAAGTAAAATCAACAAAATTAAAAAGACGGACCTGAAGTTTTACCTCTTCAGTAATCTCCTTATATATCTCATCACTCCTCTGTCGGATTAGTATAGCATTCTGCTGCATTATTGCATCTTTGCTGTTCTTGTTTGCCGATTGAATAGTGTAGTAACAAGCAATAACTGCAAATACTCCTGTGATGTAAGAAGACCAGAAAGAGAACCACTCACTATTTGAAAATGATGTGGGAATCAACTGCCAATCCGCTAAGAATAGCATATTAATCACGAGAGTAATTAACAACAATGTTATAATTATTGCAATAATAATCCAATATTTCCTTGCCATATCATGCATTACAATTACAAAAAATCGACAAATCTAGCACCTATCATTCGTGTTTCGCTGGCTCAATACACTTCTTAGGGTATCTTGTATTGTTTTACTGCTATTCCAGGCAGCTGTTATAACTGAAATCTTCATACTATTACTCTGACTCTAACCAAGCAAAGCCCTAACCCCCTCTACTCAACCCCAAGCCCTCTCAACTCTAACCTCCGGAAGTTAATCTTATACCCTACCTCAGCTGGATTAAAATGCATGATATCTTTGGCCAACGGTTCAGTTTTGTGGAAGGAACCCGTTCTTGTCGAGACTAGAAAGATTTGCGCGTTATTTGTTCAACATTTGCAATTAAAGATGACAACATTTGCAAAACAAACACTATAACATCATAATTATCAAACACTTGAAATATACGGTCCAACTAAAACATTTGCAATGAGTAGTATTGCTTATTTGTTTTTTCTCAACATTCTTCTTTGCTTGCAATTTCTAAACCATAGAGTTTCGAAAAATCTCTAACCTCTAACCAAGCTTCGTGTCTAACCCCTAATCTCTAACCACTCTCTCCCACCTAACCACGCTCCAAATCCATGTGACTAATGCTGGCAGCCAATGCTCATTGAAAACTAGGGGATGCTTCCATCTAGTATACCAAATACGTTGAAGCTTATATATTGTAATTGCAACCTTTCCCGATGACGGAACAGGCTTGCAAAACGTAGGATGTTCTATCTCCTCTTTTACCCTCTGTTCAAAGGGAGACAATACTTGCTTTAATGCTATTGAGCTTAACGCCGAGAAGAACGTATAACACTTCATCTGACGAATGAAATCCTCTGCCTTACATGAAGCAGGAAGGCATTCTGCAAACGAATACACAGTATCGAGAGAAAGCACACCATCCACAAACTCCTCCCCCATACACCTCAGCCTAAAGACAATCTGAAAGTCATTCGAACTCTCAGACAACGCATTGAGATAATCATTGATAGCTACACTATCCTTATGGCCTGTAAAATACTCGTTCATTATTGTCGCTAAACCATCAACCAAGCGAAGCGCCTACCCCCTCTCCTCTAACCTCTCCGCATGCTCTCTCTCCCATATCTTCGCATCTACCAACA
>JAKSLE010000017.1 GCA_024401365.1 Bacteroidales bacterium | reverse complement strand
TTCTCTGGAAAGTTTCTTTAGCCATAATTCGAATTATTAGACAATTAGATATTAAATTTTTTAATCTTCTTACGTTGATGAAGACTCTAACTAGTGGACATAGTTATCCACAGGTAGAATTTTCGGGGGCAAAGGTATATATTTTATTTGAAATACGCCAATACGTCGAAGCAAAAAAAATGTGATTTAGTTATTTTTAAGAAGGTAAATATCAAGGTCCTTATTCTATAGACAAAGAATGTCGGTCTTTAGGGTATTTTACTTCGTATGTTAAGGTAACGGTTTTTCTTTCTTTTGGTTCGAGGTGTAAATTCCAAGTTACTTTACCATTTCTTGGTTCGACTGCAGCGCCTGAAGACTCGACGAGAGAGACTTTGATATCGCTTGCGACAGAAATAGGATATTGGTCCTCAATCTCTGCATTCACAGCGTAAGGCTTATTATTTCGGACAGTTATCTCGAAAGACTTAGTTACTGTAACTGTCTGACCCAGCAAAGCTCTACGAGTATTGCTCTTGACAGGCTTGCGCTCAACGGCTATAGCCTTATCTGTACCTACAGAAATCAGCAAAGTATCCTGAGACGCCTTAGGCGAGATGAGGCAATCGCCCTGATATACGTTATCATAGAAGAGGCGTGCCGTACCAGGTTCGAGAGAATACTGGTAAACATCAGGGATATTAGCCAATAAGTAAGTCTCCTTTGTATAGCGAGGTGTAGCTATATAATGGTAATCGGCATCTATAGCATACGTGAGCATATTAGCATCATACTGTTTTCCGTCGGAAGGGACAGAATACTGCATATCGATAGCGAACTCCGTTGCCGAGAGAGACTCCTCGACATTGAGAGGCAGATTATTCACGACCGCAGACTTGCTAGCAGATGCGCCACGTAGCGAAACTCTTGACTCAGCAGTAACTGAGGATTTTGCTCGAGATCCATAACCGACTACGACCACCTCCTCCAACTCAGCCTGAGACTCCTCCAAAGTAACCAGCATACTTTCCGCTGGAGACAAGATCTGGTCTTCGTAGCCGACAAAAGAGAGCTTTATCTTATTTCGCCAGTCCTTCATCTCCAATCTAAAGGCACCATTAAAATCAGACGCCGTACCATTAGGAGCGGCCTCCCCATTAAGTTCAAAGACAGAACACCCGGCAATTGGAGTACCCTCGTTATCGACCACGTGACCGAATGCCACATTAGCTGAAGGGCGGGTCCAAGTACGTTTTTTAATAGTCCGACCCCTTCCAGGGAGAGTCATCCTTTCGAACTCAGGCTTTGTATTATCGACAGAAGGGTCGCCAGTAGACAATGTCAGTTTCACATTTCTCCAATCCTCCTCGGACTTCTGGCTTACGCGAGCCGAATACACCAACTGCAAAGGGCTATTGACATTCTTGACGCGGACCTCATAGAAAGGAGTCCACTCAGCGTCGTAGACAAGATAAGTAAGAGTCACCTTAGCACCGCGTATCTCGGAATCGGACTTTAGGTTAGCCAAAACCTTAGAAGTCTTCTCGGTCAACTTTTGAGTATTGACATTAGCCTCCTGGATAAGAGCATTAAGTTCCGACTCGCAAACGCCTAATTTTTTAGAAATTGACAACTTAGCCCGTTCGATAGAAGAAAGTTCCGAGGTAAAATACTTAGCCATCTGAGCCAACTGCGTACTTGTGATACCCTGCTCGCCCTTAATCTCCTTATTACTAAGGATAAGAGCCTTTTCATTTTCGAGGACACTAAGATCCGCATTTAGTAACGCTATAGAATCAATAAGTTGCGCCTTACGCTTATCGTTCTTACCCATGAGAGCCTTAATTTTGGCATTCTCCTCGACATCGAACTTATGATTGACAGAGACTATAGTCACGGCATCATTATCCACGCCGATGCGTACAGATGTCGGATCGAGGCCCGTAGAGAGATGTCCCAGCACTATATTATTATTACCCTTTTGGAGATTAACCTTAGCCGTACGGGTAATGAGAGCGCCCTTGCGGTAGACAGTAACATTTGTGATATCAGAAGATATTTCCTGTGCGAAAGTCGACGCGAAAGAGAGGACAAAAGCCAATAACGTGATTACGGTATACTTCATGAGCTCAAAAATTATGTGATATTCAAAGGTACATATAATAATGATTAGGCAAACACTATTTACAAAAAACGCGCCACAAGGCGAATGCCGAGAACAAGAAAGGGGATGCGCCTAACAGCACATCCCCTTATAGCTGTGATTCTGTGTTACTAAACCATTAGAGAAGGTTTAGGTTCCACTTTACATTATCGTCATTAGCGTTGAAAGTTCCGAGAGTCAAGTGGCTATCGCCTGCTGACATAAGAACCTTCTGCGAATCGCCCTGAGCCTTTGGCATGATACGGTAAGTACCATCTATGAGTTGCTCGATACGCCAGAGCTGCTCATCAGCGCCAGAATACTTCTCTACAGCGATGATAGAATCGTTCTCGCCTACAGCGAGAGCGCGCTCTGTACCCTCGATCATGATAGTATAGTAAGGAGCACCGAGATAGCCACCCTTACCCTCAGCAGCCTTGATAACCCACTTCTGGTTAGGACGGAACATATAATCGCAAGCGCGAACGATGATATCGCCCTTTGGCCAACCACCGATAACATCCTCCAACTTCTGATCAGGGATAGCCTTCTTAGACTGCTCAGGGTCGATACCCCAGAACATACGGCGACCGCTATTGATGCGAACGAAATCTACTGAAAGTTCGACTGCGTAACCACGGCGAACAGACTCAATTTCGTAAGTACCCTCCTTAAGAACCTTACCTGCTACTGGCCAGCCATTCTGCCAGAGGAGAGGGCGGATACCGAGTGTGCTATAACCGCCGCGATCGAAATCAGCCTCGAAGTGGCAAGACATAACCTCTACGCCATCCTCGATGATTGTACGACCGAAGTGGCCAGGGCCTGTAACGCGATCGTGAGCTGCGATAACCATCTTACCGCCACCCTTCATCATATCGCGGCCCATATTATCGAGGTAAGGACCTGTAACGTTGCGAGAGCGACCTACTACGATATTATATGTAGAGTTAGGGCCATCGCAGCAAGTACCATGAGTACCGAGGAGGTAGTACCAGCCATCGCGATAGATAAGATCTGTAGCCTCGCAGTCGATAGCGATATCTACAGGCTCGTTACCAGCGAGGCGAGCGCCCGTCTCTGGGTCGAGCTCTACGATACGGATATTACCGAAGTAAGTACCATAAGAGCACCAGAGGCGGCCAGTTGTAGGATCGAGGAGGAGGCCAGCATCGATAGCATCGCAATCCTCGCCATCTACTGAAGTTGCCACTACATTAAAATCAGTATAACCATAATTAGGCGACTGAGGGTCGAAAGACTTAGTCCACATAGTACGAACCTCGCCGCTATGGCTACCGCCGAGGCCACCACCAGTAGCGCTATAAGCTACGAGGAAACGGTCGCCGATCTTAAGCACGTCAGGAGCGGCACCGCGCTGGAAATTACAGTTAGGGCCCTTGTGCCAAGTCCAGCCATCCTCAGAAACGAGGCCGCCGCCACCTGTACCGAAAGTATAATACTTACCCTCGCAGAAAGAGAGAGTAGCAGGGTCGTGAATAAAAGGCTCACCTACCTGAGCATTAGCTGCGGTAGCCAAAAGGAGCGTTGCAGCTAGGGATGATATATATTCTTTCATTATTTACTGTGGATTATTTTGTTCTAACTGCAATATTCTTTACTGGCTCGCCCTTAGCATTCAGCAAGCGAACGCAATAGTTACTCATACCTGGGCCGTTGATGATAGCACCGCGGAGGATGTTAGCACCCTTCTTGAGCTTAACGATCTGAGAAATACCGTCATCCATTACCATACGGCGGTCGCCCGAGAGGATAAGAGCCTCCTGGCCATTAAGCCACCACATAGAACCTGAGTTAGATCCGATAGCGAGGCGTACGTCCATATCCTCTGGAGCGTCGATGATAGTAGCCACGAAGAAAAGTACGCCATAGTACTTAACCTTGAGCTGCTGCTCGGCATAGCGGAGGAGCTGTACGTTGTAACCGTTAGACTCAACGGAGCGCCACTGAAGATTCTCCTTACCTACCTTTACCTTTTTACCCTCCTTAGGCATAACGAGAGCGAACTGATCCTTGAAATAGAGTGTATCTACGAAAGATGCACGGAGATAAGAATCAGTAAAGAGGATGTTTGTACGAATATCTTTATGAATTGGATCGAGAATCATCCAACGACGAAGGAAGCCCTCTGCATCAGGAGCTGAAGACTCGCCTACCATAGAGATAAAATAAGGTGGTTTTGCAGACGTCGACTCTGCTAGCGAGTTACCCGCTGCTGTCGACGCTTCCTGAGCCATCATTGGAGAGGCTGCAATCAGGAAGAACAGTAGTAATTTGATTGATTTAAACATTTGTCATTTTGTTGATGTTAGACAATGCAAATATAGTTAAAAAGATTAAACGACGCATATTTTGAGCAACATTCGATAAAAAACATTCACTCTGGCCAAAAATGGCGGAACAACAGGTATGCCGAAATGATCAAACTCAAGAAGAGGCACATCTTGAAGACGACAGATATACCGCTATACAAGCAACCATGCTGCACCTTATAGGACTTATAGCGTTGGATGACCTGAGGATCGGGAGGCAAGCCATGCATCTCGAGCTTCTGAGCGACAGTAATAGCCTTAGGGACGACGAGCCAGATGACCAAATAAGCCAGTGCCACTATATATATAGCGAAGAATCCGCCGATGACAGTCAATGCTCGCACGAGCATTACGCTCAGGTGGAATCGATAAGCCAATCCGCTACAAACTCCCCCGATCATGACGTCGTCGGTATCTCGGTACAACTTTTTCTTCACCTCCTGGAGAGGTGGCTGGACCGGATCCACGACTACTGGGAGACTAGTGTCGCCATTATAATCATATTGCTCATTATTGGTCATACGCCTATATATATAATAGGTATCACAAAAAGATTTACAATACAGAATGCAAATATAAAAACAGTTTGACATTATGCAATATAAGAGTCAGTTGCAAGTACCTTTCTGCATACGGAGAAGTATAAGGTTGCTCGCAATTTTTTAATTTACGTTGATATTAGAGGGGGGGGCATTATGTTAAAATCGCATCTTCAATAGCAATTAACGATTATTTGACTATATTTGCACCTACGTAACTACGTAATTTTCAATATACACGATGATACAGCAACGACTCGTAACTGTAGTCAAGCAGGTGCCGATACTTGAATCGTACGAAGGTATTGACATCAACTACGACGATATAACTAAGATATATAAGCAAGAGGGGTGGTCAATAAAGCAGATAACGTCGACAACTGGCGCTGAACGCTTTGGCAATCTTCTGCTTACCATTACACTATTGCTTGAGGCCAATCAGTCGGACGAGGAGTTTGAGGCAAGTAAGCATCGTGCGATCATCCAAAGATTGAAGAATGGTTTTGCGAACCGTCATTTGAACAAGGACGAGGTTTGTGAGATTATAAATGAGAATCCTATCACAATTTCTGTATTCAATGGCAAGGGTGAGTGGAAGATCAGTCGTGTATCTACATTCTTTGAGCAATTTGACAGGATTAGGAAGTTGCGAGACAGGATGGTAGAAGAAGACGAGGAGTTGACATCGCGCACATACTACACAGAGAATCACAAGTATCCGAACGAGAAATACTCTGTAAGTGAGACATTTACCATTACGAGCATTGAGCCAAATGTAATACGCACCCTTATAAACAACGTGAAGTGTGACATTACGGACAGGAACATCAATGACTATGTAAGTAAGCGAGAGAGATTGTGCCGATTCACGCACGAATTGACGAAAGAGATGTGGAATACGCACCACATTAACACATACGACATGAAGAAGATTGAGATTCGCGGTTTGGACGAGCCACGCATCACGATTATCGACATGTTGGACAAGGAGCATTCATTTGCTGGTGCGAAAGAAGACATGTTGGAGAAGATTAAAGACATACTTCCATCGCTCAAGGAGATTAACGAGCTCAGGAAAGGCAGTGGCAATCTATTCTCGAAGAGGAGGAATTAGTTGGCTTTGGCGCTGACTAAGACTTTGACTTAGACTTTGACGTTGACTTTTGGCGGTTGGCGTAAGGATATAAAAAAGAGACGTGATGAATGGATCGCGTCTCTTTTTTTATAGGCATGAGGCTAGTGTGAGAATCAAGAGAGCTTACGGCTTTCTCGCAAAAAATAAAAGATGCCAAAGCGCCGAGGAGCACTATAGGTACGCCCACCCAAGCAGACGAAGCCACGTGATAGCCGGCGTCGATAGGCAAGCCACCGCAAAAAGCGCCTATAGCGTTACCCAGATTAAAAGCTATTTGGACAGTCGCCCCGCCCAAGAGTTCGCCCCCCTCGGAATATTTAATTATAAGCAACTGCTGTGGACCACCCACGGCGAACAAGGCGAAAGCCACCAGAAAAGAGAGTGGCACTACGGCGTACTGATTGAAAGCAAAACAAGCGATAAGCACCAACAAAGATGCAGCCATAAGTTGGAACGACATCACCACCCGAGCAGGAGGGAAAGAATCGGACAAACGGCCGCCCAAGAGATTACCTATCACCATACCCAGACCCGTTACCACCATTAAGAGAGGCAAGGCGTTGGCAGAAAATCCAGACTCCTCCTGGAAAGTCGGTCCCACGTAGCTATACCAGCAAAATATGCCGCAATTACCCATCATAGTCATCATCAGGATTAGCCAAGGCTCGCGGTGGCGCAAGAAAGCGAACTGAGAGCGGAATCGGGCAGACTCCACCCTACCCACGTCGGGCACATGGCGCCAAACGAACCACAAGACAGACAACGAAGCTGCCAGAGAGAGGCAGAACGGGATACGCCAAGAAAGATTTGCCAAGAAAGTTCCCAGAGGTACGCACAACACATTTGCCACAGACATACCGGTGCACATAAGAGAGACGCAGAACGCCTGTCGCCCCTCAGGAGCCAGTCGCACAGCCACTATAGACGCCACGCCGAAGTAAGCGCCATGAGGCAAGCCCGAGATAAAGCGAGCCACGACAAGCCAAGCGTAGGAATTAGCCGTCAAAGACAAAGCTGCCCCCAAGAGCATGACCATACCCAGAGCCACCAAGATATTTTTCAGTGGGAAACGGTGTACCACAGGCAGAAGCATAGCTCCGAAGCAGACACCCAAAGCGTAGGACGTAATACAATGGCCAGCCTCGGCATAAGAGACACCCAGAGAATCGGAGACAGCGGGAAGGATACCCATCATTACGAACTCCGATATTCCCAAAGTTAACGGACCCAGAGCCAGGACGTATATGGATTTAGGGATTGACATTACTATATTTTTATTTTTTTGCGAGTGCAAAGATAATGTTTAAATAAAACTTGTGGGACGAGGAACAGAGCAAATAAAATTTGAGAGGCATCAACAATTAAGGTATAGATATTGAATAATATGGCAATAGATATTATCTTTGCGTCATAAGAAAAAAATATTTACTATGAGTAGACTATTTCTCTCACTGTCTGCAATTCTTATAGCTATAGCTACCAATGCGCAGACAATAAAATCGCCATCGGGCAATATGAGTATGGAATTCAGCCTTGACGCAGAAGGCAGGCCCACCTATGCGCTCCAATACGAAGGCAAGGAAGTTGTAAAACCAAGTCACCTTGGCTTTATATTCAAGGGCGATGATGATTTCAGCAAAGGATTCAAGAGCATTGACAGTAAGACGACCACATTTGACGAGACATGGGCGCCGGTATGGGGAGAAGAAAAAGAGATACGCAACCACTATAACGAGTTGGCAGTCAGCATTAAGCAAGAAAAGAGCGACAGGCAGATGGTGGTACGATTCAGATTATATGACGACGGCTTAGGCTTACGTTATGAGTTTCCAGAGCAAAACAACCTTATATATTTCACTGTAGCAGACGAGGTTACAGAATTTGCCATGACAGGAGACCACACGGCATGGTGGATTTCGGGAGATTATGACACCCAAGAATACGACTATACAGAGAGCAAGCTCTCTGAGATACCAGCGGTAAATGTAAGTTCTCGCAGTGACAATGCCTCGCAGACCTTTATAAATGACCATACGGTACAGACAGCGCTTCAGATGCGCAGTGCAGACAAGCTATACATCAATATCCATGAAGCTGCATTGGTAGACTACCCTGCCATGCACCTTGAGTTAGGCGATGGAGAGAAGGCATACACATTCAAGAGTCACCTCACCCCAGATGCTGTTGGCATGAAAGCCCATTTACAGGCGCCATTCAACACCCCCTGGAGAACCATAATGGTAACAGACGACGCCAGGAAGACGTTAGCTTCGAGACTTATACTCAACCTCAACGAGCCATGTGCCTATGAAGACGTATCGTGGATAAAGCCAGTAAAATATATAGGCGTTTGGTGGGAGATGATCACCAACAAGTCGCATTGGAGCTACACCTACGACTTCAGATCCATTCACCTAGGCGAGACAGACTATTCGAAAGCCAAGACACATGGAAGGCACGGCGCCACTAATGAAAATGTGCGCAGGCATATTGATTTTGCGGCAGAACACGGCTTTGACCAAGTACTAGTTGAAGGCTGGAATGAAGGATGGGAAGACTGGTTTGGCAATCAGAAAGATTATGTATTTGATTTTGTCACACCATATCCCGACTTTGACATTAAGGCACTCAACGAGTATGCACATTCAAAAGGGGTAAGGCTGATGATGCATCATGAGACCTCGTCATCGGTATGGAATTATGAGAGGCACATTGACAAAGCCTATCAGCTTATGAAAGACTACGGGTACAATGCTGTGAAGAGCGGCTATGTAGGCGACATAGTACCCAGAGGAGAGCACCACTACTCGCAGAGCATAGTAAGTCACTATCTACGTGCGGTAAAGAAAGCCGCTGAGTATCAGATATGTGTGAATGCCCATGAGGCTGTACGTCCTACCGGTCTCTGCAGGACATACCCCAACCTTATAGGCAACGAATCGGCGAGAGGCACTGAATATGAGGCATTTGCAGGCAACTATCCACATCACACCCTTCTTTTGCCATTTACTAGGCTTCAAGGTGGTCCGATGGATTATACCCCAGGTATTTTTGACACCAGGCTATCCTTCCTAAATCCTGGAGTAGAATCCATTGAGAATCAGATAAATGGGCACGTGATGACTACGCTATGCAAGCAACTTGCGCTTTATGTGACCTTATACAGTCCATTACAGATGGCTGCCGACCTTCCAGAAAGCTATGAAAAACATTTGGATGCATTTCAATTTATAAAAGATGTTGCGGTAGACTGGGATCAATCGTACTATCTAGAAGCAGAGCCAGGCGACTATTTGACCATTGCCCGCAAAGCCAAGGGGCAAGACAAGTGGTTTGTGGGAGCCATTACAGACGAGAAAGCCAGGGTAGCCAATATAGACTTCAGTTTTCTTCCTGCCGGCAAGAAATATGTAGCCACTATATATGTAGACGCCAAAGATGCTGATTATGAGAAGAATCCCGAGGCATACGAGATTAAGACTATAAAGGTAAACAGCAAGACAAAGTTGAAGCAACAGATTGCGCGTTCCGGAGGCTTAGCCATTTCGATTGTAGAAGAGGCGAAGAAGTAGGAATATATGAAACATTAAGATTTTTGTGTAGTCGCTGGGTAGTCTCTGTCTATATAGTGTGTTAAGAGAGCGTTAAGAGAAGTACCTAAAAAGCCACACTAAAGAAACATCAAGATAATGTAAAGATTATTGAATATCGTTCAGAAGGAAAATGATTTTTTGGAGAGACGTTTTGTAAAAAAGAGATATTTGTCTATTATTGCATAAAAATTGAGATTATTCATAATCGCACAAAAACGTAATTGAAACTAGTAAAAATGAAGAAAATCGTTGGAATGATGGTTGCTACCTTACTTGGCACGTCAAGCATGGCTCAATGGAGAGAGCCAGATTTGCATGAAGATCAGATATATGATTTTTCGGCAGGCAAGATGTCGATGCGCATAGCTGCGGAGCGTGGAGGCAGAATTATCTCGTTGAAATATGACGATACAGAGATTTTGTCGCAGATTAAATTTCCAAATATGTATGGCAGTACATTTTGGACCAGTCCACAAAGTGAGTGGAATTGGCCACCTGTAAGAGAGCATGATGCCATGCCATACGAAGTAGAGGTAAAAGACGACTGCATAGTAATGACCAGCCAGTTGTCGCAGAAGTTACCATTGCGCATACGCAAGCGTTTTGCCAAGGGCGAGGGAGAGTGCATTATTGTTACCTATACCCTTATCAACGAATCAGATGAGCCACGCAAGGTTGCACCTTGGGAGATTACCCGAGTACCCAGTGAAGGTGTGATTACCTTTGATGCTCCTATGGAGACCATTACACCTGCTGGTTTGATGCCATTTGTAGAGAAAGACGGCATAGCCACATACGAGATAGACCATGTAGAAGGTCAGAACAGAAAGATAAATGCTGACGGCAAGGGGTGGTTGAAGTATGTAAACAACGGCTATGAGTTGACCAAGGAGTTCCCAGACCTTGATGCATCGCAGCCAGCTCCTGGGGAGGCAGAGATACAGATTTACGTTCACCAAGGAAAGGCGTACGTTGAGTTGGAGAGTCAAGGAGCCTACACAGAGCTCAAGCCAGGGGAATCGTTAGACTGGACTGTAAATTGGTACCTGAAGCCAGTAGCAAAATAGAGTATACATATATATAATAAGGTATAAAGGTCGGATTTTATTCGACCTTTATCCATTTCATGTGGGCGGCTTCGGCTGCTTTGAGGCCTGAGATAGCATCCTCGAAAACCAGGCACTGTTCAGGGGCTACGCCCATAAGTTGTGCGCAACGGAGGAAAGTATCTGGAGCCGGCTTATGGTTTGAGACATCGTCGGCGGCCACGATTACGGGGAACATATGGAGCAATCCAGAAGCTCGGAGCATATGTTCGGCTCGGTATCGATCGGCGCCTGTACCGATAGACATTGGGATTTTTCCGAAATACTCCTTAGCCACGTTGACTACGGGTGTAATAGGCTCCACCTTATCTATTTCGTCCCATACTATTCTATCCTTCTCCTTGAAAATATCCTCGGCATTAGTTTTATTTTCCAGATGGAATTTTTCGATGAAGTAAGCTGCGATTTTTTCTTTAGCCTTACCTGCGAGGGTCATGAACTCATCGAAATCCAACTCGACGTCATATCTGCGAAAAGAGATCTGCCAAGCCAGCCAATGGAGGGGCATACTATTGAGCAAAGTACCATCGAGGTCGAAAATAAGACCCTTTACGTCGGCTGGGATAGAATATTTAGGGGTATTGTTCATACGGGATACTAAGTAAAGAGCTTTTCGACCTTATGGATAGACTCCTGCATAACGAAAAGGACCACCTTATCATACTGTTCGATTTGGGTCATACCGTTAGCGATAATCACCTCATCTCCACGGACTATGGCTCCGATGTTCATATCCTTAGGCAAGCCCAGTTTCATGATAGGGGCTTTAGTCACCTTTGAGCCAGGTTGTGCTACCAGTTCGATCATCTCCGCGTTAGTATTAGTCAAGCACTTCACGTAAGCCACGCGAGCGTTGAGGGTATAGCGGTAGATATAACTAGCTGCGATAAGTTTTTTGTTTATGAGGGTACCGATACCGATCTCCTCGGCCAGAGGGATATAATCGAGATTCTCCACCTCGGCCACTGTTTTAGGCACACCCATTTTCTTGGCCAATTGGCAAGCCAGGATATTAACCTCAGGGGAATTGGTAACCGCTATGAAAGCCTGCATTTTGGAGATACCCTCATCCTTAAGGAGTTGCATATTACGGCCATCGCCGTTGATGATGAGAGTATTTTCGAGCTTATTAGCCAAGCGATTACTCTTCTCGCGACGGATCTCGATAAGTTTGGTATTATACTTATCCTGCAATTGAGCTGCGACGAGTTGTCCGATACGAGAGCCACCCACAATCATTACGTTCTGCACCTCGTACTGGCCCTTACCAGCATCCTGCATGAGGAGCAATAGGTTTTCGTGGGTAGTAATAAAGTAGACTATATCGCCATGCATAAGTTGGTCATTACCATGAGGTATGATAGTCTCGTTATCGCGATATATAGCTACGATATTGTATCTTTTTTTCTTCTCTGGATCGAGGTCGGCGAATTGGATATTAATGATAGGTGCGTTATCGCGCACTTTGACCACTGCCAAGAGGACCTTTCCATCGGAGCTCTCGAAAAGTTGGCGTACGCCCACCATTTTAAGGCTTTCGATAGCCTCTGCTGCGCCAAGTTTCTCGGGATAGATAAGCTCATCGATACCCAGCTGGTGGAAATACTCTATATTTTCTGGGGTGAGATACTCGGAATTATTTACGCGAGCGACGGTAGTATTAGCGCCGAGTTTCTTAGCCAAGATAGCGGCCAAGATACTCATATCGGGGTAAGGAGGCACGGCGATAAACAAGTCGCTGCTACTCACATCGGCGTGGCGGAGATCCTCGAGGGAAGTCATAGTACCGCGGATAGTGAGCAGATCGAGGTTTGCATCAATAGCCTCGAGTTTTTCCTCGTCATCATCCATAAGGATAACCTCATGGTCGGACTGAACGAACAGACGGGCCAAGTGGGTACCTACAGCACCTGCACCAGCGATGAAAATTCTCATTTTGCTAACTCGTTAAATAATTTTTCCATAGCGACTGCTACACCGCAATCTACGTTGGAAGGAGCAATAAAGTTGGCCACCTTTTTGATATCAGGGCAACCATTCTCCATTGCGACGCCGAAGCCAGCAATATTAACCATTGAAACGTCATTATAGCCATCACCCATAGCGATGAGGGTCTCAGCGGGGGTGGTGTGCATCAGCCAGCATAAGCGAGACAGTGTGCGTGCCTTGTCGATACCTTTAGAAACTATTTCCATGAAGAAAGGTGACGAACGGTAGATAGCCAGTTCTGGGAAACGTTCCTGCATGATAGGAGTGAGACGTTCCATATCCTCTGGTTCGCCCACCATAAGGCACTTAGGGAGGTCGGCTGGGGCCTCCTCAGACATATTATTAACGAGGCGTAGGTTCATTTTATTATTGAGCCAAGCCTCATGCTCGATCCATTTATTACCTTCGACTGTGGTGAGGATTGTATCTTTAGCCTCGTCATAAGTAATGATAGCCTGGCCGTACTCGGCTGCTGCGGCGCAGAGGTCGGGCATTATAGTACGAGGGAGGACATCCTGTACGATATGGCGACCTGAAGCGCAATCGATAAGCATAGCGCCGTTGTATGCCATGATAAAGCCACCGTAACGAGGCAGAGAAAGTTGCTCAGCCAGATGGCGTATACCATAAGTAGGGCGACCCGAAGCCAATATGATGCGCATACCATATTCTTTCTGCGCTTTCATAAGAGCATCGATATTCCTCTGAGGGATTACCTTTTGGTCGTCGGTAAGAGTACCATCTATGTCCAGTGCAACCAGCTTATACATTTGCGTATTTATCACAATCTAGGATACAAAGTTAATGACTATCTTGATTTTGGCAACAAATTTGTGGTATATTTTGAATGTTGTATTATCTTTGTGGACTACGATATGGTATTATATATGCGAAAAGCACTATTATACACCCTGTTATTTATATTCTGCGCTGGAAATATCCGTGCACAGCGCAGTGTGTTGTCTGACGAAGCTGTATCGCGTACGCTCTATGAAATATATCAGCTTGATGAAAAGGCGTATTTGCAAGAATTGGCCAATGTAGACAACGCTGCCATGGCATCGTTTCTACGAGAATACTGGCACCTGCTGGTATATGCTGCGGAGAACAAGCCATCGGGGTATGATGCGTATATGAAAGCCTCGGACGATGCGTTATCCAAGGTATCCAAGCACAAATATGCTGACAATTTGAGGGCCAATCTGCTATTGCACCGCTGTCTGGTAGAGATGAGCTGTGGTAATATGATAGCGTCGGGCATACAATTTTACAAATCCTTCAAGGCATTTCGCACTGGCGAGAAAAAATATCATGACTATGAGGGGCAGCTGATGCTGAGGGGGATATTCAACATTATACTCTCGCAAGTACCAGAAAAATGGAAATCGTTAGCGGGGTTCTTCTTTGACAGAGGCGACCTACAGCAAGGATTTGTACAGATAAACGACTACCGTACGCTGATGCTCAATGTTCCTGGGGCGTATGAAGAGTCGCTATTGCTATCCTTTGCCAACCTCTTTCTATCGCACGAGCAAAGATTAGACGACGACTTAGCTCAAAAGATGAGAAGCAGCACATCTCCAGCCGTACTATATGTATATGTACTCAGCAACGGCAGGAAACAGAAAGGCAAGCAAGCCGACGAGGTACTCAACAACATGCCTGCTAAGTATTTTGAGCAATATCCGCTACTTATACATCAATTATCTAAATATGCGTTACGCAGACTTGAGCCAGAAGAGTGCATAAAGCAAGCCGATCGTTTTCTAGAGAGGTATCAGGGAGTAGCCTGCAAGAATGATGCCTACCTGATGAAAGCCTATGCGTATGCCCTTATGGGAGACACGCAAAAGAGGAAAGAGCAGGCAGAGCTATGTGTAAAGATGACAGCAGGAGGCGACATAGACGAGCGCACCCACAACGAAGCCAAGCGCATAATAGACAGGCTAGATGTGACGTTACTACGTGCCAGACTGCGATTTGAGTATGGTGCCTACGACGAATGCAGGGAGATGCTAAAGAACTACACCCCTGACAAGAGAGACGAGATAGAGTACAGTTTCCGCATGGCACGTTGCAATGAGATGTTAGGATATACACAAGATGCTATAAGATTTTACAATCATACCATAGAACTTGGACTAAATGACGATCAATACTATGCTCCATACGCGGCCATATATATGGCAGATTTAGCCATTAAAGCCAACAATAAAGCAGAAGCCAAGAGGCTACTCTTGCAAGCAAAAGAGTTGAACAACGGGGAGCACAGCAAAGAGATAGACCAAAGGATAGCCGTCACGATGAGAAAAATAGAAGATTAAGACGTGGCACTCTTGATAAAATGTATAACTTTGCGTTTTGATAAGACAGAAAATAATACAAAAGCAAAATATTAACAGACAATGATACAGAGTATCTCGGACAATGCTGAAATGCTAGAGCAGTCAGGCGAAATGATGCAAGAGCCTGCTACACTGAATGTTATAGACCTTGCGATGCAGGGTGGATGGATTATGATCGTATTGCTTCTTCTGAGCATTTATGCGGTTTATGTATTTGTGGAGCGCACCATGGCGCTCTCGCATGCGTTGAAAGAAGACAAGACCTTCATGAGCAAGATAAAAGATTACATTCACAGTGGCAATATTGACTCAGCGCGTTCGCTCTGTCAGATGACAGACACGCCTGTAGCTCGCATGGTAGAGAAAGGCATCAGTCGTATTGGTCGTCCATTGAACGATGTAAATACGGCAGTAGAAAATGCTGGCAACCTTGAGGTTAGTCGCCTTGAGAAGGGACTTGCAGGATTGGCATCTGTTTCGGGTGGTGCTCCAATGATTGGATTCTTCGGTACGGTAACAGGTATGATCCAGGCCTTTTTTGAGATGGCCAATGCCGGCAACAATATTGAGGTAAGCACATTGGCAGGTGGTATATACACTGCATTGGTTACCACTGTAGGAGGTCTTGCTGTAGGTATCATTGCATATTTTGCGTACAACAACCTTGTAGCACGAGTAGAGAAGGTAATCTTCATCCTTGAGGCTCGCACGATGGAGTTCATGGATATGCTTTATGAACCAGAAAAATAGTGATGGGTCATGGCTCTTAAGAGAACAAGTAAGATAAGCTCGTCGTTCAGCATGTCGTCAATGACGGACATTGTGTTCCTGTTGTTGATATTTTTCATGCTGACATCGACCTTGGTGCATCCTAATGCGCTCAAGTTATTGTTGCCACAGAGTGCCAACCAGACCTCTGCGAAGCCACAGACATCGGTATCCATCACCCAAGATTTGAGATACTATGTTGAGTCGCGCAGGGTTAAGTATGAAGAACTTGAGCCTACGTTGCAAGCCAAATTAGGTGCGAACGACGATATGTACATTGCGCTCCATGTGGACGAGAATGTACCTATGAAAGAGGTAGTGAAGGTAATGAATATTGCCAAGAAGAATAAGTACAAGCTGATATTGGCTACTCGTGCCAAGTAACGGAAAAATAGAGTAATGGAAGAGAAGAGAGGAGATAACAGATACAGATGGCATGGTGTTACGGGCACGGTGCTGTTTCATGCTGTGCTTATCCTGATATTAGCATTCACTCTGCTTGAAGCCAGTCCGCTTGAAGAAGAAGGTCTATTGGTCAACTACGGCTTTACCGACAACGGTCAAGGCGAAGTAGAGCCATCGCCAGCCTATGCACAAGCACAGCCTACGCCACAGCAACCAGAGACAGCAGAGGCCACGCCACCGCCTGCGCCTGCGGAAGCCAGTGCTCCCAGCACGCCAAAAGCTGACGGGCAGGTAACCGATACTCAAGATTTTGAGGAGGCAGCAGCGTTGAGAGAGGCTAAGAAGAAGGCTGAAGAGCAAGCCAAGGCAGAGGCGAAGGCGAAAGCTGAAGCAGAAGCCAAAGCGAAGGCAGAAGCTAAGGCAAAAGCGGACGCTGAAGCCAAGGCGAAGGCAGCTGCGGAGGCTGCGGAGAAGGCACGTTTGGAAGCAGAGGCGAAAGCCAAAGCTGCTGCAGAAGCCGCTGCCAAGGAAAAAGCTGCTAAAGAGGCTGCAGCCAAGGCTGCGGCACAAGATGCTATACGCAAGGGTATGTCGGGCAAGGGCACTGGAGACAGTTCCTCGCAAGGCAATACGTCGGGAGTGGGCAACCAAGGCAGCCTGACTGGTGGTGCTGGCAATGGAAATGGCAGTGGAAGTCAAGGCTCTGGCACAGGTTCAGTCGACCTTGCTGGGCGCACGCTCCAAGGCACATTACCTAAGCCAGTGTATACTATCCAGGAGCAAGGCAATGTGGTAGTAGAGATTCACGTTGACAAGCAAGGCGTTGTAAAGAGCGCCAACGTTATAAGCAAGGGTACCACGGTACAGAACAAGCAACTTTGGGCTGTAGCTGTTGAGGCAGCCAAGAAGGCCAAGTTTGACAGGAAGATGGACGCTGCGGTAGAGCAAGTGGGCACTATTACTTATAGGTTCAGATTGCAGTAATAATTATTACATACAAAAATGGAGTGCGTATCGATGATCGGTACGCACTCTTTTTTTTGATATAGGCAAGGGAATTAACGGGTTGTGGAGCCATTGTGCACCTTATGAGCTCCCTTTGTGGTCCCTTGCAAGGTAGTTGTTGCTCGCAGTTTTTTTGTTTTGTGGGTAGTCGCTGTACAGTGGGAGGATAGTAGTTGCTCGCAGTTTTTTAGTTTTGTGTGGGGAGAAAAATTGTTCATTGAGTGAAATATTCATGAGAAATTTCGTTCGATGAGAGAAAAATATGACACTCTATGGTTGAATTATTAGGAGGCATCTTCTTGATTTCGGGTGATTTTTGTATTAACTTTGTAGCCTAATTGACAGAGTATATCAATATATCATGTTAGACAAGATAAAGAATCTACTGGACGAAGTTCAGAACTGGAAGGCCTCTAAGGCAGAGGAAGTTGAGGCTCTACGTGTAGAGTTTCTTAGTAAGAAGGGTAAGATTACTCAGCTTTTTGATGAGTTCAAGCAGGTAAGTCCTGAGCTCAAGAGAGAAGTAGGTAAGCAGCTCAACCAGTTGAAAGATTTGGCGCAGAACAAGATAAACGAGTTGCGTGCGCAAAATGAGCAGGCAGCAGAAGTTGCCAACAAAGATGACGTTACGAAGCCAGGCATCTCGCTTGACTTAGGCGGTCGTCACCCACTATCGATAGTAAAGAATGACATTATCAACATATTTGCGCGTCTAGGCTTCACGGTAGCAGACGGTCCGGAGGTAGAAGATGACTGGCATGTATTCACGGCCCTGAACTTCCCACCAGAGCACCCAGCGAGAGACATGCAAGACACATTCTTCATCAACAACAATCCAGACATTGTATTGAGAACGCACACCTCCAGTGTACAGGTACGTGTGATGGAGAAATACCGTCCACCTATCCGTTCGATATTCCCAGGTCGTGTATTCCGCAACGAGGCTATTTCTGCGCGTGCGCACTGTATCTTCCATCAGGTAGAAGGTCTGTATGTAGCAGAGAACGTATCGTTTGCCGACTTGAAGCAGACATTGATATACTTTGCCAAGGAGATGTTTGGACCAGAGACACAGATAAGACTTCGTCCATCGTACTTCCCATTCACAGAGCCATCCGCTGAGATGGACGTTAGCTGTTCACTCTGTGGCGGCAAGGGCTGTGGTGTCTGCAAGGGCACTGGCTGGCTTGAGATTTTGGGTTGTGGCATGGTAGACCCAGCTGTACTTGAGGCCAACAAGATAGACAGCAAGAAGTACAGTGGCTTTGCGTTTGGTATGGGTGTAGAGCGTATAGCTATGCTCCGCTACCAGGTAAAGGATATACGTTTGTTCTTTGAGAATGACGTTCGATTCCTGTCACAATTTGAGAAGGCGCTCTAACCGAAGAGTGTCATTCTTGACAAAAAGCATATATACATATACAGTATAGATATTCGATGAGAGTAGTAGAGTATCCAAGCAAAGAACAGTGGGACGAGTTGTTAGCTCGTCCCCATTTTGATAATAGCAGTCTGATAGCCACGGTACAAGGCGTGTTGAATGACGTCAAAGAGCGTGGTGATATGGCTGTAAAAGAGTACGAGCTCAAGTTTGACAAAGTTGAGCTGACAGAGCTGAAGGTAGGCGAGGCAGAAATCAAGGAAGCTGAGACAATGATTTCGGCTGAATTGAAGAGTGCGATAGAGAGAGCTGCGGAGAACATTGGTAAGTTTCACGCTGCTCAGGACCAGGAATTGCCTTCGGTAGAGACTATGGCTGGAGTCCATTGCTGGCAGAAAGCCAAGGCTATATCAAAAGTTGGACTCTACATACCAGGCGGCACAGCGCCGCTATTCTCAACGGTACTGATGTTGGCTTTACCAGCCAAGATAGCAGGCTGCAAGCAGATAGTACTCTGTACACCTCCAGGCAAGAATGGCAAGGTACACCCAGCTGTACTAGTAGCAGCCAAGGTTGCGGGAGTGAGCGACATATACAAGATAGGTGGTGTTCAAGCCATTGGTGCTATGGCCTATGGTACAGAAAGTGTACCCAAGGTATACAAGATATTCGGTCCAGGCAACCAATATGTGACAGCAGCCAAGCAGCAAGTAAGTCTGAAAGATGTAGCTATAGACATGCCTGCAGGTCCTAGTGAGGTAGAGGTTATAGCTGACGAGACAGCCAATCCAGCATTTGTAGCTGCCGACCTATTGAGCCAGGCAGAACACGGAGCAGACAGTCAGGCTATCCTCATTACATCATCGAAAAAACTTGTAGATGCTGTAGTAGTTGAGGTTGAGAAGCAAGTTGCAGCTCTTCCTAGGCTTGAACTCGCACAAAAATCGCTTGAGCACAGTCGCATTATCCTTGTCAAAGACCTAGACGAGGTAATAGACATAACCAATGCTTATGCTCCAGAGCACCTGATAATCTCCACCAACGACCCGATGAAGATAGCCGACAGGATAGAAAATGCCGGTTCGCTCTTCCTAGGACACCTGACACCAGAAAGTGCTGGAGACTATGCTTCGGGCACAAACCATACATTACCTACCAGTGGTTATGCTCATGCATACAGCGGCGTGAACCTTGACAGTTTCAGGAAGAAGATGACATATCAGCAGATTACTCCAGAAGGCATCAAGAACATTGCCAAGATAGTAGAGGTAATGGCCGAGAACGAGCAACTCTTTGCGCATCAGAATGCTATGACATTGAGGAGGCTCTCGGTAGAGAAATAGGAGTTGTGATTTTAACCCTTTAATTACTGAATCACCATGAACTTAGAGAAATATATTCGTCAAAACATACTCGCCCTTGCGCCATACAGTTGTGCCAGGGACGAATTCAAAGGCAACGCACGAGTTTTTGTGGATGCCAATGAGAATCCCTTTCAGAATGGGTATAACCGTTACCCAGACCCATTGCAGTGGGCATTGAAGGAGAAAATTGCCAAGATAAAAGGTGTAAGACCTACACAGATAATGCTAGGCAATGGTTCGGACGAGCCTATAGACTTGGTATACAGGATATTCACTGAGCCGCAAAAAGACAATGCGGTAGCCATAGCACCAAGTTACGGTATGTATGGCGTATGTGCCGACATCAACAATGTAGAGTACAAGAAAGTTGTCCTAGACGAAGGCTTCAAGTTGAATGCCGACAAGGTATTAGCTGCTGTAGATGCCAATACGCATGTAATATGGCTATGTTCGCCAAACAACCCATCGGGCAACCTACTCAACAGAGCAGAGATAGAGAAGATACTCAACAAATTTGAGGGCATTGTAGTCATTGACGAGGCATACGCTGATTTTTCATCAGAAGAATCGTGGTTGAACAGCCTTGACAAATATAAAAACCTCATTGTGCTTCAGACATTCTCCAAGGCATGGGGGTTAGCTGGTGTAAGATGCGGCATGGCCTTTGCTTCGGAAGAGATAATAAGCTACTTCAACAAAGTTAAGTATCCATACAATATCAACCTATTGACTCAAGAATTTGTCTTCAAGAAACTTGATGAGATAGCAGAAAAAGAGAAGCAAGTAAAGATTATCCTAGAGCAGAGGGCCCGCTTAGCAGAGGCTCTACTCAAGAAATCGAAGGTCAAGAAAGTCTACCCTAGCGATGCCAACTTCCTTCTAGTAGAAGTAGACGATGCCAATGCGATGTACAAAGAACTAGCAGACAAAGAGATAGTAACAAGAAACAGGACGAGCGTCACACTCTGTCATAACTGTCTCCGCATAACAGTAGGCACACCAGAAGAAAACGACATATTACTAAGCGAAATCCAATAAAAGGCGATGAAAAGAATACTATTTATAGACAGAGACGGAACGCTCATCAAGGAGCCAGCAGACGAACAGATAGACAGCTTAGAGAAGTTGGTCTTCGTTCCAGGCATGATGAGAAACTTATCGTTCATCGCTCAGAAATTGGACTTTGAGTTGGTACTAGTCAGCAATCAAGACGGACTTGGCACCCCAGCCAATCCAACGGAGAAATTTGAGCCATTGCACCGTCTGATTATGCAGACACTTGAGGGTGAGGGCATTAAGTTCGCCGCTCAAAAGATAGACGAGCACTATCCAGAAGACAACCACCCTAACAGGAAGCCAGGGACAGGCATGTTGACAGAATACATCAACAATCCTGAGATAGACATGGCCAACTGCTATGTGATAGGAGACAGAGAGACAGATGCACAGTTGGCGCGCAACCTAGGCTGCAAGGCGTTGATTATCTCAAATCCCGAACTTACAAATATTGAAGGTAAGAGCGAATCATCTTCAGCACACGAGCTTGGAGCCATGCCTGACGGTGTGACATATGTTGAGTCTTGGAATCAGATATCAGAACTACTCTTTGCGGGTGAGCGCACAGCACGTGTACAGCGCACCACAAAAGAGACAGATATATTTGTAGAGATAAACCTCGATGGCACAGGCAAATGTGACATATCGACAGGGTTGGGATTCTTTGACCATATGCTAGAGCAGATTGGCAAGCACTCATTGAGCGATTTGACCATTAAGGTTAAGGGTGACCTCAATGTAGACGAGCACCACACCATGGAAGATACTGCTATTGCTCTAGGAGAGTGCGTATTAAAGGCACTAGGAGACAAGAGAGGCATTGAGCGATATGGCTTCTGTCTGCCTATGGACGACTGTCTGTGCTCTGTAGCATTGGATTTTGGAGGCAGACCATGGCTTGTATGGGATGCTGAGTTCAAGAGAGAGAAGATAGGTGACATGCCTACTGAGATGTTCCTACACTTCTTCAAGAGTTTCTCTGACGCTGCAAAAATGAACCTTAACATCAAGGCCGAGGGTCAGAATGAGCATCACAAGATAGAAGGTATATTCAAGGCATTGGCCAAGAGCATCAAGATGGCCGTGAAGAGAGATATATATAAGTATCAGTTACCTAGCACCAAGGGAACATTGTAAATTCCCTTAAAAAAATTAAGAATGCCGACATAGACATTAGTATTGACAAAATGAAATATAAAGACATAATAAAATATTTGCCTTATAGTTTGTCATGGCTAATTATTGTCGCTATGGGCATTCTGCTGCTTTTGCAACACACAGATTTCCTGTTCAGGGCGCAAGAGCAAAGTCTTTTTCTGCCTACTGCACAATTCTGGAACGAATCGACTGCCGTTCCTGGTGGTTGGCTTACATACGCTGCTGCATATCTGACACAATTTTTTTACCATCCCGTTTTAGGAATAGCAATACTAGTGGCTATGTGGACAGCATCTGTATGGCTACTTGCTAAAGGCATGAGGCTGAAGTGGGAACATATCGGGCTACTAGCGCTAGTTCCCATATCGCTATATTGTACTATAGCACAGATAGGATACTCGCTGTTTATCATGAAATTACAAGGACTTCTTGTGGTACCTACCCTAGCGGTACTTGTCATTTCCATTTTGGTATATCTGACATCGCTATTGAAAGGCTACTGGCAGAGCGCGTTAGTTGTGCTCTTTGCCTTTGTGGGGTACCCAACCATGGGAGCGTATGGCATATTAGCGCCACTCATTATGGCCATCTGGTCGGAGCGTTACATAGTAAATATAGTACTATCCGGCGTCACATCGTACATAGCCTGCCTGGTATATTACCATACTCATGCTACGGTAATGATGGAACAGATGATATATGCTGCGTTGCCTGGACTATACTTAGCAAAAGATTGGCAATCGGTATATGTCATACCATATGTGGGACTTCTCGTTGGACTTTTACTTCCGATAATCAGCAAGTTGACCTTCACTGACAAGATTAAGATGTACGTCGCTTGTGGGGTGGCTCTGCTATCACTGGGGGTTGTCTTCAAGTGCAACTTCAGCAACAACAATTTCAGACGTGAACTTCAGATCTCCAAGGCGATGGACCAAGGAGACTGGTATGAGGTATTGAACATTGTAAATGAGAGTAAAAAGGCCTTTAACCCTACCAGACAGATAGTCTTTGCCAGAAATATGGCACTGTGGAGAACCGGGAAGTTGGGCGATTACGCTTTCAGCTATACCAACGAGACACAAAAATCCAAAGCGCCATACGAGTTGAACTTACCTCCTATTTGTGGTGCCCAGCAGTACTACTATGCTGGTATGCCCTATTTTACCTATAGGTGGGCTATGGAGACCTGTATCACTTATGGGTGGGACGTTGAAGGATTAAAAAACTTTGCCAAGAGCGCGATAACAGTAGGAGAACATCAACTAGCCTTGAGATACCTCAACCTATTGCGACAGACGATGTTCCACAAAGAGTGGGCCGAATATTATTATTCACTAGCCAAGAATCCTGCGCTCATAAAAGAGGACAAGGAGATAATGTGGATACGCTCATTGATAAACTACCGCAATTCCCTTGAAGTTGAAAACGGCAATACATCCGATAATATATATGACTATTATGCAGGATGCAAAGTGAATGACAGCAAGATACAAGAATTCGGTATGATTTCTGCCATGATAAGGCGAGACCATAAACTATTCATGGAGAGATTTATACAATACGTACAGCTCAACAGGGATATTGTGGAAATACCAAAGCACTATCAAGAGGCTGCTCTTCTGATGGCGACACTAGACAACAATGAAGAGATGCTCAACCAACCATATTCGGAAGAAGTAGTACGCACTTTCGAATTATTCAAAAGTGCATACCAGCATACAGAGCATCTGCCAAGCGACCAACAAGCTGCTACTCTATGGCAGCAATTCGGGCGGACTTACTATTATTACTACACCCTAAATCGAGGAATAATATGAGATTTTTATCATTCATATTCAGCATACTCATTATGGTCTCTTGCACTATCAGCATACCTGAAGAGTATACTGAATTGCAAGAAAGTGTAGATACATACCCCGACTATCGCGACGTATACATACCTTGCAATATTGCGCCATTGACATTCCATATTTTCAGCGATGCTGATAATTATGTAACAGTTGCCAAGAAGGGAGATAAGCAGATTGCGATAGATGGGCAAGATTTTGTACCCGATATTGACGATTGGCATGATCTCATTGCCGAGGGAGGTGAGATAACATTCGAAATATATCTGAAGAAAGATGGGGTATGGTACAAATGTTCTCCGTGGAATGTTACCGTTATAAACGAAGAGATAGATCACTATATGGCCTACCGTCTGGTTTCGCCTGGCTATATTTCATACGCCGACCTCAGTATCAACCAAAGAGACCTTACGTCGTGGGAGGAGAGGATAATATACGATACCCGCATGGCAAGTACAGATGAGAATGCTCAATGTATCAATTGCCATTCATTTCACAACTACAATGGCAAAGAATTTCAGTTTCATACCCGTGCTGCATATGGTGGAACAGTCTTGGTAAGAGACGGCAAGGTCAATAAGATTAATCTCAAGACCGACTCTACACTAAGCGCAGGTGTATATCCAGCTTGGCACCCTACAGAGAATCTTATAGCATACTCCATCAACAAAACCGGACAGGTATTCCATACCTTGGACAAGAATAAAGTTGAGGTTCAGGATGAAACCAGCGATATGATTCTTTACGATATAGAGACGAATACGGTATATCCTGTAAGTGTGGGAACTAAGGAGTTTGAGTGCTACCCTACCTGGACTCCCGACGGTGAGTGGCTATATTATTCCAAGGCCGATTATCAGACCACAGCTCCAGAAGGCAAGGTTTGGGATGAGCTAAGGGACAACTTCTACAAACTCAAATACAATATTGTACGACGAAAATTCCACGCCGAAACCAGATCGTTCGGAGAAGAAGAGATGGTGCTCAAAGCTGACACCATGACTAGTAGGTATTACAAAGAGAAGGGCTTGAGCGCCACATTACCCAGATTCTCTCCAGACGGTAAATATCTGATTGTGACATTAGGCTCTTTCGGCGTTTTCCATATATGGCATAGAGATGCTGACATTTACCAGATTGATGTCGCAACAGACGATGGCAGATATATGGATGGGCTGAACAGTGGCGATGTTGAGAGTTACCACAGTTGGAGCAGCAACGGCAAATGGATGGCAGTAAGTTCTCGCCGAGAAGACGGAGCTTATACCAGACCATACTTCTCGTATATTGACGATAATGGGCTGGAGCACAAGCCATTCGTACTACCTCAGAAAAATCCATTGCACAACAAGTATTTGCAACGTAGCTATAATATACCAGAATTTATACAGACTCCTGTGGAAGTCTCCCCTCAAGAGATAGCAGCAAGAGTGAAACACGACCCTCAGCAGGCAAAATTCTATCGATAGTTTTTACATTCTTTGTGCGAATTTTTGGGTATAAATGACTAACTTTGTAACCCGATTTAAAGCATCGCACAATATATAAAGGAATGAAACAGATAGGTTTTGACAATGACAAATACCTGCAGATGCAATCGGAGCACATCAGAGAGCGCATTTCGCAGTTTGGAGGTAAATTGTACCTCGAGTTTGGAGGCAAGTTATATGATGACAATCATGCCTCTCGCGTTCTCCCAGGTTTTCAGCCTGACAGTAAGCTTCAGATGTTGCTGCAACTGAAGGACAAGGTTGAAATGGTAATCGCCATCAATGCAGATGACATTGAGAAGAACAAAATCAGAGGAGACCTTGGTATAACCTACGACCTAGATGTTATTCGCTTAATCGGTGTTTTCAGAGGATTTGGATTGTACGTATCGAGCGTTGTACTGACTCGCTTCAACAACCAGCCATTGGCATTAGCCTTCCAGTCGCGACTTGAGAGCATGGGCATCCGTGTATATCACCACTTTACCATCGAGGGATATCCGTCAAATACATCACGTGTAGTAAGCGAGATGGGTTTTGGCAAGAACGACTACGTAGAGACATCCAGAGAATTGGTAGTTGTCACAGCCCCAGGTCCAGGTTCAGGAAAATTAGCTACTTGTCTAAGTCAGGTTTACCACGAGTATCACAGAGGCATAAAGGCAGGTTACGCCAAATTCGAGACATTCCCTATCTGGAACATTGCGCTCAACCATCCTGTCAACCTTGCTTACGAGGCTGCTACTGCAGATTTGAATGATGTCAACATGATTGACCCATTCCACCTTGAGGCATATGGCAAGACTACTGTCAATTACAATCGCGATGTAGAGGCATTCCCTATTCTTGATGCTTTATTTGAGAAGATTATGGGCAAGTGTCCTTACAAGTCACCTACAGACATGGGTGTGAACATGGTTGGCAACTGTATCTGCGATGACGAGGTAGTCAAGGAGGCTTCTAAGCAAGAGATTATTCGCAGATATTATATCGGTGCTTGCGAACACAAGCAGGGCAAATGCAACGAAGATGTTGTCAACAAACTCAAGTTGCTCATGAGAAAAGCAGGTGTTAACCCAGAAAACAGGACTACAGTAGCACCAGCCCTGGCAAAAGAGAAGGAATCGGGCAACCCAGCAGCTGCTATGGAGTTGCCAGATGGCACTATTGTAACTGGCAAGACAACCGATTTGCTTGGTGCTTCATCGGCGTTGCTCCTCAATGCATTGAAGATTCTGGGCAATGTTCCCGACGAAATGCACTTGATGGCACCTGTGATTCTTGACCCTATCCAGCATTTAAAGACCGACCATTTAGGCAACAGGAACCCAAGATTGCATACCGACGAGACACTTATTGCATTGTCAATCAGCGCTACTACCAACCCATTGGCAGAAGTTGCAATGGAACAACTCAGCAAACTCAAGGGTTGCGAGGTACACTCGTCAGTTATACTCTCTTCTGTTGACGAGAGAGTATTCAAGAGACTCGGCATCAATCTGACTTGCGAGCCTAAGTTCAGTGTGTGATAATTGCATTATGCAAAACTTATCCATATATTTGTAAATAGTATAAAACGTAACAATTAAAAATAAAAAAGTATGGCAAATCGTAGAACACTCAAGAAGAACATCGCGTACATGGCTGATGACCTTCTAACAATCCTCGAGCTCAAGTACCAGCTTGAGAATACAGATGCAGAGAAGACTGACGCTATCAAGGCTGAGGTTTTCAACTTCTACAACGAGGCTATTCATGCTGCTAATGCTACACAGGGCAAGGCTGCTGTTTCAGCTGCTGTAAAGGATATGACAGAGAAGTATTCTGCTATCGTATCAAAGGTTGCAGAACTTAAATAATACGTAATGCGCACTTATATTGCATCATATCTGTTGTCGATCATGGCGATAGCTTCATCATGTAATAACGGTAACAATGCTAGCAACGACTTTGCGGTTCCAGCGGTAAACAAGACTCAGCACTCGCTCACACCCGAAGATCTATGGTCGATGGGTAGAGTAAGTTCTCCTGTCCTTTCGCCCGATGGCACTACACTGCTCTTTACCATAGCATATACCGACATACAGAAGAACTCGTCGTTCACAGATATCTACACCATGCCAGCAGCAGGTGGAGAGATGCAATGTATAGCACTTACAAAAGAGAACGAATACGAGGTAGCATGGCGTCCCGACGGGAAGGCTATATGCTACCTCGCTTCTAAATCCGACGAACCTCAGGTTTTCGAGATGTCACTCTCGGGGACTAATATCCGTCAGATTACCAATATTGAGGGAGGCATAGAAACTTTTAGCTACGCTCCCGACATGAAGCACATTCTTTTCGTTCAACGCGTTAAGTTGGACCAGGATATTCACGATATCCACCCAGACATGCCATTGGCCAATGCTCGTATAGAGACCGATCTGATGTACAGACATTGGAACGCATGGGCCGACGGCAAGTACAACCACATATTCGTTCAATCTCTTGATGCCAATGGAATAGCTACCGGCAAAGCCATTGACCTTATGGAAGGGGAACCATATCATGCCCCACAGATGCCATTCGGAGGCATAGAGGAAATTACTTGGTCGCCAGATGGCAAGACCATAGCATACACAAGCAAGAAACTTCAGGGGAAAGCCAGTGCTTTCAGCACCAACTCCAACATATATACATACTCTCTCGAGAGTGGTGAGACTCGCTGCCTGACCGGCTTCAATACGGGATACGACAAGTGCCCTCAATATTCTGCCGATGGCTCTAAATTATACTGGCAGAGCATGGAGCACGACGGCTACGAGAGCGATCAGGACAGAATCATGATGATGGATCTTGCAACCGGTGAGGTCTCAAACCTTTTCGCAGAGACAGAACTAAGTGCAGCGTCATTTATCCTTGATCCAAAGGATAATAATACTATATGGTTCATCGCAGATGAGCATGCTAAGGAGGCTATATTCAAACTCAATATCGCATCTAGGGAGATAACGAAAGTTACTAATGATGTAGCCGACTATACTTCGTTGGCATCATGTACGAGTGATGGGCAACTGATAGCATGTCGCCAGTCTATGACCACACCTACAGAAATCTTTTCAGTCAACAGTGCTAACGGCGAATCAGTGCAATTATCACACATCAATGATGAGCGTCTCGCATATATAGACAAATGCACAGTCGAAGAGAGATGGGTCAAGACTACAGATGATAAGCAGATGCTGGTATGGGTCATCTATCCTCCACATTTTGACAAGTCTAAGCAATACCCTGCCCTTCTGTATTGTCAGGGTGGGCCACAAAGCACTGTTAGCCAGTTCTGGTCTACACGTTGGAATTTCGCTCTCATGGCTGCCAACGATTATATCATCGTAGCACCTAACCGCAGAGGCCTGCCTGGATTTGGCAAAGAATGGAACGAGCAGATCAGTGGCGACTATGGCGGACAGAATATGAAGGACTATCTGTCGGCTATCGATGCAGTGGCAGCAGAACCTTATGTTGATGCAAACCGACTAGGTGCCGTAGGTGCTAGCTATGGTGGATTCTCTATCTACTGGCTCGCCGGTCACCATGACAAGCGATTCAAGGCATTTATTTCTCATTGTGGCATATTCAATTTCGACCAGATGTACGCTACTACAGAGGAGTCGTTCTTTACGAATTGGGACCTCAAAGGAGCCTTTTGGGAGAAGGATAATGCCGCCGCTATGAAGAGCTATAAGGAGTCGCCTCACCTCTTTGTCAATAATTGGGACACTCCTATAATGGTCATCCATGGCGAAAAGGATTTTCGTATCCCATATACCCAAGGTATGGCTGCATACAATACTGCCGTCATGAAGGGCATACCTGCCGAGTTCCTCTATTTCCCTGACGAATGCCATTGGGTACAGAAGCCTCAGAATAGTATCGTTTGGCACAGAGAGTTTTACAAGTGGCTCGATAAATGGCTAAAATAATCGCATGCTCAAGTATATATATATTATAGTTCTAACACTTCTTACTTGTACTACTACTAACGGACAGACAATAAACAGTGCAAGAAATATCGCTATGGGCACACACGTAGCTTTTGATGCTACTATCGACAGCATTGTGCGCGTATACTCCGATAGCTTAACAGCCTGCATGGGCAGGCACTTGGGTCAATGTACAGAGACTATGATAAGCCGACGTCCCGAATCGCCTCTTATGCGCTTTGTTGCCGATGCCTTGATGTTTGAGGGCATAAAAATGGCAAAAGACAAAGGGTTGAACCATCCTATTGTAACGCTCTCTAACGCAGGCGGAATACGTGCTGATCTCAGAGAGGGCGAAATAACGGTAAGAAACATTTACGAGATAGCTCCTTTCGAAAACAAGGTTGTGATGATGGTATTGACACCTCGTCAACTTCGTGACGTAGCCTATCATATAGCTTCCCGTGGTGGCGAAGCTATTGCAGGTTGGTCGTTCAGACTGGAGGATGGTACAGCCAAAAGAATCAAAGTTCACGAAGAACTGATTGATAAGGATAAAATGTACACTCTGATAACAGTCGACTATCTCGCTACTGGTGGCGACCAATTCAAGTGCCTTACAAATATTCCTGTAGTAGCTTCAGGGCGACTCTTCAGAGAGGTGTTGACCAATTACATTGAAAGCATCTCAGCTCAGGGCAAAGATATTGTTCCCCCTATGGACGAACGTATTACTTTGATTAGATCTCAATACTAGGACATCATGGAAAGAAGGGAATTTCTGAAAAATATAGCGTTAGGCAGTTTGGCCTTGGCCCTTAATCCACTATCGGCTCTCGCCAATAAAGCGGGCAACTCGGCTAAGGTCATAGCCGACAACAGTGCCCATCTTACCATCCTTCATTGCAATGATGTCCATAGCCATATAGACCCTTTCCCCATAAACGACCCTAAATTTCCAGACATGGGTGGTTATGCCCGCAGAGCATCGCTTATCAGGCACACCCAAGAGAGCGTGGGCAAGGAGAATATGCTAGTATTCGAGTGTGGAGATATGTTCCAGGGAACACCCTATTTCAACCTATACAAGGGTAAGGTGGAAATAGAGCTGATGAACAAAATGGGTGTCGATGCAGTTACGATCGGTAACCATGAGTTCGATAACGGGCTCAACGCTCTCGTTGATAGAATGCGGGAGGCAAATTTCCCATTTATCTGCTCCAACTATACCTTTACAAACGAGAGAGCCTTACAGACCGTCAAGTCATACCAGATATTCGAACGAGCAGGCAAACGAATAGGCGTACTAGGGTTAGGCGTCAAGATAGATGGACTTATCTCCCCAAGAAATACAGACGGAACTATATACAATGACCCTATCGCAGTGGGCAATGAAACTGCGGCTTACTTGAAGAATGTCGAGAAATGCGATTTCGTCATCGCCCTTACGCATCTCGGTCACATCATGACTACCCATGTGGATGACGTCCATCTGGCTGGAGCGTCTACCGATATCGACCTCATCCTTGGCGGCCATACACATACATTCCTCACTAAACCGGAGTATTATGCCAATGCCAACGGAAAGGAAATAATCGTCAACCAGGCAGGTTACGGTGGCCTATGCGTAGGTCGTATTGAAATAATCTTTGACGGAGACAACCTCAACGCATGGAGAATGCCCGATACTTCTATAAACGTAGCTATAGGTTAATGGCACAACCTTTGTATGGGGTTTAACGTAACACATCACGAACAAAAATTGAACAACATGAAAATATTCAAAGGTTTATTAGCTACTATCGGCTGCAGCATGCTTTGCGGGTTGTCTGCCAACGCACAGAACTCGGTACCTACTTCGGCCGATTACGACGCGTTCAACGACACTAAGACAATCGTAGTCCTTGACGATAATATGATGAGCGACTTCAACTCTAAAATCAAGAGTGTAATGAAGGCTGAATGGACTCCTACAGAGTACGAATTTCTTGCTAACAAGAGTTTTCCTACTAAGATGTCCGATCCTTCGTATTCGTTCCTCCTTACAACCACTGTAACATACCCAGAGGACAAAACAAAGGCTAAGTATATCTACCTATCTCTCTTGATGGGTAAGGAAAAGACAAAGAAGGTTAACAATCTCCCCGACCTCATCTCTATCCCGTTGGCTTATTCCAACAGGTCAGACGTAGACTATACATACAAGATGGCGTCGTTCGTACGATTCATCCTCAAGCATGTGGAGTTGATGAAGCAGAATCCTAAATTGATTTCCAAGACTCCTTTGCTCTACTACAACAAGAATATCAAGACCTTGAAGTTCAAGACCTTGTACGTAGTAAAAGAGGACGTAGAGAAGGAATTACGCTCCGAGGCAGCATTCTCAAAGGCTTACGCACACAAGTTTAAGTTCGTGACAGAGGCCGAGGTTACTAAGGCTATCGAGAACAAGGAGAAAGATGTAGTATTCCTCCACAAGGTTGGCCCAGGCAACAATAAGATGGAGACTCGCTGCTATAACATGATTATCGGTGCCGATGATGACGAAATCTACTACTTCGATTGGCACATGGTCAATAAAAAAACTCCGGATGCTCTCACAGCAAAGGATCTCAAGAAGATGAGCAAACAGTAAAATTCATCTGCAACATAAAAAGAGGCATTATCAATATTGGTAATGCCTCTTCTTTTTATCTGATAGTTACTAGCGTAGCTCCATACCCATATTCCCTGAATGAAGCGTCTTGATATTGTGCTTTCTTGTATCTTCTTTCCAGCAATTTTATCACTTCGGTCTTGAGTCTCCCATTGCCTACTCCGTGAATAAAGGCAATGCGTTGTCCCTTGCGATCAATATTCTCTTGCATCACATGCTCAAAACGGGCAAGTTGCACTTGCACTATCTCCCCATTAGACATCCCCGCTGTACTCTCTAGTATCTGCTCTATGTGCAGATCTACTTCTAATATATCGCTGATGCTCTTCTTCGACTGCTTCTGCTGCTCTTTCCTCTCTTTTTCCGAGATTACAGCGTGCATATCGTGCTCAGTCAACTTCTCTATCTGTATCTCTAGCTCATCGGATGTAATATCGTACGAAACCGCCTTATCGTCAAAGTAATCGTTCTCTACAAACGAATTGTCCTTGAAGAATCTTACCGACTTAATGCGGATATCTCTGCTAATAGGAGCGTATGGCTTGTATGTGGCCGTAGGATGATACAACAACGCCTGACATTGCCACAGTCTGTTGTCTATCCTCTGAGGATTGAAACGACCGATAAGTTCTTTCTGATGTGGTATCAACTCGTCATGATAGATAGGCTCCGACCTTCTGCCGTCTTCTGACACCTGACCAATGGTAAAGTAGGCATATACCGGTGAATCATTCACAACATAAAGCTCCAAATCGCCCGAATTGCCCTTGTCTGCCTTCAGAAACGAGAGTACTATGTGTGGCTCATCACTCGACTGCACACCGCTTTCTGTCTCACGTATAGTGGTGATTACTTCTTTGACAGGCTCTACTTTCTTCGGAGTCTCCGTAAAATAGGTACGAGCCGATTGTGACTGAGGGGCACTTTTCTCTTCATTAACTACCACTACCTCATTGGCTGGAGTGGGTATTTCAAAGCCGTCTTCGTCTTCTACATAAACGGTCGCCCCCTCTATATGTGTTATGATACCGCCTCCTACCGCATTCAGGAAACGTACCTTATCTCCTTTTTTCATCGTCTTAATCTTTAATTATCAATACTGTAGCGTATGCCGATGCGCCGGTACCATCGCCCTCAAAACTGAGTTTCTCAGTCGTAGTAGCTTTTATCGATACTCTGTCTGCATCTATGCCTATTACCTTCGCCAAAGTCTCACTCATCTCGGGAATACGATCCTTGAGTTTGGGTCTCTGCATAGCTATCGTGGAGTCAATATTCGATACCCTGTATCCTTTAGTGGCTATAATCTCCACCGTACGCTTCAAGAGGATCTTGGAATCAATCTTCTCAAATTCCGAACTATTGTCGGGAAAATGATACCCTATGTCTCGCATATTGGCGGCACCCAACAATGCATCGCAAATAGCGTGTATAAGCACGTCGCCGTCCGAATGGGCAACCCACCCTTTCTCCCACTCTATCTTTATGCCTCCTATCCAAAGTTCCAACCCAGGCTCCAGTCGGTGAACATCATAGCCATAACCTACTCTTATATCCATCATATATCTCCTTTTATCTTCTTGTAAATGTCCAATGCATAAATATCAGTCATGCCCGAAACAATGTCTACTGCTGCCATCGCCTTATCATATACAGTCGCATCTTCTTCCGGACGGAACTGCTCAGGAACAAATGGCATCAGCAACCCCGAGTAATATCTGTTGGGGTACATCAATGCCTCAAGGAACTTATCTAACAGGGTCGAGATAATCTTGAATCCCGATATCTCAACTTCCATCACACTCGGATGCCTGTATATCTTCTCTACCGCCAAAGAGGCGATAGTCTTAAGTGCTTTGTTCTGAACCTCGGGCAGATACTTTAGCAACGAGCCTTCAAACTTGCCCTCAAGTATTATCTCTCTGTTGTTCCAGAATATATCTGTAGCACAACCCACCAACTTACCTATCGAGACAGAGCGCAGATAGGATATCCTCTCATGCAAGTCGGTTACCTGTTCGTAAATAAAAACCTTATTATCCCAGAACCACTTGTCTTGCTCATTATCAAAGAATCCGTAAAACAGTTCGCAGGTCTGCTCGTACGATAATATTCCCCTCCTGCAGGCGTCTTCAAGATCCATCAACTGGTAGCATATATCGTCAGCCGCTTCTACTAAGTACACAAGGGGATACCTACAGTATGTCCCGTCTTCTTTCTTTGGTATGTTGAGCTGCTGCATTATGCTCTCGAAGGTCGACTTGTCCTGCTGGAAATAGGCAAACTTCTTGACACCTTCTGACGATCTCGGATATTTGATTATACTAGCAACCGATGGGTAGGTAAGCGCCAAGCCTCCTTCTCGTCTTCCCCTGAACGTATGTGAAAGCAATCTGAATGTATTGGCATTACCATCAAAATTGAGCAGATCTTGCTTCTGCACATCGGTCATGTCACTGTCTTCTATTATCTCAGCTCCCCTGCCATACTGAAAATAGTGCGATATGGCTTTCTCTCCCGAATGGCCAAAAGGAGGATTACCTAAGTCGTGCGCCAGACAAGCAGTGGCTACTATAGAGCCCAACTCACTAGCCAACTCTTCGTCGGCCTCTTTGCTCTCTATGAGGCGGCGACTGATATTGTTGCCCAACGACCTGCCCACACTGGCTACCTCCAGCGAGTGTGTCAGACGATTATGAACAAAGACACTCCCCGGCAACGGAAACACTTGCGTCTTGTTCTGTAGACGACGAAACGCAGGAGAGAATATCATACGATCATAATCTCGCTGAAATTCGGTCCTGTTCTGTATCTTTCTGTCACCCGACTGTCCCGTGCGACGGGTAATCAACAACTCACTCCACTTCATAATAGTGCAAATATAACAACTATTCCTATTCGGATTGGAAACAAAACAGACTCCCAATGATACCATCAGAAGTCTGTTGTATATCTAGCTCGAAAATATCTCTTACAATATCATCTTCTCGATAGGCATTACCAAGATACCTTCAGCGCCCAACTGCTTGAGCTTGCCTATGATCTCCCAGAAGTGCTTCTCTTCAAGTACCGATGCAAGCGACGACCACCCTGCTGTCTCCAATGGTGTAATCGTTGGTGCCTTCATGCCTGGGAGTATCTCGCTTGCCTCCTTTATCTTGGCCGTAGGTATATTGAGTACTATGTACTTCTTGCCCTCGGCATTCTTGTACGAGTCGAAACGGAACAATATCTCGTCCAATATGGCCTTCTTCTCTGCCGAAAGACCCTTATTGCCAATCAATACAGCCTCACTCTTCATTACTACCTCAACCTCTTTGAGATTGTTTGATACTAATGTAGAACCAGAACTTACAATATCAAAGATACAATCGGCCAAACCAATGCCTGGAGCAATCTCTACCGATCCCGTGATAACATGTATCTCTGCCGAAAGGTTGTTCTTTGTCAAGAACTTCTTCAATATGCCAGGGTAACTTGTAGCTATCTTCTTGCCATTGAACCACTTGAGACCTTGCGCTATATAGTCAGGCATCTTTATCTCTGGAATAGCCAACGAAAGACGACACTTTGAGAAATCCAGACGCTTGATAATCTCAGCATCTTCCTGACGCTCCTCATATTCATTCTCGCCTACAATACCTACATCCGCGATTCCGCTTGCTACAGCTTGTGGTATATCATCATCGCGAAGATAGAGTATCTCCACTGGAAAGTTCTTTGCTGGCACAAGGAGAGTTCTCTTGCTTGACTCTACCTTGATGCTCGACTCCGAAAGCATTGTCATCGTCTCCTCAAAGAGGCGACCTTTTGTCTGTACAGCTATTCTGAGATTCATATTCTTTTATTTTGCTCTGTATTCTCGTGCAATTCTTACTTCATTACCGCCCCCTCAGTATCTGTTTGTAGGCGTTTTCAAGTGCAAAGATAACAATTTGTTGTAAATCAAACGAACACCTGATAAAAAAGCATCTGACCAGAGCAACAAACAATGCGCTATTTCGTATAACTACAGATTGAACACAATAATTTTTACAAAAATACCATGTACAAATTTTTTCTCTCTCTCGCATGCTTGCTCTTAGCCGTAGGCTGCACCAAAATCTCCACTACTACAAGGACCAAGACATTGGACGAAGGTGGTTCAGGCCCATATAAGGCCGTGGGCGTAGCCGATTCCACACTCTCGGGTCTTACCATCTACCGACCTCTTGACATGGAGGCTGCTACCGATGCCGAAGGACGAGCTCTCCCTCTCATGGTTTTCGCTAATGGTGCATGTACCGATTGCAACGCTCAGCACTGGCGTATGCTCTCAGATATCGCTTCGTATGGATATATCGTTGTAGCTGTAGGCGAATTGCAGGATAGCATCAACGACCGTCCACATAACCATGTGGAGCCTATAGAGATGATCAGAGGCATCAACTGGGCAGAACAGAAAACCAACGACTCACATAGCGAATATTCGGGTATAATAGATATGGATAATGTCTGCTTCGCCGGCATGAGTTGCGGTGGTGCAATGACAATGGCTAATAGCGCCGATCCTCGCATCAAGACCTATATCATGTTCAATACTGGTATGGGTGACCTAGAAATGGCTGGTGCTTCAAAGGAGAACCTAAACAATGTCCATGGCCCGGTACTATATATCCTCGGCGGCGAATCGGATATCGCATACAACAACGCCTTGATGGATTATGATCGCATCAATCACGTGCCAGTGGCATTCTCTAGCCAATTGCGCGTTGGCCACGGTGGCACGTACCACGAGTTGTATGGCGGCACCTATTCTACCATGGCTAGATATTGGCTCAACTGGCAACTTAAGGGCGATGACTCTCACAAGGATGTCTTCTTGAACAACAACCTAGAAGGCTTCCCAGACTGGCGTATGAAGGCCAAAAACTTCAAGGAGCAGAATGGCTCTGTAAATGAACCTTATCGTACAGAGGAGCTGAATATCAAGACCCGCAACGGCGAGAATATATGGGGCGAACTTTACTTGCCAAACAATGTCAAAGAACCTATGCCTCTCATCATCATGGCTCACGGTTTCAACAGCTCTCACGGCGAACCTAAGGAGTTCGCGATCAGCATGGCTATGAATGGCGTGGCTAGCTATATTTTCGACTTCATCGGAGGCGGAAACAATTGCAAGAGTGACGGAAAAACAACTGATATGACTATCTTCACAGAGAAGTCCAACGTAGAGGATATAACGGCCGTTATCAAGAACCTCGATTTTGTTGATAAGGATAACGTATCTCTCCTCGGTTGTAGTCAGGGCGGCCTCGTAGCTGCTATCACTTCGTCTGCCAATCCAGACATGTTCAAAAACATAATTCTCATCTACCCAGCCCTCATGATCCCTGATACGGCTCCTCAAATGCTCGAGCAGTTCGCTAAAAACGGCAATAAGCCAATGGAGGTAATGGGCATGAAGCTTTCTCGCAAATACTACGAGGTACAAAAAGATCTGGATGTCTTAGGGATGCTCCCTGAATACACCGGCAACGTCCTCATGGTCTATGGCGACGATGATCCTGTATGCAAAGGAGGCACTCTCGAAAAGGCACAGAACGCATACACCAACTGCAAGTCGGTCATCATCCCTGGCGCTAAGCATGGCTTCCCAGAGTACAAGAACCACGCTATCGCCACTCAGGCCATCATCGATTTCATGAAATAATCTTCCCTAATAGAAATCAAAAATCAGCCCGCCGGAGTTTCCTCCAGCGGGCTATATTATTTAATACCAAGCTCTAAACTAAAATTTAGCAGACACTTTTTGTATTTACAATGTGTCATACTAAACAGATAAAGGTGGACTGGCTACTCAACTAGGCTTCTCTTCTCCAACCTCTGATACTTATATGTAAATCCCGACTTCTCGTCCTTCTTCCACTCTCCGTCCATCACAATCTCCCACTCCCTCATATCTATCTCTGGGAATACCACATCATACTCGCCAAAGGAATAGTCTATAAGCGTCCACTCTATGGCATCTGCCAATCCCATGAACAATTTATACACCACAGCACCGCCTATCACATAAAGCTCCTCTTCGTCTCCTAACGACGCAAAGACTTCCGCAGCCGAGTGCATCACCTCCACATTGGGTATCTTTATCTCACTGCGCGAGAGCACAATATTCCTTCTGTTTGGCAGATACCCCTTAGGCAATGCCTCTTGTGTCTTGCGCCCCATCACTACCGTATGCCCCGTAGTCAACGCCTTGAATCGCTTCAGATCTTCACTTATATAGGCGAGCTGATCGCCTTTGTTGCCAATTGCCAATTGCTTGTCAACGGCTACTATCATCGTTACCTTTGCCATACTTTTAATGCATTATCAACCAAACAGTATAGCCTATGAAGGAGGCCAGAAGAATGCTTGACTCTACCCTATCCAACTTATATGGAGAGAAGAACCTAGGCGACACAAAGACAAACAGTGCAATGGTTCCTGCCAATAGCACATATATCTCTATGTTGAAGTGCGACTCAAACGGCATTGGCGATATCATACACCCTATACCGAGTATAAGGAGAATATTCATGATGTTGGATCCAATAATGTTGCCTATAGCCATGCCTACATTGCCCTTGTGACAGGCCACTATGCTAGTTACCAACTCTGGCAACGATGTTCCTGCTGCTACTACCGTGAGGCCTATAATCTTCTCCGATACCCCCAACGCAGTGGCTATCTCTACCGATCCTTGCTCTACCAACTTACCTCCTACTATGAGACCAATGAGACCTAATACCAAATACACTATAGCTCGCGCCAGTGTCATCTCTGGCGTAGCTATCTCAGCCGTATTGCTCTCTTTCTTGGCATCGCTAAAGAGTACAAACATATATACGCCCAAACAGACAAGGAAGACAAGAGCGTCTATCCTGCCTATATACGTCGCCTCTCCATGGCTCACAAAGAAGTCATTGCCAAAGAGCAATAGCAACACTGTGAAAAGCAACGACATTGGGATGTCTCGCATCACCATCTTCCGCACCACAATCAATGGAGCAATGACTCCAGAGATACCCAGTACCACAAAGAGATTGAAGTTGTTGGAACCTAAGATATTGCCCATGGCCAACTCACTGTGACCGTCTACTGATGACATGATGTTCACTACCAACTCAGGGGCTGATGTACCTATAGCAACAATGGTAAGTCCGACGAGCATCTCGCTTATCTTCATGTACCTGGCAATATTGCTGCCCCCGTCAACTATCGCGTTGCCTGCCAATACGAGTAGCACTAATCCCGCTACAACCGCCAATGCACTCAAAACCATAGCAAATCCCTTATTTTATAAACGTAATCAAATTATAATACAACTTGCCAAACACAGGCTGATACCTGCACTTGCCGTCCAACGCACCTAATACCCCTATTACTATACAGATAAAGTAGAGTATCTGAACCAACTGCGTTACTATATGTAGGTCGGTATAACTTAATACCAACAATATTATACCGAAAGTCAACAGCAACCCAAATCCTTGTCTAAGATGGAAGATGCAGAACTTATTGTCTGCTCCAGATAACATCTTCATAATGTACGCAACTATCCATCCCGCAGGGGTGATATACGCCGCCACTGCAAGATACTTATGCTCCTTAGGCATCTCTTTCTGTCCTTCACTAGCCATTCTGCTGCCTGTATCTGTATTGTTCTGTTACCTCCGTAGCCTCTCCGACTGGATCGTTTGGGTCTACCTTGTATAGTCTCATATCCTCCCCATCCCACATAGCGTACGAGAAGTTGTTCAACCAGTCGCCTATAACTAGCATACGCGACCCTCTCTTGCTCTCATAGTCTGCCAAGACGTGTCTATGACCAAAAACATAATAGTCATACTCCTTTCCACCTACCTTGGCCTCCATATCATTCACATACTTCACCTGTATCTCTTCTTCGCCTAAAAACGAATGATACTTGGTATCCTTAGTGTGGCTCTTCCTACTAAGTCGCGACCATGTTGTGGCTATCCAGTTGGCTATATCAGGATGCAACCACGAATAGACGGCTTGTATAGGCTTACAGCAGAATATCGACTTAAGAATATTATACCCCATGTCATAGTTGCCTAACCCGTCTCCATGTCCCAAGAAGAAACGCTTACCGTCCCACTCCCTGGTTATATGGTTGTTGTGCACCGTCACACCACACTCTTCTTGTATGTACGAGAACATCCATACATCATGGTTTCCCGTGAATATATGGATGTCTATACCTTGCTGCGTCAGTTGGGCCAACTTACCCAAGAAACGCACATATCCTTTTGGAACTACTGAGCCATACTCAAACCAGTAATCAAATATATCTCCCAGAAGATATATAGCATCGGCATCATCTTTTATCTTGTCCAGCCATGCCACAAATCGTGCCTCCTGACCACGTGGGTCTCCCACAGCTTTGGCACCTAGGTGCGTGTCAGAGGCAAAGTAGATTCGCATAGCAGAACAATCTGATTCTTCTTCTCCTAACGGAATATCTCGGCCATACGGTCGTCAAGTCTCTTACCAAAGAGATTCTTGCCTATCAAGTTGCCCTCCTTATCCAAAATGAAGAGCTGTGGCACTTGTATTATCACATTACCATTAGCATCTTGCATTGGTCGTATATTGTATAGCATGGCAGCCTGCGACGATACACCTTGTAGGTCACATACACTTGTCCAAGTTACCTTGTCAAAGGTCATAGCCTCCTCCCATACCAACTTGCTAGTGTCAAGTGATACGGAGTAAATCTCGAGTCCACGCGACTTATACTTGGCATATAGAGAGGCCAACTGTCGGTTGTTGTCTCGCGAAGCTTGCTCTGTAGCCGACCAGAATTGGAGTATTACTACCTTGCCTCTGAGCGACGAGAGCTTGTGCATCTTGCCGTCTTTATCTGGCATCTCTATGTCTGGCGTATTAGCTACATCAGCATTATTGATCATCTCTTGAAGTTGCTGCTGCTTACGCTGTATAGCTCTAGCTTGAATCACATCCTCACAGAGCAACTTTACTCTTGGCTCGTCTGGCGATACTATGTTCAGACTGGTAGCTACAGTCGAGAAGAGTACATGGTCATGTATATCATTGATGTTGAATACTGGCAATCCCATGACGTTCTGATACAACGCATAGTACGAAGCCAGGCTCCTTGGATGTGCGAAGATAAAGTCCTTAATAGAGGCCTTGTAGTCGTCTATGGCACTGCGCATCTCGGCCAACTTAGCAGGGTCACTCTCTGTAGCTGTGTAACTCTGCAACTTGCCTTGCAATGTGGCTGCCTTGGCTACTACCTCCATTGTGAGCGCGCTCTCTTCCGAATTATCAAAGGCTACACTTGAAAACCAATCTGCTGCCTCAGCATCTGCTTTTACCGTTACAGTCTCTGCCGAATCGGCTACGAAGACTATTGCCTTGCCTGATGGCAAAACAGCACGGTAGAATGTTGGTTCTGTAGACTCTGGCGCCTCGAGAGCGAATGTGCCGTCACCAGCTATCTTGACTGAATCTACTACAGCTATAGCATCACCTATGACCTGGAGTTGAATGGTCTGACCGGCAGCACCGCCAATCGTTCCCTGAAGCTTGGTATTGTTCGCGCATGACGCAAGAGTGAGTGCTCCGATGAGCATCAATGCCAACTTATATACGTGTCTCATATTATTGAAACTCTGTCGTTTATATCAGTTTGTTAGTTTTTTTCGCGCACAAAGTTAATAAGAATAAACTCTTGACGAAATAATTAAATATTTTTTATAGCTTGTTAACCTAATGACGAGCTACTACATAGAGTATATTGTATGTCAATTGGAGGGGCAATTGCCTCAAAAGTGAATATGAAGTGCTTCCTCCCCCCTCTCCTTGCACCCCCGTGTGTTTTATTGAGAGCAAAAGGTCTCTGACATTCTCAAAGTGCATCACCTGCTCCTCTGTATTTATCTCTATGTCGCTGTAACCGCAATTTTTTAGCACCCTGAGCCAACTCTCCACATCAGGGTAATCCAATCCCTTGCCTAGGTGTTCTAGCTCCTTATATGTCCCCTTCAGGAAGGTACTGAACGCTAATGTACCCCCAGGGAGTAATTGCTGGGCTGAACGCCTTACTATATTGAGTGGATCCTTGAACCATTGCACCGCCGAGGAGGAAACTACCATATCTAGCCCTTCTGGCCACTCTGCTGTCTCTGCATCTGCACATTGTCGCTCTACCGCAGCTCTTTCCATGTCCAACTCATCCCATAGTACAGTCAACATCTCGTCCGAAAGGTCATTGACCGTATACCTGCCGTCTCCAATCAAGCCCACCAACTGACGCGTCAGATGCCCCGTACCAGCCCCTATCTCATATACCTTTGCTCGTTGCGGTATCCTCTTCTTCATCATCTGTACCAGATATAGCGCTATGCATTTCTGTACGTCCGACGCATCGTTGTATGTCTTGGCATTCGCCCCAAATTGTAACGACATATCCTTATTATAGTCTCTTTCGTCGCCAAAGATAAACATATTCCCCAAATATTTTTACCTTTGCATAAAGTGTACTATATATGTTATGAACGAGAACACAGAAAAAAAGATCCGTCTCGAGGTATTGGGGCTCACCAATGCCTCTCGCCCAGAATTCTACGCATTGATACTCGCCGAAAATGGTGGAATGGACCGTAGGATACCTATTATTATAGGACTACCCGAAGCACAGTCTATCGCCGTAAGAATCCAGGGGTTGCACTCTCCAAGACCTCTCTCTCATGATATATTCATGACCATGGCCTTGTCTTTCAAAATTGAAATGGTCGAGGCTCTTATATATAAGCTCCAAAACGGCATCTTCTATTCCCAGATAGTCTGCCGACAGGATGACAAGATAGCATATATCGATTCGCGTACCTCCGACGCAGTGGCTCTTGCCCTACGTTTCAACGCACCTATATATACATACAATAGCGTCCTTGATGAGGCTTTGATTCGGATACAGAACCTTCAGGTAGCTTTCGACGGCGTCGACATGTCGCAGTATAGTCAGGAGTCGCCTATCAATGAAAGACAAGGGGCTAATACTGACCAGTTAATCGATATGGACAGAACCGACCTGGAGCAGTTGCCTTCGGACAAATTGCACCAACTGATGGAGCGAGCTATCGTACTGGAAAAATACGAAGAGGCTGGCCTCATCCGCGACATACTGAAACAACGCAACGAGTAACCGATGGTACTTAACTATATCTGGATAGCCCTGGTAATAATTGCCGTTCTGGCAGCTTTCATCCGCTTTTGCATTACGGGCGATGCCGCTGTCCTGAACGCCTTGGTCGATTCCACCTTCTCAAGTGCAAAAAACGGTTTCGAGATATCGCTCTACCTCACTGGCGTACTGTCCCTTTGGTTGGGCATAATGCGCATCGGCGAAAAAGGTGGCGCTGTTGGTGCCTTGTCTAAACTGGTATCGCCATTCTTCGTCAGAATATTTCCAGGTATCCCCAAGGGACATAAGGCTTTCGGCAGCATCGTCATGAACCTCTCAGCCAATATGCTAGGACTAGACAACGCTGCTACCCCTATGGGCCTCCGTGCCATGAAGGAGATGCAAGAGCTGAATACGGATAAGGAGACAGCTACCAATGCCCAGATAATGTTCTTGGTTCTCAACACATCGGGACTTACCATCATCCCTATATCTATTATAGCTTACCGTACCCAGTGCGGTGCGGCTAACCCTACAGATATATTCCTTCCCTTGCTCATTACTACGTTCTTCTCCACCCTAGCCGGACTCATTGCTACCGCTTTGGTGCAGCGTATCAATCTGCTCCATAAGGCAGTACTTATCTACCTTGGCGGCCTGTCGGCTATCGTGGCTTCACTGCTCTTCTTTATCCATGGCATGGAACCTGCTCAGGTGGAGTACGTGAGCAATGTCACTTCCAGCCTCATCCTCCTCTTCATCATCACCTCGTTCATCCTCTTGGCTCTCTTCAAAAAGGTCAACGTATACGAGGCCTTCATCGATGGTGCCAAGGAAGGCTTCTCTACAGCTATACAAATCATCCCCTTTCTCATAGCTATCCTAGTAGCAGTGGGTCTCTTCCGTGCTAGCGGTGCCCTTGACTTGTTTATCGATGGCATCCGATACGTTGTCTCACTATTCGCTTCAGATACACGCTTTGTGGATGCTCTACCTACAGCCTTCATGAAACCACTAAGCGGCTCTGGTGCAAGGGGTTTCATGATTGAATGTATGAACACCTATGGAGCAGATTCGTTCGTAGGTCGTCTCTCTTGCCTCTTCCAGGGGGCTGCCGATACAACATTCTATATCCTAGCGGTTTACTTCGGCTCAGTTGGCATCAAAAACACTCGTCATGCAGTGGGCTGCGGTCTGTTCGCCGACCTCATTGGCATCATTACAGCCATCATCATTTGCAGCTTATTCTTCTCATAAAGAGTCTTTTGCAGAAGAAATATGGGTTAATTTCTGCTTTTTTTAGATTTATTTATGCTCAAACTCCATTGTAAATGTTTAACTTTGTGCGCGAAAATTTATAATACACTGTTAAATATTTCACGACAATATACCCAGTAATATGAAGATAATGAAGTTTGGCGGCACATCTGTAGGTAGTGCCGAAAGAATGAAGAGCGTAGCCGACCTTGTTTTGGATGGTCAGACTAACCTCGTTGTACTTAGCGCTATGAGCGGTACAACAAATAGCTTGGTAGAGATTTCTAACTATCTCTACAAGAAGAACAACGATGGCGCTAACGAGGTAGTTAACAAACTCGAGGTAAAGTACACTAAGGATGTAAACGAGCTTTACTCTACTGAGGAGTACCGTGCTAAGGGTCTCGCTCTTATCCGCGAGCATTTCAACTACATCAAGTCGTTCACCAACAGTATCTTCACAGTTTTCGAGGAGAAGGTTATCCTCTCTCAGGGCGAACTTATCTCTACGGGTATGTTCAACCTCTACCTTCAGGAGCGCGGCATCAAGTCTTGTCTCCTTCCTGCTCTCGATTATATGCGTATCGACAAGAACAACGAGCCTGATACAGCTTATATCCGCGAGAACCTTACAGCAATCCTCGAGAAGAATCCTGACCAGGAGATATACATTACTCAGGGCTATATCTGCCGCAACGCGTTTGGCGAGGTAGACAACCTCCAGCGTGGTGGCTCAGATTATACTGCTTCCCTCATTGGTGCAGCATTGCTTGCTGATGAAATTCAGATCTGGACAGATATCGACGGTATGCACAATAACGACCCTCGCTTTGTAGAGGGCACAAAACCAGTAGATGAGCTTTCATTCGACGAGGCTGCTGAACTGGCTTACTTCGGTGCTAAGATTCTCCATCCTACATGTGTGCTTCCAGCGAAGATCAACAACATCCCTGTACGCCTTCTCAACACGATGGATCCTAAGGCTAAGGGTACCCTCATTTCGTCACATCAGTGTGAAAACCGTATCGCAGCTATCGCAGCTAAGGATTCTATTACCGCTATCAAGATCAAGAGCGGTCGTATGCTCCTCGCCTATGGATTCCTCCGTAAGGTATTCGAGATCTTCGAGAGCTACAAGACTCCAATCGATATGATCTCTACATCGGAAGTAGGTCTCTCTGTTACTATCGACAGCACTCGCCACCTTGACGACATCGTAGACGATCTCAAGAAGTACGGTACTGTTGAGGTTGACAAGGATCAGGTCATCATCTGTATTGCAGGTGACTTCCGCTCATCTAACGTAGGTTATGCTAGCAAGGTGGTTGAGGCTCTCAACACAATTCCTATCCGCATGATCTCTTACGGTGGTTCTTCGCACAACATCTCTATCCTCATTGACGCAGCAGACAAGATCAAGGCTCTCCGTCTCTTGAGCGACAAGTTGTTCTAATCTTTTAATCGATCATTATTATGGCTTTCCCATTAAATAAATTTCAAAGCCAGAAGACGCCTTTCTATTACTACGACAAGGAGATTCTCTGTCAGACTCTAAAGCTCGTAACTGAGAAACAGCGCCAGTATGGCTACCATGTGCACTTCGCAGTGAAGGCCAATGCCAACCCTCTCGTTCTTAACGAGATACGCGAGGCTGGTCTGGGTATTGACTGCGTGAGTGGCAACGAGGTACAATGTGCCCTCGAAAATGGCTTTGATGCCAACAAGATCGTATTCGCCGGTGTAGGTAAGGCCGATTGGGAAATCAAGCTAGGCCTTGAGGCTGGTATCCAGTGCTTCAATGTGGAGTCGCTCCCTGAGTTGGAGATCATCAACGAACTAGCTGGCGAACTGAATAAGGTGGCTAACGTGGCTCTTCGTATCAACCCTAACGTCGACGCTCATACTCACTCCTATATTACCACTGGTATGGAGGAGAATAAGTTCGGTATCGGTCTTTGGGAGGTAGAGAGCATCTGCGAAAAAATCGCAGGCATGAAGAATATCCACCTCAAGGGTATCCACTTCCATATCGGCTCGCAGATTACCGACCTTGACGTGTTCAAGGTATTGTGTACTCGTATCAACGAGATACAGAAAAACCTCGAGGCTAAAAAGGTCAAGATTGAAAGCGTCAACGTAGGTGGCGGTCTGGGTATCGACTACGAGCACCCTGATGAGCGTCCTCATGCTGACTTCGGCAACTACTTCGACATATTCCATAAGTTCCTTGAACTGCGCAATGGCCAGGAGCTCCACTTCGAACTCGGTCGTGCTATCGTTGCACAGTGCGGTACTTTGGTTACTCGCGTCCTCTACGTCAAGGAGGGTCAGCAGAAGAAGTTCGCTATTGTAGATGCAGGCATGAATGACCTTATCCGTCCTGCACTATACCATGCTTACCATAAAATCGAAAACATTACCTCTGACGAGGCGTCTGAAAAGTACGATGTCGTAGGTCCTGTTTGCGAGTCAAGCGACTGCTTTGGCAAAGAGGTGGTAATGAACAAGACAAAGCGCGGCGACCTCATAGCTATCCGCTCTGCAGGCGCATACGGCGAGGTCATGGCTTCACACTACAACCTCCGCGAATTTGCTGGTTCAATCATGCAATAGCAAGTTATGACAACTAAATAAATAATCGCGACTTCCCTATGGTGGTCGCGATTGTTGTTTTTTGTTGGGGGGCTCCTTTGGGGCTATTTAGTTCGCGGGACGTGTGAGCGAGATGAAATAGAAGGCACTATAATTGGAGGGTTTATACGGGCTCTCCTTTTTCTTTTGCTAATATTTTTTGCATATCTTTGGAAGTACATATTTAATATACTATATGAAATTGTAGATGGGATCTGAGTATGAATATGTGAGACTGCTTCCTTGGGTTGGAGAGAGGTATTCCGAGGCTAAATTGCGGATACTGATTCTGGGTGTGAAGATACACAGCTACGACCCAGGCTCTGTTGGACGTGACGTAACCACAGAACTTGTGGACTACTATTTGATGAACCACGACGACAAAGACAATATAGAAGGGTACTTTGACACATACGACCGCACGATAGACATTGTACGAGAAGACGACGAGTCGCGAGAAGATGCATGGAGGCGAGTAATCTTTTATAATTTCACACAAGAGCCGCTTCTCAAGAATGCTGAGTTCCCGAATGACGAGCAAATAAATTATGGCCTCAAAGCGCTAGAAGAGATTATCAATAAATATTGCCCTAACAAGATACTAATTATGGGCAAGAAGTTGAATGATGTGATATCGCATGAGATTGGAGAGCGAGCGCAAGACTTAGGCATACGCAGGACGCACACCGTGGCAGTACCTAACAGTGAAAGCATAGTACACATCTGCTATTACAACGATCCATCGCACAAAGACTTCAACGTAAAGCAATGGCGTCAGTGGACCCGTCAGTTTCTAGAATCCACACCCCGTCCCCACAAAGACCCACATATCAGGCGCAACATCAGGAAGATTCTCAGTTTTCTACAGATTAAGAGCAACGAATTTGTCATTTCGAGCAGCTATACGCTTTTGGACGTACTATCGCGTGCCGTCCACAATGGCATATTACGTCTAGACCCACCCTTTGCAGAGCCAGAAGGGCAACGCCTGAAGGCAGAGAGCACTATAGCCACGGCCTATTTTGCGCTCTGTCTGCGAGATTACGTACATACCAAAGACGTTTCGCACAAAGCGATACGAGGTATAAGCTCCATTTTTGAGACGCTACTTATGGTTGAGAATTTTGACATTGAAGTAGACGAAACAAATTCGCAGATAATATTTACCGGCAAGAACAAAGGGCAAGTTGCCAAGATATACAACGCCATACGAAACAACAGATTACAAAACGAGCCTAGGCGCATAGAGTGGAAGTTTCTTGAAGAACTATTTGAAACGAAGAATCTGCGTCAGTACAGGTCGGACATTCGCCGAGACAAAGACTACGTAGAGAAAATCGACCGATTTTTCAACGACAAATACTGGAAGAAGGAAAATTAGGCCTTTTGATCAGTCAACTCTGCGATTTCACGTTTTAACCGTTCGTTCTCGGCCCTAAGTTCAGCAAGTTCATCCTCCTCGTCGGGCTCCTCATCATAGACATTTGACAAGACCTTTCTATTTTTAGCGAAGACATAAGCTCGGCCTAGGACACGGACGGCAACACCCGTCTGCCAGAAGACGAAAGCCACCTCCAGAGGCATATCGTTGGATATAAATATACCTATAATATATCCAGAAGTGGATGCTATATTATTGTACATATCCGCCATGGTATCGTAGGAGTTACGCAGTTCTGCACGATTGAACAATTTTGCCTTTGTAAAATCGAGTATTCTACCGAACCAGCTAGAGAAGAAGAACCAGAAGATCATCGCGTGGATGATAAAGAGCAAGTAGGGATTAGGAGCTATGAACATCCAGACGACGCAAGCAGTTGTAGTAACCAGGTCGCCGATATTTAGGAACTCACGGTATTTCCACACTAAATTTCTTACAGGGCTACCCTTGAACCAGAACCTACATATCAGAATAAGAGTCACGCCATAAACCACCTCACTGATAGAGAGAAGTTGCGGTGTCACTTCAGGGCAGCTTACGGTCCATTTATAAGTCACGGGAACGCTCATTGCGGCGCAAAACTCAGCGAAAGCAGTAGAGATGCACAGACAGCGCACATTGAACTTATCGTTCTTAGTCGCGTTTATAGCAGACAGTTGGTCTTTAAATAGATTCTTCATTGGACGATGCGAAGGTACTAAATATAAGCATGAAATTGGCAATATAGCAAGTAGAAAAAAGATTATTAGCGAAGGTCCATTTCTGCCAAGACAAATTCCTAGGGGCATATTATCGGGGGTGTCAAATATTTTTAAGGAGCGCGAATACAGGGCATTACAGGTATTGCTATCAGTAAATTTACCCTACATAGCATCCTACACGCGCTTGAATAAAAGCAGCGAAGTCCTTTAAATTTGCAATAAACAATAACACTATTTAGAGATGACAAAAGATATAACTACAGTTAACGGCAATGGAGTGTTGGCCACCGGCCGTTATGAGATTAGCGACAAGTGGCTCAATGTAGCCTCGAAAGGTCTTGATCTACTAAAGTTCATAGTAGAAGCCGACTTTCAGAACTCACGCATGGAGCATGACAGGCTACTTGCCACTGAGCAGATGAAGTATGACTATCTGCGACAAGTGGACATCCCGGGCAGGACATTTACGGAGAGAAACGAAGCGCTCGCGCGAGCCTACGCCGTACTTGACAAAGCTACGGAAGAGGGGGACAAAGAGCTTATCAAGGCATCGATGGAGCTTATTGGCAAGATTGTGGCTACTGGAGCCGGCAACAAAACAGAGAATAGTAATTATTTAGCAAACTAACAGATATGTTGACAGTAATAACAATACCATACCAGCGCAAATGCAAGGCATGTGCTCGTTATGACAAGTCTTTATGATGCCTATACTTTGAAAAGATGAAAGGGGGTGACAATTATATAAGCAACTATATAGCAGGCGATTATACAAACGGGGTGAGATGTGACATCCTACATATTGACCCTACAGAGAATTGACTCCATCAAAATCGCATTGTAGTTTTGATAAAGAAAAAGTTGACGGATTAGTAAAACGTGCATTGACGAATACGTCAACTTCGAACAAGTCAAATTTTACAATCTATAATAATTATGAATTCTGTAGGAGTACATATAGGAGAGATGATAAGGGCAGACTTAAAAAGTCAGGGGCGCAGTGTGGTATGGTTTGCGGAGCAGTTGAACTGCTCGTCACAAAACGCATTCAGTATATTCAAGAGAGACACGCCCAGTCTGGATATTTGCAGGAGAGCGGGAAGAATTTTGGGGAAAGACTATATAAGTATATTGGTAGAGGAGGCCAAGAGCCTCGCCCCTGGGGGAACGGGTTGTGGGAGTACGGAGAATACTTTGTAAGTCCTTTCTAGTATAAGGGAAGTCCCTTGTTCATCGCAATTTTTTATTAAAATGCTTTTGTTCTTCGCCTACAAATCCGTCAAGATTGAAAAGACAAGAGGGCAAGAGCATACGGTCCACTTCCTATGATGGGGAGTGGACTACTTGTAAAAACACCTAGAGAAAAATAGAGAAGGTCAGATATAATGATTATTTTTGCGGTGGCGATATTGCCGTGAAACTATTATCAGACTTTATTCGATAGATTTATAGAAAGCTAAATATTGAGCTTTAGCTCTTGTTCTTTACCTACGAAATCCGCCAGATTCAGCAACAAAGGGACAAGTGCGTGGGGTTCGCTTCTTCATAGGGAAGTGGATTTGTCCGTACTATTCTTTGTTGGAGGCTACTTGGCGGTGCCTGTAGGTGGGGATATCGGATAGGTTCATTTCCCATTTTTATGTTACAAAGCAACACGACAGACAGCGGAATACATATTGGCAAGGCCATACAAGGAGATCTAAGTGAGCAAGGGAGGAGTGTGGTATGGTTTGCGAAGCAGATGAACTGTTCGCCGCAGAATGTGTTCAGTATATTCAAGAGAGCTACGCCCAGTCTAGATATCTGCAGGAGAGCGAGCAAGATATTAGGGAAGGATTATATAAGTATATTGATTGCGGAGGTAGAAGAGGGAGAGTAGTGTTGGAGGGGGACTATCTTAGAAGCCACATCCATAGCGGCACCACATTTATAGTCATACCATCTACTTCAATCTTTCGCTCTTCGTCGCTATATGTGACAATGTATAGTTTGTCGTATATAGGGAATTTCTTTGCAAGCTTAGTCAACCCTTGTGTTTCCCTGACATAAGTATCTTCTACTTCAGATCCTAGTGTATAGCAAGCCTGAATTGCCATGCCATGTTCAGGGATAACGAAATCGACCTCAACTCCGTGATTGTAGAAAAAGACAGCTCCCTCCATCAGTTCATATTTGCGCCATAAAGCTATAGCCACCATGTTTTCGAGCAGAGAAGAGCTGTTGTCGAATGTAAGAAGCGAAATGATTCCGTTATCTATAAAGTAATACTTCATGTTGGTTTCGCGCTCGGTGAAATTATCGGCCATATTACGCATACACAATACAAGATAGGCGTCCTTTGCGTATTCAACATAGTTTATAGCTGTACTTTTACCGAATTTAGTACCAGTAGAAGATATCAGAGACGTTAATCGAGTATACGAAATAGGCTGTTTGACACTTTCGGCGATTTTCTTAAACATTACGCGAAGGGCAAATAAGTTTTCGATTTTATGTCGTTGTGCTATATCTCCAAGATAAATCTTTTGGTATACCGACATTAAGTACTCAGCTTTAGATGGCAAAGTTGCACATTCGGGGAACCCTCCGTAGCAGAAGTACTCCTCCAGATGTCTCATAATGCTAGCTCTATCCTCGGTCAGATACAAAAAATTATCATTAACGTCAACACTATTAGCATGTAAATACTCTTTGAAAGAATATGGGAACACCTCCTTTATTAAATAACGTCCACCCAAAGTTGTTGCTACATCTGCACTTAGCATTTTTGCATTTGAGCCAGTGATATAAACTTGATACTTATGGTCGGCCAACCGACGAGCGAACTTATCCCAGCCTTCAATGTTCTGTATTTCATCCAAGAACAAAATCGGACGATTAGGGCTCATAGAAGCATGAGCCTCAAGAAGTCGCTCGAAATCAGCAACATCGAATCCTATTAGACGATCGTCTTCAAAATTCACATAGAGTATATCATCCCATGTCTTGCCTTCATGCAGCAAAGTTTGAATCTGTTGAAACATGAGGAACGATTTACCTGCACGTCGAGCACCGATAAGGACAAAGTTAGCGCCTTCGTAAAAATTAAAATCACGACGGACTACTTTAATTCTCTCAACCAAAACTTGGTTGGAACGAAGCACTGATTTTATTAGGTTCAAATCTACCATTGAGCATTTTGTTTTATAGACAAGACAAAAATACGTATATTTTGTTTCGTATGCAAGACAAGATAGTGTGAATTTTGTCTTAAGCACAAGACAAAATGAAAAAATGGCATATCGTTTTAGTGTCAGAATATACCTTGATATGTTATATGCTGTAACTTGTTGATATATAATGTGATATGTTGAGGTTTTGCAAAAATCGCACCCGGAAAGCAGTGAAATGTACTAACGCAAAAAGTAGACGTGATAATATATTTGGCAGAGTAAAGCAAATTTGATGGAATCGTAAAGTTGAAGTGAACAATGAAATGAAACGAACGTTAACAGATGTTTGTAAAAGTAAGACGAAAAGAGGAAGGAAGAAATATACTACTATGACACGAAGTGGCAGAGTGATGGTATTTCTTTGCAGACATAAAGATACAATATGCAAGGCAATCAGTTTAAGATAACCCCTAAGCGGGAGAAGCGAGTGAATGGGACGTTGCTGACGCCATCTATGGTGGTGTTTGTGACTACTAAGATGTTCACTGGGAATCCGTTTTATAATG
>JAKSLE010000016.1 GCA_024401365.1 Bacteroidales bacterium | reverse complement strand
GAGCACAACCTTGCCAAGGTTGGGGTCGCGAGTTCGAGTCTCGTTTTCCGCTCACGGGTAAAAACCCTCTGCCAATGTAGCTCAGTGGTAGAGCACTTCCTTGGTAAGGAAGAGGTCACGGGTTCAACTCCCGTCATCGGCTCAACAAGGTCCGTCTCTCGACGGTTTTTTTGTGCCAAATATTCTCGGGGTGTAGCGCAGTCCGGTTAGCGCACCTGCTTTGGGAGCAGGGGGTCCCAGGTTCGAATCCTGGTACCCCGACAGAGTAAGCCGTCAGACATTCGTCCGACGGTTTTTTTATTTCTAGCATTTTTCGGGGTGTAGCGCAGTTGGTAGCGCACTACGTTCGGGACGTAGGGGTCGGGCGTTCGAGTCGCCTCACCCCGACTTTCTTTCTTTTGTTTTCTCCTCTTTTATCCGTATCTTCGCGCCTGCAAATAGATTTCAATGAAAAAAATCGAACTCTTCATACTGCGGTCGTACATCGGTCCACTGTTGATGACTTTCTTCATCTCCCTGTTCATACTCCTTATGCAGGGCGTCTGGAAGTATGTCAACGATATCGTAGGAAAGGGTATAGAAATCCCAGTCATAGCAGAACTTCTCTTCTACTTGGCTATCCAGCTTACCCCCATGGCCCTACCTCTGGCTATCTTGCTGGCCGCTCTCATGACGTTCGGTAACCTTGGCGAAAATTACGAGCTTACAGCCCTCAAGGCTTCAGGTATCTCCCTCTGGCGTATAATGCGCCCTATCGCTATCGTTACTTTCATCATCAGTATATCTGCTTTCTGGTTCAGCAACAATGTCCTCCCCGTAGCTAACCTGAAATTCTATACCTTGCTGAATTCTATCCGTAACGCTAACCCGGAAATGGAATTCAAGGAAAAAACTTACTGCAATACCATCAAGGGATTCCGTATCAAGGTCGACCGCAAAAATACTAAGACTGGTATGATGTACGACCTCGTCATCCACGATCACCGCGACGAGGTAAATAATACCTTCAATACTACCTTGGCTGATTCTGGTAAAATCGATATCAACGACAAACTGGGATTGGTGGAACTTACCTTATATAGTGGTATAACTTACGACGAAAAGGTGGCTTTGTCCAATAAACGCCTCTCCGATCGCGAACGCCAAATGTACCGCCACGATGAGTTTTCTATCCAAAAGGCTCAAATCAAGGTCGACGGCATGAGCTTTACTCGTATGAGCGAGGATATGCTTAGGGATAATTATACCATGAAGGGGTTGTCCCAACTGAAACAGGGCGTCGACTCGCTACAGCACTTGGAGGATTCCCTCCAGCATTCTCTGCATAGGCATAGCCTCATGTCCGTGGGGCAAAGAGCAAGGTCTTACTACAGATCCGACTCTGCCTTCGTATGCGCTATCGACACGGGTAAAATATTCCCTAGCTTGGATTCCTTGGCTGAAACACTGACCGAAATCCAAAAGAAATTGGCTTATGAGTCTGCCGTAGCTTCGGCTCGCCGCCTCAAACAGACTATCGACGACCATGTATATAATACAAAAACTGACCACGGACGCCTCAACCGACATATCATGGAGCGCCACAAGAAGTTTACCATGCCTCTGGCATGCTTGCTCTTCTTCTTCATCGGCGCACCTCTTGGCGCTATCATACGTAAGGGTGGTCTGGGTATGCCTATCGTAATATCCGTAATTTTCTTCATCATATATTACGTAATCGACACATTCGGAATGAAAATGGCTCGAGAGGATGTATGGTTCATCCCATGCGGTATGTGGCTCTCCACTAGCATCCTCCTCGTCATAGGCATATTCCTCACTTATAAGTCGGCTACCGATTCCGACTTGTTCCGCTCTGAGGCATACACCAAATTGTGGCTCAAAATCCAGACTTTCCTCATAAAAGTGAAAATATTGCGCCCAAAAGAGGCTGAAGAACAGAATGCATAATGGGGCGACTTATCTTCATATTGTCCTTATTATCTTTTTGCTTCTCTTCTGCCCAGGCTCAGTATTTTTCTTCTGGCGACGACCCATGGCATAAACGTTGGAAGCAGATGGAGTCCAATGGGGTAACATTGATATATGATTCCTTGGCTCAGCAGCAGGCCGATTACTTATTGCCCCTCATCCCTCGCGATTTTCTGAATGTCTCTAATGACCGTTTTTGGAACCGCCGACCACTCCCCGTACTTCTCCATAGCTCCACTGCTTATAGCAATGGCCTGGTCTCATGGGCTCCACGAAGAATGGAGGCTTATGGATATGCCGACAACGAATCTGATTGCACCCCCTGGCTCTTCCACTTGGCTACTCACGAGGGTCGCCACGCTTGGCAGACTACATTGATAGAGAATGGCCAGACTTCTGTGCTTAATGCAATTTTCGGACAGCAGGCTACCGGACTGGTATTGGGTCTTTTTGTCCCTAAGTGGCTCCTCGAGGGCGATGCCGTATGGAGCGAGACCGACCGTACTAATGGAGGCCGAGGCCGCGATGCTTCGTGGATCGACCGAGACCGAGCTATAGCTTTGGCAGGGGAAATGCCGACTTACGAGCAGTCTTTCTTTGGCTCTTACCGACATTTCTTTCCTGATTTCTACCACATGGGGTATCTCTTGGCTGCTTACGGACGACTGAAATATAATACCGATTCCCTGGATATATGGCACGAAATATTGAAGGAGTGCGGACGAACACCTCTTTCTCTGAACCCATTCGACCGAAAATTGCGCCACCTCACCGGTATGCGCCGCAACGCTTTCTATCAAGAGGCTATGACTTATTGGTACAATGAATGGAAAAATAGCAACACGGAGCCTGCCCCCAAAACGGTTACCGCCGAACCTAAATTCTATACTTCTTATTCACACCCTCACCAGTACCACAATTCCGACACAATAGTGGCTTACCGCATAAGCACAAACGAAATACTGGCTTTCGTAGCATTATCCCCCGATGGCAAGGAGTCTGTCATCCACTACCCAGGGTTACGGAATGAATCTCAATTCGACCTCCACGGAGACACCCTAGTATGGTCCGAACGCCAACCTCATCCTCGCTGGGGTAATGCCTCTCAGGAGGTCATAAAATGGCTTTCTCTGTCCGACAGAAAGGTCCATACTATTTCTCATCAAGAAAACAGCCACCTTTCAGCGCCTTCTATCTCTATCGATGGCTCTAAAATCGTAATGGTGGAGCAATTGCCTAATGGACAACGGGCTATAACGGTTACCGACTTCAATGGTAATACCTTATATTCTACCGCATTCCCTATCCCTTACGAACCTCGTTTCCCGATTTTTATCTCCGACAATGAGCTGGCATATGCCCTCCTTTCTGAAGATGGTATCTCAATAGTCGTTCATGACATATCTTCCGACAAGGCGATTTCTACTCCTCCTCAATATGCTAATATCAAGGACCTCTCGTTCGATGGCAAGGATAATATTTTGTATTCTTCGGATGAATCTGGTACCAATCGCATCTACGCAATAAATAAAAAACTGCGAGCAACCTATAGGCTCCCTATAACCACACCTAATGCATACCATCCTCAGAAACTCTCTTCTAATGAGGCAGATAGATTGCTCTTCTCGGTCTACAAACGTAATGGTTTCGCTCCCGTAATATCTTCGTCCGTTTTGTCTTATTCGGAGGCTGACACCATATCTCCCCTACCGTTGTCTGTGCACGATTTGCCCAAACATGAGAATGGCAACCTCCCAACTCCTTCTCGCTACCACCGAGTTTCATTCCGACCTCATTCATGGGGTCCCGTCAATATCGACCCTTCTGCTACTACCTTGGCTCCAGGTGTCTCTCTGATGTCCCAAAATGTCTTGGGCACATTGACAGCTCAGGCTGGAGTCAACCTCGACCCTAATTCTACTGAGAGGTTCTACGCCGACTTATCTACATCGGCTCTACTCCCTATCTTCTCTTTGTCTTATTCTAATCAGAAGGAGGATGTATTTTTACTATACCAATCTGCTCCTATAATAAAGGAGTCTCCTGCCGATACTATTATTTGGCGCTGTTCTGCCAACGATAGCCGGGTATCTAATCGCGTGTCTCTTGGCGTCAACATCCCTCTGCAGTTTACATCTGGACCTTGGTCTCGCTCTCTGTCTGTCGGGTCCAACATAGAGTATCGCCACGACAAGGGGTTAACTTTGGATTGTATCGAATATAGTGTGCGCAACCGATATGGGAAACCAATATCTCATAAGGTAGTGTCTGGCTACTCTTCAGTGCGCGCCTCTAATCTTTCATATAATTTTTCGGCTGCTATAATGCATAGCTACGCCGAAAGACAGGTCGGCTCTCGATACGGCGTAGCCGTTTCTGCTTCTCTACGCCATACACCATGGGGCAAAACGGATTACGGACGTCTCTCTGCAGCTTCATTCTCTTTGTACCTGCCCGGAATAGGACATACCCACCAAATACGTGGCTCCATAAGCTACCAACGCCGAAAAGTCGCAACTTCTGCTTCTAAAATATATTTGTCTGAGGATTTTGCCTTGGCGGACTTACATCTATTCGCCAACGCAATCCCAACTCCTCGTGGCTGCCATCGCATAGAGTCTTCGCGCTATACCCTCTTGCGTACTACTTATTCATTGCCTGTGGCGGACCCCGACTTGTCTCTTGGCCCAATATTACATATCAAACGTATAATCGCTCGCCCATTCTACGATTACGCTTGGATTACTACCATGACGGATAGAAAGCATCTGACTCAGTATTCTTATGGCATAGAGTTGTCTGCCGAGACTTATTGGCTGCAACTGCCCTACCCTATAACTGTGGGTACACGCTTGTCTCATCGCTCCGAAACGAACGACTTGGCCGCAGAGGCTATACTGAGTATCAAATTCAAATAGAATAAACTACATCTATAGGCTTGTCATGAGGGTCCGTAGGCAACTCGTCATACATCTGACAGTTGTAACATACGCCTATAGTGGTAGCTCCCTCGAAAGCGCATAGTATCCTGTCATAAAAACCTCTGCCACGCCCTAATCTGTCTCCTTTTTCAGTAAAGGCTACCCCGGGTACTATAATGGTCAACTTCTTGTCGCCTACCTCATCTGGCAATAGTACCTCTTTACTGATGGGTTCCCAAATACCGAATTGTGGTTCTTGAGCCATATTCTCTTCTCCCTCAAATAACCTGAATTCCATTACCCCATCTCCTGTTATTACCGGCAAATATATCTTCTTCTCCCCCAACATCTCTTCTTTAATAAGGTATCCCCTGATATCTATCTCATCTTTCATCGGCCAAAAAGCAACTATTATCTGGGCTCCCCTCAATAGTGGCGATACCTCTAACCTACCGCACATCTCACGACTTGCAGCGGAAATAGAAAGAGGCGAGAGCGCTTGCTTGCGTACTCTCACCTCTTTTCTTATGTCTGATTTACTTTTATGCATTACGCTCTCTTACCTGCTCAGCACGTGTTACCATAGGATTGGCACTGATCTCTCGGTTAATCTTCCTGCTCTTGAATACATCAAGCGCAAGCCAAATAGCCGAACGCATCGAATCAGCCGAAGCTCGTCCCTGACCAGCAATGTCGTATGCCGTACCATGGTCTGGCGATGTACGGATAAATGGCAAACCTGCCGTGTAGTTCACTCCGGTCTCAAATGCCAACGCCTTGAATGGCGCCAACCCTTGGTCATGATACATCGCCAATATAGCATCAAACTTACCTAGCGACTCCGAGCCAAAGACACCATCAGCCGCATATGGGCCCATCGCATAGATTCCCTCTTCCGATGCGGCCTTGATAGCCGGAATTATTACTTGCTCTTCTTCAGAACCTAGAAGTCCATTGTCTCCAGCATGTGGATTCAACCCTAATACCGCAATCCTAGGACGACGGATAGTGAAATCTTGCTTGAGAGTATTGTTGAGAATACGCAACTTGTCCAAAATACGCTCTACCGTAATGTATGATGGCACCTGCGCCATAGGCATATGCCCCGCAACTACTCCTACTCGTATCTTACCGGATACCATAAGCATCAACGCTGGCAACTCACCAGCCTCTTTCTGAAGATACTCTGTATGGCCCGGGAAGTGGAAGTTGTCCCCCTGAATATTCTTCTTGTTTATAGGCGCAGTAACCAAAACATCTATCTTCCCAGCCTTGAGATCGGCTACCGCAGCCTGAAGCGCTGCAAAGGCTGCCTCTCCGCCTTGTGGTGTCGATTGCCCTGGCTCTACATGCAGATCGTCTGTCGAACAGTCTACTATATTTATCCTGCGCGCATGCGCCTCTTCTGCCGTGCGTATATTATTCAGATTGAAGTTCGTAACATCAATATTCTTGCGATAAAACGCAAAGGCTTTCGACGAACCGTATATCACAGGTATGAAATTATCTGTCATATCTGGCTCTCCCAACGCCTTGATAATCGTCTCTATACCTATTCCATTGATGTCACCTTGCGTAATACCTACCTTTATAGTAGGCACCTCCTTTGGCATCGCAGGAATACTACTCTGCTCTACATCCGAATACTCTTCGTTTGGATTCATATATATTCTATATTATTTTGTTTCTTCTTTCACAAAGTCGAGGGAGTACATAACTGCCTCTAACTGACGGATCAGATTTCTTTTCCTCTCTTTCGATGGATAATAAACATAACCGTCTGTCACAATAACCTTGTTCGCCGCCTGATCAAGATGCGCACGAAGAATAAATGGGCCACCCATAGCATACCCTTCCATCCTCCATAGACCTCTTATCTCTGCCACATACATATTATTGTACTCTCCTGCCTTGTATGTAATCTCATCTAAGCCAAAACGTATCTCCGTACACATATACGAGCCGTTTGGACCCTCGACATTATCTCTCAGCAGCTTGTCCCTGTGGTTCAGAATGTACTCTTTCGTAAAGCACTCTTCCGATGTATAGTCATACGAATATACAAACATACCACACTGACTCTCATCTGTATCTATCTGTATCCAACTCATGTCTTCCGCATTCTTGGGATTACACTTGCTGAATGTATTTGGTATTACCAACGAAATACCATAACGCTCCTTAATATCATTACCAAGCGAATTGCTGCCAGCCTTGCGATTAAACGCTATAAGCCTGTCTCGCTCACTCTTCACAAGGAAACTAACTATCTTTATATGATTCTCTTCCAATAGCGATAGAAGAGATGTCTTGTTTTTAGCCCTTACCGAAATGAAGGCTTGTGGCGTTGCCCAGTAGTCGTTATAAAAACGAACTCCTTCCATATTGATGGTGTCCGACATCTCTACATAAAGAATATTGCGGAACGTCTTCATCTCCGCTGTCATATACTTGGCAGGTATGCTCTGCATATCAAATATAGGCTCCGGAGTACTTAGCCCTACAAAATCATCAGCAAGCATAGCTCGTATATACGCACCACATGTGTCGGTCTTTATAGCATCGTTCATCACAACAAGGACTTCACCGTTACGGCCCGTAACAGTGGGGAGGAACGTCTTGCCATTCTTCTCCTGGCCACCAGAGCATGACGAAAGCCCTAATAGCAAAACCAAAATCGACGTAATTAAAACTCTCATATCGGTAATATATTTAGTACGTTGAAACAAAGATAGCAAAAAAGTTAAACTATTCCCTTATTCAGTACAACTAAAGAAAAAAAACTGCGAGCAACAAGGTACTTCCCTTATACCTCACACTATACACACACTACTTACTCCTACATCAAAGATGGTATAAACTAATGTGTAACCTTACCCCCCTTAAAGGCGTAATAGGAGAAAAAACAACAACACTAAAGAAATAGAGGAATTGTTAATCGCAATTCTAGGCGCGCAACATAGACAACAGAAGTTTTTTGGTACCCAATCCAAAATCTTCCCTAAACAGTGAAAAGTTAAATATATCTATAAGTTTGAGAAAAAAATGATGAAAATCAAATTGATGCTATCAGCATTATTGATGCTAGTTGTTATGGGCGGCGCTAATGCCCAGCAAGACAGTATCAGCCACTGGAAGGTTGGCGGCAACGGTTCGTTCACATTCAACCAGATCTCCTTGAAGAATTGGGCAGCCGGTGGTAAGAACTCTTTGTCAGGTACATTCCTTTCTAAGACAACAGCAAATTACAAGTCAGAAAAAGCTACTTGGGACAACGTCCTCGATCTTGGCTATGGTATGATGAAGTACGACGGCGAGGACTATCAGAAGTCCGAGGATAAAATCCTCCTCTCTTCTGTATACGGTTACGATGCAGCTAAGCAGAAACTATTCTACTCTGCTTCTTTCGACTTCAAGTCTCAGTTCGCTAAGGGTTATAAATACCTCGGCAAGGACGAGAGAGAGTACGTTTCTAAAGGCTTCGCTCCTGCATACATCAACTTGTCTTTAGGTATGCTCTATAAGCCTAACGATTGCTTCTCATTCTTCCTCTCTCCTGTAACTGGCCACATTACCGTAGTTTCAGATACTTTGCTGTCTAAATCTTACGGCCTCGAGCAGGGCGATAAGGTTCGTATGGAGTATGGTGCTTCTGCTAAGTTGAATATCAACAAGAAGAACCTCGTTAAGAATGTCGATTACTTCTTGCGTGCAGATTTCTTCTCTAACCTTACCGACCACCCTGAGCATATCGATGTCGACATGGAGACTGGCTTCAACCTCAACGTCAACGACTGGTTGACTGCTGTCCTTAAGTTCAATATCCTCTTCGATGACGATATCAAGTACAAGCAGACAGTAGAGTTGGCCGACGGTACTAAGGAGACTCGCCTCCGCGGCGCTCGCGTTCAGGTTAAGGAGTTGTTCGGCTTCGGCTTGCAGTTCAAGTGGGGTAAGTAATACTTCCCTATAAATATAAAGACTTAAATAAGACGGTGCTGCATCGTGATGTAGCATCGTCTTTTACTATAAAAATTATCTTAATGCGCATATTGGCTATTGATTTCGGCAAAAAACGCTCTGGTATAGCAGTCACAGACTCGGCTGGTATCATCGCACAACCTCTGACTTGCGTCGATACAGCACAACTCTTAGAGTTCTTGTCCAACTATACCGCTAAGGAGGAGGTGAAAACAATCGTCATCGGCTACCCACGCCAACCCAATGGCGAGGATAGCGATTCTATGCGCTATATTCGACCTTTCGTGGGACGCCTCAAAAAGGCCTTGCCTAACATCGAAGTGGATTTCTTCGATGAACGCTATACCACAAAGATCGCTTTCCAATCTATGCTCGACGCCGGCCTCGGCAAAAAGAAACGCGACAACAAAAATGGCATCGTAGATAAGGTGTCAGCTTCCTTGATTCTACAGGATTACCTAGAACAGAAACGCTTATGAAAAAATCTCTCTTTCTTCTCGCCCTTTTGAGTGTCTGCTTAGCCCAAATATGCGGACAGACTAAGTACGCCTCAAAAAACAAAAAGGCTATCGCCGCTTTCGAGGAGGGCCAAGAGTTTTTCTTGTGGGAGAAATATACCGCTGCCACCGAGCGTTTGGAGTACGCACTGAAGCTCGACCCTAAATTCCTCGATTGCTATTTCGCCTTGGCAGATATATATAAGTCTCAACGCCGCTACAAAGAGCAACTGAAAATTCTTGAGGCTGGTATAGCTATCGATTCTACATTCTACCCTATGGCTTACTACTCCGCAGGAGTGGCATTGTGTAAAATGGGACAGGACACGGCTTCTATAAGGTATTTCGACCTCTATAAACGTTTCGCCAACCCAAAGCGTATGCGCAAGGATGTCGATATGTGGGTCAACCACGCTAAATATGTCCGCTTCCTCATCGATCACCCCGTACCATTCAACCCCGAACATGTGAGCAAAAATATCCTCCCAGGGTACGACCTCTACTGGCCTAGCCTAACCCTCGACGAGAATGAATTGGTCCTCACAGCTTTACGACCAAACAACCCCGAGGAGTATAGACGCAACCCTAACATGCCTAAATCAGCCCGACATTTTCAGGAGGATTTTTGTATGGCTATCCGCGACGAAAACGGAGAATGGGGTATCCTCCAGGATGTTACCGACATAAATACCCGATATGCCAACGAGGGCGCGCAGGCTTTGTCGCCCGACGGACAGTGGATGTTCCTCACTATCTGCGGACGCGAGGATTCTGAGGGTTCGTGTGATATCTATTTTTCTAGAAGAACTAAAACTGGCTGGACTAAGCCTCAAAATATAGGACAACCTGTCAATACGTCTGCTTGGGAGAGCCAACCTTGCTTGTCTGCCGACGGACAGACATTGTATTTCGTATCTGGACGAAAGGGCGGCATCGGCGGCCACGATATCTGGAGCGCTAAAATAAAGGGGTTTAAGGAGAATGGCCTCCCTATATTCGAACCTGTGAAAAACTTGGGCGCAACAATAAATACCGAGGGCGACGAGGCTTCTCCGTTCATCCACCCCGATAATAGAACGCTCTTCTTCTCTTCTACCGGATGGGAGGGAATGGGTGGATACGACATCTTCGTCTCTCGCCGCGATAACGATACCGCCCAGTGGAACGCTCCCCTCAACATAGGATACCCTATCAACACCTCTAATGACGAGGTGGGCTTGATAGTCAATACTGCCGGCAACCGCGGTTACTATTCTACCGAGGTGGAGCACGGAGATGGCCGATTGATAAAGGAACTTTTCTGCTTCGAAATACCTGAGGCCCACCGTCCAAACGTAGTCTCATATATAGCTGGTAAGGTTTACGACGAGGAGACTCTTAAACCTCTGTCGGCTAAACTGGAACTTCTCGACTTGTCTACGGGTCGCAAGGTGACAATCTCGGAATCTCGCCCTGCCGATGGCTCTTTCATGCTGAATATGCCGTCAGGCAACGACTACGCTCTCATCTCTACTAAGGAGAACTACCTCCACCATTCGGAAACTTTCGCCCTCAAGGAGGTGAAGGAGAAGGGTGGCAAGGTCTACCTGGATATGCCTATGACCCCTATCCGAGTGGGAGCAAAAATTACTCTCAAGAATATTTTCTTCGAATTCGACCGAACGAACCTCAAGTCTGAGTCGTTCGTGGAACTTAATAAGGTATTGGTCCTCATGCAGGATAACCCTAACCTGACCATCGAAATCGGAGGTCATACCGACAACAAGGGATCCGTAGCTTATAATAATAAGTTGTCTGCCGACCGCGCCAGGAGTACCGCCCAATATCTTATCAGTAAGGGCATCGACGCAAATCGCATAAAGACCAATGGCTACGGCATGTCTCAGCCTATCGCCGACAACTCTACCGACGAGGGCCGCGCACTAAATAGACGCATCGAAATAAAGATTGTTGAGTGAAATAGTGTCTATTTCAGAGATAGTTGTTATTTTTACGCTGTCTAAATAGAACACACACAAATGGCAGATAAAAAACAAGTACAGGTTCGTATACTTGAAAGTGCAAAAAAGATGCTGATCGATTACCTCGAACAGCACCAACAACGCAAAACACCTGAACGGTTGGCTATACTCGAGGATATCTATACCCACAACGGCCATTTCGACGTGGAGGATATCTTCGTCCACATGAAAGCAAAAAACTATAGGGTGTCAAGAGCAACTTTGTACAATACTATAAATATGTTCCTGGATGCCAAACTTATCATCAAACATCAGTTTGGTAACAATAGCGCCCATTACGAGAGAGCTTTCGGGAATAAACCGCACGACCATCTGGTTTGCCTGACTTGTGGTGATATCATAGAAATAGATACCGAAATAGAAGATATCGCAAGAGAGGTGGCTGATAGGGCCGACTTCTATATCACCCACCATTCTCTCTACATCTATGGCTACTGCAAAAAATGCCAGGCTAAGAGAGTTGCGAATTCAGAGAATAATGTATAATTTAGCGCACGAAAGAGAGGTATGCCAGCCGAGTATGCCTCGCTTTTTAGTGTAATATAATATAGAAAACGACGATAAAACATATACACATTCATGAAAGTAGACGTCTTATTAGGATTGCAATGGGGAGACGAAGGCAAGGGTAAAATCGTTGACGTATTGACCCCAAACTATTCAGTAGTAAGCCGATTCCAAGGTGGACCAAACGCAGGCCACACCCTCGAGTTCGAAAACCAGAAATACGTGCTCCGTTCTGTACCTTCTGGTATCTTCCAGGGCGGCAAGGTTAATATCATAGGCAACGGCGTAGTTCTCGACCCAGCATTGTTTAAGGCCGAAATCGAACAGCTCGAGCAGAGCGGTCACAAACTCACCGACCGTCTATACATCTCTCGCAAGGCTCACCTCATCCTCCCAACTCACCGACTCCTCGATGCAGCTTACGAAGCAGCTAAGGGTAAAGGTAAGATCGGTACTACAGGTAAGGGTATCGGCCCTACATACACCGATAAGACTTCTCGTAATGGCCTCCGTGTAGGTGATATCGAAAATAATTTCAAGGAGAAGTACGAAGCAGCTATCGCTCGCCACAAGGAAATCCTCTCTCACTACGACTTCAAGTACGACCTCGAGCCTATCGAGAAGGATTGGTTGGCTGGTATCGAAAAACTTAAGCAGTTTAAGTTCGTAGATAGCGAACATTTCGTAAACAAAACTCTCTCCGAGGGTAAAAAAGTATTGGCAGAGGGCGCTCAGGGTACTATGCTCGATATCGATTTCGGTTCATACCCATTCGTAACTTCCTCTAACACAATATGCGCAGGCGCTTGCACCGGCCTCGGTGTCGCTCCTAATAAAATCGGCGAAGTATTCGGTATCTTCAAGGCTTACTGCACACGCGTAGGCTCTGGCCCTTTCCCTACTGAGTTGTTCGACGAGGTGGGCGAGGAACTCCGTAAACTCGGTCACGAATTTGGCGCCGTTACTGGCCGCCCTCGCCGCTGTGGATGGATCGACCTAGTGGCTCTCAAGTACGCAGTTATGATTAATGGCGTTACTCAACTCATCATGATGAAGAGCGACGTTATGGACCAGTTCCCTACTATCAAGGCTTGCGTAGCTTACAAGGTCAACGGCGTCGAGACTAAGGATATGCCTTTCGATATCAACGAGGGCGTGGAACCAATCTACAAGGAGTTCCCAGGCTGGAAGGTTGATATGACCAAGGTTACTAGCGAGTCTCAGTTCCCTACAGAGTACAAAAACTATATCAAGTTCATCGAGGAGTACCTCGGCGTTCCTGTAAAGTTCGTTTCAGTAGGTCCCGACCGCGAGCAGACTATCGTAAGATAATTCATCGCTAATCCAATAAATATTGAAGGGATACCCTAACAAGGTATCCCTTCTTTACGTATACACCACTATGTAGGAATGAACGCAGATTCACATGGACTATAGAGAGGACTTCCTAAAATATATGCTCTACGAAAAACGTTGCTCGCCACTGACAGTGCTGGCGTATAGGAACGACCTCGGTCTGTGGAATAACTTCGTGGAACAACATACCGACCTGGAGGATAATACCAAAGCTACCCCCCGCATAGTCCGCCGCTTCATCATGAGCCTCCTGGCCCTGGGAATGAAGGAACGTAGTGTCAACCGCAAAATAGCTAGCGTACGTAGCTACTACAAGTACCTGATGCACGATGAAATAATCGTCAAAAATCCTTGCGAACTCATCGAAAACGTCAAAACACCTAAAACATTACCTATTTTCGTCCAACCTCAGGAAATGGACGACCTCCTGGATAACGTCGAATTCGATAATTCTTACGAGGGTGTGCGCGACCACATGATTATCGAAATCCTCTACATGACGGGAATGCGCCTCTCTGAGCTGCTCAACTTCACCCCCGTCGACGTCAACTACGGTATGCACTACATAACTGTGCTCGGAAAAAGAAATAAACAACGAATAATTCCGTTCACCCAGCAACTGGAATCCGATTTAATTTATTATCTTAGCAAAAGGAAAGAGGAATTCGGTGATACAATAAAAAATTCCGACCCTATGTTCCTCAATCCCAACGGAGAACAGATGAAGCCTTGGCACATCTATAAAATTGTTCACCAAAATCTGGAACTTGTAAGCACAGTTTCGCGTAAGAGTCCACATATACTAAGACATTCGTTCGCAACGGCATTGTTGAACAATGGAGCCGATTTAATGGCCATAAAGGAGCTCCTCGGTCACTCAAGCCTAGCGGCAACACAAATCTATACTCATAGCGACTTCAAGCAATTGAGTAACATATATCAAACCGCCCACCCGTGGGCACAGAAGAATAAGGAGGACTGATTATGAAGATTAACATCCAATCTTTGCATTTCGATGCTTCGGCACAACTCAAGGAATTTATTGAGCACAAGGTTTCTAAGCTCGATCACTTCTACGACGGCATCATTGGCGCAGACGTAGTTCTTAGCCTCGATAAGGCAGAGAACACAGAGAATAAGGTAGCTGAGATAAAGTTGGCAGTAAGTGGTGATTTGCTCGTCGCTCAAAAACAGTGCAAGACTTTCGAGGAAAGTATCGACCTCTCTTGCGACGCATTGAAAAAGCAACTCCAAAAATACAAAGAGAAGTAATATCTTTAGCGCACCACTATTTACATAGCTGGCGCAGATATAAAAAGACCGACCGAGGTTCGTCATCAGACCGATACCTCGGTCTTTTTTTGTCTCCACCCCTCCCCTTCTCACTCCGCATAATTATATTATAAAAATAATACTCTCATAGCTCTATATAGACTCTATATACGCTCTATATAGACAGCCTTAATACAGAGAAGCAGTTTTACCTCTTATCTATCTAAACTTTCTCCTAATAAAAACTAAATACCAACACTAGCCGCACAACTTGTTGTATACTTCCCTTTTTTGGCTATATTTGCCAATAGAAATATCAAGACTATGGCGCAGGAAATCAACGCAGAGACTTACGTTAAGCTGATAGCAGCAGAACTGACAATCAATACTTCTAATGTCCGTAATACAATAAAATTATTGGACGACGGCGCTACCGTACCTTTCATCAGCCGATACCGAAAAGAACTCACCGGCGGATTGGACGAGGTGAAAATCGGTGAAATAAAGGATCTCTACGCCAAATACCAGGAGGTCGAGGCCCGCCGACAGACAATATTGAAGACAATAAGCGAACAGGATAAACTGACGCCCGAACTAGAGCGCCAGATTACCTCTACTTGGGATATGACCAAACTCGAGGACCTCTACTTGCCTTATAAACCTAAACGCAAAACCCGCGCCGCAAAGGCTAAGGAGAATGGCTTGGAGCCTTTGGCAACCAAAATTCTTCTGGGCAACTTGCGTGATGTCGAGGCAGAGGCGGAGAAATATCTCAACGACAACGTACCTACCGCCGAGGATGCCCTCCAGGGCGCACGCGATATCATTGCCGAAATGGTCAGCGAGGATAATAATACCCGCGATATCGTCCGATTGGCTTTCAAAAATACAGCACAACTGAAAACAAAGGTCGTCAAAGGCAAGGAGACCGAGGGCGATAAGTTCTCAGATTATTTCAACCTCGCCGAGAGCATGTCTCGTATGCCTGCTCACCGTCTCTTGGCTATACGTCGCGCCGAAAACGAGGGCATAATCAAGGTCCAAGTCGCTCCCCGAGATAAGGATAGCGCCGTTTCTCGCATCGAGCGCAACTATGCCCGCTCCCAAAGTAGCCGCAATTCTGCCGAGCAGATAAAATTGGCTATCGATGATGCTTACGACCGCCTGCTGGAACCTTCTATCGAGACCGAATATAACGCACAGACAAAATACGAGGCGGATACCGAGGCTATACGCGTATTCCGCGACAACTTGAGGCAATTATTGCTGGCTGCCCCCCTGGGGGAACAGCGAGTGCTGGCTCTCGACCCTGGTTTCCGTACGGGGTGCAAAGTGGTGTGCCTAGACCAACATGGCTCTCTGCTCTACCATACCGTAATATACCCTCACCCCCCTAAGGCCGACCCAGAGGGCTCTTTGCAAACATTGCGCCTCTTGATAAAAAAATACAACATCGAGGCAGTAGCTATAGGTAATGGTACCGCATCCCGAGAAACAGAGGAGATAGCCCGCCGAATCGACCCTTCTGGCAAATTGCGCATCTTCGTGGTTAGCGAGGACGGCGCTAGCATATATTCTGCATCTAAGGTGGCTCGCGACGAATTCCCTAATGAGGATGTTACCGTCCGAGGGGCTGTCTCTATAGGACGCCGACTCATGGACCCCTTGGCTGAACTTGTAAAAATCGACCCCAAAAGTATCGGTGTAGGCCAGTATCAGCACGACGTCGACCAGACTCGCCTGAAAAACGCCCTCGACGAGGTGGTGGTCTCTTGCGTAAATAGCGTGGGAGTGGATGTCAATACCGCATCTAAGGAGTTGCTTACTTATGTGTCTGGCCTCGGCCCACAACTTGCCCAAAACATAGTTGATTATCGTGCCGAAAATGGCGCCTTCACTTCTCGAGCACAACTGAAAAAAGTGCCTCGCCTAGGTGCTAAGGCCTACGAACAGTGCGCAGGCTTCCTCCGTATACGCGACGCCGAAAACCCTCTGGATAATTCTGCAGTCCACCCCGAGGCCTACCCTATCGTACAACAGATGGCTAAGGATACTAAGTGCTCTGTCAAGGACCTTATCTGTAGCGGCGAAAAACGCAAGGCTATCGACATCCGCCGATATGTCTCGGATACCATAGGCCTTCCTACCCTCACAGATATCATGCAGGAGTTGGAGAAACCGGGACGAGACCCTCGCGAACAACTGGAGGAGTTCCGCTTCGCTGATGGCATAAATACTATAGACGACCTCCAGACGGGTATGCGCCTCCCTGGAATAGTGACCAATATTACTGCTTTCGGCGCCTTCGTAGATATAGGTGTCCACCAGGATGGCTTGGTACATATATCTGCCGTGTCCAACACTTTCGTAAAGGATATCAATAGCGTGCTCAAATTACACCAGCACGTTAAGGTAACTGTTATCGACATCGATCGTAAGAGAAATAGAATTAGTCTTTCAATGAAGGATTAATATATTTCGACTTAACTCTAGGCCCAAGATATATCCTTTGCATTTCTTGACCTCGAGTTTTTCGCGTTCTACCAAAGTCTTTGCCTTGTTATGAAAAAAAATACCAATAGTCTGACATATTTATTGGGGAGGAGCATCTTGCGTATTTTGTTTATATGCGCTTGCTCGTTCATAGCCTCATCATGTCACGACGATAATGTTGATATCTTGGGCTCAGATAACAAGGGAAAAACTCCTAGCATAACAGTCCAACCCACAGGTCCTGTCACATTATCTACTGGCAATCAGGCAACTATATCTTTCAAGGCAACTCCTTATGGTTCTGAATTGGATATCAATAGTTGTCAGTTACTGGCAAATAGAATCGACTCTACTTCAAATGAGGTTATTAGCACCTCTCCTGCCAACTACAGATTGGTCCACGTAGACCAGGTGTACAACAACGAGCCTGAAGATACAAATTCCTGCGAGTATCAAGTTATCATAGAGGATGCCTTGAACGATGCCGAGTATAGAGATTCTGCCTTTATTGTAATCAATACTACAAATACCAAAGGCGAAATTATCCAAATCTCATCAAATTCTTTTGAAATCATCGGAAAGGTCGACAACGGTCTGCCTGTTATCGTAATCTCTACCCCCAATAGCGAACCTATCCTCAGTAAGGAGGATTACATAACAGGGGCAACGGTCTCTATCCATGGCGCAGGTATATATCCTGATTTTCAGGGCGAAATGAAAATCAAGGGCCGCGGAAATTCTACTTGGGGCGCCCCCAAGAAGCCCTACAAAATGAAATTCGACAAAAAACAGTCTTTGATGGGCGAACCTAAGGACAAGGAGTGGGTCTTGCTGGCCAACTACCTCGACAATCCAATGATAAGAACCGATGTCGCTTATTGGATAGCTTCTGAGTATAGCCACCTAGATTATGTCCCAAGATTCCATTTCGTAGACATGATCCTTAATGGTAAGTACAACGGTACATATCAACTGGGCGACCAACTGAAAATCGCCGAGAATCGCGTAAATGTAGGCGAGGATGGATTCCTCCTGGAAATTGACGGAAAGGCCGATCCCGCCGACATCATTTTCCATGTCCCACATATCTCTATGCCTATAAACATCAAAGATCCTGACGTAGAGGCAAATGACGAGAATTACAATTTTGTAAAGGATTTTGTATCTCGAGCAGATGCCGCCCTATACTCTGCAGATTGGCTGGACGAAAACAAAGGCTACAAATCGCTGATAGATATGGAGTCTTTCGTAGAATGGTACCTCATGATGGAGATTACCAAAAACTGCGATGCCGCATTCCACACTAGCTGCTACATGAATCTCGCTCGTACCGGGAAACTTAAAATGGGCCCCCTCTGGGATTTCGATGTGAGCTTCGGCGGCTGCCCTCCTGAGTGGAACAACGCTCACATAAACCAACCAGAGGGCTTCCACATAAAAAATGCATCGTGGATCAATCGTATGTTCAATGACCCCGCATTCGTCGCTTCTGTAAAGGAACGCTTCAATTCTTACTATAACAATAAGGCTGCAATGATCGCCCACATCGAAAAAGTAGCCGAAGCAACCAAAAAGTCTGCTATAGCAAATAATAAGTTGTGGGGTAGGTTATGCGACCGAAATAGTAGCGATGCTACAACAGAATCCGCATACAACGAACAGGTGGATTACATAAAATCTTGGCTATCCGCACGCCTCGACTGGCTGAAAACAAACTTCGACGCCATGTAACACCCCCATCACCCGTGCCCCCAAAGCCATCATTTCAAAATCAAGCACAAAATCATCATAAAAAAATACAATTCACTAACATATGGTAAAACTAAATATCACCAACATCGGCAAGACCGTAGAGGTCGAGGAGGGAATGACCCTCGCTGATGTCGCAAAAAAAGTTGGCATAAAGTTGAAGTACTCAGTTCTGGGGGCTATCGTAAATAATAAGGCTATCGGCCTGACTTATAGAGTATATCAACCAAAACTGATAACTTTCTTCGATATTACTCATTCCGAGGGCCTTAGAGTATACACCCGCTCTCTACGCTTCCTCCTCTATGTCGCCGTAAAGGAGATCCTCCCCGATGCACGACTGGAGATTCGCCACTCTGTATCTAATGGATTGTACTGCGAAATCATCCAGAATGGCAAGGTCGAAATTTCCGATACCGAGATCCTTCGCATAAAGTCTAAAATGCGCCAACTCACAGCAGCAGCGCTCCCTTACGAGCGCCAAGAAATAGAGACCGTCGAGGCTTGCAAGTTGATATCTTCCGACCTTGAACAGCAACGCCTCTTGCTTAATCATGGCGATATCTATACTACCGTACATACCCTCAAGGGCTACACAGTTTCGCTCTTCGGCGACCTCGTCCCTCATACAGGTATCGTGGATGTGTACGACCTAATACCATACCATAATGGCGTACTCCTCCAGTTGCCTATGAAGGCTGACCCAACGCAACTTTCCGAGGCTATCCGCCAGGATAAAATGTTCTCCGTATTCGTGGAGTTCGATGGATGGCTCAAAACTTTGGGCGTACAGAATCTGGCCGACCTCAACGAACGTATAGAGGCTGGCGATGGTAATCGCGTACTGCAAATCGCAGAGGCACTCCACGAAAAGAAAATTGCCGCTATCGCCGATATGATCAAACAGCGCCCTGGCGTTAAGTTCGTCATGATCGCTGGACCTTCTTCAAGCGGTAAGACAACTTTCAGTAAACGCTTGGCGCTCCAACTGATGGTAAATGGTATGACTCCCGTCAACCTTTCTACCGACGACTATTTCGTAAATCGCGAAAATACCCCTCGCGACGAAAATGGCGACTACGATTTCGAAGCCGTAGAGGCTATCGATATCAAATTCTTCAACGAACAGTTGTCTCAACTCTTGAACGGAGAGGAGATCGAGGTGCCTAAGTTCGACTTTAAGTCTGGTTCCCGTACTTTCGTGGGTAATAGACTGAAAATGAAGGAGGGCGATGTCTTGGTTATCGAGGGTACCCATGCATTGACTCCTCAACTTACCTACCAAATCCCTCAGGAGGCTAAGTTCGGCATCTATATCTGCCCGTTGGCTTCTATCAATCTGGATAATCTGACCCGCCTGCATACTACGGACAACCGCCTTATTCGCCGTATGGTGCGCGACTACGCTACCCGCGGATATTCAGCAACAGATACCATAGCCCGCTGGCCTAGCGTACGCCGTGGCGAGGATAAATATATATACCCCAACCAGGAGTACGCAGATGTAATGTTCAATACTGCCCTCTGCTATGAATTGTCTGTCCTTAAACCTCAGGCCGAGAGCATCCTCTTGGAGGTCGGACGTAATACTCCTCAATATGCCGAGGCTCGACGCTTGCTCAAATTGTTGTCTTACTTCAAGACTTTGAAGACCGATGCCGTTCCTCCTACTTCTATCATCCGCGAATTCCTCGGTGGTAGCTCTTTTGAATATTAAACTTTGCAAAAGTAGTTGTTGATTTAGAAAGATTTACTAACTTCGCACCCGATTTAAGCTGGTAGTAGAACGATTGATTTTACCGCTGGTGAAAAACTAACTTTATAAAACATTACAACAATGTATCTTTCAAAAGAGAAGAAGACAGAGATCTTCGGTCAGTATGGCAAGACAGCTCAGGACACAGGTTCTGCTGAGAGCCAGGTAGCACTTTTCACTTTCCGTATTCAGCACCTCACTGAGCACTTGAAGGCTAACCACAACGACAAGTCAACAGCTTTCGCACTCCGTAAGCTCGTAGGCCAGCGTCGTCGTCAGCTCGATTACCTCAAGTCTCGTGATATTGAGCGTTATCGTGCTATCATTGCTAAGCTTGGTTTGCGTAAGTAATCCGATCCTAGTAATCGAAAGACATACTATCGTGCATCATTCTTTTATGATGCACGATTTATTTATCCCCTCACTTAAATAAAAAACTGCGAGCAACAAGTACCTTCCCTTATACTTCTATAGTACTACAACCATCTCTCTGTTATTCCATATTATTGGACTGTTTACACCTCTGGTGGTCTTACCGAGGCCAACATCATCAGCACCACAATCGCCGAAGTCGTAGAGTAAAAAGTCACTTTGAGCGACATTTTCGCTTAACAAACAATATCACTCCGGTTACAGGCAACGAAGCTCCAATAAGGCTAGCAACAAACATTACAACCTTGCCAGCAAAGCCCCACATGCGTCCATCATGTATCTCGAGGTTCATGCGCATCATTTTGTCCGCTGCATCCTTTGTACTGTACTTACCTGCATAAGGTCCGCTTCCTTCTAGTTCCTTCAAACTATACTGATCGAAGAAACGGTTGTCGGTCTTGTAATACGACCCTCGTTCATGCACTATGCTTACACGAATACACCCCGAACTGTCATGGGGCAAAGCATAATAGAACTCACACGCTTCAGGCTCTTCCATACGCAAACGGCGATGGAGTTCATCAAGTGTGTTTTCATAGGCAGAAACGGACACTTCAGACATTGGCAAGGAATATGGCTCAACATCTCGCCCTCCAGATACCGTCATATACATCATCGAAACAAACCACGACAAGGCAAACATCATGCCCGTAAAGCATAAAGCCATAAGCGGTATCAATGCGTATGTGCCGGCCACAGCATGAAGCATAAAGTTAAACGACGGCCATCTGAATCCACCACGCCACGTAAACATGCCTTTCAAGCCCTTCAAGCTCATCTTTCGAGGCATCCATATAAACAATCCCGTAAGCAGAGTTATAAAGAAAACGAGCACTGAATAGCCAACAATAGGACGTCCTACCTCACGTGGCAACCATAGCGACAAATGACCTCGCAATACCCATGCAAAGAAGTCAAAATCGCCAACCTCTTTTCTTACCACCTTAAGTACCTCACCCGAATACGGATTAAGCCAAACTGTGACCGAACGACCGCCATAGACACTGTTGTCAACACGTACAGCATCTATTGCTTCACCGTATGTCAGTGCACTAACAGTTGTATCACCCATAGCCGAAACAGCCAGAGCAATGGCGTGCGATGGGAGAATGTGTTCACTCTCCATTGGTTCAACATGCCGCCATGGCTCCGACATTTCAGTTATCTCATCTCTGAAAGCGTAGAGAGCACCTGTGAGGCAAACCACTACGATAACCAGACTAGAAACAAGTCCGAGCCACGTATGAAGCTCGGAACATATCTTGCGAAAATACATCTAAAGAAATATTCAAATTAGAGGACAAACAGTCCAGCAAGGAATGTTGCCGAAAGCTTTGCACCTCGAACTGCAGTTGCACTCTTTGGATCTACCTGATAGATATAACGTCCACCCTCTTCCTGAATAGAGAGATAAGCATAACCATCGCTATATGTAGCTGCAAATCGACGTCCTCCATCACCATTGTGAACTGGAATACCCGACACTTCGCATACTGTCTTGTTGTAGAGGTCAACAATGCATGTCTTGCGGCTCAAGTCGCTCCATCGTGCATCCTCTTCATCCGAAAGCGAACTAACCTCAACAAGTGCCAATCCACCTCCAAGATAGAGTATATGCGATGGACGATAAAGTCCAATCTGTGCAGTTGCTGCTGAGAAATCAAAGAAATAATCTGCATCTGTTTCAAGCGCACCATTCTTGATACGGAGAAAAGCTGCTCCCTTTGTCGCCATTGAGAAGCCATTGCCTATTGCCGACGACGACATCAGATACAAGTCGCCATTCTCATCCTTAACAATGCCATTGCTTGCGTTCCATGTACCGATATTACCTGTACGGGCATCCTTGATGTGAGCTACTAGCTTCATATCTGGATAGCTATATGCACAGATATAGGCTGTGTCGGTAAACTCCGTAGCATAAGTGTTTGAGTTCATAGGCATATACGAGATATAAACATAGCCTCCGCTATAAGCCATACCTGTTATTGATGGCCAGTCGCACTCGTTCATTGGCGCAACGCTTATTGATGTCTCTTTTCCCTCTATACTGCAGTTAGCTTGATTCACATGATAGAATGTCAAATTAGCGCCAACCTCTGCATTGCGTGGCATATCGAGCGCAATCATCTTATTACCATCGGCTTCAACAATCTCGTTGAGAGTATTGTCGAACACAAAATTGCCATTCATTGTGAGATTTCCTTCTGCATCACGCACAAAGCCACTACACTCGTTAACGCCCATTCCGCCAATGCTAAACACTGTTGAGCCTCCCTTAGTAAAATCGTGGTAACCTTCTTGCTCAATACCTTGACCGGAGGCACTGATAGTTTCTCCCATAAGGCTTTCTACCGAGAGTGTATAGTAAACAGTAACGTTGTCGGCACCTGTTATGCCAAGATTGACTACATACTTTCCGTTCTTTGATACTACCTCATCGTCGTCGGAGTCATCGCAAGCAACAAAGCCCATTGAGGCAGAAACACACATGGCAGCAAAGGCCATAGTCTTGATTGTCTTATTCATTTTATAGTTTTTATTATTATCGATAAATGAAATATCTAAGTTTGATACTGAAGCTTCGTGTTGGCTTCTGAAGTTTGTAGTTGTCATAGAGCTTTTCGTTGGTCAGGTTGCAAACTTCAGCATTGACCGAATAGCGTCCATTCTGCATACTGTAGCCTACCGCCACATTGTGCGACACTTGTGTCGGAATAACCTTTTTGGCTGATGCCGAACCTAATCCCGTAAACGAAAGGAAGTATTCGTGTACATAGCTCATTGAATAATCAACTGTCAACTGCGAAGCCTTAGCCACTACATCTGTAAATGCCCATCCTGTTTCGGCTGTGGCAAAAAGATATGGGATGTTAGGCAACTTCTGTCCGTATGTGATATTCTCAGTTGTCGAGCCTACATAGCTATTCGATATCTTCACCCACTTCTCCTCATCTGTTATCTTCTGATAGGTCACATTGCCTCCAACGTGCCATGCCGAAGCAAGTTCATATCTTGCCGAAGATTCAACACCCTTAGTGACTACATTGCCAAGATTCTCATAGCCTGTAGTTGGATTGCTCGAAAGACTTACACCCTTGCGTATAAAGTCATCTGCATTGCGATATATGACATTGACATCTGCCGAAATCTTATGGCGTGATGCCAGGTGGCAGTAACCTAAACCGATATTAAGGTTTTTGCTCTTCTCTGGCTTGAGGTTTATATTGCTCTTCTGAAGCAATCCGTCTCCGAACATCTCGACTGCTTCTGGCATTCTGCATGCTAGTTCGTATGATGCTTTCAACTGCATATCGTCAATGATGAAGTAGGTCAATGCCGCACCATAACCAAGATTCTGCTTTGAAGCGTTCACCTTTTCCCAACGTTCATTGTCGGTATATGCATCAAACTGCTTATATGTGCTTGTCTTGAGATTAAAGAACTTGCCAAAGAAATTGGCATTCCACTTACTGAACTTCACCTGATATCCCAAACCTGTCACATTTTTTGATAGATTCTGCTCAATATCATTCATCACATTGTTGGGATTAGCATAGTCATGGCTTACACGCTCTATTGTTGAAGCTACATTGTTGAGCGTCAAATTCTGATGTTCATTGATTACATACGAAAGGTTAGCAATACCTTGCCATTCTCGAGACATTATCTTTGTGTCGTTCAGAGCAAACTCACCACGATTGTTGGTTGCGATTCTCTCTCCAAGCCAGTTATATTTGTAGGCAAGCGTATCGACCGAGTAATTGTCTACAGCAGCATATGTGCCATATACCGAAAGCGAAAGTCCATCAACAAGTATGTCGTCTTTCTTGAATCTTATCGAGGGAATAAGCGATTTGCTGCTAGTCTCAACACCGCCATAGACAGCATCCATTGTGGCTCCTGTCTGTACATTATTGTTGTTCTCCGACATAATGAGTCCTAGCAGAAGATAATCGCACCATGAGCGTCCAGTGAAGCCAATTTCCAAGCGCATGCCTTTCGATGAGTAATCGTCATGGAATCGGCGTACCCACTTGTTGCCCATCTTGGCATTTGTTTTGAGATCAATTACCTGGGCATAAACTTTATAGTCGTTGTCGGAATAGTTGTAGAATCCGTTGAGGCGCACAGTCAGGCCTCTATCTGAAGTAAGCGCTCCATTGAGTGCCACCTTGTGTGTATTGAACGAGCCTACAGAATAGGATGCATCAAGATAGTTAGCATTATGTCTTGTAACGACATTGACAGCACCGCCTAATGCATCAGCACCAAGCGCTACAGGAATAACGCCCTTGTAGACGTCGATGCGCTCTGCCATGTTGGATGAAAAGTTGGCGATGCTAAACGAGGCTCCGAAGTTGTCCATCGGAATACCGTCCATAAAGAATTTTACCTGATTGCCCGAGAATCCGTTGATACTCATGCTGAACGAAGAGCCCATACCCCCATCTTCTCTAATTCGTACACTGCTCTCAGCACCTAGCAACTTGCTTATCGGTGCCGACACGTTATACATCTTCGACAGGTCGACTACCGACACAGCAAAAGCTTTCTCCTGCTCAATGCGTGCGGCCGACTTGCTCACTACCATCACCTCATCAATTTCAGTCTGATCTGCTTCGAGCAAGACATCGCCTACATCAACCTTGCCACTGGCCGACATGCTGACGTTTAGCTGCTTTGGTTGCGAACCGAGAATAAAGAATCTGAGTATTACTTCTCCTGGCTTTACTCCTGAGAGTACGAACGTTCCGTCTGCGTTGTTCTGTGTACCTACTGATGTACCTTCTACTGCAATGGCTACAGGATATAGTGCCTGTCCATCACTATCTACAATTCGTCCGTATATTGTGCCGGTACTACTTTGAGCATAAACTACATTGACAGCCAAAGTCATCAGCAGCATGAGTATAATTTTCATCTATTGTCTGTTATCATTGAACCGAGTGCAAAGGTATTGCCGTTAGCAAAGCAATTCAATCGCTACTTTTGGGTATTCGAACAACAGACTATCGACAATCAATACTCACTTTACAGTACTATATCAACAGAACTTCGTCCTTCGCCCTGTTTCTTGAGCTTGATCTGCACAGGTATTCGTTCATCAAGTTCCAAACGGTGCGAGATAATACCTACTCGCCTACTGCTCTGACCAGCTATTTGCTGAAGCTTCTCTAGTGTCGACATGACTGAATCAAGATTTGTATTGTCGAGTGTGCCAAATCCTTCATCAATAAAAAGAATTATCGCTGACCGATAAAATGTGTACTTTTGCCCATCGTTAATAAGTTTTTTGTGGTGAAAACAAATTAAACGAAAAAGGTTGGATCTTCACAATGAAGATTCAGCCTATTTTTTATGTCTGTCAAAAAAGTTTAGCGGATACCAATAATTCCATATACATAAAAGAAATACGCCTATGAAGATTCTCCTCCATAGACGTACGTATGTGCGAAGTATATTATCTACTTCCTTATTCTAGATATTGCTTGCAGTCCATAGCTGCCTTACATCCTGATGCCGCAGCCGTAATACATTGCCTGTATCTAGGATCCGCAACATCTCCACAAGCAAAGACTCCCCTTACCGAGGTACGTGTTGTCCCATCAAATGTCTTGATATACCCCTCAGCATCTACTTCAACTGCCGGATGGAACAATTCCGACTTAGGCGTATGTCCTATAGCCAAGAAGAATCCATCAATATCTATTACCTTCCTAGCTTCATCTGCTTTACCTCTGCGATATACAAGTTCTGCTTGTTTCAAAACTGGCGAGCCTAACAAATCTACTGTCTCATGCTCAAACAGTATCTCTATCTTAGGATTGCTGAAAAGCTTGTCTTGCATCGCCTTTGAAGCTCTCAATACATTGCGCCTCACAATAAGGTATACCTTTTGCGCTAGTGATGCTAAATATTGGGCCTCTTCTGCCGCCGTGTCTCCTCCTCCTACTACCGCTACTGTCTTCCCTTTGTAAAAGAATCCATCACATGTAGCACACGCCGAAACACCACTGCCTCTCAACCTCTCTTCTGCCGATAACCCCAAATACTTGGCTTCTGCACCTGTGGCAATAATCAAAGCCTTGGCTTCCATAACCCTGCCATCATCAAGCGCGACTTTATGGCAACCTCCTTCTTCCGCAGAAAACTCTACCTTCTCAACAATGGCTCCCTCAAGATTCGCTCCTAATCTCTCTGCTTGCTCCCTCATCTGCATGACCAACTCTGTACCATCTACCCCATTAGGAAATCCTGGATAGTTTTCAATGGTAGTGGTGGTGGTCAACTGCCCGCCTGGTAACGGACCTTCTATGACCACTGGCTCTAAACCTGCACGAGACGCATATATGGCAGCCGTATATCCAGCAGGTCCTCCACCAATAATAATCACATTCATCTGCGCCAAGTTTAGTTATTACTTGAAAAGGTCAACTCTAGGCTCTGCCTTCAATGGCTCAATCTTACAATACTTTTCTGCTGGAATAACTTTGCCAAATGGTGCAATGCGTGCCGACTTGTTCGCCGCAATCTGCCCGTTCTTTATGTACTCGAGTGCCAACGAGGTCAATTTCTCTTCTGGCTTCCCAAGTGGAGCACGGTATAGGTCATCAAATTCATTGTACGCGTAATCTGGATCCATACCATCTCCGTCTGTCGTGTCAAATGTATAGTTCTCACTGTTGTAATAGAACGCAACAAGTGGAGCTATCAACCAGTTATTGATGCTCTTGTCAAATATTGGCTCTCCCAACCTGTTCTCAAACATGTCTGGCGTAAGTATAAACATAGCCGTGTTCTTTCCTCCAGAAGTCGAACCAATAGTATAAACGTTCATATATGGCTTAAGACCTATAATCGTAGCTTCCGATGCCGAGTATGTACCACTACCTTGAATTATCACAATGTCCTTGAGATTCAAATTGGCTCCAAGTACCTCTGAATTATTAACAAATGTCGACTCGTCTACTCCCAACTCTTTTTGAAGATTATCATTATACTGATAATGTATAATCTGCTTCTTTGACTTTACTACATCTATAGGCGCAATAAGCGATGTCAATTGCGAACATGCAAGCATCGCTCCACCAGGATTGTATCGAAGGTCAAGTATCAACTTGCTGACTCCTTCCGTGTTGAATGTCTCAAATACGTCCAACAGCTCTTCATTAAATTTATCCTTGAAGTCCATGTAGAGAAGATAGCCTACTTTCATTCCATCATCAAGTGTGAATATATGAGCTTCTGCTATAGGCGACGTGTTAATCTCTCGCGATTTCAAGTCGCAAGTAATTATCTCTCTCTTCTCTTCTGCGTCAAATCTATAAAGGGTGTACTGTCCATCCTTGTTCCAAACATCCCTATAGTTCGAAGGTGTCATCTGCTGCCCATTTATTTTTACCACATAGTCTCCTCGTCTAACACCGGCTTCATATGCAGGAGTGCCCTCATAAACGTAGTTGACAGCTGCCATAACACTCTTCTTCTCACTGTCTCCGTACATGAGCGTTACCTTCCATCCCATATCTGTCATTATACCGCTCTCTTCTTTATTGTACTCCTCAGCATCATCTGTAATGAACGAGAAAATATCTCTCTCATCTTTTAGCTTCTCAAAATACTCCTCAGTATCTGTCTCCTTAGTATAATCTATAATAGGATATCCTTTATCATCCGATATACCCTCATTGTACAGATAGTATGTATCCATAATGGAGAATACAAACTCGTTGGCCTTTATCGTCTTGCTGGCCCCACTAGGACCTGGTTTTGGCTTTTGCGCATTAGTGTCATCATCACAAGACACAAATATTATACTTGAAATCAAAGCCAATATCAGGATAGAGTACTTTTTCATCGCCTTTTGTATTAAAGTTTATGTGTCAAAGTTCGTTATTTATTTTCAACTATGACACCTCTTTTTTAATTTTGCACAAAAATAATTTCATCATGAACGAGATATCTCTAACAGTAGCAAAGCAATTGCTCGACATTAAGGCTATCCGCCTTCAACCTACCAACCCTTTCACTTGGGCTTCTGGATGGAAATCACCTATATACTGCGACAACCGTAAGGCTTTGTCTTACTCTGCTGCTCGTACATATATCAAAGAGTCTTTCGCTAAGATTGCTAAGGAGAAATATGCCGATTTCGACGTAGTGGCTGGCGTGGCAACTGGCGCTATCGCTCAGGGCGCTCTTGTAGCCGACCTCCTCAACAAACCTTTTATCTACGTTCGTTCTGCTCCTAAGAACCACGGCATGGAGAACCTTATCGAGGGCGATCTTAAGGCAGGCCAGAAGGTATTGGTTATCGAGGACCTCATCTCTACAGGTGGCAGCTCTCTCAAGGCTGTCGAGGCTCTCCGCAACGCTGGCGCCGAGGTAGTTGGCATGCTCGCTATCTTTACATACGGCTTCCAGAAGGCTGTCGACGCTTTCGCAGATGCTAAGGTTGAACTTACAACTCTCAGCAACTACAACGATATGATCCAGGCTGCTGTTGAGTCAGGATACGTAACATCAGCCGATATCGACACTCTCAAGGAGTGGCGCAAGTCTCCAGATACTTGGGGCTGCTAAATAATATTACGACTTGACCTTTTGAAAGGTCAGTCTGTGCAAAGGGGAGGTACCATACTCAGCAATGCCCTCACAATGGGCTGCAGTAGGGTACCCCTTATTTTTATCCCATGCATACACAGGATAAATCTTATGCTGCTCCATCATATACTCATCCCTGTGCGTCTTAGCTAATATAGAAGCAGCAGCTATACTGAGGTACTTTCCGTCTCCTTTTACTATGGTAGTGTGACCTATACCGTCAAATGGACGAAACCTGTTGCCATCTACTATAATGTGCTCAGGTCTTATCTTCAACCCGTTTATCGCCCCATGCATCGCATCGTATGTGGCTTGTAGTATATTCTTCTCGTCTATAATGGTGTTGTCTATCATACAGACCGACCACGCAAGAGCATTTTCTTCTATCACAGGGCGTAACGCATCTCGCTTCTTGGCCGTCAACTGCTTGGAGTCATTGATAAATTCCGAGGCAAAATCTTCTGGTAAAATGACAGCCGCCGCCACTACAGGCCCAGCAAGACATCCTCTACCTGCCTCATCAACACCACATTCTATGATGCCACTATTTAAATATGGTAAAAGCATACCTACTTCTCGTTGTACAAAACACCAAGAACTACACTTCCTACAGCATTCAATGTGGCCTTGTCTACATTGTCCATAGTATCTTGCTGCGTATGCCAGTACGAGCCAAATGATGTATTGCTCTGAGAATCATATTGTATGATATCTATAGCAGGAATCTTTGTATGCCTGTGTATATAATAGTGGTCGTCTGTAATATACCCACCATCAGAATTCACAAAATACGATCCAAAGCCCATCTTATGCGCCCTGCCCCATACGTTGTCTACAATATTCGACCCCCATTGCATGGAAAACGATTCTCTATAAAATGTAGCATTGGGTGCACCAACCATATCCAACAAGATGGCAAACCTGGCTTGAGATCTCTTTCCCATGTCACTTTGACCCCACATCTGAGAGCCTAAACACCATGTATCTTGTAGGTGCTTAACGTCGTTCTTGTGACTGGGTGTTCCCATATCTTCTACATCAAAGAATATAATGTCAACTCCTATCTTGCTCTGCTTCAACTGCAATTGTCGCGCCACCTCGAGCAATACACCAACACCGCTGGCACCATCATTTGCTCCGTCTACTGGAGTGTCTCGCACCTTCGCATCTTTGTCGTTGTCCGACCATGGACGTGAATCCCAATGCGCACACAATATTACTCTATTGGCTTTCTGCGGCTGAATACGCCCTATAACATTCTTGATATGCTGCCTGTTTCCTAGATAATTAGTGCCATCACCTTCTTGAATCTCTACCTCAGCGCCAAATCGCGCCAATGTACTTGCTAAATAATCCAAACACTTGCCATGGGCTTCTGTACCTGGCACACGTGGACCAAATGCTACCTGTTCTGCCGTATACTGATATGCCGAATCTGCCGAAAAATCTACATTCAACACCTCTTCCTTAACCGTAGCAGATGCCCCCGAGTTATTATGCTGTGTATTCTGGCACGATAGCAGACTAAATAATATCACGCCGCTAAGTGCTGCAAATAGAGTGCTCTTATTCATTAATGCAACTTTTTATTGTACTATTACCTTTCTGAACCCGTCGGTCATAATCTCTACCAACTGGTCATCTTCTCCTTCATAGATTATCAGCGCCTCAACACCATCTAGCTTGTTAGCCATCTCTAAGGCCTTGTCTGGACCAATAACCATAAATATCGTCGCTAAAGCATCCGTCGTCATAGTATTCGAAGCTATCACACTGACACTTACGCATTTATGCTCAATAGGACGACCTGTCTTGGGATTTATCGTGTGCGAAATACGCTTACCATCTTCTGTATAATAATACTGACGATACGAACCGGATGTCGAAATCGAACAGTCCGTAATCTCTATAATATGCTGTGATACACGCTCTAATATGGAGTTATCTTCTGTAGGACTGTCAATGGCTATTCTCCACTTTGTTCCATTAGGACTGAGACCTTTCAAGTGCAACTCGCCACCGATCTCCACCATATAGTTCTCAATACCATTCTTCTCCAATACCGAGGCCGCCACATCTATACCATACCCTTCTGCCAATGCACACATATCTATCTGAATACGTGGGTCGTCTTTTACTATACATTCCCCATCAAGGCTCACTTTATCCATTCCTGTATACTTGAGCACATCAGCAGCTGTATGTAACAACGAATCATAAATCTCTACCGAAATCGTATCAAGTGTATACTCCTTGGCAAATCTCCAATGCGAACTCAAGCCCCTAACTGTCACATCAAATGCCCCGTCAGACAACTCATTCATCTCCTTGGCTTTATTCCAGACTGTAACAAAGAAACTGTCTACTGTGTGCGGCTCATTGCGGTTTATCTTGGAAATAATGGAACTGTCATTATATGTCGACAGCGATTTATCATACTCATCCAACGCAGCACGAACATTGTTATGCTGACTCTCAGTCGATTGATACTTCAAACTGTACGCAGTGCCAAATACAAATCCTGTATCATGGATATATGGAACTTTCTTCTCCCCACATCCACATACTAAAACCAATGTCAGTACCGACACTATTGTTAGCAAGCTAAACTTGTTCATATTTTCTACATACTATGCGTCCGCAAATGTACTTATTTTCCGTTATAAATCATTCAACTAGAGAAAAACTCCACTCAAAGCGCTTACTATTCCCCCTTGAGTCAGAGACTATTGCCAACAGTTTATGGCTACCTTTTGCCAACCTTAAACGCGACAACCTCGCCTTAAGCATATTCTGCTTGTAATCATACTCAAATGGATGGAACTCCCCATCAATATACACCTCATACTCCCCAATCCCACTCAAATTATCACTCACACCTATCATTATCAAGTTGCTTCTTTGCAAATTGCTCTTTGAATTCCTACTCCTGACAGAAGGTGCCTCCGAATCGACTCCTACATAAAATCTACCTAGACTTCTGGTCTGCGCAGTTATCTTTCCGTCTTTTACGTCTCCGCCAACATATACTACCTGATTCTTACTGTTCCTCGATAGTATACAAACATCCGTCACCTCAAGGCTATCTGGTACTGGTAATGTTATCGTCACCGCCTTTTGCAACGGAATATCATTGGTGCCAATAGTCCAGATATCTTTTGCCTTCTTTATGTTGAGTACCTCATCTTGATACAGCGAACCTTGCGGAAGCACAACAGATATCCCCAAAGTATCAATGGCGTATGTCTTATTCCATTGGTATGTGTCGGGACTGCTAGCCAACCTAGCTTTCTTCCTTCCACTGCATGTCAACTTAAATGGCAAAACACTCTTGTGCCCAGCATAGTCATATACCTCATATCGCATATTCAATGTATCAGGGTACGAGAGCACAATCTCTCCTTTGCCTTCATAATAACCGAGCTGATTCCCTGGCAATACATACGACCTCTGTATAAAGCGCTTGTTCTTAACCCATTCTGCATAGTCAATATGAGCATTTATATTCCTGGTAAGATCAAAATCAATATCAGTAATGTTGCTGTCAAATATCAACTCGTCATTCTTGAACAATTTTATCTCTACCACTCCGCATGGTCTGCCTCCTTGTTGAAAATAATCTGTACAATGAATTCCCAACACTACCTTGCCTGCTGGCGCTGTAATTACCTTATTATTAGGATTCGTAAAATATTGCTCGCCTTCGTAAATAGTTCTGTCTCCTCTATTCCACACTGAGTATGCTTTAACTCCCATTATCGTTGGAGCCATATCATCTTTTATCTTTGGCAGGAAGGCCAACGGATTGAGCGGATGCTCACTTTTTGTTTCGCGCACCTCATAGTGCAAGTGCGGTCCTCCAGAGCCTCCTGTATTACCACTGTATGCAATAACTTCTCCTTTCTTGACCGGTAGCACCTCTTTCCCTAACGGAATGTCACAGTTAAATGTCTTGTGCTCATACTGATAATCACACAATACTTTGTCGATCTTGTCTGCTAGTGAGTTTAAGTGCCCATATACCGTGGTAGTACCATCGGGATGATCTACATACAAAGCATAGCCATAACCGTAAGTCGCTATTTTAATCCTGCTTACATATCCTTCCTTGGTCGACTTAACTGGTATATTTATAGCTCCCGACGTAGATAAATCAATGCCGGAATGAAAATGATCTGCCCTGAGTTCAGCAAAAGAAGCACTTATCCTGACGGCTATATCCATCGGATGAACATGCTTATTGTCTTGCGCCAGTACCATACCACATATCAGCGCAAGTATACTTACTAAATATACTCTCTTCATGATTTGTGAAAAAAGTTGTACGCTTTCTGCAACTTCTCCGTAGTACCTACATCAAACCAGTGGTACTCTTTCGAGAGCTCAATATTCATGATATCTTTCGACTGGCACAACTTAAGATACCCGTCCATAATACCAAATACTTCTCCCATCTCTTCTTTCATCTCTTCTACAAGCAATGGCTCTATTATATGGATACCACAGAATGCTTGTTGCTTGTACTGTGGCACATCCGATATATTTACATCGCCTTTTATCTTGCCACTAGATGTATTTATCCACCCACACAAATAGTGCATGTCATCAAAAAGAAGCTGACGTGTCGACTCCCTCACTCTAGTCAGTAGCGTAGCGTCATTGTGTATCCTCTTATGCATATCCAACAACTCTGCTAGAGGTGCATCACATATCACATCTGCATTACCTACTACAATAGGCTCATTTTTATCAAATAATGGCAATGCCTTTACTAATCCGCCACCAGTATCTAGCAATCTGCCGCTTTCATCACTGATAAGTATTTCTGCTTCAGGCCACATATTCTTCCCATTGCGCTGAAGATACTCTACAACCTGATTGGCAAAATGATGTACATTAACCACTATCCTCCTAGCCCCTTCAGCGTAGAAATGGTCCATAGCATACTCTATCAGTGGCTTACCTCCCATCTCTACCAACGCCTTGGGTTTATTATCCGTCAACGGTCTAAGCCTTGTTCCTAACCCAGCCGCAAAAATCATTGCTTGCATCATATTCTCCTACCTCCCTATTTCTTGAGTTCTTGCTCTATATGCTTTATTGTCACATCTATATCATACGTATCCTTGAGCCACTTTCCCATAGCTTCCGCACAATAAACACTTCTGTGCTGACCACCAGTACATCCAAATGATACCATTAGCGACTCAAATCCTCTCTCCATATAATTCTCCACAGACATCGACACTATCGTCTTAGCTGCAGATATAAACTTCTGCATCTCGTCTTGATATTTGTCAAAAAACGCTATGACGTCTGAATCCTTGCCGGTCGATTGTTTATATTCTGCATACCTGCCTGGATTTGGCAACGCCCTACAGTCAAAAGTATGACCTCCACCATTAAACTCATGTGGAATCATTCTCTTGTACGAGAACGAGGCAACATAAACATGCAACTTTGCTTTCTTTGGATTGATAATGCCTTGGATAACAGCCGAATTCTCCAACGCCTCCAAAACTCCCCTCAAGTGCGGAATCTCTATATCAGGCAACAAGTCATTGGACAACAGATACTTAATATTACCTAATGCATATGGTATGCTCTGCAAGAAATGTTCTTTCCTCTCAAAAAAGCCTCTGTATCCGTATGCTCCCATAGCCTGCATAATGCGTATCAACACAAATGCATAAAATACTGGCATCTGCTGTTCCGCCTCTTCCGCAAAAAAGTAACGCGCAAGCCTATCTCTCACATCAGCAGGAATATCCGCCTTGGCATCAAAGAGCAATGACGCTACATCATAATGCCTCGCTCCTCTACGACCTCCTTGATAGTCTATATACCATGGCTCTTTAGTCTCTCCCCTGAGCATAATATTTCTGCTCTGGAAATCTCTATAGAGAAAAATATCCAATGGCTGCTTGAGAAGATATTCTTTCAGCACATCAAAATCTTTCTCCAACAACTCTTCGTTAAATGGAATCTTTGCAAGCCTGAGAAAATAATACTTGAAGTATTGCAAATCCCAGTCCATGGAGCGCTCATCAAAAGCCGACCTAGGGTAGCATAACGAAAAGTCTACTACTCCAGCTGCCTTCTTCTGAAAAATGTTCAGATCGTCCAGGATAGTTCTGTACAACTCTTCAAGCTCTCTGGTAAAATACCCCTCCTTTGCACGTACATCTAGTATGTGCTGGTATAGCGACATATCACCAAGGTCTTCTTGTATGTATATGTCTTTCTCAAGGTCTTCGCCATAAATCTTAGGCACCTTGAGTCCTGCATCTCTCATGGAATGCGTAAATTGTAGAAAAGTCTTGCTCTCTGTAGTATTTGTACTGTTCACTCCTATGAGCGAAAGCCCGTTCTCCCCTACAATGCGGTAATACTTCCTGTTCGAACCCGACTGAGGCAACAAAGTGACTGACACCACCTTTTGCCCTGTCGATTTCTCAAATAGAGTATTAAATAGATCCATTAACGTCTGGTTTATAAATAGCTTACTTCAATATTTTGTCAATATCAGCAATAAGTTCTGCATCAAGATGCAAATCTTCTGCAATACCGATATTCTTGTCCAACTGCTCTACACTCGATGCGCCTACCAATACCGAAGTCACTCTCTTGTCCCTCAATATCCACTTTAAAGCCAACTCACTGAGCGTCATGTGCGATTTCTCCGCCAAATTGTTCAACTTCTTTACTACATCTAGCGTCTCTGCTACACTCTCAGCCGTCAAAAACGTACTGTGCGTAACTCGAGATCCTTCTGGTATGCCTTTGAGGTATCTGTCTGTCAATAATCCTTGTGCTAAAGGCGAAAACGCTATCAACCCTGCACCGTACTCTTCCAATACATCAAGTAACCCTTCTGTCTCAACCCATCTCTCAAACATATTATACTTAGCTTGATGTATCAGACATGGAGTGCCAAGTTCTTTCAATATCCTCATCGCTTCTCTAGCCTCTTGAGGATGATAGTTTGATATACCTACATACAAAGCCTTGCCACTTCTAACTATTTGGTCCAACGCCATCATGCTCTCTTCAATAGGTGTTTCAGGATCAGGCCTATGATGATAAAAAATATCTACATACTCTAGTCTCATTCTCTTGAGACTTTGATTGAGACTGGCAATGAGGTACTTCCTGGAACCACCATCCCCATAAGGACCGTCCCACATATCGTATCCTGCCTTAGTCGAAATGACTAGCTCGTCTCTATGTCCCCTTAAATCACCTTTCAATACTTTACCTAGCGTCTCTTCGGCGCTTCCGTATATAGGGCCATAATTGTTCGCCAAGTCAAAATGTGTAATGCCTTTGTCAAAAGCATGTACTAATATCTTATTCGCATTGGAAAACGAATCTTCCGACCCAAAGTTGTGCCACATACCAAGCGATACAGCAGGTAACTTCAATCCCCACTTGCCTGTCTTATTGTACTTCATTCGCGCGTATTATTTAATTTCTTATCTATCTCTTTCAGTGCACTAACTACAGCTCCCTCTATCCTTGTCTGGGGATAGTGCTCCGATGATACATATACAAAAGCAATATCGGCACCCGACTCCTTCATAGTCAATAATGACTTGTTCTGTCGGTATGCCTCTCTCACTTGCCTCTTTATTCGGTTTCTGTCTACTGCATGCTTAAATCTCTTCTTGGGAACCGAGATCAACATGCGTGATGTAGAAGCAGAAGCCTCTACGCGTGGCTTAAATACCACACGTAGAGGATATTTGAAACAACTATCGCCGTCTGTAAATAGCGAGTCAATAGTCTTATCTGAACTTATTCGTTCGTCTTTCGGTAAATCAAACATTTAATGTTATCCTTCTTTTAATCGTCGCCGCCACCGCTATACGATACGCCGCCGCCGTCTTCTTCTCCGTCAGAGCCGTCAGGACCCTTCTTCTTATTGAGGCTCAAGTTACCAAATTTCCACGTAATTGTGCAATTAATTACACAACCATTTCTCCATCTTTTTGAATCTTGGTACATGGTTTCGCTCTCAAAGACATTACGGAACTTACGACTATTGAGGACGTTACGCCCATTTACGTTAAGTACAAGTTTATCTTTCAAGAATGATTTTTTAAGTCCTACGTCAAGACCTCCCATCGGCTTGGAATATCCTTGAACGCCCTTAGACTTACCCCTGTACATTCCGGTAGCTTGCATTGATACGTCTCCAGGTAGAGTGAAGTTACCTATCATTCGCACATTCCAGTTAAACGAATTCTGCTCATCACCCTCAACTACAGTAGTTGTCTCTGTACTACCTGTCATAAGTGCTAACCAATTCTTATCTGGCGCATATCGATAAGCCTCAATCTTCTGATAGAACATATTGAGTGTCGTGGTAAGCTCAAACCATGTAGATATTCTATTCTTACCTACAAGTTCACTACCTGCCGACTTTCTGTCACTCACATTCGCCTGTGTGTCATATCGCACATCGCCTTGTGTAAATGTAATGCGGTCCATTACATCACTTGTGGCTCTATAGTATGCCGAGAACGAAAGAGTCTGACCGCTTTCCCACATCTTAATGTAGTTGAGTTCAAATGCATTTGTGTACTCTGGTGTCAACTCTGGATTACCAAATCGGATATTGTGAGCATCTGTCACACGTCGTACAGGATTGAGCTGTCCTCCCCATGGTCTGCGAAGACGACGAGTGTAGTTGATTTGCAATTCATTACCACTAGGCAAAGCATAAGATACGAAGAGTGATGGGAACAACTTCGAGAAATCTTTTTTTGCCCTTACCTCATCGCCCAAATTCGGTATAGAGCTATTCATTTCTGTCTCTGACGAACGGTCTATAGTCTCAAACTCCCACTGCTCTGCTCTCAAACCGCCTTGAATGTTCAAGTTACCAATCATACCACCAAGCGTAATATACTCAGCATGAGTATCTTGGTTGTACTTGAAATCTTGATAGGTGTTTATACTACCATCTACCCTGTCCAATAACGATTTATTTCTATTGAACGTTCCTTTATAACCTGCTTCAATTTTGACAGCATCAGATACCTTAATCTGATAGTCAAATTGCGCTACAGTACCCTTATTGTCATTCTCATTTTTCTCTACCTCATGAACATCGCCTATAGGATCCAACCCCGCAGGCACATTGTACTTCTGCTTATAGTCTGATGTACCATCGCTGTTCCAACCAAATTGAGAAATCGAGAAGTCCAAAAGATGATCGTCTGTAAATGTGTGACGATAATTGAACTCCATATTATGCATCTGATTCTCATTGTCAGATTCAGCCTTTCTGTTTGAGGTATATAGCAATTCGCCAACGTCAACAGAGTTTTTAAATCCCTTTTTGATATACTCTATATCTTCCTCACTGTCTCCTTCTCCTTTCATTCCGGAAAGAACAATACCTATATCGTTCTTTGGTGTAGGATGGAATGTCGTCTTGAAACGACCAAACCAGTTTGAATTCTCATTCTTACTATCTGTCGTCTGGTCAAGCGTACTCTCCTTGGCAAGGGCACTAGAGTAAGATGGGGTGAATACTATCTGATGCATCTCAGCACCTCCTTTCATCTTGCGATGACGACGACTGGCATCAAGTCCAAATTCCCACTTGGAAACATTCACATTGACATTTCCAGAAAAATGGTATCCACCATTGGTATTGGCACCTGCCTTCAACGAACCAAAATAACCACTAGTACGCTCATCCTTGAGAATGATATTGATAATACCAGCTGTACCTTCTGGACTATACTTAGCCGAAGGATTGGTAATTACCTCAATCTGCTTAATGTTATCTGCAGGCAACAATTGTAGAATATCAGCCTGGTTCTCTGCCGACAAACCAGATGCTTTACCATTAATCCATATTGTTACAGATGAATTGCCACGAAGCGATACGCCACCATCATTGTCTACCTCTACACTTGGCACTGTAGCTAAAAGGTCCGACGCCGATCCGCCTTCAGCCGCGATACTCTGACTTGCATCGAATACCTTTCGGTCAAGTTCAAATCGCATCTGAGCAGCCTTACCTGTTACCTTAACCTCCTCTAGCTCACTAGTCTCAGGCTGAAGGTTACGAACTCCAATATTGGCTGTCTGTCCCTCTCGTGTAATGTCTATTGTCAGCGTCGCTGGCGTATATCCCATGTACGAGCATGTGACAGTATACTTTCCGACTTTAAGTCCTGAGATATTGAACATTCCGTCCAAATCAGTAACACCTCCTGTTACCATTTTTCCAGTAGCATCAGTAATGGCTACTGTAGCAAATTCTATAGGTTGTCCAGTATCTGCATCTTTCAACTGTCCTTTTACATTACCTATTTCAGCAAACGCACTGATGGCTACGCACATCAGGCTGAGCATAAACATAAATATTCTTCTGCGCATTTTATTAATACAACTTTCTTTATTCCTCTTCGTTTTGGTTTTTGGTAGTAATTTGTGGAGTTGACTTCTGTTAGCCACTGCATTTTTGTATAACAAAACTACAGCATTATAAGGTAACTGGAAAGTAAAACCGACAAATAGGCTCTTTTTATCGACAAACAATCAAAACCTTTTATACTACCTCCTCAATTTCTCCGAGTTCTACATACCATAAATACCCTTTTACATTGTTGTACCCAGCCAAACCGAGGTAATACATATACCCTTTTACCTGCCGTTTATGCTCTGCCGTTTTATTGTTGCCAAACTTATAGTCTATTACCATTGTGCGACCGTCTCGCGTAACTACCACCCTGTCTGGTCGCCTCTCTATCAATAGCCCATCTTGACCTTCGTGCCCCTTAGTCTTGTATATTACTGTCGATTCATTGATAACTCTATTGTCTTCAGCAAACCAACTTTCTACAAGCGCACCATTTTCACCGACAAATCCCGTGTCTATCTTCTGCCTCATTTCTCTCGCCTCGTCTGAGGTCAACTCACCTTTGTACTCTGCACGCTTAATCGCCTTGTCTATATCAGATCGCTTTACAACATCTTGCATTATGCTATGCCTGATAGTTCCTCCCTTGCTCTCATCTTCGTCTTCTGGGTCTGCAACGGTCAATGAGAGTCGTTTTGAGATATCACTGTAAAGCTTTATCAACTCTTCTTTGCTCTCACTTCTCTCTGTTTCTTGTACTGGTGCCGACTTCTTGCCTGCCTGTATCTTGCTTGAGTCTCCATACTTGTACGTTACCTTCCTCTTTTCTTCTACGTCAATTACTACCTCACCATACTCTCCCTTAAATTCACTATTTAGTCCTTTCTCTATTAAATCACTCATCGCTACCATCGTAAAAGATTTCTTTTCTCCCGACGATCTTTTACACCACACATATAGGCAGTCTTCAGCTCTGGTACACGCTACATATAGCAGATTGATATTATCTACTACTGTTTGTATGGCCTCGGTATAGTATTGCGATTCATACTTCGTCTCTTTCAACTGCGAGAATGGCAATTCCATCTTCTTGAGATTTGTATATGGATCATCATCCGCAAAGTCACACCATATCTCATTTCCACCTCTCCTGAAGAACTCCCAGTCGGCACTTGGTATCAATACCACAGGAAATTGCAAGCCTTTGCTCTTGTGTACAGTCGTAATCCCTACCGCATCTTTCTGCCCTTCTGTAGATTGTATCACAAAATTCGATGAATATCTGTGCTCTTCTACATACCTCAGAAAACCGACTACCGATGCTATCTGACTGTCGGAATAACTCTTTACCTTCTCTAAAAATGCTTCCAAAAAGACATAGTCTCTACGCACTATATCATTAGGCAACATATCTATGGCCTCTAGTACCATAGATAGCAATCCCTTCCCGCGCAATATGCCTACCTTGGCTAGTACCGCATTCTTTTCTTCTTTATTCCATTTGCTGTACAACTTGTCAACGGGCGTTACTACATCATTGAACGCCATAACTTGTGCCAATGCTGCATCATTATTGCTATCTACAACCAGTGAGAGAACAGCCAACACCAATTCCACAGCCTGTGCTTCGCAGATATATAGTGCCTGACTGGAAACAACCTTTATTCCTCGTCTGTTGAGGTCTCTCACTATAGGCGTAGCCTCTTTGTTCTTCCTGACAATAATGCAGATGTCCCCATATTCGTATCCTCTCTCCTTAACTAATTCTTCAATAATCCCTGCCAGTTCTTCATTCCTATTCGCTTCTACTTCTTCCGCAGATAGATATCCGTCTTCTTCCTTGCCGGTTTCTAGTAAGGACAACTGGACATATCCGTCTCGAGCCTTTTTCTTATCTGCCGGTGGAACGTCTTGCTTTCCCGCTTTGTATATCTCACTGATGGCTGAAAGGCTTTTTCTCACCGTCTCATTTTCATCAAGCAGACTGGCAGCATATCCCACACTCTTCTCTGCTATCGCAGGGAATAACATATTATTGAAATCTATGACGTGCTTGCTGCTTCGCCAATTCTCCTTGAGCGAATTTATCTTTTGCCTAAGGGTATCCCCTTCTTGAACTATACCATGAAGTGTATTCCAGTCAGAGTTTCTCCAGCGATATATGGCTTGCTTAACATCTCCTACTACTAGACACTGATTCTCACCATTCTCTCCTGCCTGGTCAATACAGTTGTCAATAAGCGGCTTGAAGTTCTCCCATTGTGTCTTCGACGTATCCTGAAACTCGTCTATCATCACATGGTCAAACTTTGTTCCTGCCTTTTCATATATAAATGGTATGCTGGCTCCGTCTATCAGTTGCCTTAGCAATTCGTTCGCCTCGCTGATCATCTGCATATGCTGCTCTCGCTCTAATTGTGCAAGAATACTCTTCAGCTCTGTAATGATTCCTGTTGAGTAGAACCTCGACCCTAATAGCTTAAGCGTGCGTATCAATGGATACTTCTCCGCCCATACTCGCTTCAACTCAACATAGCGCGACACTATTTCACTGTCATCGCCCGAGGTGAGTATTGAACCTGCTTCATCGTACGACTTTTTTAAATATCCTTCAAAGGATTTTAGGGCAACCTTTGAGGTGCCTTTGACTATCTTCTCAATTTCTTTGGCAGTGTAGTTGTTGCCCCCATGGACAAGTTTCAATACTGCATTAGCACTTTTCCCTTTGTAGTCGCTGTCCGAAGAATAATTTCTGGCAGAATCAGCCAATCTCTCTATCGCAGTAGCAAGTTCTTCGTATGCCTCCTTCAGCAGTTTGTCATTCTTCTCCTTAAGTTGCTTTAGCTCTTTTCTCTTTTGTACAGAATCTGTACTGTCGTTACTCTCTTCCAATTCATGACCGTTGAGTAACGACTCTGCTATAGGCACCAATTGTTTCTCTATTCCCCACCCTTTACCGTCATCCATGTTCTGGTTCATCAATTCACTGAGCCAAACTTGCAAATCGGCATCTTCTTCCATCTTCTCCATCAGCCTGTCAACCATCTCCATCTTGGTCTGGTCAGTCTCTAGGTTGACTTTGTAGTCTGCACTCAACCCATTCTCGAAGGCAAACGATCGTATTATCTTCTGTACAAATTTGTCTATCGTGAGTATATTGAACTGCCCATAGTTATTGAGCAGCAACTTCAGCGCATTGTCACAAGCCGCATTTATCTCAGTTTCGCTCTTTACCGACAGTTGTCGCTCTGCCCTATACTCATTTTGCGCGTCTAATAGCTTCTGATATTCCTTCTCTTCTTTCTCATTGAGATTCTTGTGCGCCAATATATGCAGATTTTCCACAATACGCTGCTTCATCTCGGCAGTCGACTTGTTGGTAAATGTCACTGCCAAGATGCGACCGTACTTGGTCGAATCTTCAATTATGAGGTTAATGAATATCTTGGCCAGGGTATATGTCTTACCCGAGCCAGCAGAAGCCATGTAAACGTCTAGCATATCTTACAAATCTCTACTATCACATCTTGAGCCTTGAGCATACTGCTTATTGGCAAAAACTCAAACTTCCCATGAAAATTTATACCCCCAGCAAAAATATTAGGGGTAGGAAGTCCCATAAACGAGAGTCGCGACCCGTCTGTACCTCCTCTAACTGGCTGTATCTTCGGAACAATACCACAATTCTCCATAGCTTTCTTGGCCTGATCTACTATATACATCACAGGCTCTATCTTCTCGCACATATTGTAGTACTGATCACGAACTTCTATCTCTGCAGTCCCTTCGCCATATTGAACGTTTATCTTCTTCGCTAAGTCTACCATCTCTTGCTTGCGCTTCTCAAACTTCTTTCTGTCGAAGTCGCGTATGATATAACTGAGCGTAGTCTCTTCTACCGTACCCACCATGCTCGTCAAGTGATAGAATCCGTCATACCCGGATGTGTGCTCAGGAGTTTCTTCGTCGGGTATCATAGATACAAACGCCGACGCTATACGCATCGAGTTCTTCATCTTGTTCTTTGCTGCTCCTGGATGCACATTTATACCACGGAATATTATCTTGGCTGCTGCGGCATTGAAGGTCTCATATTCCAACTCACCAATAGCTCCACCGTCCATAGTGTACGCATAGTCAGCCCCAAAAGCAGGCACATCAAAATGATCTGCCCCCTGCCCTATCTCTTCGTCTGGCGTAAAACATACACGTATCTTACCATGTTCTACCTCGGGATGTTCTATCATATATTGCATAGCTCCCATTATCTCAGCTATTCCTGCCTTGTCATCCGCCCCAAGGAGTGTAGTGCCATCGGTAACTATGATGTCTTGACCAACATAATCGAGCAACTCAGGTGATTCGGTTGGCTTGAGCACAATGTTTAATGACTCATTAAGTACAATGTCTTTCCCGTCGTACTTCTCAACGATACGAGCTTTCACTCCCTTGCCTGAATAATCCGGCGAGGTATCCATATGTGCAATGAATCCTACGACTGGCTTCTTAGCCATCTCCTTACTGCTGGCAGGAAGGGTAGCCATCACATAACCGTATGTGCTGACCGAAACTTCTTGCATGCCCATCTGCTTGAGTTCTTCTGCCAAGACGTTGGCAAAACTCATCTGACCTGCTGTCGATGGAGTTACTTCTGTAGTCTCATCACTTTGGGTATCTAACGATACATATTTCAAAAAACGTTCTAGCGTATTCATATTCATTATTGTTGTTCTATATCTCAATCTCAATCTCTAATACTCTTTTTGTCTCCTTGGTCCACTTGACTCTGTCGTCAACTCTCCTCCCTACTATCCATATTATTTCTCCGCCCGATTCCATAATCCAGCACTCTTCTTTTTCTCTCAACCCCATCTTTTGGTCAACAAAAAAATCCGATACCTTCTTCCAGCCCTTCATCCCTAATGGCTTGAATCTGTCTCCTTCTTTCCATCGCCTGATTGTCAAGGGAAACTTTACCTTGTCCGCATCAAGATGTATCTTGGTGGATTCTCTTGATAGGATGAACGATGAATCAACTTCCTTCTTCTTTACTTCCATCTTGAATGGAACGTCAACTTCTCCTTCTTTTTCTACAGTATATGATGCAAAACTAACGTCTGATTGTGCCAAAATTATGCACTCCCTGTCAATAATTGCTCTTTTCGTCGCTCCATACCATATTTTCCCGCACGCGTCACCGCTTCGTAACGTCTTACAGATCTTCCTGACGGAGTCTGCCGTAAACCCTTCTGGATTCAATACTTCAAAAAGATATACCTCAGCATCTTCGCCTAGTTCCAAGATTTGCTGAATATTTATCTTCGTCTCCCCTCCGTCTTCTGCCATGGCTCGCTGCTTGAACTTCTCTATCTCTCTCGCAAAAACACCATACACTTGCGCAAGATGCTCCATCGTCCCACGAATCGATCGCAGAAACGAGGGGTTAATCTCCTTAAATACAGGCACAATATTATGCCTTATCTTATTCCTGGTATACTCGTCTTCCAAATTGGTAGAGTCGGTACAATATTCTATATGCCTCTCGTCACAATATTTTTCTATATCTCTGCGAGACATCCCCAATAGCGGCCTCACTACCCTCCCTTGTATTTGTTTCATTCCTGTCAACCCCTTGATTCCTGTCCCTCGCGAAATATTCAGCATAAAGGTCTCTACAGCATCGTCTGCATGATGGGCAACGGCTACAACAGGTAGATCGTATTGGTCCAAAAGTTTTTCAAAAAGATCATACCTCAACTCTCTGGCTGCCATCTCAATAGATACCTTATGTTCTGCCGCATAGGCTCTAGTGTCAAAATGCTCAACGTGCAACGCAACTCCAAGCTTCTCACACAGCCTTCTCACATGGGCCTCGTCTCGGTCCGCCTCTTCTCCCCTGAGATGGAAATTACAATGAACAGCCCGGCATTGCTTGCCTGCTTCAACGAGCATGTGCAACAGCGCCACACTGTCAGCTCCTCCACTGACAGCCACAAGCATCTTATCGTATTCACAAATCTCCACCAATCTGCAATTTATTTCAATTCACAAATTTACATCTTTCAAAGATTAAAGGCAAAATGCAATCCCCCTAACATCCTCTCTTTTGTTTTTATCCAACCTAAAATCTAATACTCTCGCCTCCCCTATCATCCATTTTCAGATATAAATAAAAATGTAGATTCGACCTCTATATGACTTCTATATACACTCTATATAGACACTATATAGACAGAGCCTATACAGACGCAATATCAGAAAGTATTATTTTCTAAGCATTATACCAATATTCTTCAAAAGCACGTATCATTGCATTTTCACACCCACCTCTCAAACAAAAACTCCCGAGAAGCATCAGCCTCTCGGGAGTAAATATTGATTAGATGTAGATATTATCTTATCATCTCTGTCTGGCGACGATGACTGCCGTTCGTCAAGATATCAAAATCTTCCTTCGAACCTACAATATCATCACACAAACCACGTGTACCTGTACCGGCTGGGATCAAGTGACCGCAGATAACGTTCTCCTTCAAGCCCTGGAGCGAATCGCTCTTGCCCTGGATAGCTGCCTCGTTGAGTACCTTTGTAGTCTCCTGGAAGGAAGCGGCCGACATGAAGCTCTTTGTACCAAGGGCCGCACGTGTGATACCTTGAAGTATCTGACTTGCTGTAGCTGCCTTTGCATCACGAGCCTCAACCAACTTGAGGTCACGACGCTTGAGCTGAGAGTTCTCGTCACGCAAACGGCGAGCCGAAACAATCTGACCAGCACGCAATGATGTCGAATCACCAGCGTCAATAATATACTTCTTACCCCAGAGGTTGTCGTTCTCCTCGATGAAATCAATCTTGTCAACAACATCTCTCTCAAGGAATCTTGTATCACCTGGATCGTCGATCTCTACCTTACGCATCATCTGACGTACGATAATCTCGAAGTGCTTATCGTTAATCTTTACACCCTGGAGACGGTATACATCTTGTACCTCGTTTACGATGTACTCCTGTACCGCTGTAGGACCAAGGATAGAAAGAATATCTGAAGGAGTTACAGCACCATCCGAGAGTGCCATACCTGCACGTACATAATCGCTCTCCTGAACAAGGATCTGCTTTGAAAGTGGTACCAAGTACTTCTTCTGCTCACCTGTCTTAGATGTAACCACGATCTGACGGTTACCACGGATAATCTTACCGTAGGTAATCTCACCATCAATCTCACTTACAACAGCAGGGTTGCTTGGGTTACGTGCCTCGAACAACTCAGTTACTCGTGGAAGACCACCGGTGATATCACCAGCACCCTTACCAGCAGCACGTGGAGTCTTGGCTACTGTCTCACCCTGACGTACCGAATCACCCTCATTTACTGAAACGTGAGCACCTACAGGCAAGTTGTATGTACGGAGAACCTCACCATCCTCACCAACAATACAGATAGCTGGGCTGACTGTCTTGTCATGGCTCTCAATGATTACCTTCTCACGGAAGCCTGTTGCCTCATCCGACTCCTCCTTGTATGAGCTACCCTCAATCATGTTCTCAAACTTCACCTTACCACTCTTCTCAGTGATGATCAAGCCGTTGTATGGGTCAATCTCACAGATTACAGTGCCCTTAGCGATTGTCTGGCCGTTCTTAACGAACAACTTAGAACCATGAGGAATTGGGTGTGTAGCGATAACGTTGTCTGGACGCTCTGGATTTACGATACGCAACTCAGTCTGACGGCTGAGAACGATATCCATCTCCTTACCCTCGTCATCTGTATAAGGTACGCTACGGAGCTCCTCAATATCAACGAGACCGTCGTACTTAGATACTATAGTATTATCAGAACCTACTGCCGAAGCCACACCACCAACGTGGAATGTACGGAGTGTAAGCTGTGTACCAGGCTCACCAATTGACTGTGCAGCAATTACGCCGACTGCCTCACCGATGTGAACCATACGACCTGTTGCAAGGTTACGTCCGTAACACTTAGCACAGACACCGTTACGCGACTCACAAGTAAGTACTGAACGAATCTCAACTTTCTCAATTGGAGAAGCCTCAATGATCTCAGCCTTAGCCTCTGTAATCTCCTCGCCCGACTTAACGATCAACTCGCCAGTGATTGGGTGATATACATCGTGTACTGATACACGACCAAGGATACGCTCGTAAAGTGATGCAACCTCCTGGTCATTGTTCTTGATAGCTGTACATGTAAGACCACGCAATGTGCCACAATCCTCAGATGTGATAATCACATCGTTAGATACGTCTACAAGACGACGTGTCAAGTAACCAGCATCGGCTGTCTTCAAAGCTGTATCGGCAAGACCCTTACGAGCACCGTGAGTAGAGATAAAGTACTCAAGGACCGAAAGGCCCTCCTTAAAGTTGGAAAGAATTGGGTTCTCAATAATCTGACCGCCCTCTGCACCAGCCTTCTGAGGCTTAGCCATCAAACCACGCATACCGCAGAGCTGACGAATCTGCTCCTTAGAACCACGGGCACCAGAGTCAAGCATCATGTATACTGAGTTGAAGCCCTGACGGTCGCTCTTAAGCTGCTCCATCACGATATCTGTCAACTTAGCGTTAACATGCGTCCAAATATCGATAACCTGGTTGTAACGTTCGTTGTTCGTGATGAAACCCATGTTATAGTTGCTCACCACTTCCTCAACCTCGTCATAACCCTTTTGTACGATATCCTTCTTCTCAGCAGGTACGATTACGTCACCAAGGTTGAATGACAAACCACCCTCGAAGGCCATACGGTAACCCATGTTCTTGATAGCGTCGAGGAAGTCGACTGTCTTAGGTATACCGCAGTACTTCTGTACGTGAGTAATGATATCGCGAAGAGACTTCTTTGTTACAAGCTTGTTGATAAAACCAGCCTCCTTAGGTACTACATTGTTGAAGAGGATACGACCTACTGTAGTATCAATCATCTTCTCAACAATGTTGTCGTTCTCGTCAAGGTCCATTGTACGAACCTTAACTTGAGCATGGAGTTCAACGCGCTTCTCATTGTAAGCAATCTCTGCCTCTACTGGAGAGTAGAATACGAGACCCTCACCCTTAGCACCTGGACGTGGCTTGGTAATGTAGTACAAACCGAGTACCATATCCTGCGAAGGCACTGTAATAGGAGCACCGTTGGCTGGGTTCAATACGTTCAATGAAGCCAACATGAGGAGCTGTGCCTCAAGTACAGCGGCATTGCCAAGTGGCAAGTGAACGGCCATCTGGTCACCGTCGAAGTCGGCGTTGAACGCTGTTGTAGCAAGTGGGTGGAGCTGAATAGCCTTACCCTCAATCATCTTAGGCTGGAATGCCTGGATACCAAGACGGTGAAGCGTTGGGGCACGGTTGAGAAGAACTGGGTGGTTCTTCATCACGTTCTCCAAGATATCCCAAACTACAGGTGATTTCTTGTCTACTATCTTCTTTGCAGATTTTACAGTCTTTACAATACCGCGCTCAATAAGCTTACGGATAATAAATGGCTTGTAAAGCTCTGCTGCCATATCTTTTGGAAGACCACACTCGTGCATACGGAGCTCTGGTCCAACGACAATAACCGAACGAGCTGAATAGTCAACACGCTTACCGAGAAGGTTCTGACGGAAACGACCCTGCTTACCCTTCAAGCTATCGCTCAAAGACTTAAGCGCGCGGTTAGAGTCAGTCTTAACGGCATTCGACTTACGTGAGTTGTCGAACAATGAGTCAACTGCCTCCTGGAGCATACGCTTCTCGTTACGGAGAATAACCTCAGGTGCCTTAATCTCAATAAGTCTCTTAAGACGGTTATTACGGATGATAACGCGACGATAAAGATCGTTCAAATCGGATGTAGCAAAACGACCACCATCCAGTGGAACCAATGGACGAAGCTCTGGTGGGATAACTGGTACTACCTTTACTACCATCCACTCTGGCTTGTTGCGACCATTTGATGCCTTGAACGACTCAACAACCTGAAGGCGCTTCAATGCCTCCTTCTTACGCTGCTGAGATGTCTCCTTCTCGGCGCTGTCTCTCAACTCAAACGAAAGGCCCTCAAGATCAACACGCTGAAGGAGAAGCTCAAGAGCCTCTGCACCCATCTTAGCGATGAACTTGTTAGGATCGTCATCATCGAGATACTGGTTCTCTCTTGGGAGAGAGTCCATTATATCAAGGTATTCCTCCTCTGAGAGGAGCTGGAGAGTCTCATAACCTTCAGACTCCTTAATACCTGGTTGTACGACTACATATTTCTCGTAGTATACGATTGAGTCAACCTTCTTAGAAGGGATACCGAGAAGATATCCAATCTTATTAGGCATAGACTTGAAGTACCATATATGAGCTACAGGGACAACCAACTGGATGTGTCCCATACGCTCACGACGTACCTTCTTCTCTGTAACCTCTACACCACAACGGTCACAGACGATACCGCGATAACGGATACGCTTGTACTTACCGCAATGGCACTCATAGTCCTTTACTGGACCAAAGATGCGCTCGCAGAAAAGACCGTCACGCTCTGGCTTGTATGTACGATAGTTAATTGTCTCAGGCTTGAGTACCTCGCCGCTAGACAACTCGAGTATCTCCTCTGGCGATGCTAAACCGATCGAAATCTTAGAGAAGTTGCTCTTACCTTTTTGTTCTCTTCTAAATGCCATATAAAGTAGAGATAATTATTCTTATTCAAGTGTGACGCTTAGACCCAAACCACGCATCTCATGCAAAAGCACGTTGAGTGACTCAGGTATACCTGGAGTAGGCATCAAATCGCCCTTAACGATAGCCTCGTAAGCCTTAGCACGACCCATTACGTCGTCGGACTTAACAGTCAAAATCTCTTGAAGAATGTTTGCTGCGCCGAAACCTTCGAGCGCCCAAACCTCCATCTCTCCGAAACGCTGACCACCGAACTGAGCCTTACCACCGAGAGGCTGCTGAGTAATGAGGGAGTATGGGCCGATAGAACGCGCGTGCATCTTATCGTCAACCATGTGTCCCAACTTAAGCATATATACAACACCTACTGTAGCTGGCTGGTGGAAACGCTCGCCTGTACCACCATCATAGAGGTATGTACGACCTACGTCTGGAAGACCTGCCTTACGAGTCAACTCTGTAATCTGCTCGAGTGAAGCACCGTCAAATACTGGTGTAGCAAACTTCTTACCGAGGATACGACCAGCGTGACCAAGAACGGTCTCATAGATCTGACCAAGGTTCATACGTGAAGGCACACCAAGTGGGTTAAGAACGATATCTACTGGAGTACCATCGTCAAGGAAAGGCATATCCTCGAGACGAACGATACGAGAAACGATACCCTTGTTACCATGTCGACCAGCCATCTTGTCACCTACACGGATCTTACGCTTCTTAGCGATGTAAACCTTCGCAATCTGCATAATACCTGAAGGAAGCTCGTCACCGATAGTAGCATTGTACTTCTTACGCTTCTCTACAGCCTCGAAGTCCTTATACTTCATACGATAGTTATGAACTACCTGATAGATAAGTTCGTTTGTATGAGCATCTGTTGACCACTTAGAAGGGTCGACAGAAATGTAATCTACATCAAGGAGAACACGCTGCGAGAACTTAACGCCCTTAGCGATAACCTCTACACCGAAGTAATCCTTTACACCCTGAGATGTCTTGCCATTGAGGAGTGTACACAACTTCTCAACGAGCTTGCCGCGCAATGCGTCAACATTTGCTGCAAATTCATCGTCAATCTGTTGGATAACTGCCTTCTCAGCATTGCGGCTGCGGCGATCCTTGACAACTCTAGAGTAGAGACGACGACCGATAATAACACCACGGAGTGATGGAGTAGCCTTAAGAGATGCATCCTTAACATCACCAGCCTTATCACCGAAGATAGCACGGAGCAACTTCTCCTCTGGAGTTGGATCGCTCTCTCCCTTAGGTGTAATCTTACCGATGAGGATATCACCTGGCTTAACGTGAGCACCCATACGGATGATACCATGCTCGTCGAGGTCCTTAGTAGCATCCTCGCCGACATTAGGGATATCAGCTGTAAGTTCCTCCATACCACGCTTTGTATCGCGAACTTCGAGAGAGTACTCGTCTACGTGTACTGATGTGAAGATATCCTCACGTACAGCACGCTCAGAAAGTACGATAGCATCCTCGAAGTTGTAACCCTTCCAAGGCATGAATGCTACCTTAAGGTTACGGCCGAGAGCAAGCTCACCGTTATTTGTAGAGTAACCCTCTGTCAAGATCTGACCCTTAGTTACACGCTGACCGAGCTTAACGATAGGACGCAAGTCGATAGATGTAGACTGATTGGTCTTCTGGAACTTAGGAAGGATATACTCCTTAGTATCTGGTTCGAAGCGTACGAAACGCTCGTCATCTGTATAATCGTACTTAACTACGATACGGTTGGCATCAACATAGTCGATAACACCATCCTTCTCAGCAGCTACCTGAGTACGAGAGAAGCGGATAAGTGGCTCCTCAAGACCTGTACCTACGATAGGTGCCTCGCAACGGATCAATGGAACCGCCTGGCGCATCATGTTTGATCCCATCAATGCACGGTTAGCGTCATCATGCTCCAAGAAAGGAATCAATGAAGAAGCAACTGATGCAATCTGGTTTGCAGCCACATCGATAAGTTCAACATCCTCTGGAGCTACGATAGGGAAATCAGCATCCTGGTGAGCCTTAACGCGCTCCTGGGTGATATTACCCTGATCATCCATTGCTGTAGTAGCCTGAGCGATGATCTTCTTCTCCTCCTCCTCAGCCGACAAGTACTTAACGCCCTCGTCAGAGAGATCGACCTTACCATTCTCTACCTTACGATATGGAGTCTCGAGGAAGCCGAGATCATTGATCTTAGAGAAGATAGTAAGAGAAGAAATCAAACCGATGTTTGGACCTTCAGGAGTCTCGATAGGACACAAACGACCGTAGTGAGTATAGTGTACGTCACGAACCTCAAAGCCTGCGCGCTCACGAGAAAGACCGCCAGGGCCGAGGGCTGACATACGACGTTTATTAGTTACCTCAGCAAGTGGGTTGGTCTGATCCATGAACTGAGACAATGGGTTGGTAGCGAAGAAGCTATTGATTACAGAAGCAATAGTCTTGCTATTGATCAACTCAGAAGGAGTGAACACCTCATTATCGCGAACATTCATGCGCTCGCGGATTGTACGAGCCATACGAGCCAAACCTACAGCGAACTGGTTAGCCAACTGCTCACCCACTGTGCGTACACGGCGGTTAGACAAGTGGTCGATATCATCAACAGTAGCCTTGCTGTTAAGAAGATTGATAAGGTGCTTAATAATCTCCACCATATCCTCCTTTGTCAACACGCGGATATTCATATCAGTTGACAAACCGAGCTTCTGGTTGAGACGGTAGCGACCTACCTCGCCCAAATCGTAACGCTTATCAGAGAAGAAAAGCTTATCGATAACGTCACGAGCGGTAGCCTCATCTGGTGGATCAGCATTACGGAGCTGACGGTAGATGTAAACTACAGCCTCTTTCTCTGAGTTGCAAGGGTCTTTCTGCAACGAGTTGTATATAATAGCGAAATCAGCGAGAGCCGACTCCTTATGGAGGAGGATTGTCTTAACGCCAGACTCGATGATATCATCAATCTGAGCCTCGGTAAGAACATTCTCGCGATCTACGATAATTTCATTTCTTTCAATAGAAACGACCTCACCTGAATCCTCATCAACGAAGTCATCTACCCAAGACTTCAAGACACGAGCGGCGAGTTTACGTCCTACACACTTCTTGAGATTTGCCTTGTTAACCTTAATTTCGTCAGCAAGGTCGAAAATATCAAGTATATCTTTATCTGACTCAAAACCGATGGCGCGGAGCATTGTCGTAACAGGTAATTTCTTTTTACGATCAATGTAAGCATACATCACGTTGTTGATGTCAGTAGCAAATTCGATCCACGAGCCCTTGAATGGGATGATACGAGCTGAATAGAGCTTAGTACCGTTAGCGTGAACACTCTGACCGAAGAATACACCAGGTGAACGGTGGAGCTGAGACACAATAACGCGTTCAGCGCCATTGATGATGAAGCTACCTTTTTCGGTCATATATGGAATCATACCAAGATACACATCTTGGATGACTGTATCGAAATCCTCATGTTCTGGATCGTTACAAGACAAACGGAGAGTAGCTTTGAGAGGCACATTATAAGTCAAGCCCTGCTCAAGGCACTCTTGGATAGTGTAACGAGGTGGATCGATACTATAATCCAAAAATTCCAATACGAAGTTGTTTCTCGTATCGTTGATTGGGAAATTCTCTACGAAAACTTTGTAGAGACCCTCATTTTTTCTGTCCTCAGGAGTAGTACCGAGTTGGAATAACTCTCTGAAAGACTTAAGCTGAACCTCCAAGAAATCGGTAAATGGTAGTGGTTTCTTGAGAGAAGTAAAGCTTTCCCTTACGGCTATCTGTGGATTCATTTATACAGTATTGGATTTATTGGAACTAAATAAAGTAACAAAAACACGAAAAAGCGAGGAGTTAGAGAGCTAACTCCTCACCCATCCTAGTATAGGTTGTTATTATTTAAGTTCTACTTCAGCACCAGCTTCCTCGAGCTTAGCCTTGAGAGCCTCAGCCTCTTCCTTAGAGACCTTCTCCTTAACTGTGCATGGAGCCTTGTCTACAAGTTCCTTAGCCTCCTTAAGGCCAAGACCTGCGTTCTCCTTAACAGCCTTAACAACGCCGAGCTTTGCAGCACCTGCGCTCTTGAGGATTACGTCGAACTCTGTCTGCTCTGCTGCTGCAGCACCTGCCTCAGCACCACCTGCTACAACTACTGCTGCAGCTGCTGGCTCGATACCGTACTCGTCCTTGAGAACTGTTGCGAGCTCGTTAACTTCCTTTACTGTGAGGTTTACCAACTCCTCAGCGAGTTTCTTTATATCTGACATTGTACTAAAAATTATTGGGTCAAAATTAATGAAATTGTTACTTTAAAGTTTCAGTCTCTTCCTTGCCTTCTGCTGCGTGTGTAAGAGCAGAAATAACAGTACGAGCTGGAGATTGCAAGAGAGCGATAACGTCTGCGATGAGTTCGTTCTTGCTCTTGATTGCAGAGAGCACGTCTAACTGGTCTGCACCATATACAGACTGCTCAACATAGGCGCCCTTCAATGCAGGTTTGTCGCCAGACTTCTGGAAAGACTTAACGATCTTAGCTGGCACGTTACCTGTGTTGGTAAACATGATAGCTGTAGAACCCTTAAGCATGTCCATCATGCCTGCATACTCCTCCTCGTTAACAGCCTTAAGAGCCTTAACGAAAGTAGTATTTTTAACGACCATGAGTTTAACTTCCTTATTGAAGCACTCACGGCGGAGCTTACTTGTCTGTTCAGCGTTCATTCCAGAGAAGTCTACGACATAGAAATGTGCGTAGTCCTTAACTGCCTGTGAAAGCTCAACTGCGAGAGTATTCTTTTCTTCCTTGTTCATCAGATTTTCAGTTTAGATGTTAAA
>JAKSLE010000015.1 GCA_024401365.1 Bacteroidales bacterium | reverse complement strand
CGAAGCAAGCTGAGAATGTAGGAGTTGGCTCTGTAATACCACGCTCTGTACCAGCGAGCTTAGCAGTAAAACCAGAGAGGAAGTAGTACTTTGTCTGCTCTGGAGTAAGGATAGATACTGGAGGAAGAACACCGAATGCATCAGCAGAAAGGAAGATAACATTCTTAGCAGCAGGTGCAGAAGAACCTGGCTGGATGTTCTTGATATGGTTGATTGGGTAAGAAACGCGAGTATTCTCTGTTACGCTCTTATCGTTGAAATCGATCTTACCGTCAGCAGCTACAGTTACGTTCTCGAGGAGAGCGTTACGCTTGATAGCGCCGTAGATATCTGGCTCATGCTCCTTAGAGAGGCCGATAACCTTAGCGTAGCAACCACCTTCGAGGTTGAATACGCCCTCGTCGTCCCAACCGTGCTCGTCGTCACCGATGAGCTTACGCTTTGGATCAGTTGAGAGAGTAGTCTTACCTGTGCCAGAAAGACCGAAGAAGATAGCTGTGTTCTGACCGTTCATATCGCAGTTAGCTGAACAGTGCATAGAAGCGATACCCTGGAGTGGGAGGTAGTAGTTCTGCATAGAGAACATACCCTTCTTCATCTCACCGCCGTACCATGTATTGATGATAACCTGCTCACGGCTTGTTACGTTGAATGCAACACAAGTCTCAGAGTTAAGACCGAGCTCCTTGTAGTTCTCAACCTTAGCCTTAGAAGCGTTGTAGATGATGAAGTTAGGCTCGAAGTTAGCGAGTTCCTCAGCAGAAGGCTGGATGAACATATTCTTTACGAAGTGAGCCTGCCATGCCACCTCAACGATGAAACGAACAGCAAGACGAGTTGCCTTGTTTGCGCCGCAGAATGCATCAACTACGAAAAGTCTCTTGCCAGAGAGCTCCTTCTTAGCGATATCCTTAACTGTTGCCCAAACCTCCTCTGACATTGGGTGGTTGTCGTTCTTGTACTCATCAGATGTCCACCATACAGTGTTCTTAGAGTTTGCATCCATTACGATGTACTTATCCTTAGGAGAACGACCTGTATAGATACCTGTCATTACGTTTACAGCGCCGAGCTCTGTATTAACGCCCTTCTCGTAACCCTCGAGACCTGCCTTTGTCTCCTCCTCGAAGAGAAGCTCATAAGATGGGTTGTGAACAACCTCTGTGACACCTGTGATGCCGTACTTGGTAAGATCCAATGTTGCCATGTCTTGTGTTTTGTATTTGTTTATGATTGTTTTGTTCTTTCTATGCACAAATGGCGATATGTTATCGCTCTCTATGCGAATGGCAAATTTACAACTATTCTTGAATTGTTAAGCAAGAATTAGATGTTTTTTTGATGCTCATTGGTGATTTGTTGCTCTTTTTTATTTGAGATGAGCAAAATGAGCAATTATTTTTTGATTCACATCCGCAGTTACAGATTTTTTTGTTTCTGTTGAGCAAGATTGCGTTGTGGACAGTCCATGCGACTGCAGCCAAAACGATGCAATATACTATCAAGTCCTGCATAATGTTACATCAAATAAGAAAGAACGTTATAAGCTATGAAAGATACTATCCATGCGAGGGTAGTAGTGTATGCGGCCACGAATATAGCCCAACGCCAAGAGCCCTTATGTTGGCGGCGACGGCGGGAAGCTGTATTGAAATCGTTCCAATGGGCTGTTTCGTTTTTGATAGCAGTGAGGGTTGCCAAGCAAGGGAAGTAGAGCAATGTGAAAAGTAGGAAAGAGACGACGGTAGGTGTGGTATAGACAGGCTGTCCGTTGTGAGATTCCTTTTTCAAGCTATTGATGAGACCCACTTCGCTATTCTCGTCATCTTCAGGTGCCTTGTACAAAACGGACAAGGTAGAGACGACGATCTCCTTAGCAGCTACGCCAGAAACCAAGCTGACACCCATTTTCCAGTCGAATCCCAGAGGTCGTATTACAGGTTCGATAGCCTTACCTATCTGACCTATATAAGAGTTCTCCTGAGCGCGAGACAAGTAAGCTATATCAATGCTATCGATGACAGCATTCAGTCTATCTTCAGTCACCTTTGAAGCCTCGGTCTGATCAGTTGGAGCATTAAGGTTGCTCGCAGTTTTTTGTTTTACGAGTTCTATAGCTGTATCGCGTTCGGCCTGTAAAACATCGTTTTTAGGATAATAGCCGAGGAACCAAACTATGATAGAAGCCACCATGATGATACTACCCATTTTAGAAAGGTACTGAGACGCCTTGCTCCACATATTCAGCAAAGTAGAGCGGAGGGTAGGCATACGGTAAGGAGGCAGTTCCATTACGAAAGGCAGCTCTTGTCCGTTGAAAATGAAGCGTTTGAACACGCGGCATACCAAGACGGCCATGATGATACCGAAGAAGTATATAGAGAACAATACTGTTCCGGCGTGCTCGGGGAAGAAAGCTCCGCAGAAGAGGATATATACAGGGAGGCGAGCTGAGCAAGACATGAACGGATTGATCATCATTGTCAGCATACGGTTTTTGCGATCCTCGATGGTACGGGTAGCCATTATGGCGGGGACATTGCACCCGAAGCCCATGATGAGGGGGATGAAAGACTTGCCGTGGAGTCCCATTTTGTGCATTATCTTATCCATTATAAAAGCTGCGCGAGCCATATACCCCGTATCCTCCATGAACGATATAAAAAGGAACAAGATAAGGATATTAGGTAGGAAGACGATAACGCCGCCAACGCCTTGGATGATACCATCGACGATAAGATCCTTGAGAGGGCCATCGGGCATGAACTCCTTGACGGTATCGGCGATGAAATTCACGCCAGCTTCGATCCAATCCATAGGGTACTGTCCAAGAGTAAACGTACATTGGAACATTATCCAGATGATGAGGATGAAAAGAGGGATACCCCAAGCTCGGTGAGTAAGAACATTATCTATATACTGAGACTTAGTTGGCGACATAGGTTGGCGGTTAGGGCCATTATGTACAGTCTCCTCGAGGGCTCCATCTATGAAACCATATCTCATATCGCTCAAGAGGGCGTCGAGATCGGATGAGTGGAGGTTGTTCTGCAATTCAGAACGAAGTTGTGTAAGAGAGCCGATTTCATCCTGGAGGTTATCCGCCTTAAGGTAATCCCATACGAAATCCATATCGTTCTCGAGCAATTTGATAGCCAAGTAACGGGCAGGGATAGTATCGGGGAGTTGTGCTTTCGTATTTACCTCGTCGCATATTTTGACTATAGTCTCCTCTATTTGGAGGCCGTAGTTGATTTTGATACGGCGCGCGAATCTATCTGTTCCCTCGTAGACATCGATTATTTTATCCAGCAAAGTATCGGCGCCGCGGCCCTTAGAGCCAACGGTAGGCACCATAGGGATACCCATCATACGTCCAAGTTGGACATAATCCAGTTGGGTATCAGTTTTTTCCAGCTCATCGTACATATTCAGCGCTGCGACGGTACGCAACTCCATGTCGATAAGTTGAGTTGTAAGGTATAAGTTACGGCCCAAGTTGGCAGCATCCAAGACATTAAGGATGATATCTGGGTCGAGTTCGATCAGTTTAGCTCGAACGAAAGTCTCTTCGGGAGAATACGGCGATATACTATAGGTACCGGGGAGGTCGATTATATGGAAAATATAATCCTTGTATTTAAATCGGGTATCTGTAGCGCCGATAGTCACACCCGAGTAGTTGCCCGTATGTTCATGGGCACCGCTCAAGTGGTTATAAAGAGTCGTCTTTCCGCAGTTAGGGTTACCCACGAAAGCTACGGTTATTTCCTTAGGTTCGCGATGTACGGTAGGTTCGTGGGCGCCATCCTCGAGAGAAGAAGGGTACTCCTTAGTCTCGTTATCAGGCATATCGAGGTTGGTACTTATGGTAATAAGATCAGCCTCGGCGCGGCGCAACGAGACATAATAATCCATTATTCGGTACTCGATAGGGTCGTTGAGGGGGGCGTTTTTGATACTTCGTACACGTTTACCCTTAACGAAGCCCATTTCGATGATACGTTTACGGAATGCACCGCTACCTGCGACGTTGAGTATTATGGCTTCCTCGCCAGAAGGGAGGTCAGAAAGGTTCATCTATTAATGTCTTTATGTTTACGAGCACAAAGGTAGCTAACCATTTTCAGATGTATATACCTAGAAATGGTTATTTTGGCAAAGAAGGCGAAAATTAGTAGTTAGGGATAACTACGAAAGACGTTTTGCCAGCTCTCACTTCCACGGTTGCGGTAGACTTATATCCGCAAGAAGTGTATTCGATGGTATGAGAACCAGGCGAGAGGTATCTATCCACCACCATTATACGACCGGGGAGGGACTGCCAATGGCGGGTATCGGCGCGTTCGGCGATAGCTGAACCTATTTCGAATATAGCGCCTAGGATATCATTTTTATTACTAACAGCCTTGCTGGCGGCCTGTTTAGCGATTACGCGCAAGAGAGACTTACCCACCTCGGCCCATATACGGTCGTGCAAGCTCTGACGGGCGATAGCCTCGATATCCTCGGCTACGGCTGCCATTTGCATCTCCTTGTCGACCAATACGACAGGACGTTCGGCGTCGCACTCAGAACGGCGAGACACATATTTAGGCAGAGACATGTGGATGATATTCACTGGGTCGTCATCGCCATCCTTGTCGGGGATATAAGGAATAAGCAAGTTAGCGCCATCGTATTCAGTCTGGAAGCTGAACAAGCCATCGGAGTTACCTATTCGGGTAAAAGTCAAATCGACCTGATCCTTGACAGGGGCGAAGCCATCCAATATAAAAGCCACCATTCTTCCTGAAGACACAGGAGGCAATTGAGCAGAAATTTCCAGTTCCTTCTCGTACTGGTTGGCCTCGGTAGTAAATCCGGTAGCTCTAGCGGCGCGTACGAGAGAATATTTAAGTTCCGTAGGCGCTGGAATCTTGTACATTGCAGAGTAATCGCCCTGATAGATGTTGAGGGCATTGCGGTAAGCGATGAAAGCATTATTAGCGTCGCCCACAGTTTCGTAGAGGATACCCATGAGGTAGTGGCCGAAAGCATCCTGAGAATAATGCTTAGCGTTGTTCAGGATTTTGAACTTATCAGAAAGGGCGTTGAGGACCTCGTTCATGCGGCGGCACTCCACGATAGCCTCCTCGTAGTTATCTACTGCTATATAATTGAGAGCCTGGAAGAAGTGCAGCATTACAGGCTCGAAATTTTCAAGTTTATAAGGGGTCACGTTAGGGTTAGCCAAGAGGGCTACAGCTTCGAGACCGATATTTTTTGTATGACTTTGGTAATAATTATCAGCTTTATTGAAGAGTTGTATACTCTGGTTATAGTCGCCAGTCAAGTGAGCCACAGTAGCCAAGTTGAGGTCGTACAGCACTGCGGTATTTTTCTTGCTAGCCAATTTTTTGTTATTCTCCAGATAAGATTTAGCTGCCGCGTAATCCTTGCGTTCGAAGTTGTGGTTGAAAGTTGCAATTTTCTGGTAATAAGTAGCGCAAGAAGAAAATGCGACGGTGGTAGCGATTGAGATAACCGCTACGCCCGTTGCACTGAAAAATTTAGAGAGTCTACTCATGATGAAATGTAAAGACCCGTATTATTTTTTGATATACTTCTTGATTTTCTTGTCGCCGATCCAAACGACCTCGCTAGTCTCGATGCTAGTAAGTTCGAGAGAAGTCTGATAGTAAGTAACCTGCTCCTTCTTGAAGGCGTCGACGATAGAAGAGATATCACCCTGGAGGATGAAATCGGCGCCAAGTTCCTTGCCCCACTTCTTCATTGTTTCAGGAGAAGCGAAATCCTGCTGTTGAGCGCGTTCCTGGCGGAGAGCCTCACGTTTTTCGCCAGCCTGTACGAGGCGAACCTTACCTGACTGGATGAAAGACTTCTCAACATCCTTGATAAAAGTATTAGCGTCGATATGTTCGCTAGTCTTGTTGTAGACGAGGCCTACGATAACGATAGGTTTCTTGCCCATGTTTTCGCGAGCGAACTCATTGATCCAATTAGCGGAAGTGATAGTATTAACCATCTCCTCAGCCACCATGCGGCTATCCGTATCATTCCAGCGGCCGCTAAGGTCGATCTGCTCCTCAATGGCTACTCGTTCAATTTTCTGGTTGCCACAAGACTGGCAAGCCAAGAGACCAGCAAAAGCGAGAATTGCTATAAAAGTCTTCTTCATGATAAATTAATTGTTATTAGAATGGCCGAATATCATTTTGACATTCGACAAAGCATCCTTGTTATAAGATTCTATTGATTTTGCGTTACTATTGATCATTATATTCACCAGTGGGCCGTAGTGGAGTTGGTGACCGATTCTCAGTACAGCCTTAACGTAGGGCAGAATGTATGATATATCGGGGTTAGCCGATACGGACGATACGAAAAGGGCGTTGTAGTCGCAAGCCAAGATATTTTTCATCTCTTCGGACTTAAAGCCGTAGAAGAAAGAGAAATCCTCCTGGCAGACATATAGGACGTTGCCTGCGCTGATGTGAGCTGGGGTCTGATAGCCCTTGCGGTAGAACGATATTACCTTCACTGTAGCCTTGGGGCACAACTTAGATATCTCGCGGCGGTGGATATCCATTGCTGCTTCCTGTTCGGGCGTGTTAGTTTCGGTAATAATAAGGACGTTGAGCATATCCTCCAACTTTACCAATTGGAGTTTAGACTGCTGAACCTTATTCAAACCATTGATATGGTTGCCCACCCATCGGCGGAAACTATCAATTATGCTCGCCATTTTCAATCATTTCTGTTATTTGCTCCTCGCTGATGATGGTAACCCCCAGCTTTTGAGCCTTTTCCAGTTTAGCTGGACCCATATTAGCACCTGCTACGAGGTAATTAGTTTTGCTAGATACGCCTGAGAGCATCTTGCCGCCGTGAGCCTCGATGAGTGCCTTGAGTTCATCTCTACCATAAGCAATAAACGTACCACTTATCACAAAGGTTTTACCATTTAGTGAATTTGTGAGTAATTTTTTTTCTTCGGCCACCATTTGGAGGCCATAAGAGCGGAGTCGTTCTATGAGATTAATATTTTTCTCATCCGAGAAGAAATTAAGTATAGAACGAGCTATTTTTTCGCCCACCTCCTCGGCAGTCATAAGCTGTTCGAAAGAGGCGTTGCGCAAGGCGTCGATATTAGGGAAAGCCTCTGCCAATTTCTTGGCAGTAGTTTCGCCCACGAAGCGTATTCCGATAGCGAAAAGCAGCCTTTGGTATGGGACATTCTTGGATTCCTCGATACCACGAAGGATATTTTCGGCTGTTTTATCCTGAATTTTAGGGAGAGACAATAACTGACTAGCAGTCAGTGTGTAAAGGTCGGCTGGGTCATTGAGAAGGCCATTGCTATACATGAGTTCTATAGTCTCTTCGCCCAATGAATCGATATTCATAGCCTTGCGCGCTACGAAGTGGATGATGCGGCCAGTGATTTGTGGTCGGCACGAAGACTGGTTAGGGCAGAAATGAGCTGCTTCGCCAGGTACGCGTTCCAGAGGGGTGCCACATTCCGGGCATATTGAAGGGAACTCGACAGGCTTAGCATTGGGGAGTCGTTTATCCAGGTCGACGCCCACTATTTTAGGTATAATTTCGCCACCCTTTTCCACTACGACGGTATCGCCCTCATGAATATCGAGGGCGGCGATTACGTCGGCGTTATGCAGAGAAGCTCGGCGGACGACGGTACCAGCCAGTTGCATTGGGTCCATATTAGCCACGGGGGTAATAACGCCGGTTCGGCCCACTTGGTAAGTTATGGCATTGATACGGCTATGAGCCTGTTCGGCCTTGAACTTATAAGATATAGCCCAGCGTGGGGACTTAGCGGTAAAACCCAGGTCGCGCTGTATAGACAGATTATCCACCTTAAAGACTATTCCATCGATATCGAAAGGCAGTTCCTTGCGTTTTTCTGCCCAGAGGTGGATGTAGTCGTATATTTCATTGAGGTTGTGGCAAACGCGGTAAGCCTCAGACATTTTGAATCCCCACTCCTTAGCCTTCTCCAGACCCTCTGAATGGAGAGCGAACTCCATATCGTCTGTGAGGACGTAGTACAAGATACAATCCAGTTGTCGTTGTGCGGCTTGGAGGCTAGACTGGAGTTTGAGGGAGCCGGACGCTGCGTTACGAGGGTTAGCGAAAGGGGCTTCGCCGATATCTGCTCGTTGTTGGTTGAGAGTCTCGAAAGCCTTATGAGGCATAAGGACTTCGCCACGCATTTCCAGTTCTGCGGGGTAATCGCCTTTCAGTTTAAGGGGGATGGAGTGTATGGTCTTAGCGTTACGGGTAACGTCATCGCCGTGTGTGCCGTCGCCGCGGGTAGCAGCCTGGACGAGTTCGCCGTTTTCGTATTTGAGGCTTATAGAAGTACCGTCGAATTTAAGTTCGCATACGATATCCACGTCGTGGCCAACCTCTTTTACGATACGGTTGTAGAAATCCGCCACTTCGCCCTCGTTGTAAGTATTACCCAAAGAGAGCATAGGTCGGGTATGAGTAACCTGACTGAAGGCCATAGTGACATCGCTTCCAACGCGCTGAGTAGGGCTATTGGGGTCGGTGTAATCCGGATTAGCTTTCTCAAGATCCTGTAACTCGTGCATAAGCATATCGAACTCCATGTCGCTTATGAGAGGATCGTTGAGTACGTAGTAGCGGTGGTTCTGCTCGTGCAGATGGCTACGGAGGTAATCTATACGGTCTTTAGTCTTTTGGTCCATACTAATTGGAGTTTCATTCGACACAAATTTAGTAATTCTTTGGGAGATTATTGACTTTTTGCTTTTGTCTTTTTCTTTGGCAGAAAAAGAAGCTTGGTAGATAGTCGCTGGGTATAGAGAGGGTAGTGTTTGCTCGCAGTTTTTCTATTGTGTGGTTAGGTTGTGCGTATATGGAGGGTAGTGTTTGGTCGTAATTTTTTTATTTGGAGAGTAGTTGCTGGGTATAGAGAAGGTAGCGTTTTGTTGTGTAGTAACTATATCGCTGGGATACGGATCTCGGCTACGTGGGCAACTACGGCTACTACTGGTCGCATTCGCTTCGCATGAGCGGCTCCTACTACGCGTGCTACTTGTACTTCTACTCGCGCTACGTGGATTGGAGCGGCAGCAACCGTTACCTCGGGTTCGCGGTTCGCCCTGTCTGCCCTGGGGGTCAGAAATAACCATGTCACCCGACGCAACGAGTGACACCCATTGTAGCTTTGAGCCCGCAGCTCTGAGGCGTTCATGGGACGGCGAGTGCCTGAAGGCTGCCAGACAGTGACCAGGGAAGAGGCCAGGAAGAGATTTGAAAGACTAACAGGTAATCAACAAAAACAAGAATATGATGACAGCAATAGGAATAGTATTGGCGGCAGCGATAGTAGCAGTGTGGGGTGTGGTGTTCTACCTCCGCAAGGTGAAAGGGAGAAGCGCCGACCTGAAGAAGCGTGACGAGAGTGGCAAGATCATGCGCTGAGAAAAAAGAAAAGGCTCAGCGGGGCTGGGCCTTTTGTATATATTTTTCGTGAAGTGGCGGAGGAGAAGTCTCTATCTACGCCAACGCCACATCTCGTCTGGAGAAAATAACACTCCAAAGAAAGTTATTGCCCCTAAGACTAAGGCTAATATTGCTTTGAAAGTCATCATTGTAGTACTTTTTCTTGACTTTACGCAAGTTTATGGACAAGGTTACGGTAAAAATAAAATTAGATACAGATTCTTCTGGAGTCACTTCTGCCACCATTGATGTTAACGAATTGGATAAGGCTGTTGAGTATGTTGTAAAGAGTGTCAACAAGGCCAACGGTTCGTTTGGTGATTTTGCGGAATCTGCCATGGCGATGGCTGCTGTCAGCGAGTTGGCCAACAGTCTCAACGACCGGATACACGCCGCTTCAGCGGCTACCAAGGAAATGAATATAATCCATGCATGAATGTAGAGACGGTGTGGTTGATGCCAATGGTTTATAAGACGGTGTACACACCGTCTCTACGAATGCGCGATGGAAAGATCCCAAGGAGGTGAATGAATTCATGCGTGAGATATCCAAACGTAAAGGCTGGTTGTCCGTTGCCATCGGAGGAATGAAACGCGCCGTTACCAGATTTACACGAAGATGAGTAATAGAAATTTATTTGGTAATTTTTTCAAGGATGTCCACTGCTGAGGCGACAAGTTTAGGGCAGAGGGTGGTGAACAGATTGTTTTCTCGGGCGTACGCTAAGCCATCTGGGGTAGATATGTTGCAGTGCAGCAACTCTCTGCATAGGCAAGAGCCGTTGGCTTTGGCGAATTCGTCGAGGAAGAGGGCAGTCAGTTCGTTGTTTTTGGCTCTTTGGTCCTTATCATTTGGGTTGGTGTAGCCGTATTTGCTTCCTATGACCATGAGGGCGCCTGTGCAGCAACCACATGTTTCGGCTTTACGCATACCGCTGCCGAATGGTGCTGCTACTTTCAGGGCAATGATTTCTGGTATGTCGAGGTCGGGAGCGTAGGCAGCGAATATGGATTGGGAACAGGTAAAATCGTTGCTGAAGTAGGATAGGGCTTTTTCTTTCTTGTTCATGATGACGTGTATAATATGCGAAGGCAAAGGTATGAATAATTTGATTCATGTTTTATGGTTAGAATTCATCGGATGTCAAGAATGTTCTTAATCCGAGATGGATTATTCCATTGTCATCGTTTTTTTTGACCATCGGGGTCATGGAGATTACGTACTTGGGGTAGTTGTCTTTGATTGATCTGAGGTTGCCAAATTCTCTATCTCTTGTTGCATTATCGGCTATAATGTATGAGGCCTGTACGTATATACGGTCGCCCGTGCTCTTGGTGCAGACAAAGTCTATTTCTCCAGCTTGCAGTTGTCCGATAGTAACCTCATATCCAAGACGAATGAGATGCTGATAGATGATGTTCTCTATAACTTTCTCTATGTCGCCTTCTCTGCTGCCACCAACTAACGCGTTGCGTATTCCGTGATCTTCGAAATAAAACTTGTCGTTACTATCAAACAGTTTCTTGCCGTGAATGTCATATCGGTTGACTTTATGGAGGATGTATGCCTCTTCAAGGAATTTGATGTACTCTATGATTGTGGTAGAGGTAATGGATTGTCCCTGAGATTTCATGTATTTGGCTATGCTATTAGCAGAGATAATTTTTCCCACATTATCTGCCAGAAAGTGTGCAAGGTTCTCCAGAAAGACTACATTACGTATACGGTTTCTAAGGATAACATCCTTCAATAGTACAGTGTTGTATATATCTTTCTGATACTCACGGACATCTTCTTCGTCGAGTCCTATTTTCACAAGACCAGGAAGTCCACCGTATTGAATGTAGAGTGCCATAGTGTCATCAGAATCCGTAAGGTGGTGAAACTGTAGGAATTCCATATAGCTGAGTGACTGGATGTATATCTCCTTGTAACGTCCACCAATAAGAGTACTCAGTTCACCGCTCAACATCTTGGCATTTGAACCTGTAATAATTACTTCAATATCGGGCTCAGAGCAGAAACTGCGAACTGAGCGTTCAAACTGATCGATATCCTGAATCTCATCTATAAGCAGGTAATTCATTTTTCCTGCGACGTATTTACTTTTGACATAGTCGTTCAAGTCAAGGTAAGTACGGATAAAGTCGAACTGCTCTTTCTCCTTGTCTATATATATGATGTTATTGGTTTCGTCCAGCGCCTTTATACTTCGTAGCATCTTGAGCATACAGCTTTTACCTACTCGGCGTTGACCAACGAGCACAATGATGCAGTCCTTGCCTAGATGCCGCTCAATTAGTTTCAGATAGTTATGTCTTAACTCTACGTTCATATCTTTTATAATTGACAACAAATGCAAAGTAAGTGAATTTATCCATTATAATAGATGAAAATGGATGTTTTTTTGTTTTTGTATAGCGTAGTGGATAAAAATCGGGTAATAAATAGAAGAGCTCTTAGGGATTTGTTTAACGTGATAAGTGATTTTTGGATAATTTAGAGACTGAGGTATCCCAATTGTGTATATTTTGTGTAGTTGGAATTGAAATGTTATTGTACTAGGTACCTTTCTTGCCCTTCAAGTAGTATTTCACTATATGCCCATATTTGTCTCGCCTCGCTGCATCTACTTGTCGCGGAATGTTTTAATTTTGCAGTAGAATATGTATTAACGTCTAATTTTAAATGTGCTATGAGAATCTTTACTAAATGCCTTTGTTTCATCTTTTTGTCGGTACTGATTTATCTGATTTTCAGTATTTGGGCTGAGGCTGACAAGGAGGTTGATTGTCCAAGGTCAATTCCCGGAGAGGAGTTGTCTGTCGATTTGAGGAATGGTGCCTTGCGACCATTGAAGGTATTGGATGGGTATTACCAAATGCGTGATCCAAAACTTGTTGAGGCTTGTATTGATGAAACAATTGTCTCTGATGAGATATTGATTCTGGGAACGAATCCTGGGGAGATATTTCAAGGTAGGGATGGAGCAAGAAACTTGTTGCTTGGCGATTGGAATTATTGGGGGCATTTTTACCTCGATTGGGAGAGGGCGTCTCTCAGCAGTGTGGGCGATGCCATATATTTTGCCGTCAATAGTAAGGTAAATCTGGATATCTACCATTTCTTGATTCCTGTAAGGGTGACGGGTGTTTTGGTTGAACGCGATGGGCAGTGGTATATCAGTAAAATGCAGTTCATCAATAATCTGAATACTAACTATTTGGTTTTTTCTATGGTGGCTGTTGTCCTGCTTATTCTGAGTATATTGTTGTACGGGGGAGTGTGTCTGTTTTCGAAGAGACCAGCAAAAAAATAGATGTATGTAACAGAGAATTGAAAAGCAATATATGATTAAGAATCTGATATTTGATTTTGGTAAGGTACTGGTGGATTATGACTTTGAGGCGTTTTTCCATAAGTATATTCCTGATGAGGAACGTTGCAGGGCTTTCATTCCCATACTGTGTAACGAGGAGGTTCAGCAAATGCTGGATAGGGAAGAGCGCCCTTTTGAGGTCATAATGGATGAGATATTGGAGAAAAACAAAGAGTTCGAACCGGAACTCCGTATGTTTTGTGAGCATTATCCTGAGATTGTGACGGGTGAGATGGCGGGTATGCGTGATTTGCTTTGCCGTCTGAAGTCTGAGGGCTATAAGCTCTATGGCCTATCAAACTGGTGCAGTAAGGTTTATGTCACTATGGCTCAGTATGAGATATTTAACTTGCTTGATGGGTATGTAATATCGTCGGAAGAGAAATATATAAAGCCCGAAGCGGAGATATACCATCGACTATTTGCCAAGTTTAATCTCAAGCCAGAAGAATGTATATTTGCGGACGACAAAGAAGAGAATATTGAAGGAGGCAGACGAGTGGGAATGGACGGGATATTATTTATTGGGGCGAAGGAGTATGAGAAGCGATTGAGAGAGATGTTGAACAAAAGATTGTAGGGTATAGACTATTTTAGAAAAAATATATAAGATGAAAAAATTTAGAGTTGCATTATTTGATTTAGATGGGACATTGATAGATACCGAAGGGCAGTATACAAAGATATGGGGAGAGATAGCTAGAAAGTACAGGCCAGACGTAGCAGGATTAGAATATTTGATAAAAGGGACCACGTTGGTACAGATATTTGAGAAGTATTTCCCAGAAGAAGAGGTGAGGATAGGGGTAAAAGCTATGTTGGATGCTGGAGAAGAAGGTATGAGGTATGAGTTTTTCCCTGGGGCATTGGAATTTATTGCTGATTTGAAGAAGAATGGGGTGAAGTGTGCCATAGTAACATCGTCGAATCAGAAGAAGATGGAGAATGTGAAGATAGCCATACCAAATTTCTATGAGTTGTTTGACAAGGTATTGACCTCAGAAGATTTCACGGCATCAAAGCCTGCTCCTGACTGTTATCTGCTTGGGGCTAAGGTGTTTGGTGCTGAGATAGGGGAGTGTGTGGTATTTGAGGATGCGTTTACGGGGTTACAGGCAGGTATGTCGTCGGGGATATTTACTGTAGGATTAGCTACGTGTAACAGTGTGGAGGCTATAAAGGACAAGTGTGATTATGTACTAGAGGGATTTGAGGGAGTGACATACAAGACCATTTGTGAGGTAATGGGATGACAAGGTTGTTGTTGTTTTTAATGAAAGAGATATTTAAATTTGTGTGACTAATACAATGATTTAAGATTATGAAACTAAAGAATAAATCTCTGATGTTTTTAGCTGCAGTGCTTATGGCAATGGTGTTTGGGCGATGCGGTATAAATTCTCAAGAAAAAAAGAATCCTGACACAATGACGGAAGGTGAGGAGGTTGCGATTTCACAAGACCCCATGCACCTTAAGCCAACAACTGTGGGTGAGGAGTTGGACTTAGAGAAGAGAAAGTCTGATTTTGAAGAATATTTTAAGTTGAATAAGAAGCGTGAGGAGTCGGGGACGTTGTCGGATGCGGAAACAGCCAGATTAGAAGATGAGTTGGGGGAGTGTGAATATTATTCAGATTGGTCTGATGCTATAGGCGAAGGGTGTAGTTGGTTCTGTTGCGGTTCAATAAAAAGAGCGTACGCTACTAGCGAACTAGCGCCATCGAATAAGATTTCATACAACGCGCATAATGTTCTTTATACATACGGGGATTCGTGGGTAGAAGGAGTAAAGGGGTATGGCATAGGAGAAAGTATTACTATTGTTTTTGATTCAACCAGTACTCAACCAAATAGTATTCAGATTTTGAACGGATATGCGAAGACAAAATCGGCCTACAAGAACAATTCACGTGTCAAGACATTGAGGCTCTACAATATGGGCACTCATGTAACAGATTTAGAGTTGGAAGACAAGATTGCATTACAGACATTTGATTTAGGGTTTCTGTTGGGTGAGCGAGGCAAGGAGTGGGAATTGAAATTTGAGATTATTGATGTATATAAGGGAGACAAGTATGATGATACAGCTATATCGTTGATAACGTTTAATGGCCCATGCCATTAGTTATAGAACTCATAGTTGGAAAAAATAAAAGAATAGGGCGACCGATGAGAAGTTGGTCGCCCTATTTATTATGGGGGATATTAGTTAATTATCTGATTTACTCCATGTTCCATATTTCCCAGGCGCGGATGGCTTGGAGGTGGAGCATTTCGAGGCCGTTTTTGGTAGCGGCTCCCTGCTCGGCAGATTTTTTGAGGAAGAGAGTCACGTCGGGATTGTAAACAAGGTCGAATGCCAGGTGGTCGGCTGTCAGACACTCATAAGGTATATCGGGGCACTCGTCCACGTGAGGGTGCATACCCACAGGGGAGCAGTTGACTATAACCTTATACTCATCCATGATAGCAGGAGTGAGCTCGTCGTAAGTTATCATACCCTCTCGTTTAGAGCGAGATACGAAGAGAGTCTCTATACCATTTTTACGGAGCATATAGAGGACAGCCTTAGAGGCGCCGCCAGTTCCGAGGATGAGGGCTTTTTTGTGGATATCCTTCTTGATAAAAGGCTTGATAGACTCCCAGAAGCCATAGATATCGCTATTATAGCCCTTGAGGGTACGTTTGCCGTTAGCATCCTTACCTACGCGCACTACATTGACAGCGCCCACTTCGGCAGCTTCGGGATCGATTTCATCGAGGAGAGGCATAACCTGCTGCTTGTAGGGGATAGTAACATTGAAGCCCTTTTGGTTAGGCAATTTATCCAAGGTACCCATAAGGTCGTTGATGCTAGGCATTTCCAGCATAAGGTACTTAGCGTTGATATTTTCGCGAGCAAATTTCTCGGCAAAGAATTTCTCTGAGAAAGAGTGTCCGATAGGGTAACCTATCAATCCGTATGTTGTCATAATTAAATTATTCGTTATCGTTTAATAAATCGATATAAGGATGTTTGCGCATCATTTCTCGGAAAGAAGAGTCGTAGCACGCATCGCAAAATATTTCAGGGTAAAAATCTTTAAGCTCTGCGAGAATTTCCAGTATGGTTTTAGACGGTTGTCCTGAAAGATACATCAAGAAGACGTCGCCGAAGCGAGTTTCTGGGATATATCCATTCTTGTAAGCTATTTCGCGGTACAAGTCCACAGCCTTCTTTGTATACTTAATTGATTCGGTATACTTGAGGCACAGACGAGCGAACTCGATCCAAGTACGCACATCCTTAGGGTTGATAGACATACCCTTGATGAAAGCGTTCATTGTACCCTCGGCGTCGTTATTGCGTTCGTACATGCAAGAGAGCATGAAATAAGAGCCCTGGTAGGACGGTTCCTCCTTGATAGCCTGTTCGACAAGTTTGATAGCTGTGGTATTATCGCCCAAGAGAGACGAAATATCGGCGCCCTGCAGTAGCGAGCGGATAGGCTCGCAACTATAAGAATAGCTGATTTTGTATATTTCGAGAGCTATCTCGTACATAGTACGTTGTGGCTCTGGAACAGGAATTTGGTACCAAGAGTTGTTGTCGGAGGTATCCTCCTGAATTAACTTCTCGCGCTCCAAGTAAGCCCAATTGAAGCAACAATCAGCCACGAGGATATATACAGAAGGGTCGAACGTCTCGGAATCCTGCACCATAGATATATAAGTAGCGTACTGAGCGATAGCCTCCAAGTATTTTTCGCTAGTTGCCAGAAGGTTGCCATAATTGACGTAGGCGTCGGGGAATTCGGGGTTCAGAGCGATAGCGCGATCGAAAGCCACGTTAGCCTCCTCGAGTTGGCCTGTTCGGGTACACAACAAGGCGTAGTTGTACCATGATATATCCGACATAGGGCTATAGTGGAGTACCTCGAGGTAAGTTTCGATAGACTCCTGTTCCTTCCCCACTTTATCGAGGGCATAAGCCAATTCGAACAATATATCTGGGTCGTGTGGGCGGTTTTTAAGGAACAAGTCCACGTATTTAAAGCAATGAGCATACTGGTCGTCGCGATTCAAGCGGCAAGCGATCATCAGCAATGTCTCGTAGTAATTATCGGAACCGACGTTTTCGCACTCGACGGCCCTATCGTAAGACGCCAAAGCAGTCTCTATATCGCCATCCTGCACATGGAGGTCGCCCCAAGCCAGATACAAGTCGGGGTTACCATCCTCGAAAGGAGATATTTGCTTAAGGATATTACGAGCCTCCTCCAAGCGTCGAAGTTCCACCAGGAAAGTAGCGCGTTGGATAAGCAATACAGAGTCGTTGGGGTGTAGAGACATTACGTAATCTGAGACTATTAAAGCCTCTGACTTACGTTCGTTGGACAGCAGGAAATCGATAAACTCCTCAGCCTCGTCGGTATCCAAGTAAGGTTTTTTACCCTCGCATATTGACTTGACTAAGGATTCGAAATGCTGATCGTTATAACCTCTTTCTCGTGGCATTGATTTAATTGAAATACCTATAGTGCTTATTTGGCACTATAGGTATTGTGATGTATTATGATCAAAATGATATCAATTATCGGAGTTCAGCGCCCAATTCCTTTTGGAAGTTGGTAATGAGCTGTTGCATGATATGGTCGACCTGTTTATCATTCATGGTCTTAGTTTCGTCGAGGAGCATGAATGAAACGGCGTAAGACTTCTTACCCTCTGGGAGGTTTTTGCCCTCGTATACATCGAAGAGAGATACGGAGCGGAGGAACTTCTTCTCGGTACGGAGAGCGAGCTGTTCGATCTGAGAATAAGTAACGCTCTTGTCGACGAGGAGGGCGAGGTCGCGCTTAACTTCAGGGAACTTAGGTATCTCTACGAAGCGGATAGGGGCGCTCTTCTGGCGTTGGAGGATAGTCTTATAGACCTTATCCATATTAACCTCGGCGTAGAATACAGGCTTATCGAGGTCGAATTTAGCTGCGAGAGCGTTTTTCAGTTTACCGTAAGTAGCGATAACCTTCTTACCATCCATTATTTGGATAGCCTCGGAGTATACGTCATTCTCGAGAGCCTGTTCGGTATAAGCCTTAAGGTCGAGGCCCAAACGGAGGAGGAGGTTGAGAAGAGTAGACTTAAGGTCGAAGAAAGTCAGAGGTTCTGCCTTAGTTATCCAGTTAGGCTGAGCGCGGAGGCCAGTCATAAGGAGAGAAAGGTGCCACTCCTCGAGGTAGCTACGTTGGAGACCGCGATCGGCCTCAGCAGACTGGAGGTTATGGACAGCGCCGAACTCGAACATTTTGAGGTCGCTATTCTTGCGGTTGCTATTATGCTGAGCAGACTCGAGGGCGCCGAAGAGCAAAGTCTGTCGGAGGGCGTTGAGGTCGGTACTCAATGGGTTAGCCAAGACGATAGTTTTAGAAGCGTCGAAAGCGTTAGACTCCTCGAAGTAGTTGGCCTTAGTGAGAGTATTATTCATAATCTCGTGGAATCCCTGGCCGGCGAGCTGAGCTGCTACGGCAGCCTCTACGGTGTGGCGTTCAGGTTTATCGGCGTAAACCAAAGTAGAGTGAACTGCGGAAGGAGTCTCTACGTTGTTGTATCCGTAGATACGGAGGATATCCTCGATAACATCGGCCTCTCGAGTTACGTCCACTCTATAAGGAGGGACGCGGAGGTCCATTTCGTCGCCGCGATCGGTAACTACCTCTATTTCCAGGCCCTTGAGGATTTTTTGGATAGTCTCCTCGGATATTTCCTTACCGATGAGGCTCATGCAGCGCTTACGGCTAAGGGTCACGTTGAAGTGATCTACAGGAGTAGGGTATATATCTGTTATTTCAGAAGCGATCTCACCGCCTGCAACCTCAACGATAAGTTGTGCTGCACGCTTGAGAGCGTAGATTACGTTGTTAGGGTCGGTGCCGCGCTCGAAACGGAAGCTAGCGTCGGTGCTAAGTTGGTGACGGCGGGCTGTTTTACGTACAGATACTGGGTTGAACCAAGCAGACTCGATGAATACATCTGTTGTTGTATTCTTCACGCCACTTTGGAGTCCACCGAATACGCCTGCAATACACATAGGTTCCTCGGCATTGCATACCATGAGGTCGTCCTGATGGAGGGTACGTTCCTTCTCATCGAGGGTAACGAACTTAGTACCAGTGAGGCCGCTCTTGACGTGGATTTCGCCACCCTTGATATCCTTGAGGTCGAAAGCGTGCAAAGGCTGACCTACAGCGAAGAGGATATAGTTGGTAACGTCGACGATATTATTGATAGGGTTGAGGCCGATGCTCTTGAGAGCCTTTTGGAGCCATTCAGGAGACTCCTTGACAGTGACGCCACTAACAGTAACGCCAGAGTATCGACCGCACGCCTCTGGGTTTTCGACAACGATCTTCACAGGTTTAGAATTATTAGCCACCTTGAAGTTGTCGACAGAAGGGCGAGAAAGTTTGATATTGCTATCCTGGACGCCGTAAGCGGCAGCCAAGTCGCGAGCTACGCCATAGTGGGAAGCTGCGTCGGCGCGGTTAGGCGTAATATCTACAACAATCATTGTATCGTTTTCGAGGCCGTAGTACTCGGCGGCAGGCAAGCCAACTGGGGTATCCTCTGGGAGAACGATAATACCATCGTGAGAAGTACCTACACCTATTTCATCCTCGGCGCAGATCATACCATTAGAAGGCACGCCGCGGAGTTTAGAAGGTTTGATAACGAACTCCTTGTCGCCGTCGTAGAGGACGGTACCGCAAGTAGCTACGATAACCTTTTGGCCTGCGGCCACGTTAGCTGCGCCGCAAACGATACCTAGAGGTTCTGGAGCTCCGACATCAACTGTTGTTACGTGGAGGTGGTCGGAATTTGGATGCATTTCGCAAGTGAGGACCTTACCTACTACGAGTCCTTTGAGGCCACCCTTAATGCTTTGAGTTTCCTCGACGCTATCTACTTCGAGACCGATGCTAGTGAGTTTTTCTGCTACCTCTTCGGCAGATGCTGTGAGGTTGATGTACTTTTTTAACCAGTTGTAGGATATATTCATTGTTTCTCTAATTTTTCGCTATTAAGACGCGCAAAGATACAAATAGTATAGGAGATATCCTATTTGATGCCGCGAAGAGAGCAAATTTTTTCGTAAGCCTGTTGGATTTTGACGAAACGTTTCTGGGCGTCCTCCTGAGCCTCTTTGCTAAGATCGGTCTGCATATCGGGGTGGAATTTCTTGACCAAGGTACGGTAGGCGCGTTTAATATCCTCGTTGGATGCGTTTTCGCTGACGCCGATGATTTTGTAAGGCGACTCGTTGGTTTCGTCCGAATTATAGGACGAAGCATTCTCGCTGTTGCCATACATCATTCGGATAGTCTCGAGATCGCGGCGGCTCAAGCCTATATATTCAGTAATACGCAAGAGCATCTGCCACTCTTCGTTGGACAAGACGCCATCGGCCATAGCTATACCATATAATATACTGAGTATGGTACACTTAGACTGTTCGTCGAGAGAACGATTAATGACCTGAGAAACCTGGTAGAAGTCGATATTATTTTTCAAGAGCTCGCGCAACTGCAAGAGGGCATATCGGGCGCGATCCTCGCCGAAGATACGGATAAGTTGTGGTCGCACGAACTCCAGTTCCACTTTACGGGCGTGGCCATCGGCCTTCATCATATAAGCTATGAGAGACAAGAGGGCGCTCTGGAAGTCGTACTGCATACCGCTCCAGTAGCCATGAGAGCCTCTATTGTCGTTGTAGGCAGTACCGAACATTTCGACTATGGCTCGGTATAGGAAAAAACCAATGAGGATTAGTAATATAAGATGCATATTTACCTGTGTATAGTGTTGATTTCTAAAATTCTTTTAAGTATTGGATGTTTATCGTCGGTACAGAGGACTACGTCGGCGTACTTCAGCAGCTCCTCCTGGGGCAGTTGTTTGTTCATACGAGCCAAGACCTGTTCCCTTGACGAGTTATCTCTAGCCATGGTACGAGCGATACGCGTATCCATATCCAGGTCTGCCACTATGAGCATATCCATTGCCCTATAGAAATTGTTCTCTATCATTATAGCAGCCTCGCACACGACATATTTAGCACCTGACTCGGACTGTTTTTCGGCCCATTGGAGGAAATCCCGTTGTACTTCGGCGTGGACGATATGGTTGACCCTTTGCAAGAGGTTGTCGTCGGAAAATATACGTGACGCCATATACGGTTTATTCAAGTGGCCATTTGGGAGGTAAGTCTCCGGTCCCAGGAGGTCGGACAAGAAAGATCGGATAGCGGGAGACTCCTCGTTGAGGCGTTTAGCCTCGTCGTCCGCCTTATATACAGGCACGCCGAGGTGGGCGAAAGCGTTGACGATATTACTTTTGCCGCAACCTATACCACCTGCTATACCTATTTTGTACATGACGAATGCAAATGTATAATTAAAAATCGGAGATAATGGTACAAAGGGGAGAATTTAATAGAGAAGAAATAAGGGGGTAGTGGTGGAAAGAGAGAAATATTTATGTTATGATACTTTTTGTTTTGATGCGAAATGTTCTCTGGGTAGTCTCTGTATTAAGGCTGTCTATATAGAGCGTTAAGAGAGAGTAGTAAGAAGTGCAAGCTAAAGAAAAGATAAGATAGAAGTAGGGTGGAAAACAAAGAAACCGTATCGAGTGAACGACACGGTCTCTTTATTTTCTTAAGAATCAACCTTTTATTAGATTGAGAGGTCCTTGCCAGGCTTGAACTTAACAACCTTCTTAGCTGGGATTTGGATCTCCTTACCTGTGCTAGGGTTGCGGCCTGTGCGAGCTGCGCGCTCAGAAACGCTGAAAGAACCGAAGCCTGTAACGATGATAGACTCGTTCTTAGCAACTGTCTCGCCTACTACAGCGAAAAATGCGTCGAGGATTGCCTTAGCATCCTTCTGTGTTGAGCCAGCCTTGCTTGCAACTGCCTCTACAAGTTGTGTCTTATTCATAATCTAGTTGTATTTGTGCCCTTTTACAGGCTGCGTTTTATTCTATTATGTGCAAATTTATATGTAAACTTGAAATCTGCAAACATTTTTAAACAAAAAGTGACAAAAAATGTCAACTTTTTAGTAAGTAACCTGCTCGCGGCGCAACCACTCCTGACGAGAGAAGAAGAAAGAGCTCTCGAGCTCTGCGTTTTCGTCGGAATCAGAACCGTGGATAGCGTTAGCAGTCTTAGAAGTAGCGAAGAGCTTACGGATAGAACCCTCTTCGGCCTTATCTGGGTCTGTAGAACCGATGAGCTGGCGGAAATCAGCTACTGCGTTTTCCTTGAGGAGAACCATAGCGATGATTGGGCCAGAAGACATGAACGAAATCAACTCCTGATAGAAAGGCTTATCCTTGTGTACTGCGTAGAATTCGGCAGCGACTGCGAGAGACATCTGAGTTGTCTTGATAGCTGCGATTGTGAAACCTGCCTCCTCGATTTTAGAAAGGATGTGACCGATGTGCTTGTTGCGAACAGCACCTGGCTTAATCATTGAAAAAGTTTTATTCGTGCTCATGTTAATTTGTTCATTTAATACTCCACGCTAAGCGCAGAGTGTTAATACATCTTTATTTAAATTGACGCAAATTTACATTTGTAAACAATAATTACAAAGAGTTGTGGCTTTTTTTTTCTATCTTTGACTAAAATATTTTTGAACAGGAAAAAGACGAATATGAGTGGAAGCACTATAAGTTACGATATACCAGGCTTGGAAAGAGCTATAAATGAGCATAGTAAGTTTATTTTGACCTGTCATGTTAATGCTGATGGGGATGCGTTGGGGTCGACCTTAGGTTTGAAGGCCGTTTTAGCCAGATTAGGGAAGAAATGCAGTGTGATAGTGCCTGATTTGCCACCTACGACGTTGCTTTGGATACCTGGAGCCAAGAGTGCGCATGCCTATGAGCGAGAGATTTCGGCATGTGACCAGTTGATAGAAGAGGCTGATTGTATATTTATGATGGACTACAATGCCCATTCGAGGACGGGGAAGTTGGGAGAGAAATTATTGTCATTAGACAAGGGTTCGAAATACTGGGTTATGGTAGACCATCATCTTGATCCGGTAGAGAAGTGTGACGTGATGATATCCAATCCGGAGGCATCGGCTACGTGTGAGATAATATATGACTGTTTGAGGAACAGTATATATAAAGATCAGATAGATGTGACATCCGCCTCGTGCTTTTATACGGGCATTATGACAGATACTGGAGGGTTGTCGTACAACTCCAGTGATCCCGACCTATATTTACTAGTAGCCGATCTATTGCGGATGGGCATAGACAAGTCGGAGATACACGACAAGATCTTCAACAACAAATCGGTGAGGAGGTTGCGTTTACTTGCCACGTCGCTCAAGAAGATGGAAGTGATACCTGGGACCAATGTATCGTTGATACCGCTATCCAAGCCAGTTTTGGACAAGCACAGGTATATGACGGGAGATACAGAGGGCTTTGTGAATATTCCGTTGCAAGCTAAGAATCTAGTTTGCAGTATGTTGCTGATGGAGAGGCCAGACGGTATAAAGGTATCGTTGCGATCGAAGGGTGATTTTTCGGTATCGGAATTTGCGTCGAAGTATTATGGTGGTGGTGGGCACTTCAATGCCTCGGGAGCCACGATGAAGATGGCATTTGAGGAGGCAGTTGAAGTTTTGAAAAGAGACATGAAAGAGTACTATACTGCGATGTACGGAGAGGAGAACAAGATAAAAGAACAGGAATGAAGTACGCGGAGTTGATTATGTTAACCATGCTGGTTATAGGTTGTGCCTGTGAAACGGAACAGCCTGAAAATAAGCCAGTTGTGCGTTTGGATAAAGAGAAGAAGGCAGAGCTCAATCATTGGATGGTAAGGAATGATTCGGCTATGATTGTGTATGTGTCTGATTCTCTGGGTCTTGACACGATTGCAGATTCCAGGGGACTTTGGGTGACGATACACAAAGACGGAGAGAAAAATGCGAAGATAGTAAAAGAGAACTCGACGGTAACGATAGCCTATAACATCAGTGACTTTGTTACTGGGGAGAAGTTTTACTCGTCCAAGAAACAAGGGGCGAAGAAGATACATTTGGTACAGACCGATGAGCCGCACGGTCTGGTAGAGGCGCTACAAGGCAAGCGAGAAGGGGTGAGGGCCACGGTAATACTACTACCTGACAAGGCATTTGGTCTTGTTGGAGATGGGGAGAAGATTATTGGCAGGCGTATTATACGCTATGACTTTGAGATATTGAAAGTAGAATAGGTTGAGAATTAACATAATACACGAATATTATGGAATTGATGAGAGAAGAAGACTATTTCAAGCAATCCGACTGGAGTGACGTAGAATGTAAGAATACGCAGATAGCATACAGGAAGATGCTAGAGAGCATTGACGACATGCTGTCGCAAGAAGATATTGAGCTTATTCACTCGTTGCACGAAGAGGCGGCGAGGACGGTAGATGTACACTCTATATGTGCTCCTGGTTTTACCAATTTGCAGCACGTATTTGAGACGGTATCCATACTTATAGATGAAGTAGGACTAGGCAGGGTAGTGATAGTAGCTGCGTTGGTTACGGACCTTGTAAGAGTTGGTGCCATATCGCGAGAGAAGGTAGCTGAGAGGTTTGGTGATCAGGTAGCGGTAATATGTGACGGTATGGTAAAGGTAGACGAGCTATACGGAAGGCACATATCGCTACAGAATGAGAATTTCAGAAAATTGCTCTTTACATTTGCGCAAGACGTAAGAGTTATACTTCTCATGCTCAGTGCAAGGCTCAACACCATGAGGCATTTGAAAGCCTTCTCGCCAGAAGAGCAGATGAGGATAGGACAAGAAGTGTCGTATCTATATGCTCCTATGGCCCATCGTATGGGACTCTATGGTATGAAGAGCGAGTTGGAAGACCTTTCGATGAAGTTTACCAACCGAGAAGTATATCTACAGATAGCTGCCATGCTGGATGAGACCAAGAGAGACCGTGATGAGTATATACATCAGTTCCTTGCGCCATTGAGGATGAGGCTTGATGAGTCGGGGATGAACTATGAGATGAAAGGTAGGACGAAGACCATCAGTTCGATATACAACAAGCTCAAGAAAAAGAAGATAATGAGTCTGGAAGGCATATACGACCTATTTGCCATCCGAATTATCATAGACTGTCCGCTAAAGGTAGAGAAAGCAGAATGCTGGAGGGCGTACAGTATAGTTACCGATTTGTATCAGCCAAATCCCGTCAGGCTTAAAGACTGGATATCGGTACCAAAAGGTAACGGATATGAGAGTCTGCACATCACGGTACTAGGTCCAGGCAAGAGGTGGGTAGAGGTACAGATACGCACCAAGCGCATGGATGAAGTTGCCGAGAAAGGATTCTGTGCGCACTGGAAGTACAAAGGCATCAAGAGTGAGGAGAACATGGAGAAGTGGCTTGCCAATATCCGTGAGGTACTTGAGAATCCCGAGCTCAGTGGAGTAGACTTTATAGACGACTTCAAGTTGAACCTCTACGACAAAGAGGTTTTTGCGTTCACCCCCAAGGGCGAGTTGAGGCGATTGCCGAAGGGTGCCACAGTGCTTGACTTTGCGTTTGACATACACACCAATGTAGGCAGGAAGTGTGTAGGAGCCATTGTGAATGACCGAAATGTGCCATTGAGGTATGAGATCAAGAACGGTGACCAGGTAGAGATATTGACATCCAATCATCAAGAGCCCAAGCAAGACTGGATAAATATTGTAGTTACCTCGAAGGCCAAGACCAAGTTGAGGCAAGCCATAAAAGAGCAGACCTTCAAGCGTTCGCAGATAGGCAGGGAGATACTTGACAGGAAGTTCAAGAACTGGAAAGTTGAGTTTAACGATGCCATCCTCAACGAGCTGATGAAAGAATTCGGCTACAAGGATATCAACATATTCCTGTCGGATGTAGGAGAAGAGATTATCAGTTCGGAGAAGATAAAAGAGATAGTAGACAAAGACAGGACGGAGCAAGATCACTATATGATATCTGCGGACGGGTATCATGTAGAAGACAAGGGAGAGATAGAAGACAAGAAAGGAAGCAGTGTGCTGATGCTAGACAGGGGGTTGACGAATATAGAATACACCCTTGCCAAGTGTTGCAATCCGATATTTGGTGATCCTGTATTTGCATTTGTCTCAGCCACTGGTGGTGTGAAGATACACAGAGAAGGCTGTCCGAACGAGACAGACATGAGGAGGAAGTTTGGCTATCGCATACTTGATGCGCGCTGGAGGGGCAACGAAGGCAATATGTTGGCGGTGAGACTCAGGGTTACTGGTACGGACGACATAGGCATTGTGACAAATATCAGTCAGCTCTTCCAGAGAGAAGACCAGGTAAAGATGCGTTCGATAACCATAAACTCGACAGAAGGAGGTTTTGAGGGAGATGTGACGGTAATGGTATCGAGCACAGAGATGCTAGGCAGTCTTATCAAGAAGATAAAGACCATAAAAGGAGTATACTCTGTAGTCAGAATTGGGCAATAGGTATGGGAACAAATACGGTATATCAGATATTTCTGTTCTTCACCTGTTTTCTGCAGGTGTTTGCGGCGGTGATTGCGGTCAGGCTTACCCGTATTACCAAGAGTAATCTATCCTGGATATTGATATGTGCGGGGTTGGTCACCTGGTCGGTGCGAAGTGTGATAGACATTGTGAGGATATTTGTTCCCCAATTTGGTTTTGAATCCAATGAACCATATTCGTGGGGAGGTATTTTCATATCGTTCTGTTTTGCCATTGGGGTATACCTTATTAAGAATATCTTTGTGTATAACAGAGAAGCCGAAGAGAAGCAGCGAGCATACGAGAAGAGGTTGCTCAACTCCGTCATAGAAGCCGAGGAAAAAGAGAGGAAGAGGTTCTCGACGGAGCTACATGACGGACTAGGGCCTATACTCTCGTCGATCAAGATGGGATTTTCGGCGGTATCCAATGAGGTGTCGGATCCAGAGGTTCGTACGAATCTCAATCAAGCCATAGCGGAAGCCATTACTACGGTAAGGGAGGTATCCAATAATCTATCGCCCCATGTGCTGAATAACTTTGGCATAGAGAAAGCCATCTCCAACTTTATAGGGAAGTTGAATGTTCCCCAAGGGTTGAACATTAAATATGACATATCATTTGGGTCGACTAGATATCAGCCGACCATAGAGATAGTTGTATACCGAGTGATCTGTGAGTTGATAAACAACACTATACGTCATGCCAGGGCGACGCTGATAAACATATACATACAAGAGCAGAAAGGGAAGTTGCTCCTTGAGTATGCGGACAATGGTATAGGTTTTACTCCATCGGTAGACCCTGAAGGCAATGTGACGGAGACGACGGGTAGTGGCATGGGCTATTATAATATAGTATCCAGGGTATCGTCGTTGAAGGGTACGGTTTCGTATGGCACTTATAATCAGTTGTCTACGTCTAGGCCAGGTGTATTGGTAAAGATAGAGATACCGTTGAAGGGGGTAGAGTAGCCATGAATGGCATCTGCAGGTAGTTGAGAAAATTTATTTAACTAACAATATTGTTTGTTTGACAGAAATTTATTTATATTTGCAATGCTGAGTGCAGTCGCAACAGTTTAACGCACCAACAAATTGATAGGTAGTATGAATGTAATAGAAGATATTGCACGGGAAAGATTAGGTCACTTGCAGAGTGCCGCGACGGGCAAGACGTCGTGGAAGGTGGACTATATCTTTTTGCGTGGGGCCTCTTTTGTCAGAAAGGGGGCTGACGAACTATCTCCTATTGGTGACTGCGACTACAGTGGTGTAATTATAGAGTTTAAGGCTGCGGAAGATGAGAAGTCGAATCATTGTGTAGTAGACAGGATTCACTATTCGTTTACCGAGGGCAGGGAAGTAGAGTATGGATTACCATTTATGAATGGTGTATTCAAGATGGGAGACAACTGTCAGTACAGGAGTGGGGATAAGTTGTTCTTCTTCTATCACTATCAGTATAAAGAATTGAACGACATTGTACCATATTTGAAATGGGTTAATCTATGTCAGACGCAGTTTGAGGTTGATGAGGTAAAGATAGAGTTTGAGAAGGGGAAGGAGATCAATACAGATGTTTTTGAGAAGATGCAAGAGATAGCCAGACTGAAAGAGTTGGTAAAGGTTTACAGGAAGGTATTAGGTATAGTTGAAGTGCAGATGGATGCTGAGAAGATGGCAGGAAGTCTGAAGTTTGGAAGGAATTGATATTGAAACAGCATATAAGAAGGGCGTATCCATGAGGGTGCGCCCTTGTTTTTTGAGAGGTAGGGGGAAGGTAATTGCAGAAAAAAGTAGATTAGCTATTGTAAGTAACGAAATGTTATCTACCTTTGTGGACGCTTAAGGGGAGAGCGCCCAAGCTTTAATGCGGTAATAGCTCAGTTGGTAGAGCATTAGCTTCCCAAGCTGAGGGTCGCGGGTTCGAGTCCCGTTTACCGCTCTCTCGGAGTTGACAAGGGTATGTCGAGGTATCGGCGTACCCTTTTTGTATGTGGTCGTTGACTCATTGGTAACATTTTATGAAGATGTAGCGTAACTATTAAATATTTAATAGTATCTTTGGACTCGGAAAATTGACAAACATCAACGTAAATATACAATGCAGAAAGAAGTACTAGGTATGGCTTCGGACCATGCTGGTTTTGAGATGAAAGAGGCTATCAAGGCTCGTCTTATTGCGGCTGGCTTTGATATTCAGGATTTCGGCACACACACACCAGATTCGTGCGATTATGCTGATTATGCGCACCCACTAGCTTCGGCTATCAGCAAAGGCGAGCTCAAGCGTGCCATTGCGTTCTGTGGTTCTGGTAATGGCATTAACATGTCGTTGAACAAGCACAATGAGGTACGTTCGGCTTATTGTTGGAACAAGGAGATTACAGAGCTTGCGCGTCAGCACAATGATGCAAATATCTGTGTGATGCCAGCGAGATTTCTCACAGAAGAGCAGTGCTGGGAGTTTGCACAGGCGTTCCTCAACACGGCATTTGAGGGCGGACGTCATCAGCGTCGTGTAGAGAAGATATCTCGTTACTAATACGAATACTTCCGCAACATCTATCAAAAACAAAATACAAAATAAGATACACAAATTATGACAAACGTAACACAAAGAGCGGCTGACAATATCCGTATTTTGGCTGCTTCTATGGTAGAGAAGGCAAAGAGTGGTCACCCAGGTGGTGCTATGGGTGGTGCTGACTTCATCAACGTTCTCTATTCAGAGTTCCTTCAGTATGATCCAAAGAATCCTTCATGGGTAGGTCGCGACCGTTTCTTCCTCGATCCAGGTCACATGGCTCCAATGCTCTATGCTCAGTTGGCATTGGCTGGCAAGTTCACTCTTGATGAGTGTGCACAGCTTCGTCAGTGGGGTTCGCCTACAACAGGTCACCCAGAGTATGAGGTAGCTCGTGGTATTGAGAATACATCTGGTCCACTTGGTCAGGGTCATGCATATGCTATTGGTGCTGCTATTGCTGCTAAGTTCCTTGCTGCACACACAGGCAACCCAACATTTGCAAAGGAGACTATCTACGCATATATTTCGGATGGTGGTATTCAGGAGGAGGTTTCACAGGGTGCTGCACGTATCGCTGGTAACCTTGGCTTGGACAACCTCATTATGTTCTATGACTGCAATGACATCCAGCTCTCTACAGAGACTAAGGAGGTTATGAACGAGGATACTGCTGCTAAGTATCGTGCACAGAACTGGGAAGTTATCGAGATCAACGGTAACGATGCTGACCAGATTCGTGCTGCTATCGTAAAGGCAAAGGCAGTTAAGGGCAAGCCAACCCTCATCATTGGTAAGTGTATCATGGGTAAGGGTGCTTTGAAGGAAGATGGTTCTTCGTACGAGCGCAACTGCAAGACACACGGTGCACCTCTCGGTGGTGACGCATACAAGAATACTGTAAAGAATCTTGGTGGTGATCCTGAGAATCCATTCGTTATCTTCCCAGAAGTTAAGGAGCTCTACGCTAAGCGTGCTGAGGAGCTTGCTAAGATCGTAGCAGATCGCTATGCAGAGGAGAAGGCTTGGGCATCTGCAAATCCTGAGAAGGCTGCACAGCAGACAGAGTGGTTCTCGGGCAAGGCTCCAAAGATTGACTGGAGCAAGTGTGTACAGAAGGACAATGATGCTACACGTAACGCATCTGCAGCATGTCTTTCGGTTCTCGCTGAGCAGGTTCCTAACATGATCTGTGCTTCTGCAGACCTTTCTAACTCAGATAAGACAGACGGCTTCTTGAAGAAGACAAAGTCTCTCACAGCAAATGATTTCTCTGGTGCATTCTTCCAGGCAGGTGTTGCTGAGTTTACAATGGCATGTTGCTGTGTAGGAATGGCACTTCATGGTGGTGTTATCCCAGCATGTGGTACATTCTTCGTATTCAGCCAGTATATGCTCCCAGTAGTACGTATGGCAGCTCTCATGCAGCTCCCAGTTAAGTTCATCTGGACTCACGATGCATTCCGCGTAGGTGAGGATGGACCTACTCATGAGCCAGTTGAGCACGAGGCACAGATCCGTCTTATGGAGAAGCTCAAGCGTCACGATGGCAAGAACTCTACACTTGTTCTTCGTCCAGCTGATGCTAAGGAGACAACAACTGCATGGGCTATGGCTATGGAGAATGTTGAGAGTCCTACAGCACTTATCCTTTCTCGTCAGAATATCAACAACCTTCCAGCGGGTAATGACTATGAGCAGGCTCGCAAGGGTGGCTATGTAGTTGCAGGTTCAGATGAGAATGCTGATGTAGTAATGGTTGCTACAGGTTCTGAGGTATCTACACTTGTTTCAGGTGCAGAGCTCCTCCGCAAGGATGGTGTTAAGGTTCGTATCGTATCTGTACCATCTGAGGGTCTCTTCCGTTCACAGAGCGCAGCATACCAGCAGAGCGTAATTCCTGCAGGTGCTAAGGTATTTGGTATGACAGCTGGTCTTCCAGTTAACCTCCAGGGCTTCCTCATTGGTGCTGATCCTAAGTCGAAGGTATGGGGCCTTGAGACATTCGGTTTCTCTGCTCCTTACAAGGTACTTGATGAGAAGCTCGGCTACACAGCAGAGAATGTTTACAATCAGGTAAAGTCTATGCTCTAATATAAGAGAGTATATAGCTATACTATAACAAGAGAGGGAAGGGCATTAGTCTTTCCCTCTCTTTTTTTGCAACTAATATATGTTAATTAACGTAGACACTAAGGTAAAATGATTTCTATATCCATAGCATGGGCCGCATAGGAACTGGACTTAGTGAGATGGGCGTTGTTTATTCGCGCAAAAAATTCGGAATCAACCGTATGGAAAGGACGGGAGGTTCTGAAACTGAGGGTTATGTCCTTTTGTCTCCATTTTTGAAAAATGTTCAGTTGTGGGTAATAGGTATTCTGTTTGCGTGTTGTCTAGCATCGTATTTTCTGATAGATCCTGAAGATGGGAACATGCGATATCGAGCCGTTTGCAATCTGGTCTGTGTTGTATTATCGTATGCGATAGCGTATGTGGTATTGAGATTTATTAGCAAGCATACGCAGAAAAAGACCAGGGCTCAAGTAAATTTTGATGGAGAGAAGGTACAAGTCAGGCGAGGAGACAAGTCGATGACCGTTACGGCGCTTGATATTGTAGTAGACGATATTGTGCTACTAGAAGAAGGCGTTATAGTTCCGGCAGATGGTATTTTATTGAATGCGTCGGGGTTAAGAGTTGATGAGTCGTTGATAGGAGGAAATAATGATGTTTTGAAGGGGGTAGGTTTAGGTCCGACGACAGATGCGAGTCATATTTACCCACAAGACTGGGTTATGGGCAGTTCCTCGGTTGTTGAAGGAACTGGCGTTATGAAGGTTACGCGAGTTGGAGTTCAGACAGAATATGGGAGAAGCAGGGTAGCTACGAAGCGAGACGAGGCGGTCAGAGTGCCATTTATCATGCTTATCAGCAAAGTGGCGCAGATGGTGTCGCTGGTATCGATACTCTATTCAGTGCTCCTTATAATAATATGTTTATCTATAGGTTCCATAAAGACACTAATTGATGTGCTAAGTGTGCCTACGAATATTCTGACGGCATTATTACCTATAGGTATACCATACGTCATGAGTATTGCGTTGTATGTTGCTAACAACAGACTTGGCAAGATGGGTGTGAGGGTAAAAGACATGTACACGCCATTTATGCTAGGTATGATATCTTCGGTTATTACGGGCAGGTTGGGTTTGATAACCAATGGTAACATGAAAGTACAGCGTGTGAAGTTGGGTTATTCTCCGAAGAAAGAAGATTGGTTGCTTATAGACGCAGAAGATACTGTTGGTTTTATTAAAGAAGACGATGAGTATTCGGTTTCGAAGGAGGCGTTGGGGTATTTTCATAAAGGTATAGCGCTTTCGACCACTGCTTTTGTGGGGAGAGAATCGGAGCACAGTAGGCCAAGGGAGTATGGTTCCACGGAAGAGATTACGATGTTGAATTGGCTGTCGAGCTGTGGGGTAGACATAGAGTCGCTCAGAAAAGATGCGGTAGTAATAGACCGTATGTCCAGCAGGCGAGAGTCGGGTATGTGTGCAGCTCTAGTTCAAGGAGATGCAATCAATACTATATATATACATGGCAAGCCGAAAGAGGTGGCGTCGTTGTGCAGTATGGTACAATGTGGAGATAAACAGATAGAAAATGACTATGCTATATATAAGAGTTTTGAGAAATCTATAGAAAATACACCATACAATATATTGACCATAGCTTATGCCCATGTGCCAGCTGCGGTAAAGAAGATAGACAGTGTAGAGCAATTGAGGTCGTACAAGTTTATTCTTCTTGGATTTATGTGCATTGAAGATACGGCGCGCAGTGGAATTGCTCAGTTTGTGCGTAATATGTGGGGAGTTAACATTGACGTCAAGATTGTTTCGAGTCTTGAGAAGCAGATGATAGACAACATGGCGGCCAAGTCGGGTCTTGTTGATACAAAGAGTGAGGTAGAGTCGAAGGGAAGTGTGGGTAGTCAGAGTAAGACCTTAGGTGAAATATTGTCGGAGAACGGAGGTGTTGTAACATACGATTCCATAAAGTCGGTACGAGCTATATCGCAAGCCCCATTGTCGGAGAGGTTGAATATTGTCAGGACTATGCAGAACGATGGTGAATTTGTAGCCGTTGTGTCATCCGAGAGACGTATTGATCAGTTGCAAGAGATAGCTGATGTTTCGATAGTAATGCGCAAGACCACGTCGGACAATCACAGTGGTACAGAGATATCCATATACAAAGACCATTTGAATGTGATGGAGAGGGCCTTGAGGTTGGGTCGTGAGATGATTCGATATGAGGGTCGTCTATACGGTTTGATGATGGGAGTTTCGGCCACGTTAGTTCTTTTGAATACATTGGGTGTTGTATTAGCCGGCAGTTACATTATATCTGTGGTACAGATGTTTTGGCTGAATATTATAGATACTGCCATAATTGGTATGGCGTTATTGGTATTGAGAGGAGAGAAGTCACTCAGCAGTCAATCTACAGGAGTCTATAATAAATATGTGAAATCAACAGATTTTGTACCATATATAATTATGGTCTTTGTCTATGATTTTATAGTTGTTTTTCTGTTCTGGCTACTCAGTGCTGGTATGGACATAGTACAAATCAGTGATTTATGGACAAAGGAGTTGGTTTGGGCGATACCTACAGACGTTGCTTCGCAATTCAGTGTATATGAAAGGACGCTGATAATGACGATATTCACCATGTGTATATTTTGGAATCTTATATCAATCAAGGCATTTGGTTCCACGAAGTCGCTCTTCAGGTGTTTTATTGACAAGACAACCTTTAGGTTTATACTTATATCACTCTTTATTCCGCTATCGCATTTTATGGTAGTAGTTTATGGTGGAAATATTGTGATGACAGCCACTATGTCGTTGATGGACTGGGTATATGTAGCGCTTGGGACAAGTACGATGTTAATTATAGTAGAAATCAGGCAGTTGATAAAGAGGCTGAGAAGTCGTATTTAAAGCGCAATGATGCGAAAAAAGTGGCTTGAATTGGTATAACTAATGATAATTTATCGTATCTTTGCGCCCGTCAAAAACTATACTTTGACGAAAGATACAGATAAAAGATGATTCAGATTACATTTCCAGACGGAAGTAAAAGAGAGTACGAGGCAGGCGTGACTGGTCAGCAGATCGCAGAGTCGCTTAGTCGCAATTTGGCTAAGGAGGTCCTTGTATGCTCGATTGATGGTCAGTTGTACGACCTCAGCCGTCCTATTAATCAAGATGCAACAATAAAGCTTTTCAAGTGGGAAGATGCTGAAGGCAAGCATGCTTTCTGGCATACATCTGCGCACTTGATGGCGGAAGCTATTCAAACACTTTTCCCAGGTACTAAGTTTGGTATCGGTCCTGCTCTTGAGAGTGGATTCTACTATGATGTACAGCCACCAGTTGGTCGTCCATTCACAGATGCAGACTTCAAGGCCATTGAGGACAAGATGCTTGAGCTTGCGAGACAGAAGAATGATGTAGTACGTAAGGACATTACAAAGGCAGATGCCTTGAAGATGTTTGGAGAGAGAGGAGAGGAGTTCAAGGTAGAGCTCATCAACGAACTTGAGGACGGTACTATTTCGACATATACACAAGGTTCATTTACAGATCTTTGTCGTGGTCCGCACATTTCCAACACAGAGTCGATCAAGGCTGTAAAGATTACAAGTCTTGCTGGTGCTTACTGGAGAGGAGACGAGAAGAGGCCACAGCTCACACGTATTTATGGTATCACATTCCCTAAGCAGAAGATGCTTGAGGAGCACTTGGCTCTCATTGAGGAGGCTAAGAAGCGTGACCACCGTTTGTTGGGCAAGGAGCTTGAGCTCTTTACATTCTCGGCTCGAGTAGGACAAGGATTGCCATTGTGGTTGCCAAAGGGTGCGCGTTTGCGTGCCAGATTGGAGCAGTTCCTCCGTGGTGTACAGGAGTCGTATGGATATGAGCCAGTTATCACTCCACACATTGGCAACATTGAGTTGTACAAGACATCAGGTCACTATGCAAAATATGGTAAGGACAGCTTTCAGGCAATACACACACCACAAGAGGGTGAGGAGTATATGCTTAAGCCAATGAACTGTCCACACCACTGTGAGATATTCCGATCTAAGCCACGTTCGTATAAGGATCTTCCTTTGCGTTTTGCGGAGTTTGGCACGGTATATCGTTATGAGATGAGTGGTGAGCTTCATGGTTTGACACGTGTAAGAGGATTTACACAGGATGATGCGCACTTGTTCTGTCGTCCAGAGCAGATCAAGGAAGAGTTTGAGAAGGTAATGGATATTATTCTTTACATTTTCAAGACACTTGATTTCAAGAACTATACTACACAAGTATCTCTCCGTGACCCTAACAACAGGGAGAAGTACATTGGTAGTGACGAGAACTGGGACAAGGCAGAGCGTGCTATCATTGAGGCATGTGAGGAGAAGGGTGTACCATACATCTGTGAGACAGGTGAGGCTGCATTCTATGGTCCAAAGCTTGACTTCATGGTAAAGGATGCCATTGGTCGTAAGTGGCAGCTTGGTACTATTCAGGTAGACTACAACTTGCCAGAGCGTTTTGAGTTGGAGTATATCGGAGCTGACAACCAGAAGCACAGACCAGTAATGATTCACCGTGCGCCATTTGGTTCGATGGAGCGCTTTGTGGCTGTATTGCTCGAGCACACAGCAGGTAAGTTGCCATTGTGGTTGATACCTGAGCAGGTAGTAGTATTGCCAGTAAGTGAGAAGTATAATGACTACGCACATAAGGTAATGAAAGAGCTCAATGCCAATGACGTGCGTACAATTATAGATGAGCGTAACGAGAAGATAGGTAAGAAGATACGTGACAATGAGATGAAGCGTATACCATACCTAGTTATCGTAGGCGAGAAAGAGGAAGCTGATGGTACACTCAACGTACGTCGTCAGGGCGAGGGCGTTTTGGGTACGATGTCGGTTGACGATTTCAAGAAGAAGATTCAAGATGAAGTAGGAGCTATCCTTGAGGGTGGTAAGATGAAGTCTTGAAACAAATAAACAATTCACCAAGTAAAAAAGAGAAAAAACTACACAATACATTAGCGTGAACAACAACAACACTAGTAGTGAGCGCCCACAGAACCTCAATCCAAATCAGAATCCTGATAAGAAGGTTGGCGCAGCAAAAAAAGACGAGCCAGAGCATCGTATCAATAACAAGATACGAGTTCCTAAAGTTCGCCTCGTAGGCGAGAATATCGAAGAGCCGGGTGTCTACAATACATCTGACGCCTTAGCGATGGCTGATAATCTCGATCTTGACTTGGTGGAGATATCTCCAAATGCGGAGCCTCCAGTATGCCGAATAATGGACTATCAGAAGTTCCTTTATCAGCAGAAGAAGAAGGCTAAGGAGTTGAAAGCGAAAGCGGTTAAGGTTGTCGTTAAGGAGATCCGATTCGGACCTAATACAGATGACCATGACTATGAGTTCAAACTCCGTCATGCTAAGGAGTTTTTGCAGGAAGGTTCAAAAGTTAAGGCATACGTGTTCTTCAAGGGTCGTTCGATTCTTTTCAAGGAGCAGGGCGAGATATTGCTTCTCCGTTTTGCAAATGACTTGGAAGAGTTGGCGAGAGTGGATCAGATGCCTAGGCTTGAAGGTAAGCGTATGATATTGATGCTTACTCCTAAGTCTGCAAAGAAGTAAAAATAATATAAGTTTTAACTATTGCGATAATAAATCTAAAGCAATGCCAAAGATGAAAACCAACGCTAGTGCGAAGAAGAGATTTACTCTCACAGGCACTGGCAAAATCAAGCGCAAACATGCCTTCAAGCGTCACATTTTGACAAAGAAGACAACAAAGCAGAAGCGTGCTCTCACACATCCAGGTCTTATTTCTACAGTAGACTTGAAAGAGGTAAAGCTCCTACTTCACATTTAATTCATTAGAGTACTTTTAATAACAAAAAACTGAATGGATTTAGCTGGCAGAAGAAGTTACGTAAAAGAGCATGTATGCTCGAGATGACTAAAACGTACGCTAACCATTCTTAAAAACAGACAAAGAAATGCCAAGATCAGTAAATCATGCAGCATCACGTGAGCGTCGTCGTAAGATTTTGAAGCTCACCAAGGGTAACTTTGGTCGTCGTCGTAACGTTTGGACAGTTGCGAAGAACACATGGGAGAAGGGCCAACAGTATGCCTTCCGTGACCGCCGCAAAAAGAAGTCCAATTTCCGTGCATTGTGGATTCAACGTATTAACGCTGCAGCACGTCTCGAGGGTCTTTCATACAGCAAGCTTATGGGCTTGATTGCAAAGCAGGGTATCCAAATCAACCGTAAGGTCCTCGCTGACCTCGCAGTTAACCATGCAGAAGCATTCAAGGCTGTAGTTAACAAGGCAAAAGAGGCTGCGAAGTAAATATATTCCCTGCGCAGGGAGTGTTTTTACACAGTAGTTGAATACAAATAGGACTGTAACGGTCCAAGAGTCATAAGTTTTACAACACGCAATAGTTAGAACTTTTTGAATAGGACCTCGCTTTAAGGAGCGAGGTCTTTTGTTTTTTGGGGGTGTGGAGGGATTATGGTAGGAAGGAGAGAGGGGAGGGTGGAAAATGAGGTGTTAAGGTTATACAGACAAAGGTTTATATTTGGGGAGAAGGCTGGGTAGTGTGTGTATTAAGGGGGCGTTAAGAGAGCGTTATAAGAGCGTTAAGAGAGAGTAGAAAAGAGGAGGGTGAAGATTTTTATGATTTTTATTTATAGGTATTTTTTTGAGAGGGGGAGGGGCAATTTTTTTTTGTTAAAATGTTGTTTTGGTATTGGATTTTAATTGAAGATTTTTGTCTACACAATTTTTTCAAATAATCAATACGTAACACTTTTTTTTGAACAGTTTATTCTTACTTAATTTGCAGACGGAATAAAATCAAATTCGAAAAAGTATTCTTACGTCTAACTATGTCCGAATCGGTAGTCGACATATGGAAAAAGTGTCTCGATGAGATAGCTAATAGGGTGACAAAGTCAAATTATGATACGTTGTTCGCTCGTATTCAGCCATTTAGCATCGAGGGTCACGTTCTTACCATAGAAGTACCAAGCAAGTACTTTGTGGAGACTATTGAGCGCAATTTCATGGGGATTATGGAAGATGTGCTATTGCGGGTAATAGGCAAAGACGTGAAGATGCGCTATGTGATAACCACCTTTAAGGACAATGCGTCGTTTCAGGCTGAGCAGGTAAATATAGAGCGCAGGCCGCAGATTTTGGGTGGCTATTCCAAGGGGGAGACTGTTTTCAATCCCTTTATTCAGACCAGGCAAGCTATACCAGATCCACAATTGAGTGTGGACTATACCTTTGAGAATTTTGTTGCGGGAGACTGTAACAAATTTGCCCGAGCCATAGCTATGGAAGTTGCCAAGAAGCCAGGAGGGGCGTACAATCCGCTCTTTATACATGGGCAGAGTGGGGTAGGAAAGACGCACCTTATACAAGCCATTGGAGCGGAAGTGAAGCGTCTGGACTATGACAAGAATGTGATATATCTATCTGCGGACAGATTTATGCGTCAGTACGTTGATGCCAGGAGAGAGAATCTCATCAATGGATTTATGGCGTTTTATCAGATGGTAGATGTACTTATAGTAGACGACATACAAGATCTGACTGGTAGGGAAGCTACTGCCAGTGCGTTTTTCCAGATATTCAACTATCTGATACAGAGCAGGAAGCAAGTTGTGATAGCTGCGGACAAGCGTCCTAATGAGATTATGGGACTAGAAGACAGGATGCTCAGTCGTTTCAAGGCAGGTATTGTAGCTGAAGTTACGCGACCTGACTATGAGACGAGGGTTAGGATAATACAAAGCAAGTTGGCCAAGGACGGCATAGTTCTTGCGCCTGAGATTGTGGCATATGTAGCTGAGAATCTGCAGAATAACGTAAGGGAGCTAGAGGGGTGTATATTGGCGTTGATGGCCAGGGCTACGGTAACGCACAGTGAGATTACGATGGAAGTAGCCCGCAGTGTGGTAGACTCTATAGTAAGTACGACCAAGAGTGTTATCACGCTGGACAAGATAGCAGAGACAGTAGCAACGCACTTCAAGGTATCTGTAGAAGATATGAGGACGAAGAGCAGGAAGTCGGACATAGTCAACGCCCGACAGATAGCGTTGTATTTTGCCAAGACATTGACGGACAACAGTCTTTCGACCATAGGCAAGCAGATTGCCAACAGGGACCATTCTACTGTTTTGTATTCTGTGAAGACCATACAAGACAAGATGTCGATGGACAAGGATAAGGTGTTTGTGAACCTAATGAAGCAGATAGAGCTTGAGATAAAGTCATAATTGTTGTTAAATTATCTCATTTTTATTTGTCTTTTGTGCTCTATTTCAGTATCTTTGCGCACGTTTTCAAACAATATAATGTCTAACCATTAGTTAAGAAACTAAAGTAATTTTAATTATTAATGAGTAATTTCGTAGAAGGCGTTGAAGGTTTTGACTGGGACGCCATTGAAGGCGGAAATGCAGGCTCACGTGAGGAGCTCACAGCAAAGTACGACAAGTCACTCTCAACAATCGTTGAGAATGAGGTAACAGAGGGAGAGGTAATCTCTATCAACAAGCGAGAGGTTGTAGTGAACGTAGGTTCAAAGAGCGACGGTATCGTTTCACGTAGCGAGTTCCGCTACAATCCAGATCTTAAGATCGGTGACAAAGTAGAAGTTTACATTGAAAACCGTGAGGACAAGAAGGGTCAGCTCGTTCTTTCACACAAGAAGGCACGTGCAATGCGTTCTTGGGACAAGGTTAACGAGGCTCTCGAGAAGGACGAAGTAATCAAGGGTTATATCAAGTGCCGTACAAAGGGTGGTATGATCGTTGACGTATTCGGTATCGAGGCATTCTTGCCAGGTTCACAGATTGACGTTAAGCCTATCCGCGATTACGATATCTTCGTTGGCAAGACAATGGAGTTCAAGATCGTTAAGATCAACAGCGAGTTCCGCAACGTTGTTGTATCGCACAAGGCACTTATTGAGGCTGAGCTCGAGCAGCAGAAGAAGGAGATCATCTCTAAGCTTGAGAAGGGTCAGGTACTTGAGGGTACAGTTAAGAACATCACATCTTACGGTGTATTCATTGACCTTGGTGGTGTTGATGGTCTTATCCACATTACAGACCTTTCATGGGGTCGTGTATCACATCCAGAGGAGATTGTACAACTTGATCAGAAGATCAACGTTGTTATCCTTGACTTCGATGACGACAAGAAGCGTATTGCTCTCGGCTTGAAGCAGTTGACTCCTCATCCATGGGATGCACTCAGCCAGGAAGTAAAGGTTGGTGACAAGGTTAAGGGTAAGGTAGTTGTTATGGCTGACTACGGAGCATTCGTAGAGATCGCTCCAGGCGTAGAGGGTCTTATCCACGTATCTGAGATGTCATGGTCACAGCACCTCCGTTCTGCACAGGATTTCTTGAAGGTAGGCGAGGAAGTTGAGGCACAGGTACTCACACTTGACCGTGAGGAGCGCAAGATGTCACTTGGTATCAAGCAGCTTCATCAGGATCCATGGGCTGACATTGAGGTACGTTACCCAGTTGGTTCAAAGCACACAGCTACAGTACGCAACTTCACAAACTTCGGTGTATTTGCTGAGATTGAGGAGGGCGTAGATGGCTTGATCCACATTTCTGATCTTTCTTGGACAAAGAAGATTAAGCATCCAAACGAGTTTACATCAATCGGCGAGAAGATCGACGTTGTTGTACTTGAGATCGATAAGGAGCAGCGTCGTTTGAGCCTTGGTCACAAGCAGCTCGAGGAGAACCCATGGGATGTATTTGAGACAATCTTCACAGTAGACTCAGTACATGAGGGTACAATCACAGCAATCGTTGACAAGGGTGCTATCATTGCACTTCCTTATGGCATTGAGGGCTTTGCTACTCCACGTCACTTGACAAAGGAGGACGGCTCGCAGGCTAAGGTTGACGAGAAGCTTCCATTCAAGGTTATCGAGTTCAACAAGGGTGCAAAGAGAATCATTCTTTCACACTCTCGTACATTCGAGGCTGAGAAGGCAGGTGAGGCTACAGAGCGCAAGGCTAGACCAGCAGCAAAGAAGAGTGCTCCTGCAGCTAAGAAGTTTGAGGCAGCTCACGAGGCTACAACACTTGGTGATATCACTGAGTTGGCAGCACTCAAGAGCCAGCTTGAGGCTAACGAGAAGAAGAACTAATAGAGTTTACTTCTAAAATAGATGGATCCCGGTTCGCGTTGCGAGCCGGGATTTTTTTTGTTGGGTTATTGTTAAGTATTGTTAAAATTGGGGGGGGTAAGAATTTTGTGGGATTGTTGAGAAAATAAATGTTATATTTGTTGCGCTAAAAATTATACTTCTTTTGTAATAAAGTTTTAATCTTCACAAACAATGAAACTAATAACATTGCTTTTTATTATTTGTGTGTCGACAGTTGCTATGGCACAGTTCGGCACAGAGCGAGAGGCGGCGAGGTATCGTGTCGTTGATTTCCCTAGGTATTATGTAGAACAATCACAGCGCACATATTGTGTTGATGTAAAGATGTCCAAGAAAGTTGGCAGTTATGTTGATGCTGATGAGTTGATAGATCGCATTTCGTTTAGCGGATGGACGAAGACTGATGCTGAGCATGCCAACATGAGAATGGCTATAGAATTTGGTGACTTCATTTATGAAGCTACAGAGATACTTGACCAGTCGACAGAAGAGAAGACAAAAGACGGAGGTGTTAAACGTAAACCATTGTTTATAGGAACGATAAAGTATACGTTCCCTATAAAAATCAGCATGATTGCATCAGAAGGTAAATATTCAAGTCAGATAAACGATGGCTTAGCTGTTTTTAAGTGTGAGAAGAATTTTGAGACACGTAAGGCTGCGAGTGAATATATGAGAGAGAATAAGGACGTATTTGTTGAGAAGATAATTGTTGGTGATGCAGATATAGCTATTAGAGCTGCAAATTCGGGAGCTACTAGGAGTTTTGGTTTTGGCTCGACGACAGAAAAGGTAGAATACTATTATCTTGATTCAAAGAAAGGTAAGTATTTTGAGCAGCAAAAAGAAGATGCAGATGCTATAGAAGTCATGGCAAAGGGCAGTAATGCCAATGAGCCTATTAATCCTGAAGGTATAGCTGCTGTTATAGATCATTTTATTGGCATTATCAACGAGTTGGACAATAATGATAAGAAGCAGAAAAAGGCTAGGAATAAGCTTATGATTTCTGTTGCAGAGCTCAATCTTATGCGTGATGATTTAGAGGCTTGTGCTAGTTGGGCGCAACGTATTGTTGACGAGTACAAAGATAATGATGGTAAGGACATTCTCGATAAGGTCAATAAGGTTCGTGAAATGTTTGAAAAGCACCATGTTACAAGTCGTCATTTTTCGCCAGTAGCTCCAGAGCTTTAGTTGATATTTAATATATAAGGAATTGAGGAGGCAATGATTATTCGTTGTCTCCTTTTTTGTTTAGAAGGGGTTTGATTATTTGACCACAAGTTTACATGAGTTGCCACAAATGTTGTTTGGTAGGTGTTTTAGTGCGTTACATGAAACGGCTATACGTATATGATGCTTAGCTTGTGGGTATATGGAGGTACCTTGTTGCTCGTAATTTTTTTATTTTGTACCTTTGTGCGAACGATAATTGAGATATAGTTTAAGATGGCCAGAGTAACGATAAAACATAAATATGTGACGAGAGCGAGGAGGGAGATGAGAGCGGACTCCAGGGCTAGGATTACGGGTTACAGTACCTATATAAAGCGCTGTAGCAAGGGCGATTATCGTATTTTGAGGGTTAGGGTTTCGAAGGCGCAGAGGGCGTTGAGGGACATGTTTGCTGATGCGCAGAAGTTGGCCAAGAGCGACATGGTAAGTTGGAACAGAATCAGGCACTGGAAGAGGGAAGCCCGGAGGCACAAGATAGGCGGGGCTTACAGGGCGGCTGTATCGTTCTATTACAAGATGTTGAGAGAGCATGGAGAAGAGTTGGTAGAGGTGAGACCCTGGAAAGAGGATGAGAGACTATTTGAGGGAAAGAGGGACTTTTACTGGGTGAAGTTTGACAGTGTAGAAGAGTATAGGGATGAGTTGATGAAGCTGTGTGGGTAGGGGATAGTTGTTTGGAAGGAGACAGGAACAAAAAATGAGGCTAAAATCCTAGGAATGCCTGAATTGGTAATTTTTTTTTAATGCAAAATACGTTGTAATCTACTGTAGGATAAAGGAATGTGGGATAAAGGATTTATGCGGTTGAGAATGGGTGTTATGTAAAAACAATACTGATGTAACATCTTTTGCCATGGTTCGTACTTTAGTATAAAAATGCAAATTAAATGATTGAAAAGATCATATTTATAATCCTTGTTGCAGTCGCTTGTGTTGCGATTTTCAATATCCCTGATGATTATCTAAGGTGGCGTAGATAATTGCGCCATCTCTAATTTCAGATATACAAAGGCCCAGCCCAGCTGTGCCTTTTTCTTTTTTTGCGTACAGGGGTAGATGGCTGAGGGTGGGTGATGGGTATACAAAAAGTGCATCCTTGGGTTTCAAGAATGCACTTTTGGGTATTATGTGTGGGATTCTTAAATCAGCTTGAGGGACTTCATCTCGTCGAGGAGGAGCTTTTTGTTGGCGTCTTCCATAGGGCAGAGAGGGAGGCGGTATACCTCGTTGATCATACCCATAGCGGCGAGGGCTGCCTTAACCGGGATAGGGTTAGACTCGATGAAGAGGAGGTCCATGATATGGCGATATCTGTAGAATATCTCGCGAGCCTCGGCTACGTTGCCCATGATAGAAAGTTGCATCATGCGAGAGAAATCCTTAGGGAAGATATTAGCTGCGACAGAGATACAGCCGTCGCCCCCCAAGAGGTTGCACAACATAGACAAGTTATCGTCGCCGCTATAAACGCGGAATCCGTCTGGGCGTTTAGCGATAAGTTCTGCCACAGCGCTGATATTTCCGCTAGCCTCCTTGATGCCTACGATATTCTCGAAGTCGTTAGCGAGGCGGATAGCCACGTCGGCCTTGATAGCAGAACCTGTACGACCAGGGACGTTGTAGAGGATGATAGGGATATCTACAGCCTGAGCCACGGTAGCGAAGTGGTTGTACATACCAGTAGAAGTAGGCTTATTATAGTAAGGGCCTACGGTAAGTACGGCGTCTACGCCTGCGTTTTTAGCGTTTTGTGTATATTTGATACAGCTCTGAGTTGAATTAGAGCCAGAACCACCGATAACGAGCATACGCTTATTTACGCGAGTCACAACGTGTTCGAACATTTGAGCATCCTCAGCTTCGCTAAGAGTAGGCGATTCTCCGGAAGTGCCACAAACTACGACAGCATTTGTGCCGTTCTCTATATGGAAATCGATAAGGCGGTCGAGCGACTTGAAATCGATTGAGCCATCGGCGTTAAATGGTGTGACAAGCGCCACGATAGAACCTTGAAGAGTAAATTGTTTCATCATAAGGTCTTCTTGAATATTGTATGAGTATGATTTACTATGTTTAGGATCTGATAAAGGAATCAGAATTTCTGCAAAGTTAGTAATTGACTAAATATTAAACAACTGTTTTAGGCATTTGTTATGTGTGTAAAATTAAAATGCGGTGTTTCAATTTTTAACAATTTGGTATATTGATTTTAGGATAGTAATTTCTACTTTTGTATGTCTTAAATTTCACAAAATACGCCTTTGGCGATAAAAATTTAATAAAACCCCATGTTAACTATTAGTCAAGCGGTAGAGAGAGTTGTAAAAGTTAAACCCTTCATAGTAGAGTCGTTGACAGATGGACTGATAAACATTTCATCGTTGGCGCGAAATATAGCGCCTACGGTTTCGCAGATGACGGGCAAGGAGATAAAGAGCGGAGCTATAATAATGGCGTTGAACAGGCTTGTGCCTCACTTAGCGAATGCTGAGAGCAGGTTCAACAAGAGTATGTTGAGCATGTTGGAAGACATTATAGTCAGGTCCAACTTGACAGACTTTACGTTTAAGAACAGTCAGACACTATTTAATGCCAATACCAAGTTGATGGAAGAGTTGAATGGCAACACGACCTTCTATACTATGGTAAGAGGAGTGTTTGAGTCGACGCTTGTAGTAGGATCGGACGTAGTAAAGATAGTAGAGAAGCACTTTGGGGGAGAAGAATGTACATTCAGGAACGACAATTTATCGGCTATTACCCTTAAATTGCCAGTTGGCAATGTACAAGCGGTAGGTTTTTACTATCAGATAATGAAATTCATTGCCTGGGAAGGTATCAATGTTAAGGAAGTCATTTCGACGACCAATGAGTTTACTATAGTAGTATCGGACGAAGATGTAGACAGGGCGTTTGCTTTGTTGAAGAATTTGAAGAACGTCAATAAGCTTGGCTAAGAAGAAGAAAAATAGGGGACGGTACAAGAAGTTCTGTAGATGGGTTGCGGGTGTCATTGCTATAATGGCGCTTGTGGGGGCTTTGTTGCTATTTACCAACAGAGGTAAGAGGCTTACGGAGCAATTCAGGGAGCTATTTGTAGGAGCCTATATGCCAAGTGGGGAAGTGTATGGAATAGACGTTTCGCATTTCCAGGAAAATATAAGATGGGACAAGGTAGGGAAGATAGGGTATCATCCGTTGACCAGTCGTCTCAGCAAGAACAAAGGTACGTCGTACAAAGAGATAAAATTTGCCATAGCGAAAGCCACAGAAGGCAGTAATGGCAAGTATGATGATGAATATTACGAAAAGAATTACCAGGCCATAAGAAAATCGGGGATGAAGTTAGGTGCGTACCATGTACTCACCCCAGGAGGGAAATTTGAAGAACAAGCAAGGCAATTTATAAAGAAATGCAAGTTGCAAAAAGGCGATATAAGGCCTATACTAGATGTAGAAGCAGATATCAGCCTTAAGGGAGACGATTTGAAGAAAGCTGTGAAGATGTGGATAGAGATAGTAGAGAAATATTATGGTTGTAAACCTATAATATATACATCCACTGTACTATACAACAAAGCCTTTGACAATGAGGAATTTGGGGGCTATGATTTTTGGATAGCTCAATATTACAATCCCGTTTTAGCGGTCAAGGCAGCCATTTGGCAATTTACCTCGAGAGGAGAGATAGATGGGATAAATGGCAAAGTAGATTTGAATGTGCTACCAAATGGCGAAAAGACGTTAGAACACTTATTGATACCCTGATAAATACTTTTTTCACCCTATAAAAGTGAGAGGACGAGCAATTGGCGCTGTTTGTCCTCTCATTAGTTTTTTATATCCACCTATAAGAAGAGATAAAGGCTGACCTTTGTGGTACGAAATACACACAGCTTAAGAGATGAAGATTATATCGACACTAATTATAGCGGGGGCAATTCTGTCTATGAATGTCCAGGCGCAAGAAAATCAAGGTCGCAAGGAACGGCCTACAGATCTGACATACGATCAGATGGTGGTACATGACCCTGTGATGGCGTATGAAGACTCCGTATATTATCTTTATACGACAGGGTATGGGGTAGGGAGTTTCTCGTCGAGAGACCTTAAGAACTGGCATGTAGAGAAGCCATGTATGGAGGCGCTTCCTGAGTGGTTGACCCAGACGCAGCCATTTGCTGGTTTGCATTTATGGGCGCCAGACGTTATATATTATGGTGGGGAATGGCATTTGTTTTACTCCTCATCGGCCTTTGCCAAGAATACGTCGCTTATTGGGCACATGACCACCCCTACGCTAAATCCGAACGACAAAGAATTTGGGTGGAAAGACAAGGGGATGATTATTCAATCGGTACCCAACAGAGACAACTGGAATGCGATAGACCCCAATATATTCCTAGACGAAGAAGGGTCTCCATGGATGGTATTCGGTTCATTCTGGGGAGGATTGAAGATGGTAAAGATGAACAGCGATTTATCAGCCATAGCGCAACCAGAAGAGTGGAAGACGGCGAGTGCACGTCCTCGTTCGTTCAGTTACCCCTCGGAAGATCCGGGAGATGGGGCAGTAGAGGCGCCATTTGTGACAAAGTATGGCGACTACTATTACCTATTTGTATCCATAGACTACTGTTGCAGGGGAGCGGAAAGCACCTATAAAGTAGTAGTAGGCAGGAGTGAGAATGCCACTGGGCCATATATAGACAAAGACGGTAGGCAGATGCAATTTGACGGAGGCACACTAGTAATAGAAGGCGACAAGAAAAGGTACTCTGCGGTAGGGCACTGCTCGGTATACAATGACATGCCAGTAGGTCCCATATTTGTGTCGCACGCCTACGACATGGAAAGTGGTGCACCTAAGTTGCTGATAAAGAAGATTAATTGGACTGATGGATGGCCGATCCTAGACAGATAGTTTTTCGATATGTGAATGAAAAGGCTCGCAGATGTTGAATCTTGCGAGCCTTTTCTATTTATAAATGAAAAAAACTTATTTCTCCGGTTCGTCGTCCAGATTGCGGCCCGAAGAGATATACTCTTTGCCCTCGAAATGGAGGCCATTGATGAAAGTCTTGGCGTCCATACGTTTTTTGCCGGCAGGTTGCAATTCATCCACGATATAAGCATGATGAGGGTCGCCTGTACCGATAATCAGCATACTATCCTGGCGGCATATATATACCTCGCCAGGGAACAAGTGGTAGTCGTCCAGCGTTATCATGCCGCCCTTAAGGATTTTGAACGGCTCGCCCTCTTTTTTGCCAGGGAGGTCGACATCGGTCCAAGCGGCGGGGTATGGAGAGAGGCCTCGTACCTTATTTATTATCTTAAGAGGGCTTAGGGTCCAATTGATTTTCATATCCTCCTTGAAGATTTTTGGGGCTGCAAGTCGGTGAGCAGGTACATTCTTAGTAGACTGAGGTTGGAGAGGCAATTCGTTTTTCTCCAGCAAATCCAAAGTCTCCACGATAGCTATTGCGCCCTCTTTCATGAGGCGGTCGTGAATTGTTCCGGCGTCGTCGTTGCTTTCTATAAATACATGACGTTGCAGAGCGATATCGCCCGTATCGATGTCGTGGGTCAGTTTGAAAGTTGTTACACCTGTGACCTCGTCGCCATTCATGATAGCCCAGTTGATAGGGGCGGCGCCGCGGTAACAAGGCAGCAAGCTACCGTGAACATTGTATGTACCCTTAGGAGGCATATTCCAGACTATTTCGGGGAGCATACGGAAAGCCACTACGACCTGTATGTCGGCATTGATTTCACGAAGTTCGTTGATGAAAGCCTCATCCTTGAGTTTTTCGGGCTGAAGGATTTTCAAACCGTGTTCTTCGGCGTACAGTTTTACGGCAGACTTTTGGATTTTCTGACCGCGTCCAGCCGGTTTGTCTGGCATAGTAACGACAGCAGCGACCTCGTGTCCTGCCTTGATGAGAGCGTCCAGTGATGCTACTGCAAATTCTGGCGTGCCCATGAAAACTAGTTTCATATATATATATTATTTTGGTGAAAAAATCATAGTAATATATAGAGGAAGAGGGATTTTAGTCCTCATCCTCTGCTTCAGCCAAGTCCTGGAGGGAACCGGCAGAAGTCTCTACATCATCCTCCTCGTCATCGTCGTCGGAATCGACGCCACCTGTGAGGTCCATGTCGTCATCACCGCCTACAGAAGAAGCGTCGTCATCGAGATCCATTTCCTCCTTTGGTGGGAATTTTATAAGGTAGAAGAAATCTTCTGTTTCATAAGGTAGGGCAGACATCAATCGACCACCGCCGATAGGGTAGGTAACGATATCGTTTGCCAAGTCTGGGTGAAGGGCGAGGATTTCTTCTCTCATTGCCTCGTCGAGTTTCTCAAAATTTTTGATTACTCGTGGTTTAGGATTAGCCATATTGCGTATTAGGTATTATCGTTATATGTTTTCGGGGCTCAAAATTAGAAAAGATTTGTAGATTCAAACATCTTAAGGCATAAAAATATGCCTTAAGTGTGTTAATAAAGTCAAATGTTACCAATTATCCGTTCTAAAAGGGACGCAAGGCAGCTCATTTCCGCCATATAGGGTACCGATTTGGAAGTTTCGGAAGCAATAGCGGACAGCCACTGGGGAGGTCACTTTAGAAGAAGAGACCACCACTTCGTCGGTCTGCCAATTGACCCAAGCCTTATCGGCGGGGTAGAAGACCCTATCCTCGCCAGCCACTTCGAAGCCCTGAATATCGTAGTTGCGGCAGATTCCATGAGTTATATTCTCGAGTTTGATCCACGCCTCTGAGCCCTTAGCCTCCCATTTGCCGCTATAAGTAGGGCCTTGGCAGCACAAGTCGGTATATCCATAAGTCTTATTGAGAGCCACGTAGCTCAGGCGGGCGCCCACTGGCTGTTTGAGTTGTGGATGGATATTGAGGACCTCGAAAGGCAGAGCTACATTATTGGTTGAGACCATAGCGCTATTAGGGATGAGTTTCAGCGCTTTGAACTGAGCCTCGCGGAGCAATGCGCCAGATATAGCGTCGGGATTGTCATTATCGTAAGCATAAGGCGCGATTTCCACGTAATAGAAAGGAATATCGCCAAGGTTCATTTCGGCGCGCCAGTTTTTCACCATTGTAGCCAGGCGGCTAGGGTAGTCGTCGTGGTGTCCCACATTAGAGCAACCCTGGTAGAATATGATACCCTTGTAGGTATACTGGTGAGCCACATGGAACATGCCCTTGTAAGCTACGAGAGCGCGTTCCCAATCGGGCAGATAATTCTGTATACCCTCCTTAGAATAGTCGATATCGGGGTAGTTTTTGAGGATACTCTCGGGCATCCAAGACTCCACGCGAGAGCCGCCGTAAGCGCATACAACTATACCCACAGGTACGTGGAGGGAATTCTCGAGACTGCGTGCGAAGAACCAAGCTGTGGCGCTGAAATTCATCACGTCGCTGAAATTCTCTGTTGATTTCCAAGAAGAGTTACAATCGGTGACATCCTCGAAACTATGAAGTTTAGGGACGGTAAAGAAGCGGATACCCTTATGTTGGCAAGCGTTGATAGCCTCATCTGCGCCATCCTTTACGATGCAACCACCGAAGCCCTTAAGAGGCATCTCCATATTACTCTGTCCGCCGGCAAACCACACCTCGCCAACGAGTACATTATTTACTGTTACGGAACCATCCTTATCCGATATAGTGATTGACTGGGCGTTGTATGAGCCCGCTTCGGTTTTTACGGTTGTAAGGAACTTGCCATCCTTATCGGCCTTAGTTGTAGCAGTTGCGCCCCAAGAAGTAGTGATTTTCACGTCGCCATTAGCCTTAGCTGAGCCCCAAAGGCGGACGTTGGCATTCTGTTGGATTACCATATTATCGCCCACTACAGCGGGAAGTTTGACTGTGGCATTTACGATAGTGCTGCAAAGGCACAAAGCTACCAGTGTGAAGATTGATTTCATGCTCTACGATATTTAGATGAGGCAAAGCTAGTGTTTTATATCAGATATGGTCTATATTATTATGACATTTTCTTTGCCAATAATAACTACGCGATGAGACGAGTAGCGAAAAGTGTACCTATGAAGCAAAGCGAAGGATAGCGCTCCGATACTCCTCGGCCGAATTGAATTTGAGCCAGAAGAAAGACGTGCCATCCTGGAATACCCTCATATCCTGTGTTTTAGGGCAAGGAGAGTAGGCAGAATATGCTGGCAAGGTATATCGAACTGGTCGTGCTGCGAATCTGCCGCTATTCTTATCGTGGAAGAGCTCCTGCAATTGTTCGCTATGTTTACGGATAAGGCTATAGTAATAAGAAACAGCTGCGCGGTATGCGCCCAGTTTGTGATGTTTGCGGGCGTATCTTTTCCAGTGTCGCACGCGATTCCAGCGAGACATATCGTTCTTAGCCAAGGCGTTGGCATCGGCGAACATATCACGTACGGCACGTTGCTTTTGGGTAACGTGGACCATTATGATCTTGTAGTTGTTTCCCGGATATCGTTTGATGAAGATACTGCGGCCATCGACGCGAGCGGTAGAATCTTTGCGAGCTGCCCTACGGGCGTGGGTTACGTGTTTTTTTAGAATGGTTACTGAAGCCATGTTATGAGGATTAATTGTTTTGTTTTTGTGCTTATACGAATTGTTTTGTGCAAAGTTACATATTTGTGAGTGATTTTTTGTTATTTTTTTGAAGAAAGGGAAATGGGTAGTTTGTGGGGGCTTGGGAGTAGGGGTGTAGTAAGTTGGAAGTTAGTTGTTCATCGTAAAAAAAATAGATGATGGGGGTGGAGGTGGAGTTGTAAGATTGTTTTTACGAATATATTGAATTCCCACTGCGGAATTTCAATCTCTTATTTGTGGTAGGGGGAGAGGCTATTGCGGAGGTGGTAATAGGGGTATAGAGAGATTTGAGAGAATCTTATTCTAGGTATTGTCAGAAATTTTACTATCTTCGCATCAGCAAAATTGATTATTATGCGGTACTTTTTGATATTCTTGGCGACCTTTCTTGTTTGCGCCTATATGGGGGAAGGGGCTAAGGCTCAAGGTGTTAAGGACGTTCAGATACAGATAGAAGTTAAGGACTATCCCAATGCTCCTGTGGTATTGGGGTATTACTACAACAAGCAGATGCTTGTAAGAGATACTGTTTGGACCAATGAGAGATGTATAGGAACGTATGAGAGGGATACTCTTTTGGATGAGGGTATCTATATGCTTTATATCCCTGACCATAATATGATGGATATTATTATGACGAGGGATCAGAAGTTCAAGGTATCGTGTGATACGCTCAAGAACATGTCGCATAGGGCCAAGTGTGAAGGCAATGATGTATTAGAGACCTTCCTTTCGTACCAGAGGTACCTTGGGGATATGCAAAACAAGTACAAGGTACTATCAGACGACTTCAAGTTGGCCAGAGAGAAAGGCGATACAGCCAAGCAGTCGGCCATCAGGCGCGAATACACCGAATATGACAACCAAGTCAAGGCGAAGAACAAGCAACTGATAGACGACAACAAAGACAACTTCCTCTCGGTATTTCTTACAGCCCTGAGGGAGGTAGACTTTCCAAAGATCAATCTACCTGCCAATACGGTCAACAGAGACTCATTGACGCAAGTATACAGTTACTACTGGTACAGGAAGCATTGGGATATGAATCTCAATTTTGCGGACAAGAGATTGCTCTTCACTCCATTTATGGTAGACAAGGTAGACAAGTACCTAGACCAGAGTGTGCCACAAGTAGCTGATTCTGTGGCGAATGAGTGCATAAGGATAATAGAGAAAGCCAGGCCAGACTCGATAGCCTTCAGGTATTGGGTATCGCACCTATATAATAAGGTAAACGACAGTAAGATTATGGGTATGGACGGTGCCTTGGTAAGGATTGCCGACAAATATTACCTATCTGGGGAGGCCAAGTGGACTACCAAGAAGTTCATTGACGATTTAAGAGAGCAGATAGACGGTATACGATACACGTTAGTAGGATTGAAGGCCAAAGATCTGAAGATGCCAAGTGTGACAGGCGAGTGGTTTCAGCTATCGGAAGTCACAGCACCCTACACCATACTTGTCTTCTGGGAGCCAAGTTGTGGTCACTGCAAGAAAGAGATACCCCTTCTGAAAGAGAATGTATGGGACAAATACAAGCAATATGGCATTAAGATATTTGCTGTATACTGTCAGGTAGAGAAGCCAGAATGGGAAGAATTCATATCTGAGCACCAGTTGGAAGAGTGGATAAACGTGTATGATCCATACGGTCGTTCAGGCTTCAGGAAATATTACAATATAAAGAGTACTCCGCAGATATTTGTATTGGACAAAGACAAGACGATAATTGCCAAGCGCATAGGCGTGGACCAGTTGCCCGATTTCTTTGACCATTATCTAGGGGTAAAGAAATAGAGACGGAACAAACGAGATAAACTTAGACCTTAACAAAAAGATCTATCATTGATGGAAACCTTATATTTAGTCATTGTTATTCTTCTGCTTACGTTGGCGGTATTTGATTTGACCGTCGGAGTGAGTAATGATGCTGTAAACTTCTTAAACTCTGCCATAGGCTCCAAATCGGGGTCGTTCAAAGTCATAATGACGGTAGCTGCGGTAGGTGTATTCTGCGGAGCGTCTATGAGTAACGGTATGATGGAGATAGCCAGACACGGTATATTCAATCCGGAATACTATTACTTCTCTGATTTGATGTTTATATTTATGGCGGTAATAGTAACCGACATAATACTACTAGATATTTTCAATACCATGGGTATGCCTACATCGACGACGGTATCCATGGTATTTGAGCTTTTAGGAGCCTCGTTTATGACAGCGCTCATCAAGTCGTGGACGTTGGACAATGGGATACCTACGGCGGAATATATCAATACAGACAAGGCGCTCTCGGTAGTGCTAGGAATATTTGTTTCTGTAGCCATTGCCTTTTTCTTTGGATCGCTTGTGCAGTACATCTGTCGTATAATATTCACCTTCAACCTGAAGAAGAACCTCAAGTACAAGATTGGTATTTTCGGAGGTTTTTCGGCTACAGCCATTATATACTTCATGCTCATAAAGGGAGTAAGAGACATGGCTTTCATGACACCAGAGATGAAGATGTGGGTAGACGACAATACGCTGATGATAGTAGGAGTAGCCTTTGTGGTATTCTCCATTATTGCGCAGATACTCCACTGGTGCAAGGTCAACGTGCTGAAAGTGATAGTATTGATGGGTACGTTGTCATTAGCCATGGCCTTTGCCGGCAATGACTTAGTGAACTTCATAGGAGTGCCATTAGCGGGTTATTCATCATTTGGGTACTATTTAGATGCAGGATGTCCTGATCCTACCACTATGGTAATGTCGCGACTTCACGAGCCAGCGCAGACACCTATCTATTTCCTTGTTGGTGCCGGAATGATAATGGTAGTAGCCCTAGCCACCAGCAAGAAGGCGCACAATGTAGTCAAGACCTCGGTAGGTCTAGCCCGACAAGACGAAGGAGACGAGATGTTTGGTTCATCGAGAGCAGCCCGTCGTATAGTCAGGATGTCGACCAATGTAGCCAACTGGTTTATTGACAACACGCCAGACAAGGTAAGGCACTGGATAAACAACCGATTTGACATTGGAGAATCGGACATGCCAGAAGGAGCCGCCTTTGACCAATTGCGAGCTGCGGTAAATCTTGTATTAGCAGGCCTATTAGTTGCCCTAGGCACGAGTTTGAAATTGCCACTCTCCACGACATACGTCACCTTCATGGTAGCTATGGGTACCTCGTTGGCAGACAGGGCGTGGGGTAGAGAGAGTGCGGTATTCAGGATTACAGGAGTACTCTCGGTAATAGGTGGATGGCTATTGACCGCTGCTGCTGCGTTTATGCTCTGCAGCATTGTTGTTTCGATAATGCGAGTAGGAGGTATATATGTGGCATTTGGCATAGCGCTACTTGCTATTTTCCTTATGGTAAGAAGTAACTACCTCTATTACAAGCAGCAGAAGATAAAGAATGCGCAAGGGGTAGATTTGTTCCAAGAGATAGTAAGGTCGAAAGACAAGGCGCACACCTGGGATTTGCTACAGCAATATATAGCAGCCTCGCAGAAAGAATTTGTAGAATTCATTATAGAGAAATATGACCAAGTAACGCGAGGCTTTGTAGAAGAAGACCTTAAAGAATTGAGGAGAGCCAACGTATCGTTGCCAAAATACAAGATACAGCTCAAGGCTACGCGAAGGAAACAGACTATGGCCCTGAGAAAAGTAGAGCCAAGGCAAGCCATAGAGAACAACACATGGCTTCACCTCTCATACAACAGCAGTCAGCAGATGATATACTGTCTGATGCGTTCGTGCGAGCCATGTCTTGAGCATGTAGACAACAACTTTGCTGCTTTGCCAGACGACTTGAAAGAACAGTATGAGCCAGTCAGACTACAGATCAGAGAATTGTTGGCAGAATCTCTTGAGATGATAAAGACATCTGATTATGAGGCGACAAACGACATAAGAAAGCGATGTGATGATATGAAGAGTGAGCTCTCGGCGATGAGAAAAGAGCTAGTAAACCATATTCATGAGAATATGCAACACTACTCAGTCATCTACGTTTATCTAAATCTTTTGCAAGAGTCGCAAGAGATGATAGGCTCGTTGAGGCATATGCTCAGAGCCCTCAGAAAGATAGAAAAAGACGAAAATTAAAATTACCTATAAATTACGAACATTATGAAACTACGAAACTCGCTCTGCGTGGCTCTGGGTGCTATATGTGCTATGGCGCAGGCACAAGAGGCTATGCCATTGGTATTTAACAAAGAGAATACAGCTCCCAAGGCAAATATTGTCATGGAAGACGACTTAGCCAAGTTGCCCGTTATCAAGACCTTGCCAGACCCGATGAAATTTGTGCAAGGAGAAGGCAGAGCTACGAATCTGCAGCAATGGGAGCAGAGGCGAGGAGAGATACTAGCCCAGTTGCAGCACTACGAGATAGGAATCAAGCCAGAAGTTAAGAAAGAGCAGATAAAAGCCCGCATGGAAGTTGACACCCTTGTAGTAGACGTGACAGTAGGAAAAGAGACACTGACCCTCAGGAGCACATTAAAGAGGCCTGAAGGAGACGGACCGTTCCCATTGATTATAGGCATAGGCTTTGGCGGTGGTGCAGGAAGTCTTCCTAGGCAGATAATACAAGAGAGGCCTATTGCGACCTTAGGGTATAACTTTACGCAAGTAACCTCGCATACACAGAAGAGAGGAGAAGAGCCGATCAACAAGATATATCCAGACAATATAGAAATAGGATCGTATTCCGCTTGGCCATGGGGTGTGAGCAGGATAATAGACGCTCTTGAGATTCTAGGTCCAGAAGTTACCAAGGTAGATATCAGCAAGATTGCCATTACAGGCTGTTCCTTTGCAGGTAAGATGGCGCTCTTTTCGGGAGCTATGGATGAGCGTATAGCCCTTACCATTGCGCAAGAGCCAGGAGGTGGTGGTGCTGCTTCGTGGAGGGTAAGTGAGACGCTAGGCAATGTAGAGACTTTAGGTAAGACCAACTACTCATGGTTCCTTGAGAGCATGAAGAGATTTGAGAACGATGTAGACAAATTGCCTATTGACCACCATGAGTTGACAGCACTTGTAGCGCCAAGAGCCCTTATAGTCCTTGGCAACACAGACTACGAGTGGTTGGCCGACGAAAGCGGATATGTATCGAGCATGGCTGCGAAAGAAGTTTGGAAGACATTAGGTGTTGCGGACAGAATGGCCATATCGATAGAAGGCGGTCATGGTCACTGTATGCTACCAGAGTCGCAGTGGCCAGAAGTCAAGATGTTTATAGACAAATTCCTACTCGGGAAAGATGTTGATACCAGAGGCATTGAGATAGCCAATATGTTTAAAGGCAGGGATAATGCTGTAGACGTCCAGAAATGGATGGAATGGTCGCAGAAGTAAGACGAAGATATGGCGGCAGAAGAGAGGCAAGAGATAAAACCCGTTGAGACAGACGACTGGTACAAGATAGATGTAGACGCTGCCTTGAAAGCCAAGGCAGGAAAGGTCTACAAGTATATTCCAAAGTTTGTAATAAATTATCTAAAGCATATCGTACATCAAGACGAACTAAACCAGTTTGTTGACAGTGCGAAGAACGTTATAGGCATACCATTTGCAAAGACAGCCTTAGACTATTTTGGGTGTAATCTTACGGTAAGCGGGCTTGAGAACGTTCCAGACAATGGGCGTTTTATATTCGTATCCAACCATCCTATGGGAGGGTTGGACGGCATGGCCTTTATGTATGCTGTATCGGGGAAGTATACAGATATTAAATTCCCTGTAAATGACCTTTTGCTCTACGTAAAGAATTTTGAGGGTATTTTTTTGCCAGTAAACAAGACTGGAGTGACAGGTAGGAATGCTGCCACCCTGATGGAAGAGGCCTTTGCTGGAGATTCGCAGATGCTTATGTTTCCTGCAGGATTGTGTTCCAGGAAGATAGACGGCAAGATACAAGATTTAGAGTGGAAGAAAAGTGTTGTAGCCAAGGCTGTGCAGACCAAGAGAGACATTGTGCCCCTTTATATATCGGGAAGGAACAGTAATTTCTTCTACAATCTCAGCAAGATAAGGCGAGCGCTAGGTATAAAGGTAAATATAGAGATGCTCTATCTGGTAGATGAGATGTACAAGCAAAAGGGGCACAGTATAGACATTAAGTTTGGTTCGCCCATCTCATATACTAGCTTTGAAGGCAGAAAACCATACGATGTAGCTCAAGAATTGCGTCAAATGGTATACACTTTAGCCTAGAAGTGTTTATATTTGCAAAAATACGTAATGGTATATGAAGCCTATTATACAACCTGTCCCTAGAGAAGAGTTGGAAGCAGAGCTCACCAAGGAGCGATTTGTGCGTACGACGAACAAGGGAGGGAACATCATATTTGACTTTAGTGCGCACGAGTGTCCTGCACTCATGCGAGAAGTCGGACGTCTCAGAGAGATGGCTTTCAGGATGGCTGGAGGCGGTACTGGCGAAGAGGTAGATATAGATCAGTGGGACCTAGCGGATATACCGTTCAGGCAGTTGATAGTTTGGGATCCACAAGACAAAGAGATACTTGGTGGGTACAGGTACATACTATGTAAGCATTTACCACAGAGTCAGGAAGGTACGAAATATCTGGCTACCAGTCACATGTTTCATTTCTCGGACAAATTCATAAAAGAATACTTCCCCAAGATGATAGAACTTGGTCGTTCGTTTGTGCAGCCTATGTATCAGAGCAGCAAGATGGGAGCCAAGAGTCTGTTTGCGCTTGACAATCTCTGGGATGGATTAGGTTCGCTAGTAGTGGACAATCCAGACATGCAATACTTTTTTGGCAAAGTAACGATGTACACGCACTTCAATCAGAAGGCAAGGAACTATATTTTAGGCTTCTGGAGGAAGTATTTCAGGGACAAGGATAATCTTGTATATCCGTACAAGCCGATACTTATTGGTATTTCGGACGAAGAGTGTGAAGAGGTATTCAATGGCGGTTCCTTTCAAGAAGACTACAAGATACTTGTAAGAAAAGTGAGGGAGCTAGGTGAGAATATTCCTCCATTGGTAAATGCCTACATGACACTTTCGCCATCTATGAAGGTATTTGGCACTGCGATAAATGATGAGTTTGGCGATGTAGAAGAGACCGGCATTATAATAAATCTTCACGATTTATACTCGCAGAAGGCTGACAGGCATGTGAAGAGCTACAAGAAAGAGCAATATTGAGATTAGATTGATGAATATACTAGGAAATAAGATAGAAAAGGTAGTTTTGGTCATGCTACTCCTCTGCACTATACTTGGAAGTGCGGTGGGGCAATTGCGTGATTCCGAGACCGCCAAGTTGCTACCTATCGGAGATGCTTTTGTTCAGTCGGGAGACCAGGCGAAAGCAATAGACATATACAAGCAAGCCATTTCGATGGCCAAGAATGTTACAGATGCCTGGAATGCGACAGACAGGCTAGTGTTGGTATATGGAGACAACGGTATGCATCAAGAGTCGTTGAAGCTCTATGACCAGTTGATGCAGAGGGACTTTATACAGAGCGACACAGTCGTGATGATGTATATATACGATGGTATAGGCAAGGTATACTTCAGGATGGGGGACTATGTCAAATCCATTAAGAGCCTTCAACATTCGAGGGAATTGATGGATAAGACGAAGTACTATTCGTTCAAGTCGACCCTTTATACAGACATAGCGCAAACATTGGTTAGGGGAGGAGATGTAAAAGAGGCGATAGCGCTTTTGGATACTGCACAGATGTTTGGAGAGCGGGCGAACAACAATACACTACTTCAAAAAGTATATTCGGTCAGGTCGGAGTTATATGCGAGTGTTGGCGATTATCAGAATGCCTATAAGTCATTAGAGCAGCATGTATACTTCAACCATGAAGAGAACAAGAAGTTTATCAATGTATTGATGAACACGCCAAATCCTATGTCGACCTCCAAGAGCATAGAGAATGAGATAAAGCTCAAGGACAAGGTAGAAAAGTTAGAGATAGACCTTGATGGGGAGAGGATGAGAAGTCAGAAATCCAGTACAAGGGCCTATTATGTGGGATTGTCGTTGTTGTTCCTTATAGGAGTAGTAATATGGTTATTGCTGCTCAACTTGAGGAAGAAAAGGCGTATGAAGATGCTCAATGTAGAGAATGACGAAAGGCAAAGGGTATTATCGTACGCTGCCCAAGAATTTGTGACGCCATTCAACCAATTGATATGTTTTGCTGAATTGCAGATGCAATATGCTATAAATTCGCAGAATAAAGAGTTGATAAATTACAGTCGCTCGATGTACAACTCATCGCAGCAGCTATACTTGATGTTGGGTAATGTACTAGCCTGGTCGCAAATTGGCGGAGAGAAAGAGATAGAGAAGAGCGTATTGAATGTAGCCTTTCATGTTGAGAGGATAGTAGAGGTATTCCAGATGTTGGCAGAATCGAAGAATATACAATTCAGTGTAGATTTGGACGATGCTGTGAATGTGGTAGCCAATGAGAGTCACTTTGACACTATATTGCGTAATTTGGTATCCAATGCGATTACTTTTACGCATCAAGGAGGCAGTGTATCGTTGACAGTTGTCAACAGCAACTCTACGGTATCCATTGTAGTAGAAGACACTGGAATAGGTATGGATGAGGCGCGCCTAGCAGAGATAAGGGCTAAGCGACAGATAGATCCGATTATAGGAACGAAGAAAGAGAAAGGTACGGGACTTGGACTGTACATTTCGCAGACGTTGGCAGAAGCCAATGGGGGAGAGATAGATATAAAGAGTACAAAGGGAGTGGGTACTACGGCAGTTCTCACCCTTCCAAGAGGGGAATAAAATACAGACGCGAGATGGCAAAGAAAAAAGAGACAGAGGAACAAGACGTTTTCTCATACGATAAAGCGATATCTGAAGTAGAAGAGATACTCCAGAAGTTGCAGAAGCCCGAAGATGTGGCTTCGATGGACGAGTTGCTTAGTGATGTTACTAAGGCGACCAAGTTGCTCACTGATTGTGAAGCCTATCTTTCGCAGACGCAGCAGAAGATCAGTGAGGCATTAGATAACGTTAAATAACGAAGACGATGAAGCGAATATTGACCACAATGCTATTGGCGGTAGTAGCCATTATCTGTTCCTATGCTCAGGAGCAGAAGGAGTATGTACATAACATGACCTCGGAAGAATTCAAGGCCAAAGTATTTGATTATACAAAGTCGGAATATAAGTTTAACGGCACGAAGCCAGTGTTAGTAGACTTTTATGCTACTTGGTGTGGGCCATGCAAGGCATTGTCGCCTATAGTAGAAGCCATTGCGCAGACATACGAAGGGGCGATAGATGTATACAGGATAGATGTAGACAAAGAGCCCGAGGTATCACAGGCATTTGGTATAAGGAGCATACCATCGTTGCTATTCGTTCCACAAGAAGGACAGCCTAACATGTTGGGCGGTTTTATGTATTATGAGCGACTAGCCATAAATGTAGCAGTATTGCTATTGAACAAGCCATTACCTACGGAACTTGTGCAGATATATCAGATGCAGATGCAGCGACAGCAGCAAGAAGCTGCAGCAGAGCAGAAGAAGCAAGAGTAAGGCGAAAAGACAAGTATAGATATGATAGAGAGTTCGAATGCCAAGATATCGGGACTAGTAGTACATCAAATGGGAGCCAAGGCCTCTGGGGGTGTGTTGCGAGTTGCCAAGAGACCAGTAGACGTAGGGGCTGACGAAGAATTGATGTCGGAGGTTTTGAAGACATTCTTTTTCAAGTCATTCAAGACAGAAGCCTACTACACCTTTGGGGAAGTAGCCAATGTTACAGACCTTCCACCAGTAAAAGAGATCTGTGAGAGTGTTTTTGGGGACGGCACGAAGTTTTACAATGCATCGGTAGCTATAGCCAGCAGGCTATTTGAGTGTTCGAACCATCCCAATATCAGGGGAGGGGAGATATACGTGGTACACTTTACGGATGTGGTAGTTGATGGTGAGATTTGTGATGCCATAGGTATTTTCAAGAGTGAGAATAAGGAGACCTTTATCCGGGTAAATTTTGGTCTAGACAGTGAGATACAGTTGAAAGCGCAAGAAGGCATCAGCATAAAAAAGATAGACAAAGGTTGCATAGTATTCAATATAGAGCAAGAAGGCGGGTACAGGATTTGTGCTGTAGACAATATAAATAAAGGACAAGAGGCTCACTTCTGGGTAGAAGATTTTTTAGGATTACAGCCAAGAGAAGACAATTACTATTTCACGGACAACTACATGCAGATGTGTAGAGGGTTTGTGAAAGACGTATTCAACGATGAAAATCATTTTACCAAGGTAGACCAGATGGACATGGTCAACAGAACGATGAGTTTCTTTGAGAATACGCCAGACTTCTCGCACCAAGACTTTGCCAATAATGTTATGGCAGAGCCAGATATAATAGAAGCCTTCAACGACTACAAAGAGAGGTATGAGGTAGAGCACGAGTTGCCCCAGCCATTACCAGAGACATTCCACATATCAAAAGATGCGGTAAAAGGGGAGAAGAAGAACTTCAAGAGTATATTGAAGCTTGACAAGAACTTCCACGTGTATGTGCATGGCGGTAGGTATTATATGGAGAAAGGCTTTGACGAAGACAAAGACTTGAATTTCTACAAACTATACTTCAAAGTAGAGCAATAGTCTATGATCAACGTTTTGTTTATGCATGGCATGGCAGAAGGTGCGCGTTCGAGGCTAGCCAGTGATATACGCAAATATCTTCCGGAGGGGTATACATTATACTCGCCAGACCTATTGATAGATCCCAATGAGAGTTTCAAGATTATAGACAAGTGTATAGAAGAAAATAAGATAGATATACTTGTGGGGCATTCGCTTGGGGGCTTTATGGCGCAAAAATACAGAGAGATGCCCAAGGTGTTGTTGAATCCGAGTCTAGGTATGTCTTACGGTTATTTATGCAGATTTGACATGCGATACAAAGATATGAGGGACGATGGGCTGACGCAGTTTAGGTTTACTACAGAAGACTGCAAGATATATAAAGCCATGGAAGCCATAGAATTTGACGGCATTACAGAAAAAGAACTAGAGAATACCATAGGGTTATTTGGCAAGCGAGATATATTGACAAGGCTCTCTGCGCACAGGTTCAAGAAGCGGTATAAGAGGCGCAGGATGATACCTGGGAGTCATTTTCCGGACGAAAAGACCATTAGGGACTATGTTGTACCAGCCATATTGTCGTTGGGAGACAAACTATAATATGTTGATACACAATAGTGAAGGAAAATTGACGATATTTTTTGTCAAAAAAGTGCATTGAATATTTGGTAGAAACGAAAAAGACTTCTAATTTTGCATCGTCAATCTGAAGGGGATGATTAATCCAGTTGGATGAAAGACATTTGGAGAGATGGCAGAGTGGTCGATTGCACCGGTCTTGAAAACCGGCGTACGAGA
>JAKSLE010000014.1 GCA_024401365.1 Bacteroidales bacterium | reverse complement strand
TACGGGTTCCGATTTCCTCATGGATGGTGGAGCTACAGCAAGCTATTTCTATGGGTCTTTGAAACCAGAACAATAATTTTTGGACGACATAAAATAGTATCTGACAATCATCCTTACAGCCATGACTGCTTTGGTGTCAATGGCATGTTCGGGAACATCGAAAGCAAAAGAAGTAACATGTGGTGTACCTGCAAAATTTATTAAGAACGTCTAAAATTATGACCAAAGCCAATAAACTAAAAATCTGCAACATTACTTTGTTGCTTGTCGCCCTGCCGATGCTCATCTCCTCTATCCAGATGGAAGTATGCGGAGGAAAGCCATTAGCGAATTTTGGATTTGCTGAATACATGGCTATTCACGCCATATTAGGTTCGGTGATGATTGTATTGCTCCTTACTCACCTGTATTTGCACTTTGGGTGGCAGAACTGGCAGCAAAAGATAAAGAAACTGAAGAACAAACCGACAAAGTTTCTGTGTGCATTCTTTGTGCTTATGCTTGTCAGCGGTATCGTTTCGCTCTTGCACAATGTTGCATCAATGAACCATAGCATTATAGGCGCTATTCACGGAAAAATTGGTTTCGTCTTTTTAGCCATCTGCATCGGACACATCATCAAACGTTGGTGGTGGTTCAAAAAGAACGCACATAAATGATCATCTGGAATCCCTGGCACGGTTGCCATAAGGTCAGCGAGGGCTGTCAGCATTGCTACATGTATTTCCTGGATGGGAAACGTGGCATTGACACCTCAAAGGTCTATCGCACAGAGAACTTCAATCTCCCTGTGCAGAGGCGACGTGACGGTAGGTTCAAACTACCCTCAGGGATGCAACTCTATGTAGGTCTTTCGACAGATTTCTTTGTAGAGGAAGCTGACGAATGGCGCGATGAAGCTTGGAGAATCATACGTCAACGACCCGACATCGTTTTCCGATTGCTCACCAAAAGAGCAAGCAGAATCAAGGACTGTCTGCCTAAGGATTGGGGTGATGGTTACGAGAATGTTCTACTACAAGTCACAACCGAGAATCAGCAGCGTGCCGATGAACGACTGCCTATCCTGCTAGATATACCAGCCAAGCACAAGGGTTTCATGGCAGCTCCTTTCATTGGAGAAGTTGATGTAGAACAGTATCTTGCGACAGGTCAGGTAGAGGAAGTGCTCTGTGGTGGCGAGAACTACGACGGCGCACGTCCATGTCACTATGAATGGGTAAAGAAACTGAGCGACCAATGCCGCAAATATGACGTAACCTTTGACTTCATCGAGACAGGAACGGTCTTCGTAAAGGAAGGCAAAACATATCGCATTCCCGAGAAACGTACTCAGTCGCTCCAAGCCTACAAATCGGGATTGAGTTACAAGGGAAAGGACATTGACTTCAAACTCACGAACCCTGAACCAGGATTCTTTGATATAGAAGCTTACAGCCCTTTCTTCAGAGAACATTGTAAAACATGTGGCAGCAGAATGACCTGCAACGGTTCTTGGACGAGCCAAGCGTCTCCTACGTCGCCGAGCGGTTCCAACTGCGGAAATTGTGAATAATAAAATAATGAAGAATAGAATTGTATCATTCATTTGGCAACATATTCTGCTGTTGGCGTCACTCTACGTAATGACGCTGGGAGTGGCGGTGTGTGTCAGAAGTCAGCTAGGCAGTAGCGTTATCTCTACCATTCCATACGTCATGGCATGTGCAGGAGAGTTCATGGAGGAAGTTCCCTCATGGACTATTGGCACATACACCATAATGATGAACGCCATATTTGTTGTGGCTCAGATACTGATATTGCGACGTGATTTCGAGTGGGTACAGCTTTTTCAACTTGTCATTGGCTTCTTCTTCGGGATGCTCATCGACTTGAATATGTATCTGACAGAATGGTTGTTGTCGGATAACCTGATTGTAAATGCGTTGGTACAGGCATCTGGTTGCACCATACTCGGCATTGGTATTGCTATGGAGGTGAAATGTGGTTCTGTGACCATGCCAGGAGAAGGTATTACGATAGCCATTCACAAGGTCACAGGACTTGAGTTCCCCAAGGCGAAGATAAGGGTTGACACTTCTCTCGTTATCATGGCCGTCATCCTTTGCTTCATTCTGCTCGGCTCATGGCAGTGGCAGATTGTAGGCGCGGGAACGCTCTTTGCCATGGTATATGTGGGCATGGTGGTCAGAACCGTCAATAAACACCTCGGCTGGTTTGACAGCATCCTTGCATATCAACCAGGATTTCGCAAATATGTTTACGGTTTGGCAAAACATATTAAGCACTAATAATATTTAACATGAACAAGACACAATTAGTAGAGGCAGTAGCAGCAAAGTCTCAAGCAACACCCCCCCTAGAGTTTTTTTATTCGAAGGGCAAAAGGTGTCTAGCACAAATAACTCCGCGCAACAACAATTAACAGGGAAAATTTTGCATCCCCATAGACCATTTAAGCCTATGGGGATGCTATTATATCTATTCGGCTTAGCAAGAAACTTATTGCAAGGCCAGCATATCCTTTACGTATTGTCTTGATACAGGAACGGTGAGCATTCCACCTTTCATAATCAGTTTATAGCCCGATGTGCTATTGCCATCCATCGTTACTATATTGGTTGTATTCACCAGGTAGGCCCTGTGGCATTTCTTCATCTCCTTAAACTCCGCCAAAGCCTCTTCTATGGCTATCATTGTAGAGCGAATCTGTGTCTCGCTATCTGTTGTCACTATATTACAGTTGTTACGCGACGACTCCACGTACAGCAGCTTGTCGAGCATGATTGTTATCTCCTCATCCTTTCCGGCGCCCCTCAGTACGACCTCCTGTACCTTCTCCTGCGGTTTCTCCTCACGTCTCTTCTTTTCTGGAAGGAAAAGGACCAAGCCGAAAATCAGGATCCCGATAGCAACCGTTTGCCATAGAGCTATCCATGCTACCTCCAGGTTGACTGGTGCTCCGAGGACCTCAACGAAGACAATCATATTGCCAATCGCAATAATAGACAAAATCATCAGAGTCAGTAAGGCAAACCTTCTGCGGGTCCAATCTTTTACGTAGAAGAAATCCTTTTTGAAAAGTGGTATGATATACCAAGGAGCTACAAAACCTATTAATGTTACAAAGGGAAACGGCAGCATCTTGATGAATCTTTCATTGCCAAGCATAGATATGCCAAAGGGTTGCAATATGACAAGGATAAGGTAAACAGCTATTCCGTATATCACGCCTGCTGTCCACATGTTGACATCGCGGAATGCTATATGCTTATCCAAAAACTCTTTTATAGACATGATAATGTATATATCAATTCTTAGTGATCATCTTCATCGCTATTCCAACCTTCTCGTCCATCCCCTTCAGCGCGTCAATCCATTCAATATGTGTTCCTCTCTTCTCCATTCCCCTGAACCACGTCATCTGCCTCTTGGCAAACTGATGTATCGCAATCTCAAGTTGCTCTATCATCTCATCGAAAGACAACTCGCCGATTACGTGCTGGGTTACAAATTTATACTCCAAGCCATAGTAGATGAGGTCCTCAGCCTTTACGCCGCTGTCGAGCAGGCTTTTAATCTCGGCTATCATTCCCTCCCTGACACGAGCCTCGAGTCTTGATGAAATCTTCTCTCTTCTCGCGTTTCTCTCTATGTCAAGGCCTATTACAAGCGGCCTAAGCTCGGGTAGGGGAGAGTCCTCTATCTCTCCGTGGGTTCTGTAGTATTCCTCTATCTCTATGGCTCTGATAGCACGCTGACAGGTGTCGGTGTCGGTCGAATTGTGCAATTGCCTGTATCCTTTGAGTATCTCTTCTAATTCAGAGAGACTCTTTCCCTCAAGTCTTGCTCTCAAATCATGGTCTGGCGGAACATTTATCATCCTGTACCCCTTAAGTACCGATTCGATATATAGTCCCGTGCCGCCACACATTATGGGCATCTTGCCTCGCGACCTTATATTTTCAAATGCCTCAAAAAAATCATTCTGATACCTATATACATTGTATTTTTCTCCTGCATCACAGATGTCTATCAGATGATAGGGTATCTGAACTCCGTCAACCTCATAATCTACTAGGTCCTTGCCCGTGCCTATGGACATTCCTCGGTAAACCTGACGTGAGTCTGCAGAAATAATCTCAGCATTTCCCATCTCTTTCGCCAAATGTGCCGCAAACGTGGTCTTCCCACATGCCGTAGGTCCAAGTATTACTATAAGATTGTAATTCATATCTTTTCCAAGTGAGCAAATAAAAAAGGCGTCCCGTTTAGAAGGACGCCTCATTTATCTAAACGATATGCAAATTTACTTCTTTTTCCACAACTTTGTCATATCCTCAAGTGTTTTACCCTTTGTCTCTGGAACCAACTTCCAAACAAATACTGCTGCAATAATACAGATAACACCATATAGAGCATATACAAACCAGTAGCCAAGGCTGTTTGCCATAGGAACGAATGATGTAGAAACAATCCAGTTGAAAATCCACTGGAATGCTACTGCTATAGCAACAGCACCACCACGGATTGTGTTAGGGAATACCTCAGCAATAAGTACCCAGCAAATTGGACCCCATGAGAACATGAAGCTTGCCGAGTAGATCATGAGCGAAATCATACAGAGCAACTGCATCGTAGCATCGTTGGCAATAGCACCCTCAAATGTGCAAGCAACACCTATAGCACCAAGTGCCATGCCAAGTGAACCTGTAATAAGGAGTGGCTTTCTGCCAAGTTTCTCAACAGTGAATATTGCAATACATGTGAATGCAAGGTTTACAATACCATTGAATACTGTAAGTACCATTGGATCGTCAAAACCCATAGCACCATAAATACGTGGAGCAAAATATAGAACAGCGTTGATACCAACAGCCTGCTGGAATACAGAAAGCATGATGCCTACGAAGATGCAGAGAAGACCGTATGTGAGAAGTGGCTCTGTCTTAACTGTCATTGTCTCCTTAATCTCTGCTAGAATGCTCTTGGCCTTGCTCGCACCATTAATCTTAGCAAGAATCGACTCTGCTTTGCTGTCCTCACCAATAGATGCAAGATAACGTGGAGTCTCAGGTACAAAACAAATCAAAATTGCAAAAAGACCCGCAGGAACCATCTCGGAACCAAACATGTATCTCCATCCGTTCTCAATAGCCCAACTTGCCTCAGCACCATTCAAAATCTTGTTGATGCCATCACCAATGCTCTCAATTGCAGGAGCAACATGGTCACCAAGAATGAAGAAATTGACAAAGTATACTACAAGCTGACCAAAAATAATGGCAAACTGGTTCCAACTTACAAGCATACCACGAATGTTGCTTGGCGCAACCTCACCAATGTACATAGGACAAACTGCCGACGCCAAGCCTACACCTACACCACCAATTACTCGGTAAATGTTGAAAACAATCAAAAGTGTCATGTCTGGCTGACCCTCTGGGAGAATCATTGTCTCTGGACACATAGAACCCCACGCAGAGATGAAAAACATCACACCTGCAAAAATGAGGGATTTCTTACGACCCCAGTTTGATGCCAAAATACCCGAAATAGCACTACCAATAATACATCCGATAAGTGCACTCGAACTAGTGAATCCGTGCCAGAAGTCTGTATACACAAAGTCTTGTGCTCCCATAAAGAACGCCTGAAGACCTTTCTCAGCACCGGAAATAACCGCAGTATCGTAGCCAAACAAAAGGCCACCTAATACCGCAACAACAACTATACCAGTAAGATAAGCCGTGTTGCCTTTTTCATTTACTGTACTCATTATATCAGCTATGTGAAAATATGTTTGTGTTTCTAACTAAATGCAAATATATACTATTTAATAAACACCAACAAAAAAAGCGGGCCTATAATTGGGCGTATGTCGCTCTCCCTTCTATTTTGTGTGCTCATTCATTATCTCTCCTGTGTTCATAAATATTTTATAATTTATATTCGCATTTATATTCCTCGCGCTTAACTATGCCTATAATATAGCCATGTCTAGTTATTATAGACTCAATACTATGTGTCCATAGATATCTTATTATGTGGGGTTGTATTCTATCTTGTGTTAATAGAATGTTGTTTTTTTATCGTTTTTGTTACAATAGTTAATGAATTATGCGTAACTTTGCACCGGGTACGCATAGACTATACGTATTTGTACAATTGTGCAACAATAAATATTATTATATGAGAAACAAATTCCTCAGTTGTTTTTTGCTCCTTTTGGGAATGATTAGCCTAGTGTCGACAGCAAATGCAGCTGATATCGCAAGTGGAACAATAAGTTCAAAAAGTGGTACGTATGTTACGACGACGCCTCCTGCTGGCGCTTCGAGTGTGAGCACAACTACAACTTCGGCTGCATCCATAAGTTGGGTGATTGACGAGAATGGAGTGCTTACAATTTCGCCTTCAACTTATGCTACAGTGAAAGTAGATAAAGTTGATACGAAAGTTTGCCCTATGCCAGATTTTTCAACCACAGCGGTTGCGCCTTGGTATGAATATAGAACTAAAATCAAACGCGTAGTTATTAAGAGTGGTATTACTTCTATAGGAAAATATGCTTTCTATAGATGTAATAATATTAAGACGCAAGGAGATCAAAAGAGTATAACATTTGAATCTCCGAATAAAGTTAATTATATAGGTAATAATGCCTTCGACTGGTGTGAGGCCCTTGATGTGGTAGAATTGCCTGATGAAATATATTATATAGGTAGCGCTTGTTTTTACAGATGCTATAATTATCTAAAAACAGTAAAGCTGCCGGCAAATCTTGTTTGCCTCACAAGTAGCATGTTCCGTTATTGCTATGCTTTGGACAATGTTGTAATTCCAGATAAGGTAACGGTGATTAATGATCACGCTTTTTGGGGGTGCTCGGGCTTGAAGAATGTAACTATACCAGCGAGCGTAAAGACAATCAAATCTGTTGCTTTTGAAAGTTGTTCAAATTTGGTGTCGATAACAATACCAAAGTCTGTGGAGACGATGGATAATAATCCGTTCTATTTATGTAGTAAATTGACTAATATAACCGTTGATCCGGATAACAAGAAATTTATTGTTGATGAGAATGGTTTTTTGAGAAATAGTAAACAAGAAGTAGTTGATGGCAAGACAACGATTGTTGCAGGTAGCGATTTGTATTGTGTGCCTGCTGGAAAGACCTCTGAAACATCTGTATTGACAATTCCTGCAGACGTAACGGTAATTAAGAACTACGCTTGTTCTCCTATTAAGAGTACGGAAGTTATTTTCGCAAGTGATATCGAGAGTGGGAATAATGGCGTAGAAAAAATTGGTGATTATGGATTCTATAAATCTGAAAAACTTGAAAAGATAACATTCGCTTCAAATACAAATGAAATAGGTAACCTCGCCTTTAACTTTTGTGATAAACTTAAGACTGTTATTGCGATTGGTAATAATACTATTTACGCTTCTCCCGAAGATGATGCAGTATATCTGTTGAGTAACGGAGAGAAAGTTACACTCGTAATGAGATTGCCAGGTAGTGATAAGCCGTCGTACACATTGCCAGAGACAGTTAAGAATATACGAGGAGGCGCATTCAAAAATAATAAAAATCTTGTAGAAATTGATCTTAAACAAGGTAAAGGAACTAATGGAGGCGGAGCTCTGACTACTTTGTCGGGTAGCTATACGTTCAGTGGATGCTCAAAGCTCAAAGAGTTGTACTTGCCAGAGAACATCACGTCAATGGCTACGGGTGAATTGTGTAGTGGATGTTCATCATTAGAAAAAATAACAATTAAGACTACTGGCTTTACATCATTTGGTTGGGGTTCATTCATAAACTGTAAAAGTTTGCAAGAATTTGATTTCCCAAGAACAGTAACATCGACCGGCGGAAGTACTTTTAGTGGATGTACTTCACTGAAAAAAGTTAACTTCCCAAACTCATCGACATTGAAGTCAATGGGTGAGAACGATTTCTATGGCTGTACAGCACTGGAGTCTATTACTCTACCAAAGAGCTTGGAAAAGATGAATGGTCGAGATTTCGAGGGTTGTACTAAATTGAACTATGTAGAATTAGGTGCTAATGTAAGTACATTCGGTTACCAGAACTTCTTCAATTGTCCAGGCTTGAAGACAATCAAGATAAGAAGAGCTACTCCTCCTATCATTCAGCCAGATAGTTTTGATGAGACAGTGATTTCACGTTTAGAAGGTGAACGTGTGGAAGTACTTGTGCCTTGTAGTGTAAAACCTATATATGAGCAGGCACAATATTATAAAAAGTTCTTCACCATAGATGACTTTTATGAGAAACCTTTGTTCGACCTTGAGGTCTTGAGTAATGACGAAGAACTCGGCACTGTAGAAATTACCCAGGAACAGGATTGTAATCACCCAACGGAGATCACTGCTTTCCCTAAGCCTGGTGTGGTACTTCAATATTGGACAGATGGAACGACACAAGACGCTCCAGAAAATCCAAAGAACCTAGGTTATCTCTCTAAGAGTGTGACATGGACGGCGTTCTTCTATCGCCAAACATACGCAATTTATGATACTGCGGAGGATGAAGATCCTTTTGTGTTGTCGTATGAAAGAAATAAAGCGTACTACTATAATGATGATGTTGAGTTTACAGTAACTCCTTTTTCGGGATACAAGATAACCAAAGTTATCGTTAAGGACCTGACAAAGGAGACAAACTGTATGCTAACTGCCAAGGGTGAAAATGTATATGCATTCAAGATGCCTGCATCTGATGTAGAAATATCTGTTGAATGCGAATTGATACAATATGAGATAACAGTTGTAAGTTCTACTCATGGTAAGGCTAAAGTTATAAAGACAGAAGATGCTACCGAGACGGGAATAAGTAAATCGTTGCCAAGTAAGCTGCTGAGGGTTGTATGCACTCCTGATGCAGATTATGAGCCTGTGTCGGTAAGCGTTACTAAATCAAATGGTGAGCCATGTATACTTGATGACGAAAATCGATTCAGCATGCCAGCTAGTGACATAACAGTTACCGTGGCATTCGAGCCAATCGACTATAGAGTCCAAGTAGGTGGTACTTTTACTGTAGGAAACTTCACATACACAGTATTGTCACTTGAGCCTAATACAGTGTCTGTTGCTGCTAAGGATGCTTCAGTATCTGGTGAGCAGACAATATTGGATAAGGTTACTTATCGCAAGATTGATTACACTATTACCGCATTCACAACTAAGGGATTCCAGGGTACGGGTATTACAAGTGTCGTTGTTGATAGAACAACGCCTCCAACTCTTGGTACTAATGTTTTCGATTCAGAGATCGTAGTGAAGGTGCCTTGTGGATATGCTCAGACATATAAAGATGCAGGTTATACGTCTAATACGATAGAGAGCATCACTCCATATGAATTTGGTGTCACTCTAACATCAGATGGTAATGGAAGCGTCGAAGTCCTAAAGGATCCTGATTGTGATGACCATTCTGCTGAAATTAAGGCAACAGCCAACGAGGGCTACGTGTTCAGTAAGTGGAGCGATGGTAATACTTCAAATCCACGTACTATTGCCAATGTAACATCGAATGTGTCTCTCAAGGCATCTTTTACCGCGTCGGATTACACTATCACAGCTGTCAATACTGCATATGCAACCATTACGGTAAAGAATGGTACTAAAACGGTAAGCACAGCTCATGTTAATGATGTTCTGACAGTCGAGACTAAAATCTCAGATGGTTATGTGTTGAAGGCAGTTAACGTGAAAGATGCTGGCAATGCATCAGTCGATTTCAATAAGACAACCAACCAGTTCACTATGCCTGCATCAAACGTGACGATTTCTGCAGAGTGTGACGCAATTGATTATGATGTCATCATCGACTCTAAAATCAAGGGAGGCGTTGTAGAGACTGATAAGAGTACAGCAAATGTAGGTCAAACCGTGACAATAACTAAGGTTGAGGCATCTGTAGGTTATACATTCAAGTCTCTCACAGTTACTTATCACGATGGCACAAAGCTTACAAACCCTGCTGATAACAAATTCGTCATGAAGGCAGGTAAGGTAACAATAAGTGCTGTGTTTGAACAGAATAATTACAAAGTAAATTTGGTTAAGGAGGGTCAGTGTACTGCTTCTGTAACTCCTACAACTGCTACATATGGCGCAATCATAAAAGTTACTCATAGTGGCGACGACCCACGTTACTCTCTAGCATCTGTATCTGTTACAGACAAAGATGGCAAGGACGTAACGTATGACTACGCTACAAATCAGTTCTCAATGCCTGCATCCGATGTTACCGTAAAAGTAACATACGCTCAGGTCGCAGAATTCTACGTCGGTCAGACATTTACAATCGGTAACTTTACATACACTATTACAGCTTTGACTCCAAGTAAGACTGTTTCTGTGGCAGCAGCTAATACAAGTCTATCTGGAGAAGTAGAGTTGCCAATATCGGTTGAATATGGCGGAGGTAGATTCGATGTGACATCAGTTACTGACAACGGTTTCAAAGCTTGCAGTGGTATAACAACAGTGATATGTGTTTCTGATGTGCCATTTGATCTTGGAACAAATGCTTTCGGAACGGTAGGTCAACTTCTCGTGCCTTGTGGCAAAGTTACCGCATATGCCAACAAGGGCTATGGTAAGTATTTTACAAACATAGATGAAAACTATTCGGGTCCAATGTTGTCTGTTGTAACTGCTAATGCAGAACTTGGTACAGTAAGAGTGGCAAGACAGCAGGATTGTAGCAATGTGCCTATCGCTTTGGCTGAGCCTCGTAAGGGATGTATGTTGAGCAAGTGGAGCGATGGTAGTGTCGAGGCGGAATATGTCATGGGTCGTCTTTCAGAGAACACTATTCTTACTGCAACATTCGTAAAGAGAAATTTCTATGTCGACTCTGAGGTAATAACAAATACCCCAAGTCTTGTGACTGGTACAATTTCTGTCTATGAGACTAATGACGCAGCTAAGAAGGAAATCACAACATCGACATATAACACGTCAGTGACGGTTGCTTGCTTGCCTTCTGTAGGCTATGAGGTATCAGATATCTCAGTCACTTATGTGGAGGGTGGTGTTGAAAAACATGTAACTGTTACCAATGGTACATTTACAATGCCAGATTTCGACGTTAAAGTACGTGTGTCATTTAAGGCAACTGGCTATAAGATTAATGTAGCGGATACTGATAATGGTTCTATTAAGGTTAAAGCTACAGCTATCGTTAACGAACTTGTTGAGGTTACTGTTACTCCTGATCAAGGTTGCGAAATTGACCAACCTCTCAAGGTAACAACAACTGGTGGCGTAAATGTAGAATTGTCAAATGGAACATTCTTTATGCCAGCCTCGGATGTCAACGTAAGCGCAACATTCAGGAAGAAGATTTACACTATCGGTGTCGACGAAAATATCAGCAATGGTCGCGTCGAGCCATCTAAGACAAGCGCTCAGATGGATGAGGAGATAATAGTAAAGGTAACTCCAGCCGATGGTTTTGAACTTGGCTCGCTTACTTTGAACGATGGAACAGTCATCAAGGATGGTAAGTTCAAGATGCCTGCAAGAAGTGTGACAATATTCGCAACGTTCAAGACTAAGAGCTACAAAGTTACCCTAGCCAATGTCGAGGGTGGTTCAGTAACCGCACCTCAGAGCGCATTGTATGGTTCTACCGTCACAATCTCAAACATCACACCTTCTACTGGTTACGAATTCGTATCTGTTAAGACCGATAAGGCTTCTGTAACAATGGCTGATGATCGCAAGTCCGCTACATTCACTATGCCAGCAAGCGATGTCGTAGTTACTCCAGAGTTCAAAAAGGTTGCTTACGACATTACTATTAATAATGTAGAGGGCGGTAACGTTACTTCTGTTGCTACAGCAAATTACAATGATAACGTTACATTGAACATTAATCCTATTGATGGATGGCAGATTAAGTCTTTCGAATGTGCTGATGCTTCGATAACTATCTCGAACGATAAAAAGACAGCGTCGTTCACAATGCCAGCTAAGGCAGTGTCAATTACTCCAGTCTTCGAGAAGATAAGTTATAGTATTTCTGTCGGTAATGTCGTAAACGGTACATTGACTGTAGTCGGCAATAAGACAACAGCACATGTCGGTGACGAAATCGCGGTTTCTTATGCCCCAGCAAGTGGATACCACTTCACTGCATTTACGGTTAATGACGAAAATTATGCGTTGTCTTCCGACAATAAGTTCGTCATGCCTGCAAAGGATGTTACAATATCAGTGAAATTTAGCGCTACTGGTTACAGCATCACTATCGTAGATGTAGAGGGTGGTAAGGTAACTGCCAATAAATATGACGATGTTAACGTAAATGAAAAGGTTACTTTGACTATTGATGCAGCTACAGGTTATGAATTCGTAGATGTGAAGTCTACTACGGGCTCTATTTCTATTGCATCTGATAAGAAGTCGGCAATATTGACAATGGCGGCTGATAATACAACTGTTACTCCTGAATTCAAGAAGGTGGATTATACAGTCGCCTTCTCTGCTAATGATGGCAATAAGTTGGATTATGTCCAGAAGGCTAATTATGGCGACGAGGTTACCGTGACATTCACTCCTTCTACTGGATATGAATTTGATAATATCGAGATTCCAGGTGTCTCTACAGTTGTTGTAGCAGAGGATAAGTCAAACGCTAAATTCTCTATGCCTGCTTCAAATGTCAATGGTACTGTCAATTTCAAGAAGATTAATTATCCAATTATTATCTTCGATTCCACAAATGGTAAGGTAACAGGTCAAGCAACTGCTACCTATGAGGAGAATGTCAATTTGACAGTCGAACCTGAAACGGGTTATAAGATTAAGTCTCTTACATCTGTGCCATCTTCTGCAGTCACAATTGCTGCCGATGGCTTGTCTGCCGCATTTAAGATGCCTGCATCTGAAATTGAGTTTACAGCCGTTTTCGAAGCTGTCGACTACAATATTAATTATGTGAGCGTCGATCATGGTTCGGTTACTGGTCCATCAAGCGCCAACTATCAGCAGATGGTGACTTTAAATATAAGTGCCGACAAGGGTTATAGACTTGGCGACTTGAATACTACTTCAGGTTCTGTAGTTGCAGCTCCTGATGGTCGTACAGCATTGCTTACAATGGGCGATAAGTCAGCTGATATTACCGCTACTTTCGCGCCTGTTGATTATGTAATCACATACAACGAGTCAGCCCATGGTACTATTTCTGGTCCAGCAACAGCTCATTATGGCGAGAGCGTTGTAGTGAAGATAACTCCAGATGCTCATTACGAGATAGCAACTATTTCTCCTGCAGCTAATGTCGTTCTCGCAGAAGATGGAAAGACTGCTGTACTTACAATGGATGCATCTGATATTACTCTTAATGCAACATTCAAGAAAAAACTTTACCCTATATCTGTTTACTCAAACGGACCTGGTAAGTTAATCTGTAACGTGTCCGAGGCTGGCATCGATGAAAAGGTGACTATCGATATAGTTCCAGAAATAGGTAGTATGCTCATCGAGCCTCTTGAGGTTTCAGGCGCTTCATACGAATTGTCTGATGATAAGAGTTCTGTTGTCATCACAGTCGAGGAGCCTGTGGTTGTCGTTGTGGGAACATTTGCAGAAGCGTCTTACAAGATTACCGTCGAGGGCGCTGATCATGGTAAGGTCTCTGCTCCTGCATCTGCTAAATCTCAGGAGACAATAGAAATTACTGTTACTCCAGATGCTGGATATGAACTTGAATCTATTGTCGTGGATGATCAAATTTTGGAACTGGTTGATGATAATGTCTATTCATACACAATGCTGAATTCCGACATTGTTATTTCTGTCGCATTCAAGGCAATTGATTATAGCATTACAATCGGTGAAGTAGCTAACGGTACTCTCACGGCAAGCAAGACTACAGCTCACGTCGGAGACGAGGTGTCTGTTAAATATCAACCTGCCGAGGGCTTCCATTTCCTCAATTTCTATGTCAATGGCGAGGTTAAGGCTCTTTCTTCCGATAATAAGTTTGTAATGCCTGCCTCAGATGTCGTCCTCACAGTCAAGTTTAGTGAGGAGGGTTACGGTATCTCTGTTAAGGACGTTGAAGGTGGAACAGTGGTTCCTGCTGTCAATGAGGCTAATGTGGGCGATGTCGTAGATTTGGTTATTAAGCCTGCCGAGGGTTACGAGTTCGTGTCAGTAGGTGTGGCTGAGGGTCAGAAGGCTACTATCTCTGATGTCGACAAGAAGAACTTGACTGCTAAGTTGACAATGGCTGCTGAAAACGCAACTATTGTTCCAGTGTTCAAAAAGGCCGATTTCTCTATCAGCTTCACCGCTAACGATGCTAACGGCGTCGAAGTGCCAGAGTCCGCTGCTTATGGCGATGACGTGATAGTTAAATTCTCCCCAGCTAAGGGCTATAAGTTCAAGGAGATCAAGTCTGATGATATTGAGTTCTCTGTAGATGCTGAATCTGCAAGCGCAACATTTACTATGCCTGCTCACGATGTTAAGGGCTCAGTCGTATTCGACAAGATTGAATATAATATTGTATATGCAGAGGCTGCTAATGGTTCAATCTCGGGTGTTACAACAGCTCATTATGGCGACCAGGTTCTTGTGACCGTAACTCCTGATAAGTATCATCAGTTGTCTGAGATTTCAGTTTCCAACGGTTCGGTGGAAATGTCTGATGATCGACTTTCTGCTATTATCACAATGGATGCTGCCAACGTTATCGTTGTAGCAACATTCGAAAAGGCTTGCGATTATTACAGATTTGCTCCAGCAGAGTCTGTATACGACTGGATCCTTCTCGTCGATAAGTCAGAGTTCAAGAAACTTGGTTTCGAAATTTCTGATTCTAACGTGACTTGGTATCGAGTAATTGGTGAGTTGGATGACCCATGTGACGATTTCGATATTGAAGACGATGAGGTTGTTGGCCACGGTCTCTACCTTACTTCTGAAAAGAGCCTTGTGGGTTCTGGCAACTATTATGCTGTTGTGGATGTCGACGGTGAGTTGTTCCGTACCAAGGTCTTCGTATTCGGTGAGGATACTCAGAGCAAGGTTATGCTTAACCCAACTCGCGCTAGTCGCCGTCAGACTCTTCGTATCAGTGGCTTGACAGGTGAGTCGGATGTAATGGTTTACGACATGATGGGTAACCTCGTTAAGTCTGTCAGAACTGATGGCTCTGCAACTTACCAAATCGAGGCCGAGGATAACGCTGGTGTCTATATCGTCAAGATCGTGTCGGGCACAATGCAGTGGTCTGTCAAGTATATTGTTAAATAAGAGAGATAGGTGAATAGTTGAAATTTGAAAAAGATTTTGGAGATGAAAAAGATAGTATATATTGTATTGTTGCTCTCGTTGCTAAGTGTCAGTGCCGTAGCACAGCGAATCAGTGATGGCGTATCTTCCCGCTGGTGGACTATCGGTGCAGGTATGCGCGTGGGTTTCGGCTCTATGATGCAGAAGGCCGACGTGGAAAGCGATAGAACCAAGGGTTTCGATGGCGCAGTAGATGGCGTTTTCAACTACTATTTCCATCATCGCAATACTAAATTGCCTTTCTTCGGCGTCAGAACAGGTCTCTCTGTAGGTTATAAACAGAACTCAATTTCGATGCCTATCGATTTGACTTATAAGACAGTCGACTCTGAGGGCCGTAGTATTACCTATCATGTTTTGGCTGATAATGTCAAGGAGACCGACCGCCAGATGTCTTTGGAATTGCCTGTAATGTTTGCTGCTTGGTACAAGAATATTTTCGCTAACCTCGGTCTGCGTGTCGGTATCCCAGCAGTTTCTCGTTACGAACAGAAGATGGGTAATCATTCCGTAACAGCAACTTTCGATGATTATGATGTCTCATTGACAGATGAGCTGGTTACTGGAAAGATCTCTCTCGACGATACTCGCATGAAGGCAAAGCTCGATGCTGCTGGCTTCAACTTGTGTCTTGCATTGGAGGGTGGCTATGAGTTCGACTTCCTGGGTAATCGACTTAGTGCAGGAATATATGTTGATTATGGTCTGGTTGATAACTATAAGGGCAATGGCGCTCATTTCGCCGATGCCGATCCTTCAGTTATCGATCCTTCCACAAATACTCCAGCATCTGTAGTCGTAAATACTCTTACCGATTCCTATGTTAGCAGCGTCGGAATCTTCGATATAGGTGTTCGTGCTGTATATTCATGGCGTCACCCTCGCAAGAGCGCATCCAAGTCTAAGGGTAATTCACATGGTGCAAAGGGACGTCCATGGCGTCCACTCATGTAATGATAGCCTGATATTTATAGCGACCCTGCTTTCTGTATGAAGGCAGGGTCGTTTTTTTATTCCCAGCCCCCGCCAATTTTTAGCCTTATATCTCTTTTGTCAGCATGTCGTTAAATAAAAAATTGCGAGCAACCTTATACTTCCCTTATATCAGCATAGCCTCACAAACTATATCGACACTCTTCTGCTAACTGGTATCGACTTTTTACATTTATTAGGAATTAGTAATTATTTTTCGTTTCTTTGTACCGCGTATCGCGCAAATTTTCATAGATCACAAAAACTAAAGGATAAAAACAAGCATGTTCAGAAATTTTCTTTCATTATTGGCATTATGCACAATGTCTGTCTTGACATTTGCCGCTTCTGATCATACAGTAAAAAGCCCAAACGGTGAAATCGTTGTTACTGTTTCAGAAAATGATGGTCAAATCTATTACAGCGTATCTGATAAGGGCACCTCGTTCATCGAGAAATCTGCTCTCGGTTTGGTAATGGATTATGCTGACTGTTCTAAAAACGTCTCAATAGGCGAAGTTACTTATGCTAAATTGTCTGATAACTATACTGTTCCAACTATCAAGCAGCGTACGGTATCTTACGAGGCTAATGGCATGACAGTAGCTGTCATGGGTAAGTTCAAGGTTCGCGAACGTTGGCAGGAGGTCGAGAAGGATGTAGTAATGTACAATCTCGAATTTAGCGTCTCTAACTCTGATGTGGCTTTCAGATATACTATCCAACGGCCTAATGGCGACCAACTTCTAGCAGCTCGTGTCCTCGAGGAGAAGACGGAATTCGTTATCGCTCAGGGAAGTACAACATTCCTCTGCCCTCAGATGATTCCTATGACGGGCTTCGCTGGTACAGCGCCTAGCTACGAGACGGGGTATACCCCTGATGAGGAGATGGGTAAGAATGGTTGGGGCGATGGTTATGTCTTCCCTTGCCTCTTCCGTAACGCCGATAAGGGTTGGATCCTTATCTCCGAAACTGGCACAAATGGTTCTTACTGTGGTTGCCACATGAAGAATATTAATGATAATAAGTATGCTATAGCTTTCCCTAACGATAAGGAGTGTAATGGCAATGGTAAGCCAGAGCCAGGTGTAACTCTCCCAACTTCTACTCCATGGCGTACTATCACATTGGGTAGTACTCTTAAGCCTATTGTCGAGACTACTGTCGCATGGGATCTCGTAAAGCCTGTTTATAAGGCTTCTCAGGAGTATAAGGCTAGCCGCGGTTCTTGGAGCTGGATCATCGGTATGGATCCTAGCTGTAACTACGACGAGCAGAAGCGTTATATCGATTTTTCTGCAGCTATGGGATACGAGACTCTTCTTATCGATGCTCTATGGGATGTCCAGATTGGTCGCGACCGTATGAAGGAACTTGTAGATTATGCTAAGTCTAAGGGTGTAGGTATCTTCTTGTGGTATAATTCTAATGGCTACTGGAACCACGCTCCTCAGTCTCCTCGCCTCTGCATGGACCGCTCTCTCGTGCGCCGTCAGGAGATGAAGTGGCTCAACGAGATTGGTGTTCGCGGCCTTAAGATCGATTTCTTCGGTGGCGATAAGCAACTTTCTATGCAACTTTATGAGGATATCCTCGCAGATGCTAATGATTATGGCCTCGAAATTATCTTCCACGGCTGTACTCTCCCTCGTGGTTGGGAGCGTATGTATCCTAACTTCGTGGCTGCCGAGGCTGTACGTGCTTCAGAGAATCTCCACTTCGGTCAGAACGATTGCGACAACGAGGCTTTCTGCGCTACTATCCACCCATTCGTTCGTAATACTGTGGGTTCAATGGATTTCGGCGGTAGTGCTCTTAATAAGTTCTGGAACGCCGATAATAAGACTGGCAACGTCCGTCGTACTACAGATGCATTCGCCCTCGCTACAGCAATCCTCTTCCAGAGCTCAGTACAGCATTTCGCATTGGCTCCTAATAATCTTACCGATGCTCCTGCCGAGGCTATCGAGTTTATGAAAAGGGTTAATACAGTATGGGACGAGGTCCGTTTCATCGATGGTTATCCAGGTAAGTACATTATCCTCGCTCGTCGTATTGGCGATAAGTGGACTATCGTAGGTATCAATGCTCAAAAGGAGATGGTAGTTCCTAATGTTAAGAATTTCTCTGAATTTAATATTAACCTAGGCGATAAGCCAACTATCTATTGCGATGATGTCAAGACAGGTGCTTTGGTAAAGAAGGACTTTAAGCTTAAGAAGGATGTCTTGAGAGTCGAGATGCTTAGCGGTGGCGGTTTCGTAATCGAATAATCCAAAATTACTACATAACATGAAAAAGTTTATTTTCACAGCTCTTATGGCTGTCTCTGCTTTGTGCGCTTCTGCACAGGACGGAGAGTGGGTTCCTGCAGCAACCAACGTACGCGGTGCTCAGTTCCCTAAGGTTAAGCAGGATGGTTCTGCAATGTTTAGCCTCAAGGCACCTCAGGCTAATGATGTAAAGGTCGATATCGGTGGTGTTAAGTATGATATGAAAAAGGATGCTGATGGCGTATGGACAGCTACTGTTCCTCCTCAACTCCGTGGTATCAACTACTACTTCCTCATCGTAGATGGTGTTTCTGTCAACGACCCAGGTTCTGAGGCTTACTATGGCTGTAGCCGCGTCTCTTCTTGTATCGAGATCCCTTACGAGGCTGGCGTAGATAAATTCGAACCTTCCGATGCTGTTCCTCATGGCGAGGTTACTATGCGTCGCTACTACTCTAAGACCGAGCAGGCTTGGCGCCGTATGTATATCTACCTCCCAGCTGGTTACTGGAAGTCCGATAAGAAGTACCCAGTTCTCTATCTCCAGCATGGTGGCGGCGAGGACGAGCGTGGCTGGTCTACTCAGGGTCGTACAGATATTATCATGGACAAGCTTATCGCAGCTGGCAAGGCTGAGCCTATGATTATCGCTATGTGCGACGGCAACTGCAAGAATTTCTCAGAGGAGCTCATCAAGGAGTGTATCCCAGTAGTCGAGGCAAACTACAAGGTTATCGGCGACGCTGCTCACCGCGGTATCTCGGGCCTCTCTATGGGTGGTATCCATACTCTCAACCTCGCTGTTGAGTATCGCGACTATTTCTCTTACATCGGTGTCTTCTCTTCTGGCTGGTGGGCAGGCAATAACCCATTCATGAAGAATAATACCGACGCTTACTACGCTAAGCTCGCTGCTGAGAAGGATGCTTACAATAAGCAGTTCAAGGTGTTCTACCTCACAATGGGTGGCAAGGATGATATCGCATACAACAATTGCCAGATCATGATGAAGAAATTCGACGAGATCGGTATCAAGTATGAGTACTTCGAGACTCCTGGCGGTCACACATGGCCTGTATGGCGCGAGAGCATCTTCCAGTTCGCTCAGAAGATTTTCAAGTAGTTTCATCTTCCTCATAACGAGGATATACAACATAGGGTAGAGGTGCATCTCACGAAGATGTACCTCTATTTTTTGTCATATCAAATATAAATATCTATCTTTGCGACTTCAAAAATTACAACAAAGAAACATAAACAACAATTATGCTTACAGGAATACTATCAATAAGCGGCCAGGGTGGTCTCTTTAAGATGCTTTCACAGGGTAATAATAGCCTCATCGTTGAGAACCTCGTAGACGGTAAGAAGACAAACGTTACAAGCGCTCAGCGTATCAGCGCTCTTCAGGATATATCTATGTATACTACAGAGGGCGACGTTCGCCTCTCTACTGTAATGTCAAACATCTTCAAGTACACAAAGGGTGCTCAGTGCATCGATGCTAAGAAGGCTTCTGCACAGGAACTCAAGGATTACATGGATAACGTCCTCCCTACTTGGGACAAGGAGCATATCTATAACTCCGATCTCAAACGCCTCTTCACTTGGTACAATATCCTCCAAAAGCACGGTATCGTTCGCGAGGAGACAGAGAAGGAAGCTCAGGCTTAAGGTATAGATAACCAATACCTATATTATATAGAGGAACTATAGCCATCATCGCTGTAGTTCCTTTTTTTATTGCCCTATAAATCTCTTCTTAATGATACTATATAATATATAGCACACCCTCTTCCCTCCGGTATTATAATAAAAAACTGCGAGCAAACGCTATACACTCTATATACACACTATATAATCACTATATAGACAGACTTTACAAAACCGCCAACCATTAATCATATTCTATTTTCATATATATATATGTGTCCTTATTGTTTCCCATTCTTGCGCAATTTCAAAAAATATAAAGCAAGACTATCTTAATTTTTGACCCATTTGTTTGCCTTCCCCCCTCAAATGGTTGCTTTTATTGACTCTCCTCAAAAAGCCACATAATAACTACTTGAAATATTTTTTTGATTTTTCTGCACAAAATAGTTGTCACTTTGGTACAATCTTTGTAATTTTGTTGTTCATATAGTAGCTTTTGGATAGCCATAACTGGCTCCATTAGTAAGGTAAGTATCTAGATAACAATATATTATGAGGAATAATATCAAAATATTTGCAGTTGCTGCACTATTCGCTTTTATGGGAATAGTAGGCGTTTTCTCTGCGTCAGCTCAGACCATTTTTAATTTTACTGTTACTGAAACGAAGTGTGCTGTCGGTTTGGAGCAGGTATCATTGTTTGCTGATGGTCATAGTATAAACCCTGCTAGAAGCGCATATAATTATTCTAGTGCGGGTAGTAAAATTGTAGATTATGGCAGTACCAAGGTATATGTGTTGGATAGCGATGGCGTTCCAACTGATATTACTACTGAGTGTATAATTGCTGGTGGTGAGAATGGTATTGTTGAAACCGATTTGGTTAACGGTACGAAACTTAAGGCGTTGGCGTTTAAGTTGAAGGCTGTTCCTGAAAAGTATTATGGTAAGACGATTAGAGTCGCAGTTAACTTTGTGAGAGGTGCTACTCCTGCATTTATTGAGAACTTCGACTTCGATGTTGTTGGTGCTGTTTCAACAATCGATGCTTCGTCGGCTCATGTTTTCGACTCTAGTTATTCGGATTTTACAGATTACTTGTGTGAAGGCGATCCTATTAGTGTAGAGATAGCTAATGTTGAGTATCCTTTTGGAGATGAGGAAAGTTACCATCATAACAAGTACTTCGCTAAGTATTCTTGGCGTTTGTCTGAACTCGATTATTTTAGTACGGAGGAAATTACAAATAGAGGTGAGGTTGCTACAGATTCAAAGACATATTCTAGTACTACTCTGTCTACAGGCAGCAAGAGCCGCTTGTGGGCTTTGATGCCTTTTACAACTTTGTATTTTACTGATGCTTCTGGTGCACAGGTTTGTCCATCAATACAGATGACTCCTCAGTATAATTTCTATTATGAGGCTCCAGTTAAAACAAAGGTAACACTCAATTCCCAAGCAGTTAGCTCTCTTAAGGTTTGCGACGGAGATGATGTAGAAGTCGCATTTGAATTCTTCAAAAATGGTACAGGAAGTGGTTACGAGTACTATGAAGTATGGACTGGCTTATATTTGGTCGAAGGAGCTAGCGAGACTTTGGTTTGGGAAAATAACTATTTGGATAATTTCCAAGACTTTAGTTACACTCTTGAAGGTTTGACAGTAAAGAGCAAGAAGAATACAACATACAACTATAGACTGAAGGTTAAGGATGTTACAAATCAGTATGCTGATAATAATCCTGAAGCGTGTGAAGGTCAGACTGTTGATTTCTCTGTAGTCGTTCTTGAAAAAGATGCTACTGTAGATTTAACTGCAGAAGGAAAGCATTGTGAGAATGATGATGTTGTTGTTACAATGCAAAGTGTTACAACACAAGGTGTAGTTGCTGATTATACATACCAACTTCGTCGTAAGATTCAAGGCAAGTTAGATGAGACTGCTATAGATATCCCTACTTCTGATGGCGGTAATAAGAATTCATTCTCTGTTACTGATTCACATGTAGAAAAGGGTGACTATACATATATAATGTATATTAAGAACCAAAATGGTTGCGAATACAAGGCCGGTGAGGTTGATGTACATGTCGCTGAGGCTCCAGTCTTGTCTGCAGAAGATTATGAAATTAAAATATGTAAGAACGATGATGCAATCATTGATTTGAAAGTTGATAATACTTCATCGCAGCCATCGGGTTCTACATATAGATATAATTGGATTTCTGGTATTACTGATATTGACGATTCGGAGGGGGCAACATTCTCTAAAACAATTGACCCTAAGCCTTTGACAACTACTTCATATAAAGTGTCGGTTACTAATGAAAAAACGACATGTACTTCTGATCCAATTGTTGTAAAGGTTGTAGTTAATCAACTCCCTGATATTGATAAGATAAACGGGCCAGATAATGCTTGTTATAAATCAGAGGTTACTTTGTCGCCAGTATTAGTAGGTTCATATGCTAAAGCAGAACCTATTACTTATACTTGGACTCGTAAGGATGGTGCAACAACAGTGGAAACAAAGGAGGGTGCAACTTACTCATATATTCTCGATAAGGAGTATGATGTAACAGTCTCTGCTAAAGATAATAATGGTTGTTCTTCTGAAATTACACAATCTAAGAAAGTAACAATCAACCCACTTCCTGATTTTGCTCCTTCTGCTGAAGCAACATGCTCAGGTTCTGATTGGACTCTGGAAATGAATAACGGAGACTCACGTGTTCTCACTTATTCATTCACTTCTACTACTCCAGGTGCTCCATCAATAGCCTCTACATCGGATAATACTTTCACTGTGACATCTCCTTCTGGTATTACAGCGAAAACTACTTATAGTTATACAGTTAAGGCTAAGGATGAAAATGGTTGTGAGGATGAAAAAGAGCTTCTTCTCACAGTAAACCCTCTCCCAGAAATCACATCTCTTAAAGCTTCTAAGACAGATCAGTGTCTCGGAACTCCTGTAACTCTCACTGTTAAAGCTAATTCTAAGGTTTCTCCTAAGACTTTGACTTACGAGTGGTACGATGGTTCTGATAAATTGTCTGGTACTGCTGCAACTATAGAGGTTAATCCTTCTACTCCTGGTCTCCATACATTCTCAGTCGTAGTTAAGGATGCTAATGGTTGTACAATATCAAAAACTGTTGATGTCAACTTCTACGAAATCACTACAGTAGAGGTAGTTACAGATGACGACGAAATTTGTGTGGGCGAAAGTACTCTCCTTAAAGCTAAGCTCGGTACAGGCGCTAATGCCGCTGATTACTCATTCAAATGGTCTCATGGCGCTGTGACTCAGGATGTTACTGTGTCACCTGCCGTAACTACTCCATATTCCGTTGTAATCAAACAGACAGTCACGGGTTGTACTGTATCGTCAGCAGAACGAGTTATTTATGTTAACCAGTTGCCTGAATTTACGATCAAGACCGTCCCTGCTGAGGTTTGTGAGGGCGAGGTTACTGAAGTAATCATGACTATGCTCCCTAAGGCTGGTACTCCTGTGCCTTCTGATTATGTTTGGGTATCGGGTGGCTCAGCTTCCGACTTCGTAGCAACTGGTAACCCTAATGAGTATAAGGCTTCTATGGCTTGGTCAACAAGTACTACTTATACTTATATTGCCGTTACAGATAAGACTTGCCAGTCTAAGGATCCTGCTTCTGTAACTATTAAGGTTAACCCACTTCCTGCTACTCCTACTGCTACAGCTTCTCCTGCTCAGATTTGTAAGGGTGATGCAGTTAAGCAGGTAACTCTCGCTGTGTCTTCTCCAGATGCCGCTCTCAAGTACTTATGGTACTCTGATCCAGCTTGCACAGTAGCGCTTAACGATGGTAATGCAGCTAATTCAATCAAGTTGCCTATCGCTGAGACTTCTGCTCTCGTGGCTAATAAGACTTACTACGTGAAGGCTGTTAATAAGACAACTAACTGTGAGTCAGCTGTTGTCGGTCAGGTTACTCTCGTAGTTAATGATATCCCTACTGTTACTATATCAGGCGATAATGAGATTTGTGAGGGCGAGTCTATTACTCTTACAGCTAATCCAGTCGCTGGAAGTGGCGGTACATTCGCTGCTAACGCATACGTATGGTATGCTAATGATGTAGTTATTTCTGGTAAGACTGCAAATACTCTTACAGTAAATCCTACAGCAGATACTAAGTATTCGGTTAAGGTTAAGGAGTCAACTGGTTGTGAGACAGCAGTTGCTGATCATAATGTAGAGATTCAGAAGCGTCCTGTATTCACAATCACTTTCGATCCTGCATTCGTTTGTGAGGGCGTCTCTACAACAGTTACAATGACAATGACTCCTGAGGAGCCTGTTGCTTCGTATACTCTCGCTAGTGGCCCTGCAGATTTCTCTATGGTGTCTCCAGGTGTTTATGAGGCAACTAAGATTTGGTCAGCTAATACAGATTATTGCTACAATGCTGTGGCAGTTAACGGTTGTCCTACTTTGGCCCCTGCTTGTGGTACTCTCGAAGTTAGCGCTAAACCTGAAACTCCAGTTCTTTCTTTCGATCGTCCTACAGTATGTAATGGTGATGCCGATCCAGTAAACGTAACAATTACAAACTTTAAGTCTGGTCTTAAGTACACTGTTACTGATGGTGTTAATATAATAGTTGAGGACCATGAGTCTAATACTTTCCAAATCACATCTGTTCCTACAGTAGAGACTACTTACCATGTTATTAGTAAGTCAGGTTCTGATTGCCAGAGCGATGAGGGTACTTATACTCTCCATATCGCAGAACTTCCTTCTGTAACAATTACTGGTGACAACGCAATCTGTGAGGGTTCTAACGTAACTCTTACTGCTAATGTAACTCGTGGTGCTGGTTCAACTTCTACATTGGCTTATGAGTGGGCTGTTAGCTCAGACCCTTCTGTAGTAATCAGTACTGATGCAGCTCCAACATTCAAACCAACTGCAGATACTGAGTATATCGTAACAGTCTCTGAAACAGATGCTGCTACATGTTCTGCTTCTACTACTTATACAGTAAATGTTCAGAAACTCCCAGTTATTACAGCTAACGCTGATAAGGCTGAAATCTGCGAGGGTACAAATACTACAGTTACTCTTACTGCTGTTCCTGATGCTTCAAGTGTTGCAATAGCTTCTTATGTGTGGTTCGATGCGTCAAATGCTTCTGTCGGAACAGGTGTATCGTTGCCTCTTACTGAGTCTTCTTGGGTCGCAGGTACATATAACTATACTGTAAAGGCTACTTCTGCTGAGTCTAACGCTTGCGTATCGGCTGCTGCTCCAGTATCGTTCACTGTTAACCCACAACCTGTTAAGCCTGTCGTTTCTCTCGATAAGCTTACTATTTGCCAGTTGGCTTCTGGTACTCAGGCTGTAGTCGCAACTGTAACTAATGTTCAGTCTGGTTATACATATATCTGGTACAATAGCGCCGACGAAGAGCAGGGTAGTGGTAATACTATTACTCTCAACGTTGATGATACTGCTGCAGGTGTTCAGCATTATTATGTAGTAGCTATTGATAAGAACTTCACTACCGATTGTATAAGTGAAAAGACTGATGTCGATGTTGAGGTTGCCGCTCTTCCTGCAGCTCCAGTTGTTGCTCCAGTTGCAACTGAGTACTGCTTGAACGATGCTTCTCATGCTACAGTTCTTACTCTCGATGAGAATTCTGCTCTTACTTATGAGTGGTTCCAATATGTTGATGGTGTAAGTGATATCTCAGTTTCTACTGCAAGCTCATTTACTACACCTGATCACCTCGATGCAACAACAAGTTATTATGTAGTTGCAACTAATGCCAACAATTGTAAATCTGAGAAATCTGCTCTCTCTCAGATCACAATCGTTAATAACCCAGTTCTCTCTACTGTTGATGCGGCTAGCATCATGGTTTGCCCTGGTCTGCCTTCAACTCGCGCTATTACAGTAACTAGCGCAAATGGTGAGGACTTGATCATTGAATGGTATATCGACGGTATCGCAGTTGATCCTTCTACAGTGGTTTCTTCTGCTACTGAGTCTACATATACTTTCGCATCTATGGCTCAGACAGGTACATTCAATGTAAATGTTAAGGCATGGATCAATAACGGTGGCTCTAAGGGTTGTCAGGCTGACGACCTCAACTTCACTCTCGAGATTAAGGATTTCGAGAATCTCGACTTCACCGTTAACGACGTAGCTTACTCTGAGGGTATAACATTCAATATCTGTCAGGGTGCCGATGCTAAGTTCGTATTCTCTAATCTTAATGGCGTAAGCTATAAGATTCTTGATAAGAATAGTGTTGAGGTTCTCAACTCTTCAGATGCTACTAACTCATTCGTTGTAGCTGACGATGACGAGTACACTCTCATTAAGTACACAGGTGAATGTACTAGCCCTATCGAGCAGCACTTCAAAATCGCAGCTCGTAAGCAGGTACTCTTCGACTTGGTTGTACCTACTGACGCTTGCGTTGCTTCTGATATCTTGCTCGAGGCTGTAAACTTCGACTTCCAGGGTAACGATGCTGCTATGGTTTCTTACCAGTGGTATCTCGATGACGTAGCTATCGCAGGTGCTACAGCTCAGTCTTACGCTATTACAGGTGTTACTGATGCTACTGCTGGTACATATAAACTTGTCGCGACTTCCGATTATGGTTGTGAGACATCTCATGCTGCAGCAATCGCTGTTCATGGCTTGCCTACTATCGATTGGGTTGCTGATAAGACTGCTGATATCCTCTGTCTCAACGGCGAGGAGCGTCTCTTCACTATCGAGTCTACTAATGGTCATACAATCGCAGATGCTCTCTGGGATATCGACAACCTCCACTTCGGTGTTGTCGATACCGATCCTCAGATCTCTGCTAGCGCAGTATCTCCAGATCAGGCTGATGGTGATATCATCACAATCAAGGTTTATGTTGTAGACGAGAATGGCTGTCAGACATCTCTTGTTAAGGATGTCAAGGTTGTCGCTATCCCAGCTATTACAAGCATAACAGATCAGGATGGTAATGTCGATGCGTTCCACCTCTGCGAGGGTAACGATGTTACTTTGAATGTTAACTCAACTCCTGCTTCTGGCGACTTCACTTATGTATTCTATAAGGAGGGTGTTGTAATAAGCGACTGGACTTCAAATAGCGCTTCGAAGACTCTCACAGCTGTTACTGCTGATCTCGCTGGTAACTATACTGTAGAGATTTACGATAACGTATCTAAGTGTACAAGTGCTGAATACGCATTCACAATCGACTTCCCACTTCCTACTGCTGATATGACAATCAACCCAGTTAGCAAGTTGGTTATCGAGGGTTCTCCAGTTGAGGTTACTGTAACTCCAGGTTATACAACTTACAAGTTCTTCCTCAACGGCGTTGAGCAGACAACAGGTATCGTTGATAATGTATTCACATACAACGCAGCCGAAACAGCAACAGTTTCTGCTGAGGTTTACAACGAGTATGGTTGCTACATCACTCTCCAGGATGTTGTAACAGTTCTTGAGGGTATCGCCGATCGCAAGGTTGAGATTACTGCTGATACTCAGAATGAGGATAAGACAGAGGCTATGTACTGCTCTACAAACCGTAGCACTGGTGCAACAATCTCTGTAGTTGAACCTCAGATCGGTATAACATACGTTCTTACTTGCATCGAGAACGGTGCACAGGTTGGTGCAGCAATCGAGGCATTGCCTGGCGTGGATGTTAAGTGGAACACAATCCAAACTTTGGATGAGTCTACTGCCGCTCAGGTTAAGACGGATAATACATACAAGGTAACTGCTTACCACGCTTCTCTCCCTGATCAGACAACCGATATGATCCAGCAGGTTGCACTTTCTGAGATCTATGGCGGTGTTAGCGAGACTATTACTCCTAACGGTCTCGGTACAGATTGTACAGGTGAGACATTCAAGATTACTGACGCTCTCGTAGGCTATGAGTACTCTCTATACTTGAATGGTACAGCTTATGGTTCTAGCGTAGTCGCTACTTCCGACTTCGTAGAGTTGCCTGGTATCATCGCATTCACAGGTAAGTACGAAATTCATAGATCTTACCCATTGTTCCCAGTTTGTGGCGAACAGGTAATTTCTACATACGAAATACCAGAGGTGGATGTAACTAAGGTTACAATCTTCGCTGATGATCGTCTCGCTATCGGTGGTGAGCTCGTAGGCTTCTACTGTAAGTCTGATGATAAGAAGGGTGTTAACATCACAGTAGAGAATTCAGTTCTCGATCAGGAGTACTTCATCTACTACCAGACAGCTATCGATCAGGTGCCTGTTAAGGTTAGTGCTGCTATCCTCGGTAATGGTGCCGACCTCATGATCGGTAATACTGCTGATATCAACGGTGATGGTTTCTACTCTCTCGGTTACGATGTTCATGGTTGTATCCAACTCGTTTCTAAGAATATTCTTGAGGTGGTTGGTTACTCTGCTCCTGATAAGGCCGACTTCACAGTGACTGCTCCAGAGTACTTCTGTGAGGATGATCTCGCTGAAATCGAAATTACAGGTGCTCTTGAAGACTTCTACAACTATCGTTTGATACGTACAGCTCCTTCTTACTCTGTATCTGATGTTGTCCTCACTGGTACAACTCCAGGTAAGTTCGAGGTTCCAGTAGGTGGTACATACCAGATCGAGGTTGTTAATAAGGTTCTCGAGCAAATGAACTTGACATGTGCTAACACAATGCTTGATCAATTCGTTATCACACGTCTCGATAAGCCAGCTCCTGTTTCTGCTTCGTTCGACAAGGATGACTTCTGTCTTGATATGTCCGACCAGGCATTCGCAGTGTTGACTCTCTCTAACCTCGCACCTGACGCATTCTACACATTGTATGATGAGTCTAATGCAGTTGTTAGCGATAAGCTCGGTAATGCAATCGAGAATATCAATGATGCTCTCGGTAACGGTGTTAAGAAGTTTGAGTTGTCTCTCACATCTGGTGAGCATAACTATACTGTTAAGTCTTACCGTCAGGCTGGTGGCGTAATCTGTAATATGGTCGACGTAGCTACAGTATCTGTTAAGGTTAGACCTCGTCCAGGTGTTGGCGCTGAAGTTATCTCCGTTAATTCAGCTCCTGCTGCTAAGGCAGAAGATGAGTGCTACGGTGTCGATATCGAAATCGCTAACTCTCGTGCAGATATGCTCTATACCCTCCACTCGAAGATTGATGATGCAGTCTTCGTTGATGGTGGCTTCGGTTCAGAGGCTCCTAAGTCTTCTGTTCAGGGTAACGGCGATGTAGTTAAGTTTATCAATATAGCAGTTGATGGCGACTTCTACGTAACAGTTAACTACGTGGATGGTCCAGTAGATTGTGAGGATAAGGTTGATGATGTTACAATTAGTGAGGGCTTCCTCGAAATTGTTTCTCCAAGCTTGACTCGCCCTGAGATTTGTATCGGCGATGGCGGTACTCAGGTTCAGCTCAATAAGTGGCAGCCTGAAACAGTGGCATTCTACGAACTTCGTGATGCTAGCGGTAAGGTTGTTGCAACTTCTGACGACGCTGTGAAGGTTCCTGGTGGTACTCTCACATTCAACCGTGAATTCACAAGCAGTACTCAGTTGAAGTTGTACGCTTATAAGATGGTTAAGGTAGATGGTATATATCAGCCTACTTGTCCAATACTTATGGGTAGCTTGTCATTCGTTGCTCATAATCTACCTAAGTCGTTCGAGTTCTCTGGTAGAAATATCTATTGTGGCGATAAGTCAGATATCCAACTCATATTGCCAGAGTCTGAGCCTAACGTAGAGTACACTCTCTATGTTATGAATGCAGGCGTTTGGACTGAGTACTATGATGAGGGTGGTAACAAGGTTTCTGTAATGGGTCGTGACGACTTCGGTGAGGTTTACTTCCCACGTACAAGTTCAACTGACCAGAGATTCCTTGACGAGAACTTATACACAGTATTTGCTAAGAATATTGTTACTCACTGTACTTCTTCAATGAAGAATGAGGTTGAGGTGCTCAAGCGTGAGAACTTGAACTCAGATCCAGTTCTTCCAAAGCATGAGTATAAGTCATGTCAGGGTGAGGCTGAAAAGGTTGTTATCCCAGCAAGCAATACTCAGAAGTATGTAACATATTACTTCTACCATTCTTCTGATGCTACCGAGCTCGCAAGCCTTGAGGCTGGTGTTACTCCAGCAATGCTCGCCGAGATTGCAGAGGATCAGGATAAGGCTGATGATTTGGTAATCCGTAAGTACACAGGTAACGATCTCTCATTCGCTCCTTCTACTATCGGTGACTATGTCATCCTCGCATCTTATGATGAGTATGCTTGTCCAGTATTCGTAGATAAGTTCACATATTCAATATATAATGTCGATAAGTACCAGCTCGACGCTATCGCTCATTGCGGCGGTCGTGTAGAGTACGTCCTCAACGGTTCTCAGCCTGGTGTACTCTATACTCCATACGTAAATGGTGTTGAGAGAGCAGCTGACGCATTCATGGGTGACAATGATCCTAAGTCATTTGAGCTCGATATCACAGATCTCGCTCCAGAGACTGTAGTAACTGTTAAGGCTCTCCTCGGTACATGCGAAATCGAGATGGGTGGTGTTGTCTATCCATATACTAAGACAATACCTACTATTAACGTTATCGACGTAACTTACGACGATCACATGTGTGAAGCTGGTGTTTATACTTATAAGTCTGAGAACAACAAGTTCCAGCCAGGTATAACATACTACTTCATGATCAATGGTGAGAATCCTAAGCTTGGCGATTCGCCAATCGTAATGCGTAAGGCTAATGCTGATGGTGTCATCGAGGCTCGTTTCCCTGCTGGCAACTATACAGTATATGCTACTTACGAGGATGAAGTTGAATGCTTCGAGAAGATGAATGGTTCATTTGTAATCACACAGGATATTGTAGGTATCTACAACTTCGATGTTGATGCAACTTGTGGTATCATCACTCTCACTAACCCATATCCTGGTTACTCATATAGCTTGACACCTAATACAGTTGATGCTGAGGTAAGTGCTATATCGGGTAAGACAAATAGTTGGTCAGTATCAGGTAAGGGTAGTGTAGTATTCTCTCTCGTGGTTGCAGCTCCTGGTTGTCCTACTGATGCATCTGTAACAATCGACTTCGATAAGATGAGCGTTCCAGAGGGTAAGTTGAACTTGTTCGTCAACGAGAACCTTATCCCAGCTGATAACGCAGCATTCTGCGCTCAGTTGCCAGTTCGATTCAGAGCTGATGTTGATAATGTTAAGGCTACAAGCTATACAGTAAGCCTCTTCGAGGTTGTAACTCCTGAACCAGTTGAGGGTGCAACTGATCCTGTAGAGCCTGTTCTTACACATATCGGTGATTCTATATCATCTACACCTTCACTTAACCTCAACTTGTCGAAGTTGGCTGCAGGTAACTATCGTGCAAGATTGTTTATCGAGAACGAATGTGATCGCTCATTCAAGATCGATTCACTCGACTTCGCGATAACAAGTGTACCAGTTCTCAATGTTGATACAGTAGTTGCTATCTGTGGTAACTATCCTACAATGACATTTGAGTCTGATAAGTATACAGCAGGTTATACATACTACTTCGCAAATGAGAAGGAGACTGTAGCTTCTGCAGTTGCTGATAAGGATAACAAGATATCAGTTGTCCTCCCAGAGGGTGTATACACAGTATCTGCTGATAGCAAGTACGATTGCTTGACAGATATGAAGGGTAACGTAGTCGTTAAGAAGTACGAGTTCACCGATGTGCCAGTCGTTACTTACGATTGCAACAGTGTTGGTGCTGCTAAGATTACAGTTCCTGCAGCATTCGCAGATCGTGAATATACATTGTCGGATGAGAAGGGTAACGTAATTGATCCTTCTTCTGAGAATACATGGAAGCTCGTTGGTGAGGGTGTCGCTAAGTACATCCTCCACATGGCAGCTGATATGTGCGATAATGATTACGAGATCAACGTTAACTTCGACTCTACTCCTAACCCTTCAGGTTCATTCGAGTTCTATGTCGAGGGTACTAAGGTTGATAAGAATTCAGTTCCAGAGATCTGCTCTAGCAGTAGTGTTACTATAGTATCTACAGTAAATGGTTTGGATAAGATATCAAGCTACATTTACGACTTCTTCAAGATCGAGAAGAATGACGATACTCAAACACTTACAGCTTACGGTCAGTCTCAGTCAACAGGTTCTAATGTATTCATGCCATATCTCGCTGAGTACGATCAAGACCAGTTGTACAGAGTTATGATGTCGGTACGCAGCGGTGACTGTGGTCCATACAAGATTGATTCTCTCGACTTCAAGATCAAGGGCTCATCTGCTATGGCTAACAGATTCTTGCCTGACGACAAGCATATAAAGAATCATAATGAGATAAACTGCCAGATCCAAGGTCACACACTTGAGATGCATGGTGAGTACTGTGAGGGTGATTCAGCAGTTAATCTCTACTTCTCTAATCCTAAGCCAGGCAACATCTATAGACTCTACCAGAGAGTAACAGAGCAGCTTGATTCAACTCATTACTATGAGACAGTTGAGCTCCTCGATATGCAGGAGATTCCTGATTACTCTGGTTTGGTTCCTGGTGCTAAGCCACAGCTAATGGATAAACTCTGGTTCACAGGCTGGGGTGCTAATGGTAAGGCTGAGCCTTATGGCGCTACTGGTACTATCGAGGGTACACGTTACTTCGTAGCAGTAGAGGAGTCTGATGGTTGTGTAATCACTACACCTGATGTAATAATCTACGAGAACCCACTTCCTATCGATACAGTGAAGTCTTCTCCAACATACAACGAAGTTTTCTACGCTCTCCTCGATGAGAACGGTACTCCAAACTTCGATGTTAAGAGCAATGACTACGGTATCGTTGATGCTGGCTTCGTAATCTTGTCGAACCCACAACCTGGTATCTTCTACGAGTTGCGTCACGTTGACAGCCCACTCGGTTCAGATTACCTTGTATCTCATGTGGTATGTGATTCTACAACTACAAGTCGTGGTTGGGTATCATTCGGTAAGGTTGAGAGCTCTGATGAGGCTATCGCCGAAGGTTGGGGTCCTGGTATCTACGAGGTAATCGCTATCAACCCTGCAACTGGTTGTGATGTTTCGGTTGGTTCTGTTGAATTCATCGATGAGGAACTTGTAGCTTACAATGTATACCTCTTCATGAATAAGAAGCAGAATACAGTAAGCCAAATTCTCTACCCAGCTGAGGAGAAGTTCGGTAACCATCGTTACATCGACTGGAGCCGTAAGGTAGATGTTGTTTGGGCACCTGCTCTCGTAACAGATACTATTACAGGTGAGCAATTCATCAACAATAATGCTGAGGATTACGAGCCACGTTCTGGTTACTCAATCTTTGAGAAGAAGTCTAATATCCACTTCCAGTTAGTTCAGGCTATGAAGGATACAGTAACATACCATGACGTTAATCTCAACGAGTATGAGTATGCAAATGCTGTAGCTAAGGATCCTGATCATACATTCAAGGAGCTTACAACTCGTCTCGAGAAGTACTTCCTCTACAATGTATGGACCGATACTATTACTGGAGAGTTGATGAAGGATTCTGTATCAACAGGTGATATCCTTATAACATACGAGAACGGTCGTGAGAAGTCTCGTCAGTATATCAATACTGCTGATGAGAACACTAAGCCAACTAACGATCTCGGTGCTATAATTGAGACTTACAAGTACTGGCAGACAGTATACGATACAATCCAGGTTATCGACTACTCTAAGAAGTATGGTGATTACGGATTCGATCCTGATTACGACGCTATTAATACTCCTCAACTTGTTGACGAGTCTAAGAGTGGTCTCTTCAGATATACTAAGATGCCAAGCTTCTTCGGTAAGGTAGAGTTGACATACCGTATCTATAACGACTTGTTGCCAAATGTTCGTTTCTCTAACAACGCACAAATCGTTATCCTCTGCGGTAACAACTTGATGCCTGACGGTAACTCTGTGTTCCTCGTGCCGAATGCATTCTCACCTAATGATGATGGATTGAATGATCAGTTCGAGATCCTTCTCCCTCATAATTATGAGAATTCTCAGGTAATCCTCGAGGTATTCAACAGATGGGGTACACGAGTTTACAAGTCGAGTGGTATCCGATATGGTATCGATTGTCCATTCTGGGATGGTACCTCTACAACTTCGAATATGGTAACGGTAGGTGAGAAACTACCAAGCGGTACATATTATTACGTTCTTACTATTAAGGTCAATAATCCAAGCACTGGTGAGACAGAGGATCTTGATCTTAAGGGATTTGTTGAATTGAGAAGATAATGTGTATGAAGAGAAGTAGTAGTGTTACCAAAGCAGTTAAAGTCATGAGAACAATGAATGCAATGAAGATATATCTAGTATTGGCCTTCATCTTGTGTGTATCCGCAATAGGATACGCACAGGACCAGGCGGTCTACAATGAGTACATCAAGACGCAGGGTATTCTTAACCCTGGTTATAACGGTGCTCGAGGTAGTATGTCGGGTTTGATGGTATTCCGATCTCAGTGGACAGGTTTCAAGGGTGCTCCTTATACCGTAGGTCTCAATTTCGCATCTCCTCTTGATAACTTTTCGCGTAAGCTCAAGAAGATTGGTGCCGGTATTGTAATCCAAAATGACCATGAAGGTCTCTCGAATAAACTTGAGCTTTATGCTGCAGGTTCTTATCGAGTAGTTGACCAGAGAAAGCTCAAGTTGCAGCTTGGTCTTCAGATGGGTGTCATAAATATGCAGATTGACGGCAATAAAGCTGTTACTGTCGATTATGGTGACCCAATGTTCACTGGCAATATTTCGAAGTTTGGTTTCAATTTCGGTTTCGGTGGATTCCTTTGGTCGGAGAAGAATGACAACAATTTCTTTGCTGGCATTGCAATACCTAAGTTCTTTGCAACTAAGTACGATACCGATAAGCAAGAGATTAAGCATACAGTGTCGATGAGAGATGTGCATACATACGTGTATGGAGGTTATCTTTTCGAGGTTAGTAACAATGGTACATTGTTGAGACCTACAGCTCTCTTTAGAATTGTACCTGGTGCTCCACTTGAGATTGACGTGTCTGGATCTGTATTCTTGATGGATAAACTTTGGGTAGGTATGTCATACCGTACAGTATCTGAGGTTGTTCTATTCGCAGAGTATCAGATTACAAAGATGTTGTCTGTTCATTATTCATTTGATTATTCGATTTCACCTATTCGTCAATATGCTAAGTTTGGTTCGCATGAACTTTCTGTAAAGTATGATTTCGTAGGTGGTAAAGGTAAATCTAAACCAACATCACGTTCTAAATCAATTCGTTACTTCTAGTAAATGTTGAATTTGGAATAAAAAAAAACGTAGAAATTGCTACTTTTAAGTTAAAAGTTGTATTTTTGTGTACCAAACAAAGAGTAAATGCATCTTATGAAATATATAATTACACTTGGAGTTGTACTTTTGGCTTTCTGTTTCGGTGTTGATGCGACAGCCCAGAAGAAGGAACTCAAGAAGGCTCGTCAGGCTTATGAGGAGTTAGACTATTACATTGCTCTTGAGAACTATAAGCAAGCTCAAGAAAAAGGCGCAGTGTTGGGTCTTGAAGATAAGTTGATTGAAGGTCGTTGTTATTACATGATGAATGACATTACAAAGACTTATGAAACTTTTGCAGAACTTCAGGATGAGTTGAAGGGTGAAGATGTTTTCATTTTCGCTTCTGCTCAGCACCAGATGACTCTTTATGAGGATGCCATTCAGTGGTATGAAAAGTCAAAGCTTCAGCACACTTCTCAATCAACAATGATTATCAATGATTTGATCGAGGCTTGTAAGTGGGCGATGAACAACGATAAGATGCTTAATTTCCGCGTTAACCCATGTGCTGAGTTGATTACACAGGGTCAGTCGTTTGGTGTTCAGTACTTCAATAACAAAGTTGTATACTCTTCGGCTGCTAGTGAGGATTCAGATGAGCGCGACCAGTTTGGTAAGCCATTCTTGAATTTGTATTGCATTGATTTGGATGAGAATGGTCAGGTAATTGATGGTACACAGAAGGTATTCTCACAGAATCTTCTTTCTCCATATCACGTAGGTGCTATTTCATTTACAAATGATCTTCAGCACATGTATTACACAAAGACTATCAATGATGATGGTGATAGCCGAGTACAAATCTTTGTTGCTGACTATAATGGTAGTGACTGGGTAAATGAGCGTGTTTGTAAGTTTATCAATGATAAATCTGACTATGCTCACCCTGCAGTATCTCCAGATGACAAGTACTTGTATTTCGTATCTAACCGACCAGGTGGTCATGGTGGCAAGGATATTTGGTATGTTGAGATTCTTGGTCCTAATAAATATGGCAAGGTTACAAACTGCGGTAGCGCAGTTAATACATACGACGATGAAGTTTATCCAGTAATCAACCAGGATGGTAATCTTTACTTTAGTAGCCGTGGTCACCATGGTTTCGGTGGTCTTGATATTTTCTCTGCTGAGTTGATTAACGGTAAGTGGCAGAATGTTAGAAATATACTTAAGCCATTTAACTCAGAGCGTGATGACTTCTGTTACGTTAAGATGCCAGGTGAACCTCGTCGAGGATTCCTTTCAACAAACCGCTGGGGTGCCGGTGATGCAGACGTCATCTTTAAGGTTGTAGACAAGGCTCTTGAACCAGATCCAGTTCAACCTGCAGGTGAGGAAGATATGCTTATGTTCTTTGATGATGAGCCTGCTGCTCCTGCTCCAGTTGTTGAGCCAGAACCTGAACCAGAGCCTGAGCCTATTGTTCTAGAGACAGTTAAGCCTTATATCTTCAGTGCAGATTTGCTAAGTACCTATAATAATGAGCGTATTCCTGGCGCTACAGTAGTTGTTAAGGATGCAAATACAGGTGCAGTACTTGGTAAGGGCACATCAGATGGTGAAGGTCATATCATTTTGACATTCGATGGCAATTTGAAGAATACAAATCCTAATATTGTTATTGAAGTTTCAAAAGAGGGATTCAATTCACGTACATACGAGTCGATTTTTGCTGATCTCGATGAATTGTCACGTGAGGGTCTCCGTTTGACACCAATCTTTAACGATCAGGTTCTTGATGATATTTCTGGAATGGAGATTACATACGTAAATGATCTTGATGATGATGTTAAGCGTATGCTTGATAAGCTTGCTGCATATCTTCTCCAGAATCCAAATATCGTAGTTAAGGTAAATGCTCATACAGAGGCTAAGGGTAACCGTTACGGTAATCTTCAGGTTTCTCAGGATATGGCAGACAAGGCAGTAGCTTATGTTGTATCAAAGGGAGTTAACAAAGACCAGTTGATTCCACGTGGTTATGGTGAGAGATACCTTAAGAACCGTTGCCACCGCGGTGTATACTGCGACAAGTCGCAGCATGCTATCAACCGCCGTATTGAGATTGTAGTTTGGAATGTAAGACACTAGATAGATCTATTAAAATGAAGAATCTAATAGTCATACTTGTTTTAGCGCTAGTATCTGTAGCATCATTTGCACAGGATAAGCTTTCGCACTTGCGTACTGCTAAACGAATTATTACTGTTGAAGAGCCATCGGCACCATATTACTCGGTACAGATTCTCGCTCTTAAGAACCCACCATCAGATGCTGGTTTCTTTGAGAAGTTGGACGAGGTAAAGGAGTATCCTGGTTCTGATGGGTATATTCGTTACTGTGTAGGTTCGTTCAGTTCTTATTCAGAGGCCAATGCTTCGATAGAAGCAGTTAAGGCTAAGGGTTATGATGAAGCATTTGTAGTTAATACTCAGCGTTTCAAGCTATCATCTGTTGGTGGTGCAAGTTCAGGTGTTTCTCTTGCTAAAGAGATTAATCCAAACAAGGATTATGTGGTCCAATTGAGTGCATTCCGTTACCCTGTATATCTTACATTCTTCGAAAATGTAAAGGATGTATATGAGTATCGTTTGAACGATAAGATTTTCCGTTACACAACACCTCCTGTAAAGGGTTCTGAGGTTAGAGGTTTGCTCGCTCAGATGAAGGAGTTGGGTTATAAGAATGCCTTCATAGTGGAGTATGACAAGTATGCTCCATTTAGAATTGAGTAATCAGAGATAACTCAGTAGGACGGTCTATCGCTGGTGTGAAAGCACGAGAGGAAAGTCCGGGCAACGTAAGGCACTATGCTTCCTAACGGGAAGAACTCCGTGAGGGGATAGTAGCGTAACAGAAAATAACCGCCAGCGTGCTGGTAAGGGTGAAAAGGTGAGGTAAGAGCTCACCGGGGCTGTGGTGACATAGCTGCCGTACGCCTCATAGGTTGAAAGAACGTGTATATTCCGAATCTGCTTGCAGAGCATGGTTGCCTGCTGTGTAGTGTGCCTTTGGGTGCATAGTCGGAAGGGGTAGTTCGATTGAGATCATAGGTGACTATGACCCTAGATAAATGATAGACGCTCGCTTAGGTGAGTACAGAACTCGGCTTATAGGCCTACTGATAATTATACAGCTTCGCTCATTAGAGCGAAGCTTTTTTTGTTGGTAACATTCTATCTGCTTTAACGCTTTTTTGCTTTTAGTCTATAATGATTTTTCTTATATTTGCGTACAGATATAAAAACTTCAAAGCACGCAATTATGAAAAACGATGCTAATAAGAAGCTAAAGGCAGTGCGCAAGGATCGCCGAGACATGATCCAGTACATTAACCTTCAGTTAGCTTCACTTGGACAGCCAATATATGTGGATAATGAAGATGCTACTACTAAGCTCAGTAACACTCGTTTCCTTGCTTTGACTGGAGATTTTATCAATTCGTTCCGTGAGAAGACTCGTCTTTTGGGCAAGCATCTCTCTCCGGTTGATCAGCGTATCCAGTCGTTTATAGATTCTTATTTGTCGGATGTTAAGTCTCCAGAAGAGTGTCAGTTGCCTACTGAGACATTGGTTTTGAACCAGAAGGGACTTGCACGAGAGATCTCTCTTCCACCAGATTCGAATTCTTTCTTTGGCAAGTATGTTTCTACATATCGTGTTGCTCAAGGTATACTTAACAATCCTGCTAATGATAAGCGTACCACAAAGGGTACATTCCATATTGTAGAGGGAGGTCTTCCTATTCCATTGGATAAGAAGGCAGTACCAAAGGATGTTTTTGCAAAACTTCTTGAGGCTGCGCTCCATCCATCGCCAGAGTTGACACTCCTTCCATTTACAAGCAATCAGAAAGACAAGGCACATGTTATTGTGAGCCTTTTGGTTCGTCCTATTGTAGTGCCTGAGGTTAAGGGTGTTATGCCAGAGAAGAGCATGGAGGTACATCTCTTTGCTCCTGGTTCTTTGGTTTCGAGCCTTGACTTTGTGGAGACAATTTTTGGTAACGCTGGTGACTTTAACTTGGCTGTTAATGATGCGGCTCTTGATATTGAGCATTGGACTGGTCATACAGGCTGTATTATTTTTGCGCCACAGTTGACCCAGATGAAGAAGCGCGACCTTGGGTTGCCACATTACGACAATGCTACAGAGCGTCAGCGTGCTGAAGGTATGTGCTGGCGTGATGAATCGGAGATTTACAACGATGGTGGTGCATTCAAGGTAACATGTCGTGATGATAGGGGAGTAGTAGTTACTATTATCGCAGATAACTACTTCGGTTATGCGAAGAAAGAGATAAAGACACAGATCAACTACTCTGCCAACCTCTTTGGTTTGGCAGAAGAGGAGCATGCTGGTGGTGCCATTGCGTTCCCACAGGCGATTATGTCTGATGACATCTATGCAGAGGCATATTCAAAGAAGATGGATGGCATCTACACATTTGAGGAGGCGATGTCGCTTCTTGAAGGTAAGGTAGATGTTATGCCAGAGGGGTATGCAGTAGACAAGAATTATCCAAACGTCATCTATATTTCTGAGATGGCCAATATTGAGATTGAGAAGACGAGAATCACATGGTTCTACAATGGCCAGGAGAAATCGCTTCCACTCTCACCAAAGAATATTTATATTCACCCATCGGGCAATAAGTTCCGTTTGGCTAAGCACCCACAGCAGCCATTGTGGCGTATTATCAATACCCGTCCAGAAGGTATTTTGTGCCACAAACCATGTACGGTATCGGGTGGAGGTAAGTCGGAGATTTCAAAGTCGATGCAGAATGCCATTATCTATGGTCCATTTAACATTGTAGACCTAGAGGAGGACTTCAAGAAGGCAGATGAGATTATCAATTACGACTTTACGCACCGTTGGAAGGTAGTACAAGAAGATGCTGCACCTTCGCGTTCGTTCCTCAGCCCACGTCGTGCGCTCGGTTCTGCCGTTAAGTTGCTCACACCATCAGACCAGTATAGTGACGAATATAACGCATTCCTTCGTTCTATTCCTCCACATATTCGTTCTTTGGTATTGTTTGTAAAGAGACTTTACCGTAGCGACAATGGTAAGAACGACTGGAAGAAGTATATGTCGGTAGAGATTATCAATGGTCGTAAGGGTACAACATTGCTCTACAAGAATAAGCGAGTTATAGGTACATATGTTCGTATTGGTTTTGATCCAGAGGGTGGTAACTGGATGTTGCATAAGCTTCGTTCGGACTTTGTTCCTTCGCTCAAGATACAGGTTGAGGATGATATCACAGCATCTGTGACACTTCCATCAAGCAACTTCAAGAAGTTGAACCCTATTTTCAAGAATCCTTCTGTGAAGATTGTGGACAACTGTGAGATGCGACTCTTCCAGCGTCCTGATGAGGCTATCAACCGTGGATATGACCATGAGGCAGAGCGAGACATCTGTCAGCCAGACACATTCATTACCAATTATGAGCCATTGACTCATGAGGATGGTCAGAAGCTCCTTGACGATGCTGTAAACTTTGATCTTTACACGCAGCCAGTAAAGGATCTTGTAAATGACTTTATGAACAGTGACGAGCATGAGTACTTTGTAGTGCCAAGTCACCCACGTCTAGTCAAGGGCAAGCCTACAAAGAACCCACGTTATCTGCAGTTCAATCAGAATTCTGTAGAGAATGTACATACGTACGTAGCAGAAGTTGGTATTCGTCTACACCGCAAGATTTTGCCTACAGAGCCAGTAGTACACGTAGTAAACGCTGTTATGCCTGGTCGTCGTAACAATCCTGCAGACAAGATGAATCATATACGTCCGCTTTCGGTGTATAATCCAATTCACTATCAAGAGTTGCCAGAGCTCTTTATGGACTTTGTCTGCTCCTTGACAGGTAAGTCGCCATCTACGACAGGTGCAGGTTCTGAGGGTGCTCTTACAAAGGGTCCATTCAATATGTTGGAAGCTACCACGGACTTGAATAATGCATTGTTGAGCTATATTTTGACAGAGTATCAAGGCTTTACGACTGCGGCAGGTCACGTAGGCAATAGCAGATTTGACCATGATATTTCGATCCTTATCCCTGAGATTTGGGCTCGTATGGTACCTGAGGACAGAGATGCTAATCTTCTTATCAGAGAAGGCTGTCTTGAGAAGCTTGAGGACTTTGAGTATGAAGGCAAGCCAGTTTTGGCTAGTCGTCTTGGTTACCGTATTACAGATCGTTTTGCGTTCCGTTGTATGAACCGACTCTTTGACGAGCCACAGGCAGTATTCAGTGAGAAGATTCTTAAGCCAGAGTTGCAAGACATGGAGGCTTATGTAGATGGTATCAACAATATTGTTGAGGCACAGCAGAAGGTTGCGCTCCGTTACTTTGAGGAGGGTGCAGTAGGAAGTGCTATTCCACCACTACAAGTTTTGCTCCATATCATGGCATACGGTCACTATGAGGGTAAGAACATTGACGATCCAGAGCTCAGAGATATGTTCAAGAGAGAGAATGTACTCAAGGCAGACTGGTATAAAGAGCGTCTACTTTTGAAGCAAGAGCGAGATCTCAAGTTGGCTAAGGAGCAGATGGATTACATCACAGCCTTCCGTGGTCGTCCTGAGAATGCGAATTCGCTACAAGACCTCAGAATTGATTACAAGCTTGCAAAGCTCAGAGAGCGCATTGCGTACCTTGAGAGCAAGGAGTATATTGACAGCCTTGTAGGTACAATTGGTGCTGATCCGCTATTCAAGGCGTAATCAATTTACCGAGTATTTATAGAACATTTCCCCTATCAATTCAGTATAAAGGATTGATAGGGGATTTTATTTTACCCCGCCTATCTATATTACATATGACAAGAAGAATTCGCGTTCATTACAATACGCAGCCAGGGCAGAAAATTGTTTTGCTCAAGCGTGACACAAAAGGCAATACAGTAGTCTGTGAGACAGAGTCGGAATCAACAGGTTACCATACATATACAGACAAAGGGACATCGACTATCGTTTACAGATGGGGATTGATGAATGGGGATAACGCGTCGGATATTGAGCGCGAGCGTCATGACAGAATGATGCCAGGCAAGAGGTCTGATTTTTTAGTTACAGATATTTGGCGTTCGCCACTAATGTTCTCTGAGGCGCTCAAGTCGGAAGCTTTTTCGAGTGCGGTTTTCCATCAGAATGAAGGACTTGAAGAGATGCCAGCGCCAAAGGCAGGAACAATTTCCATTGTTCTCCATGAGCCACGCATTGGTGCCAATCAGGCATTCTGTGTAGTTTCCAAGCAATTGATTAACTGGGCGTCGGACAAGGCCATGGTTATGACCGAGTATGCTGGAAATAACTGGAGGCTTGATATTCCTGTTACTCCGCTTTTCCATGAGTTGGAATTTAAGTTTGGTATCTGGGACAAGGAGAATGGATATTTCCTTGAGTATGAGCAAGGAGAAAACAGAGAGCTCTCGTGGTCGGCAGATGTTGACAATGTATATACATTCAACGAGTATAACTATGCTACTGCATGGAGATCGGCAGGTGTAGCTGTACCTGTATTTTCTCTCAGGACCAGCAAGAGTAGGGGGTGTGGAGAATTTCTCGACCTCAAGGCGTTGGCAGACTGGTGTAAGGCCAGCGGTTTGAAAGTCATGCAGTTATTACCTATCAATGATACCACAGCTACATTCCAGTGGCGCGACAGTTATCCATACAACAGTATTTCCTGTCAGGCGCTACAACCAAGTTATGTGAGTGTAGACACGGTATACTCGTACTATGGAGCCAGGATGAATTCTATAGAGCGAGAGACAGGTTTGTTTATCAACGACTTAAATCAGTTGGACTATATCAGAGTTCGTCAATGGAAAGACAAAAACCTGAGAGCTGTTTTTGAAGAGAAATTTGACGAAGTAGTATCTGACAAGGCATTTCAGGCATATTTGAAAGACAATGCTTGGTGGGTAAAAGACTATGCACTTTTTGCTGCGTTGAGAAATGAGTTTGAGACACCAAACTTCAGGCAATGGGGAGACATGTCGAAATACAAGTCATCCTATGTAGATGCTGCATTCAAGCCAGGCAGTGAGAGATATCACGAGGTGATGTACAGGGTATTTATACAATATCACCTTGAGGTACAGATAAAAGAAGCTATAGACTATGTTCACAGTTTGGACATAGCATTGAAAGGCGATTTGCCTATTGGTATCAATCCAAACAGTGTTGAGGCGTGGGTATCGCCAGAGTACTTTGACTTCCACCTGCAAGCAGGAGCTCCACCAGATTTCTTCTCTAGAGACGGTCAGAACTGGGGTTTCCCTATATACAACTGGGAGAAGATGTCAGAAGACGGCTACAAGTGGTGGCAGCAGAGATTTGGCAGGATGCAGCAGTTTTTTGATGCATTCAGAATTGACCATATACTTGGATTTTTCAGAATCTGGTCGATACCATTCCCATTCAAGAGTGGCTTGATGGGTATGTTTGCTCCAGCGTTGCCATTTTCAAAGTTTGAGTTGGAGCAGAGAGGATTCAGTGCAGATCCTGAGATATTATCGCATCCAATTATCACCAAAGACTTTTTGTTCCAGCAGGTAGCTGAGGTAGCAGGCAAGGCAGAGAAGGCGTTGTTTGACGAAGTACAAGGCGGTCTTTTGAGGTTGAAAGACGAGTATTTTGATCCAAATGCCATAGACAAGTGGTTGGATTTGGAAGTTATGCCTGCTGTAAGAGAGAGGATACGACAAGGATTCCACAATATTCTACATGAAGTATTGTTTGTCTATACCAAAAAAGGAGAGTGGCATCCAAGGATTATGCTTACCGAGACAGCAAGATTTGGCATGTTGTCGGAGTCGGATCAGAATGCTTTGAGAGGCATACATGATTTCTTCTTCTATGATAGGCACAATGAGTTCTGGAGATCAAATGCGATAGAGCACCTTGAGGCGTTGTTGTTACACTGTAAGATGCTTGTCTGTGGCGAGGATCTAGGTATGATACCTGCTTCGGTACCAGAAGTAATGAAGAGGATGCAGATACTTGCCCTTGAGATACAGCGAATGCCAAAGCTCAACTGGGAGAGGTATGGTAATCCTGCTGCATACGATTATATGACGGTATGTGCGACATCGTCGCATGATATATCATCCATACGCGGTTGGTGGGAAGAGAATCCTACGGAATCGCAATGGTTTTACAACAATGTGCTTCATCATGAGGGGGTAGCTCCGCATGTTGCGACGCAAGATATTGTTAGGCAGATAGTAGCAAATCATTTGCAGTCGCCATCTATGCTCTGTATCAATCCTATACAAGATTATGCAGGCATGATAGATCAGATGCCTCACCTATTGCCACATGAGGAGCGCATCAATGATCCAGCGAATGCTAATCAGATGTGGAGGTATCGTATACCATTTGCCATAGATAAGTTGGCAGAGCGTACGCCGCAGCTTCAAGAGTTGGTACGTTCGATGGTTGCTGCTGCAGGTCGTATGGTAGATTAAGAAACGCAAAAATTCTCTGTTATGAATGTACTTGACGAGATAGTAGGATACTTCAGAGACAACTATTACATCAACAAAGACTCCGAGATACCCAAGGATATTTCGGAGCAGCTTAATCAGCTTGACCGAGCACAGAGGGGCGAGTTGAAGGCCCGTCTTGCCAATGAGGCAAAGAAGTTGGCCATAAGCAACAATGATGGGGTAGGAGCCATAAGGTGGTTGGACAGTTCCTATCTTTTGATAGAGCGCAATTCGTTCCGACTCCATGAAGTACTATTCAGTCCCGGTCAAGATATTCCTGAGAATTTAGGATTCTATCTCTCTCAAGCGAAGAGGTCGATAGATATCTGTGTCTATACTATATCTGACGAGAAGTTGGCCAGGTGCCTTATAGCAATGCACAAGAGAGGCATTAAGGTCCGCATTATAACCGACAACCACAAGATGCAAGATGCAGGCTCGCAGATAAAGGCCATGGCTAGAGAAGGAGTATCGGTGAAGATAGACAACTCCAAGTATCACATGCACAATAAGTTTGGCATTATAGACAACCGCATTATTTTTACGGGCAGTTATAACTGGACCTATACAGCGCAGCAGCACAATCAAGAGAATTTGATACTCACGACAAACTATACCATAGTACATAAGTTCATGGATGAGTTTGCTGCGTTGTGGGAGTCGATGTATTGGCTAAAAGTACAAGTAAACAGAAAAGCCGACAAGGCCGCCAAGCGCAAAGAGGCCAAGAACTTTCAGCGAGCCCAAGACACAAATGACGATGTAGAGACCAAGGCAGAGTTAGAAGAGGGGATAGAATTCCCGAATATAGATCCCTTTGATCCAGAAGACTATTTAGTTCCAGAAGCTGATCCACATTTAAATCTGCCAAAGCCATGAGAGAGCGAGTAGCTCGAGGCATAGAGGCTCGAATGCCCTTTGTGCCGACTCCGTCGCAGAAAGAAGCGTTGTTGCATATATCAGACTTTCTATTATCCACAGAACTCAACACCACTTTAGTCATCAATGGGTATGCCGGTACGGGGAAAACGGCCATACTCAAGGCGTTGTGTGATATAGCCGAAGAAGGTGGGTACAGGCTTATACTTATGGCGCCTACGGGTCGTGCGGCGAAAGTACTTTCCAATGCTACGGGGAGGACGGCCATGACCATACACAGGACGATATACAGGCAAGAATCCAATGCTTTCGATTCGCATTTTGGCATTGGGTTCAATGGTTTTCAACATTCACTCTTCATTGTAGACGAGGCCTCCATGATAGGGGACAATTATACAGGAGAGAGTGAATTTGGCAGTGGGCGATTGTTGACCGACTTAGTATCGTATGTTTTTTCGCATGAAGCTTCGAGGTTGTTATTAGTGGGGGATCCGGCGCAGTTGCCCCCTGTATATGCTGATCATTCGCCGGCGTTAGACTCCAAGGTATTAGAATCGATGGGGTTGAATGTTGATTCAGTATGGTTGACAGATGTAGTAAGGCAAGAGCAAGACAGTTTGATATTAAACAATGCGTTGAGCATACGCAATCTTATAGAGTCGGAGCAGCCCATAGAAGCCAAGTATCCCAAGTTGGTAGACGACAAGAAGTTGGACGTTGAGCGAGTATCCGGAGCAGAACTCATAGAGACCCTCACCGAAGCCTATGACCGTTATGGGAAAGAGAATGTGCTTGTTGTAACGCGTTCGAACAAGAGAGCCACGCGATTTAACCAAGGCATACGAGGATCTGTCCTGTATGCGGATGAGCAGATATCGAGAGGAGACATGCTCATAGTGGCGAAGAACAACTACATGTGGCTATCAAGGATGGCGGCAGAAGACAAGGGAGAGCAAGGCGGAGCATATAAAAAAGGAGATGATTTCATAGCCAATGGCGACATAGCAGAAGTGGTACGAGTACGAAAGTACCATGAGATGTATGGGTTGAAGTTTGCAGATGTGCTTTTGAAGTTTGCCGACCATGATGGGGTAGATGTAGATTTAAGGATTATACTAGACTGTTTATCCTCAGAGTTGCCCAAGTTGACCAATGATGATGAGCGTCAGTTTTTTGAGATGGTAGAGCAAGACTATTCAGATATAAGGGATCAGCGCAAGCGGTATAATGCGATAAGGAACGATGACTGGTACAATGCTCTGCAGGTAAAGTTTTCCTATGCAGTGACCTGTCACAAGGCGCAAGGTGGGCAGTGGGAGTGTGTATTTGTGGATATGGGTTATGTCCCAGAAGAAGAGGTGAACAAAGAATTTCTGCAGTGGCTGTACACTGCATTGACGCGAGCTACCAAGAAAGTTTATTTGGTTAATTTCCCTGAAGGATTCTTTGCCTGAAGTAGGCTTGAAGATAGTTTGTGGTATAAGGGAGTGTAGTGTTTGCTCGCAGTTTTTTATTATAGTGGAGAAAATGAGGGGGTGCTGGATGTGGGGGGATGAGACTGCTTTGGAGGGCTAGAGCAAGGCGCGGTGGACATATTTGGTAAATAAGTTTGTGTTACACAAGTTTGTGAAATGTTATAGATAAAGTGTATAATAGATAGCTTTTATGAAGGCAACAGATCCAATATTCCGCGAGAAAGTACTTAAATTAGAAGGTACTGTCATAAAGTTTTCGTCTTTTATTTTTGTTTTAGGTATCATTTTTAGATTTTTCAATTTACATGGTGCCAGTATTCTAATGACATACTCTTCGTTGGCTCTCGTGATGACTGGGCTAATGGTGATGATGTCGTTCCAAAAATGGTGCACTCAGAGGCTATTTTCTCTGACATTCGGGCTTGTATTTTTTTCTTTACTATTTAAATTTCAGTTCTTCCCTTGTAAGGGTATTGTCTATACAGCCACAATATTCTCAAGCATAGCTTATCTATACTTGGCAATGAAGGAACATGCTTTAGGCGCTATGCGTTCTACAGTTATTATTGTACTGACTATTGCTTTTGTAATTATTGCAAAACTCCCATAAGATATTCTGTGGGAACAGTAGTAGGTTGCACTGAGTAAGTACGACCTATGGCGAGAATCGCCAAAACAAACACCCGAATGAACACTATATTACGAATTGAAAGAAGGCGATACTATTTTGACAAAGCATTCCAATAAAGATGTAGAAAACAAAAAATATAATTTTTATTGCATAAATAACAAATTTATATAACTTTGCAATTTGATATAGAGTGTTATTGTGCCATATTGGCAATAAGAAATTAGATTCACAAAAAGATATCTCCTTATATAATTAATATTATAGCAGGAAGAACTATTGATAATCATAAATGTCAATGTTATGAAGAGATTGATGCATGTCATGGTTACTGCGCTGATGCTAATAGTATTCAGTGTTACGTCGTTTGCGGCGATTAGGACAGGAAATGCAGGACCAAATGTTTATTACGAGTTTAATGATGCTACGGGAGAGCTGCGTATATATGGTACTGGTGATATGTATGACAGCAATGGTAACTGGGATTATCATATTACCGGCACGTCACCTATAGCTGACTTCAAAGGGCAGGTCAGGAGTGTAGTAATAGAAGAAGGAGTAACCTCGATAGGTGCTGCATTCTTCTATCAGTGTACACGATTGACATCGGTATCGATTCCTCAGAGTGTAAGAAAGATTAGTTATGAGGCGTTTCGTGGATGTTCGAGACTTGCTTCGATAAATATTCCAGCGGGAGTAACCGATGTATATGACAGATCATTTACTGACTGTCCTAGTTTGTCGTACATATCGGTGGATGAGAATAGTGAAACGTACGTATCGGTAGGCGGTGTACTGTACACGAAGGATTTAATGAAGATTGTCCGTTTCCCAGAGGCGTTGAACGTTATTGATTATGTTATACCTGAGGGTGTAATTATGGCTGCTACGGATGCATTGTATAAGCTAGCAAACGTTCAGTCGGTTACGATACCTACGTCGATGAGCCACATTGATTATGGATCATTTGATAACTCGCCAAAGCTGACGAAATTGATATTTAAATCGATGACACCTCCGACATTTGGCAAGCCTAAAGGCGAGGCGATTCAGGTATTAAAAGATATTTATATTCCATGTGGAGCATCGGAAGCATATGCTCAGAGTAATTGGGAAGGCTTCACAAAAGCGACAGTTTCGGAGAAGGTATTGGTAGACTTTGAGGTTCATACCAATGATCCTGCGCTTGGTGACGTGGCAAGAGATGACAGTCAATCGGTCTGTGGTGCGGGTGTTGCGAAGATTATTATTACAGCTGTGCCTACTAATGTTGGTGTATTTGACCACTGGCAAGACGGTAATACATCCAATCCTAGAACCGTAGAAGTGCCAGCGACAAGTGCTGGGAAAATAGTGTATACTGCATACTTTGAGCCTAGAGAATTCAGTGTGACGCTTAATAAGAATCTGAATGCCGTAATTGATTATTGGATCCCAAGAGAGATCAATAATGATATGTTCCAATTGTCCATTGAGCATAACGGGACAAAGAAAACCTCGGAAGCTACAAGCGGTTCTGTTACAGGGAAGTATCATTATGGAGATGAGATTACCTTATACTGTGATGTAGTTGCCCCAGGGTACAAATTCTACACGTGGAGTGATGGAAGTAAAGATAACCCTCGTAAGTACGTAGTGACTAAAGATGTGGAGATTGGCGCACAGTTGAAGGTAGGAGATGTTAAAATTAAGACAGAAGCATCGGGTGGAAGTACATACGGTACGACTACTCCGACATCCACAACTGTAAGTTATGGTACTACCGTAACGTTAACAGCTACTCCTACAGCCAATTATATATTTGCGAGATGGGACGACGGGGATACGCACGCTGAGCGAGTAGTGACGGCGACTGTTGACAAGACATATACTGCGTTCTTCAATGTAAAGACTTACAAAGTATCTGTAGACATCAACGATGATGCTATGGGAACTGTGTCGGGGTATGGTACGTTCAATGCAGGAACTAATGTGACGCTTGTTGCGACACCAAAGACAGGTTATGATTTTGTTGGATGGAGTGGAGACAAGAGTGGTAGTACAGGGACATTAGCTATTAATTCGCTTGACAAAAACTATAATATTACTGCGACATTCAAGCCAAAGGAGTATACTATTACCTTTAAGGATGAAGATGAGGCGGTACTGAGCAGTAATAAGGAGAAGTATAATACTATGCCTACTATACCTGCTGTTCCAGGTAAGGCCTCGACAGAAGAATTTGAGTATGAATTTGCTGGATGGTCGCCTGAAGTAGAGAAGGTAACAAGAGAAGCGACCTACACTGCGACATACACTCAAGTGACGAGACGTTATACGGTTAAGTTTGTTGATGGAGACGGCAACGTGAAGCAAGAGAGCAAGTGGGAGTATGGGCAAACCCCGTCATATTCTGGACCGACTCCAGGAAAGACTGCCACACAGCAATATACATACACATACAAAGGGTGGGATATGGATTTTGCTGTAGTAACAGGAGATGCAACATATACTGCTACCTTTGATAAGGTTCTCAGACAATACGATATAACCTTTGTGGATGAGAATGGTACGACCGTTCTTAAGGCGACAGAAAAGCTAGCGTACGGTACAGAACCTACGGCACCAGCTGGTCCGGAGAAGAAGCCAGATGATCAATATACATACACTTTTGCAGGATGGAGTCCGGCTGTAGATGTAGTTACTAAAGACCAAATATATAAGGCGACCTATAAGGCGACCTTGAGGAAATATGACATTACGTTCAAAGATGGAGATGGGAAGTTGTTGCAGACTATATCTGTAGAATATGGCAAGACGCCGACGTACTCGGGCAAGGATACGCCTACAAAGAGTTCGACGGCACAGTATAGTTATACATTCAACAATACATGGAGTCCAGCATTAGAGCCAGTAACTAGTACGCAGACATATACAGCGCAATTTAATTCGACGACTCGTAAGTATACGATTACCTTCGAGAATCACGACGGTTCTACATTGCAAAAGAGCGAAGTAGAATATGGAATTAAGCCAGTATATTCGAAAGCTGAGCCTACTAAGCCAGCTGACGCGAAGACGACATGGAAATTTAATGGATGGGATCCATCGATAGATGTAGTTGATGGTCCTAAGACATATACGGCACAATTTGTAGAGTCGGATGCTGTACTTTATACTATTACGTTTAAGAATCCTGATAACAATATAATCAGGACGAAGGACTACAAGTACGGTGAGACTCCAAGTTTTGCTGGAATACCTTCGTATGGTCCAACAGTTGACAAGGAATATACGTTTATCAGATGGGATCATGATTTTGAGGAGGTCACAAAGAATGATACCTATACGGCGGTATATACATCGGCGCCACGTCTATATGAGATTACGTTTGTGGATGAGAACGGGACATCTGTTTTGGAGAAGAAAAAAGTTCCTTATGGGACTATGCCTTCGTATACAGGAGAGACACCTACTAAAGAAGCTACAGCAGAATACACATATACATATAATAATGTATGGACGCCAGCAATAAAAGCTGTAGAAGGTGATGCTACTTACAAAGTAGTATACCAAGCGACAAAGAACAAATATACGGTTACATTTGTTGATTATGACAATGTGACAATATTAAAGACGCAAGAAGTAGAATATGGCAGTGATGCGACAGCTCCTGCAAAGAATCCCGAGCGTAAAGGTTACACCTTTAAGGGCTGGCAAGGAAGTTATACTCATGTGACAGAGGACGTTACTATAACAGCTACATATGAGAAGAACAAGTACACCATTATTTTCAGGAATGATGATGGTACGTTGCTTGACCAGAAGGAATATGAATATGGAGATACACCTTCGTATGTTGGCAAACCTACAAAGGATGCTACAGCTGAGTTTACCTACGAATTTGGTGGTTGGGACAAGGCTATAGTCCCAGCAGAAGAAGATGCGACATACACGGCGACATACATTAAGACGACGAACAAGTATGACGTATATTTCTACAGTGAAGATGGAAAGGTACTATTGCAGAAACTCAATTTGGAGTATGGTACTTTGCCAAATTACACGAACGAAATACCTGTTAAAACAAACAATGCTCAATTTAAATACGAATTCAGTGGTTGGACGCCAGAAGTAGTATCGGTAGTTGGCGAGGCGAAGTACTATGCTACATTTGCTAGTACAATCAACGAATATAACATTACGTTTGTCAACTGGGATGGCAGTTTGTTGCCTGACGGTACTGTAAGAGTAAAATATGGTATGGCGCCTAACTATCCTGGAGTGCCGACACGCGAAGAGACTGCAGAATATAAATATACGCATGCGGGTTGGGATCCTTTGCTAAAAGAAGTTACAGAGGATGCGACATATAAGGCTGTATACAATTCGACCAAGAAGAAGTACAAGATTACGTTTAAAGACTGGGATGGGTCGATTCTGCAATCGAAAGATTGGGAATATGGTACTACACCAAGTTGCCCTGACCCTAAACGTACCGGAGATGCACAGTACTCGTACACCTTTGCTGGATGGGACAATGAGTTAGTAGCTGTAACGGAAGCGGCAATATATCAGGCGCAGTACAACAGAAGTACAAAGACGTATACTATTATATTTAAGAATGGCGATACTGAGCTTCAGCGTTCAGACGTTAAGTATGGTATAGTGCCAGAATATAATGGAACGATGCCAGTAAAGACGGGCGATGCTCAATACTCGTACGAGTTTAAGGGTTGGGACAATGAGCCAGTAGAGGTTACAGGTCCTGCTACATACAATGCAGAATTTACCCAAATTGTAAATTCGTATGAGGTTAAGTTCTTGAATTATAATGATGAGGTATTGCAAGTTTCTTCGTTCAAGTATGGAGATATACCTACGTACAACGGTTTGACACCAAAGAAGCCAAGTGATGAGCAGAACAATTATACATTTAAGGATTGGTCGCCAAGCATTGCTGCAGTTACGGGAGATGCTACATACAAGGCGACATATACAAATGCGGCTAATGTATACACTATCACATTTGTGGACTATAACGGCAAAGAGTTGCTGAAGAAGGGAGTAGCGTCGAACGAAGAGATAAAGTGTGACCTTGTTCCTTTGAGAGAAGCTAGTGTAGAAAAGACGTATACATTCAGCGGTTGGTCACCTACATTGGCAGCAGGGATGAAGCCTACGAAGGATATGGAGTTCACTGCTCAATATAAGGAAGAGGTACGCAAGTACACGGTTCGTTTCTTGATGGATGATGGAAAAACAGAGATCCAGAGCAGTGAAGTTGCATATAATAAGAAGCCTACAGCACCAGAGAAGGTAGAGAAGAAGGCGACAGAGCAATACACATATACCTTTACTGGCTGGGACAAGGAGGTAGTAAAAGTTGCGGGTAACACTGATTATATCGCACAATTCAAGTCGGAACTCAGGGTATACCGCATTACATTCCTTGACTATGATGGTACAGAGATAAAGCAAGTAGACTTGAAGTATGGCGATACGCCAAGTTGTGATGATCCTACGCGAAAAGGCGATGCGCAGCACTCGTACGTATTCAGCGGATGGGAGCCACTTATTGGTGAGGTCAAGTCGGATGCTACATACAAGGCGACATATAATGAGTCGACCAATATGTACCTTGTGACCTTCAAGAATGACGATGGAACTGTACTCAAATCAGATATGTATGTATATGGTACTAAGCCAACATGCGACGATCCGGTCAAGGAGGCTGATGCACAATATACATATACATTCAGCGGATGGGACAAAGAAGTAGTAGAAGTTAAGGGTAATGCTGAGTACACAGCTACATACAACAAGGCGACGAACAGCTACACTGTATCGTATGTAGACGAAGACGGTACGACGCTTTACACTGCGGTAGGCGTTTTGTATGGATCTGAGCCACAGTATAAGGGTGAGACTCCAGTCAAGAGCTCTACAGAACAGTACACATACAGTTTTGACGGATGGTCGCCAGCAGAAGAGATAGTTAAGGGAGATCAGACATATACTGCTACCTATAAGTCGCAATTGAGGAAATATGAGATAATCTTCAAGAGCGGCGAAAAAGAGCTTCAGCGTTCGGAAGTTGAGTATGGTGCTATGCCAAGTTACAATGGAGAGACACCTACCAAGGAATCGGATGTTGAGTCGGAATATATATTTGACGGATGGGCACCAGCAATAAGTTTGGTAGGAGGTGCTGCGACATACGAGGCACAATTCAAGGCAGAACCTCGGAAGTACACGATTACCTTCGTCAACTATGACGATACCGAGTTAGAGAAGCAGCAACTAGCGTACGGTACATTGCCAAAATATTTAGGAGTAGAACCAACCAAGCCATCTGACGGAGTAAATAACTATACGTTTATGTTCTGGTTGCCAGAGCTCACATACGTGAAAGGCGATGCGACATACTATGCTACTTACTCGTCATCGGATATTCTCTATACAGTAACATTCCGTGACTATGACGGAGAGGTACTTTTGGAGAAGAAGTTTGAGCCAGGACAGCTTTTGGTTGGCATTCTTACGCCAGTACGTCCATCAGACGACAAGCACTCATACGAGTTTGCCGGTTGGGAACCAGAGTTCAAAGACGGAATGACGGTAGAATCAGACATGACGTTTACGGCTACATATAAAGAGACAGCCCGCAAGTACAAGATCAGTTTTGTGACAGACGACGGCAAGGTAATCAGCAGTTCCGACGTTGAGTATGGTGTAATGCCAGTGGCGCCAAAAGATGTAGAAAAAGAGGCGACCGCAGAATTTACATATCAATTCAAGGCATGGGACAAAGAGGTAGTTGCGGCAATTTCAGATGCTACGTATACAGCACTCTTTGATGCTACCAAGCGATCGTATCTCATTAAGTTCCTTGACTATGATGGACGAGAGCTTCAGGCAAGTGAGGTAGAATATGGAGTTAAGCCTTCATGTCCAGAGCCTAGTAGAAAAGCCGATGCTCAGAACTCGTATTTCTTCAGCGGATGGGACAAGCAAGTAGTAGCGGTAGTTGGCGAAGAGACCTATACGGCAGTATACTCGACAGCCAATAACAAGTATGTAGTAACATTCAAGAATGATGACGGCACGGTACTTGACTCACGTGAATATGAGTATGGTGCGATGCCAAGTTATACTGGAACGCCAGTCAAGAGTTCAGATTCTCAGCACACATACACATTCAGTGGATGGGACAAAGAGATAGTAGCAGTAACAGGCAATGCGGTTTATACGGCACAATATACAGATACCAAGAAGAAGTACACTGTAGAAGTAATTGTTAACGACGAGCTCTTTGGCACAGTAACTGGAGGTGGTGAGTATGAATATGGAGAGGTAGTCATATTGGAGGCAAATGCTAGTGAAGGATATGTATTTGTTAAATGGGATGATGAGACTATAGAACCTAGTCGTAGGATTATCGTTACGGGAGATATGATTATCACAGCCGACTTTGCGGTAGGCAATGAAGATGAGAAGCCACAGAAGCCAACAGAAATAGACCCAGATTCGGAATGCTATTACAAGGCGCCAGCTGTAGCGCTCTATGATTGGCTATTGATGATAGATTACAACTGGTTCAAGGCGAGAAACTATAAGATTCAAGCTACGGATGTTACATGGTATCGTATTGTAGATGAGCAAGATGATGCATGTAATGAGAAGATAGTTAAGAACGATGAGGTAGTTGGAACAGGATTCTACTACACGATGGATAACAATCTCATAGGTACGGGAGATTATTATGCTGTAGTGAGTGTAAGCGACATAGCGTTCCGCACCAAAGTCTTCACCTATTCGGGCAACAATAAAGTTCTTCTTTTGCCAACCAAGGCATCAAGAGGTCAGGTACTTCACATTAAGGGACTTATAGGAGAAGCCGTTATTTCGGTATACGACATCAACGGTAGACACGTTAAGACAGAGAAGACAGACGGCAGTCTCACATACGAGATTACGGCAGAAGATGCTGCGGGAGTATATATAGTACATATAAATGATGGTAGAGAAACTGTAGTTAAATACCTTGTGAAGTAAAAGTAGAGATGAAGAAGAAAATATATATTACAATAGTGTTTGTGCTGGCGACGGTAACGTTGTCGGCGCAGACTCGATTCAGCGGGAAGACATGGTCGATAGGAGCCGGAGCGCGAGTTGGCCTTGGATCTATGATGCAGAAATCGGAAGGAGAGAGCAGTGACCGAACGAAAGGCTTTGATGGTGCGGCAGAAGGTGTTTTTACCTTTTATTTTGCGCATAAGAAAAAGAATATGCCACACTTAGGTTTTCGTACGGGACTATCGTTAGGCTATCGACAGAATTCGCTTACGATGGACAAGGTAGATTTGACCTATAAGACGGAAGATGCGCAAGGCAACTCCATCATATATCATGCTACGGCAGATGATGTAAAAGAGACAGACAGGCAATTTGCTGTTGAGATACCAGTCATGTTTGCGGCCTATTACAACAGGATATTTGCCAATTTAGGATTGCGAGTAGGCATACCCGCATTATCGCGCTACAGTCAGACGATGATGAATCCGACGCTTACTGCTACGTACGAAGAGTATGGTGTAGAGATATCCGGAGAGCGAGTAACGGGTCGTGTATCGAGTGATGATACCAAGCAAAAGGCGAAGTTGGATGCATCGAGTTTCAATTTATGTCTATCCCTTGAGTCAGGATATACATTTGATATATTAAGCGGCAAGCTGTTGGCCGGCATGTATGCAGACTATGGCTTGGTGGACAATTTTAAAGGCAAGGGCAAGAACTTTACTGATGCTGATCCATCCGCTATTAATGGTGCGACCAATACGCCTGCCACGGTAATAGTCCATTCGTTGACTGATTCGTATGTAAGCAATGTAGGCATATTCTGTATGGGCCTTAGGGCGGTATATGCGTGGCAGTTTCCCAAGGGGCGAAACAGCAGGGCTGGCAGGAAGTGGTAATGATATGACGTAGAATATTTAGAGGCGTTGCTAATAGGCGGCGCCTCTTTTTTGTTTGTTGTGGTGTGGGGGATGGGCAAGGGGGGAAGGTAGAAGTGTAGGAGAAGTGTGGTAGAAGGGTTAGAATATGTGTCGAAAAGAGTAGTTGCAGAGTAGTTTGTGTGTATACTCTGATATAAGGCTGATATAAGGTTGCTCGTAATTTTTTTATTTAGTATATTTGCACGAACGGAATACAAAGAACTCACCGGAATGACCAGAGTAAGCATAAAACACAAATACGTTACGCATGCGAGGAAGATGATGAGAGCGGACTCGCGAGCGCGCATTACGGGCTACAGCACATATATAAAGCGCTGTAAGAAGGGAGATTATCGCATTATGATGGTTAAGGTATCCAAGTCGCAGAGGGCACTGAGAGACATGTTTGCCGATGCACAGAAGTTGGCCAAGAGCGATATGGTAAGTTGGAACAGGATCAGGCACTGGAAGCGAGAAGCCAGGAGGCGCAAGATAGGTGGGGCGTACAGGGCTGCTGTATCGTTTTATTACAAGATGTTGAGGGAGCATGGAGAAGAGTTGGTAGAAGTCAGGCCATGGAAAGAAGACGAGAGGCTATTTGAGGGAAAGAGGGATTTTTACTGGGTGAAGTTTGACAATGTGGAAGAGTATAGGGAAGAGTTGATGAGGCTGTGTGGGTAGGGAGGAAGCAGGAGGAATGACCAGTGTAGCAGCAACTTAGGGGAAAGAATTAGACACAATAACGAACTGTTGTACAACGGAGAATGTGCAGGTGGATAAGAAAAGAATAGTTTGTTTATCATTTAATTTTGTCTCTATGAACACAAGGGTCCCCAAAATAGATATAAATAAAGTATTGTATAAATACTACAAAGGTGAATCTGTTTGCCCGTATAATGATACTGACGGCTTCAAAAGCGCGCTGTGGGAATCAGAAAAAATATTCTATGATAACTATCACGGCAGTGCCGAAGAAACTATGGATGGATTAACGAACTGGGTAGCCTCTCACCTGGGAGGATGGATTCCTATGTCCTTGTCCGAAGTCTTAACGGAATATTTTGACGGGACCATTCCCCAAGATATAAAACGTATTTATCTATAACATTTGCAATTCTTTTTTGTCGTTCGTTAGTCGTCAGAAAAAGTGTATAGAAAATGGAGAGAGGACTATATAGGCCGTTTTTGTTTATTGCTGGTAGATAAAATTGATTTATTGTCATGGCGTGCTGCGTCTTTATGGTAATTCTTCTTTTTTTGATAGATGTGGAGATAGGATTAGAATGTATGGGCAAAAGTAGTATTTTTGTGGGATTGATAATAAGAAATGCTGATGGGGTTCTTAGAAGAATGGAATAACGGCTTGGGATATGTGGAGGTGCAGACTTCGGGATCGACGGGGGTGCCGAAGGTGATGCGTGTGGAGAAGAGGCGGATGGAGGCCTCGGCTCGTATGACTATTGATTTTCTGCGGCTGCGAGAAGGGGACAAGGTGTTGCTATGTCTGCCTGACAAATATATAGCAGGTAAGATGATAATAGTGCGCAGTATAGTGGGGCGGTTGAATTTGGTATCTGTAGAGCCAAGCGGTAATCCCCTCAAGGAGGTAGATGCCAGTGAGCGTATACATTTTGCTGCGTTTACCCCTATGCAAGTGTACAATATTCTTCAAGATTCGGAGACGAGGGCGAAATTTGAGGCGATAGACAAGGTAATAATAGGCGGAGGGGCGATATCTGTCACGATGGCTAGACAGTTGCGTGAGATGAAAAATGAGATATGGTCGACATACGGCATGACAGAGACCTTGTCTCACATAGCCATGAGGAGGTTGTCTGGAGAAGGCGCCTCGGATTGGTATGAGCCACTGAAGGGGGTTAAGGTATGGAGCAATGGAGAAGGATGTCTAGTAATAGAAGCGCTACATGTAGCAGAAGAGATATTAGAGACCAATGATATAGTAGAGATAAATGCGGACGGGAAGTTTAAAGTATTAGGCAGAAAAGACAATGTGGTATGTTCAGGCGGGGTGAAGATGCAGATAGAAAAGATGGAAGAAGAGATAGCCAAGGAATATGGAGGAGAATTTGCTTTATCGTGGGTGGCAGACGAGAAACTCGGTCAAGCTTTGGTATTAGCATATACCAAGCAAGGAGACAAAGAGAGAATAGAAGATATTTGCGTTAAAGTATTAGAAAAGATACAAAGGCCTAAAGAATATATAAATATAGACACTATTCCCCATACAGAGACAAACAAGATAGCCAGGAAGGCGTTGCACGAAATATTAGAAAAGAGATGAAGGTAGCCATATTGATGATATTAGCAGCTGTAGCTATGGGGGTAAGAGCCCAGCAGCCAGTGACCACTACTCCAGAGACGGCGCAGACGGCAGTCATAATGGATTTAGAGACAGGCGAGATAGTAGCCTCGTGCAATCCCTACATGATGCTGACTCCAGCCTCGCTGACCAAGATGATAACCACGGCGGCCGGGCTAGAATATCTAGGAGAAGATTTCAGGTTCAAGACACAAATGAGATTTGGCAAGAGCGGCTCGCTGCAAGACGAGTTGGCTATAAGGGCAGACGGAGATCCCACTATAGGCTCCACGCACTTCCCAGAGTGCACTATGGGCAAGGTAGCAGCTCAATTTATGCAATCGCTCCCAGCAGACAAGAAGATAGACAAGTACGATGTGGTGCTAGAAGACTACTATTTTACCGGAGCGCCATACGTATCCAAGAGGCTGTGGGAAGATATGGGCAACTATTATGGTGCGGCGTACGGTACCTATAATATAGGAGACAATGCGCAGGTAGTACATCTGACATCCAACGCCAGTAGCGTTTGGCAATCTACAAAAGGAGAAAAAGGCAAGGCAGAGAGGGTAGACAAAGAAAAGATGACTATTTACGCCAAGACCTATGCCGGGAAATCGGACAGTGCCTATATATATGGTATAGGAACCAAGGGGCGGTATATTTCGGGGGCCATACCAGTCAACAAAGTAGAATTCCAGGTAAAAGCCGCCATGGGCAATCCTGAAGAAGAATATTTAGACCAATTATCCAGAGCGCTAGTAGGTGCGGGTATGAAAGAGCCGCAAAAACTTTTGAGTACCAAGGTGCCCAAGAAAACAGAAGGCAGATTGGTAGCCACCTATCAGTCACCGCGATTACTAGACATTATTAAGGTAACCAATCAAAAAAGTGTAAATCTCTTTGCGGATGCTATATGCTATGCACTAGGCAGGCAAGAAAAAGAAGGCATTGAGGGCGGTATGACCTCGAACTGGGATGATGCGATGGCCAGACTGAGGCAATATGCAGACAAATCCATGGGCAGGCAAGTAGGCGCCAAGTTGTACGACGGAGCCGGTCTATCGCCTATGAATGCTATTTCAGCCTATCAGATGGCCTCGATGTTAAGGTATATATACAATCAGCAATACTACAAATCGTACAGGAGTACACTAGCCACATCTGGGCAAAGTGGTACGTTGAGGAGTTTTGGTAAGGGGACAAAACTAGAAGGCAAGATAGATGGCAAGAGTGGATCCATGACAGGAGTTGTGGCGTATGCGGGGTACATTTTGGACAAATATTCGTTCTGTATTATCTTCAATAATGCACCAGAAGAGCGAAATGAGGTCAGGCGTCAGATGGTGAAATGGCTGATACAGTGGGGGCTTTAACTTTTATTAGGTCATTATTAACACTATTGATTTGTGGTGGTTGGCAATAAGCAGTACCTTTGCGGCGTTAATATTTGAGGGAAGGGTCGGTACTACGGTACGATTCGCTTGAAGTTACGGCTTCAAGACTTCAAGTAAAAACGACAATATGTTCAACAACAAACGATCATTTATTATTGGGCTAGCAGGAGTATTAGTATTCTCGGCAGCCAAAACAGAAGTTGAAGAATCTTACGAGAATCAGATTCAACAAATTTCACACTTGCCACTAGTAAGTGGTGACACTATTACACCTGAGCACCTTGATGGTAAGCTATTGTTGCTTAACTTTTGGGCCTCATACGATGCAGAGTCGCGTATTAACAACTACAATCTGCTTCGTCTATCGGAAAACTATCAGAATACATCATTCTTCAATGCGCAAGGGCTTGAGGTAGTATCGGTATCGCTTGACACCTACCGTTCGCAGTTGCTCAAGGCCATTGAAGCCGACGAGACGCAAGAATTCCTACACATTTGTGATTTTCAGGGCACTGAGTCGGAGATATGTCGTTCATTTGATATTGACAGGCCGGTCAATCTTCTAGTAAGCACAGACGGCAGGGTTTTGGCTCGAGACTATGGAGTTTCGTTGATAGAAGCTGCGCTTGAGACATTGCACGAGAATAATTAAGATTACATATTGTGTATTGCTTTGAATTTGTTATTTTTGCGTCAGGAATATAAAGGAATAACAATTATGAAGACTTTACGCGCAGTAATCATCTCGCTATGTTTATTGTTTACGACCTCGCTGATGGCGCAGGAGGTCGGCCTTAATCTTGGCAATCAGGCGCCAGCTATATCGGGCAAGACACCTACTGGAAAGAGTGTTTCGTTGGAAGACCTCAAGGGGAAGTATGTGCTTATAGATTTTTGGGCTTCGTGGTGTGGGCCATGCAGGCATGAGAATCCGACTGTTGTAGCTGCATATAATAAGTATCACAATGCATCGTTCCAGGGAGGTGTTAATGGATTTGAGGTATTCTCTGTATCCCTTGACAATAAAGAAGCTGCATGGAAATCGGCCATTGAGAAAGATGGTTTGGTATGGGACTACCATGTATGTGACTTTGGAGGCTGGCGCAGTGTGATAGCATCCAAGTACAATGTAATGCAGATACCTACCAATTTCCTTATTGATTCCAAGGGAGTCATTGTAGCTAAGAATTTGAGAGGCACTGCGCTAGAAGCTGTACTGTCGCACTTAGTTGACAGGCAGAAATAGAGTTGATACTGACAGATTGGCACGAAAGTGTCATACAGGTATGACATAAAGGCAACCCGTAAAGAGGTTGCCTTACTTTTTGCTGACAACTTGTCATACAACTATTGTTTGGCAAGGCTATTGATGGAAGAAAGGCGATACAAAGAAAACAACAACATAAGATATGGCAGATAATAAAGAGAATCTACAAGAAGAGCAGCAGGAAGAGATAAAGAATGAAGCTGCGGCTCAGGAGCAAAGTGAAGAGACAGCGACAGCTGAGAATACAGAAGAAGCTCAGGCAGAAGAGGTGGATCCTGTAGCCGCTGAGATATCTTCGCTAAAGGCTCAAGTAGATACACTTAACGATAAATACTTGCGACTCTCGGCAGAATATGACAACTACCGTAAGCGCACGATAAAAGAGAAGGCAGACATGCTGAAGAGCGCTGGTTCGGACGTTTTGGCGGGTTTGCTTCCGGTATTGGATGATTTTGAGAGAGCGTTGGCGCACATGACAGATGCGTCGGATGTGGAGTCGCTCCGTACGGGAGTTGAGCTTATCCACAAGAAGTTCATTGATTTCCTTGGCAAGAAAGGCGTTGCAGAGATTCCTGCAAAGGGAGAGCCATTTGATGCTGAGGTACATGAAGCCATCACGATGATGCCTGCTCCTTCGGAAGATATGAAGGGCAAGTGTTTTGACTGTGTAGAAAAAGGATACAAGATGGGCGACAAGGTAATCCGATTCGCCAAAGTAGTAGTTTGCGAATAATCATGGCAAAGAGAGATTATTACGAGGTATTAGGTGTATCGAAAGGTGCATCGGCCGATGAAATAAAGAAAGCCTATCGTAAGATGGCCATCAAGTATCACCCAGACAAGAATCCGGGTGATAAAGAAGCTGAGGAGAAGTTCAAGGAAGCTGCAGAAGCCTACGATGTACTCTCGGATCAGTCGAAGAGGCAGAAATACGATCAGTTTGGTCATGCTGCGTTTGAGAACGGTGGCGGTGGTGGCGGAGGCTACTACGGTCATGGTATGTCTATGGACGATATTTTCTCGCAGTTTGGCGACATATTCGGTTCTGCTTTCGGAGGAGGCTTTAGTGGTTTTGGTTCCAGAGGCGGTTCGCGTCAGAACAGAGGTACGAACCTCAGGGTGAGAGTTACGCTTACGCTGCAAGAAGTAGCTACAGGAGTGACAAAGAAGCTCAAGGTTAAGAAAGCCGTTAAATGTTCGCACTGTAACGGTACTGGAGCGAAAGATTCCAACTCGGTCAAGACCTGTACGACATGTAAAGGCTCTGGTGTTGTAATGCGAGTAGTTCAATCACTCTTTGGTCAGATGCAGTCGCAGTCGGTATGTCCGGACTGTGGTGGTGATGGCAAGACCATTACGGACAAGTGTCCGCACTGTAACGGTGAAGGCATTGTGATGCAGGAGACAGTAGAAGAGGTACGCATTCCGGCAGGTGTAGAAGACGGTATGCAGCTCTCGGTACAAGGTGGAGGTAATGCAGCCAGAAAGGGAGGCATACCAGGCGACCTATTAGTAGTAATACAAGAGACGCCAGACAAAGAGTTGGTACGAGACGGATCGAACCTTATATATCACCTATTATTGAGTGTGCCAGACATGATATTAGGCGCTCCGATAGAAGTTCCTACGGTAGACTCCAAGGTAAGGGTAACGATAGATCCAGGCACTCAGCCAGGCAAAGTATTGAGGCTCAAGGGAAAAGGCTTGCCAGAGGTCAATTCGGGACATAAAGGCGACCTTTTGGTACGAGTAGACGTATTTATTCCTACTGAGTTGTCGAAGGAAGAGAAGAAGGCGGTAGAATCGCTCAAGGGGTCTGCGAATTTCAGTCCTTCGTCGACAGAGAAAGACTCATTCTTCAAGAGAATGAAGAACCTTTTCAGCTAAACATACGTAAAGCGGTATAAAACAAATAACGGCAAAGAGTTTGATATTAATTTTACAATATCTATCTTTACGGCAAAAAGAAACAAATATAGGGTTTATACTATGAAAAAGGTAGCACTAATACTTGCAGCAGCGTTCGTATCGGCGTTGGTATTGTCATCTTGTGGTTCATCACAAGAGTGTCCAGCATACGGTCAGGCAGAGGTTGCTGTAGAGCAAGTAGCATAAGGAATTATTACGGGTGGATGTAAAATAGAGGCATTCACCCGTAAATAATGTTAAAAGGAATATTTCCTATTTGAGATAATTAGCAAAAAAGCTAATTTCGCGAGCAATTAGAAACAAAAACACAATACAATTCTAACATTATAAACAAATGATTAAACTTGGTATCAACGGTTTCGGCCGTATTGGTCGTATGGTTTTCCGCGCTGCAGTAGAGAACTTCAAGAACGACATTCAGGTAGTAGGTATCAATGACCTTCTCGACGCTGATTACTTGGCATACATGCTTAAGTATGATTCAGTACACGGTCAGTTCAACCACGACATTAAGGTTGAGGGTAACTTCATGATCGTAGACGGCAACAAGATTCAGATCTTCGCAGAGAAGGATCCAGCTGCTATCACATGGGGTGCACTCGGTGTTGACGTAGTTATCGAGTCTACAGGTTTCTTCTTGACAGCAGAGCTCGCTGAGGCACACATCAAGGCTGGTGCTAAGAAGGTTATCATGTCAGCTCCTGCAAAGGATAAGACACGTATGTATGTATACGGTGTTAACCACAAGACATACGATGGTGCAAACATCATCTCAAACGCTTCTTGTACAACTAACTGTTTGGCTCCTATCTCTAAGGTTCTCAACGATAAGTTCGGTATCAAGCGTGGTCTTATGACAACAGTACACGCTGCTACAGCTACACAGAAGACAGTTGACGGTCCTTCAAAGAAGGATTGGAGAGGTGGTCGTGGTATCCTCGAGAACATCATCCCTTCATCAACAGGTGCTGCTAAGGCAGTAGGCGTTGTTCTTCCAGAGTTGAACGGCAAGTTGACAGGTATGTCAATGCGTGTTCCTACTTCAGACGTTTCTGTAGTTGACCTCACAGTAGAGCTCGAGAAGGCTACTACATACGAGGAGATCTGCGCAGCAATGAAGGCAGCTTCTGAGAACGAGCTCAAGGGTGTACTTGGTTACACAGACGAGGCTGTAGTTTCTACAGACTTCCGTAACGACGCTCGTACATCTATCTTCGATGCAAAGGCAGGTATCCAGCTCGATCCTACATTCGTAAAGGTTGTATCTTGGTACGACAACGAGTGGGGTTACTCAAACAAGTGCTGCGAGATGGCACGTGTAATCGCTGGTAAGTAATTTTCCGACTAGGAGATTATTTAAATAAACTAACCCGGATTCTGAATATTCAGAGTCCGGGTTTCTTTTTGTATATTCGCGAATAAAAGAAAGAGAAAAGATATGAAGCAGTATTTCCTCAAGTCGGTATCGGAGTATTTTATATCCAAGTTTCAAGGGAAGAGTGACTGGTCGAACTGGACCTTTGTTTTTTCGTCGCACAGAGCTGGGGCGTATTTCAAGAACTATTTGAAAGAGACGATGGTAGACTCGCAGTCGCTATTGTTCGGTTTGAGGATGATAACTATAGATGAGTTTTTCAATCAATATTCGCGCTATGTTCTAGCCGATGATTTGACGTTGACCTTCAAGCTATACAAGAGTTACAGAGACGTACTTGACAAAGATGCTGCTATAGGGGAAGATTACAAGTCGTTTGATTTCTTTTATTCGTGGGCGCAGACCTTTCTAGGAGATTTTGATGATATTGACAAATATCTGGTAGATGCTGAACAGTTGTTTGTGAATATTGACGACTGGAAAGAGTTGGGCGGTTCTCTTGGGGATTATCTATCAGAAGAACAGATAAAGACAATAGAGCAATTTTGGGGGAAAGTTGTAGGAGGAAGAGGAGAGAAGAGAGACTACTCGGAGCAATTTTTGGCATTGTATGGGCATTTGAAAGAGATATACGATTCGTTCAGGAAAGAATTAGACGGAGAAGGTATAGCCTATACAGGTATGCTATACAGAGATGTGGCAGAAAATTTTGAGCCAGATGCAACAGCTGGAGAGCAATCGATGCACTATGCCTTTATAGGATTCAATGCCTTGACGGCAGCAGAGAGGATAGTATTCAGCAAGTTGATGAAATCGACATATGGGTTAGCCGAATTCTTTTGGGACTATACCAAAGAGATGTTGGAGCCTGTATATGACCATAATGGAAAGAAGCCTAGGAGTGTGATGGTGATGGGCAATGTGCTTGATCAGCCAGAGGGGTATGGGGCAGGTAGGTTTGTTCCTATATATATGGATGAGGAGCATTATCCTATGCCTAAAGAGTTCAAGGCTTTGATGGAGTCGGAGATAAATAATGGAGAAGAGGGTAGGAAGGTTAATGTTGAGTCGGTTGCTTACTCGCAGTCGCAAGTGTTATGTGCAGATGAGTGGGTGAAGAGGCATAAGGGCGAGCTGTCGAAGTCGGCCTTGATCCTTGGAGATGAGACTATGCTTCTGCCCGTATTAGAGAAGTTGTATGCGACAGATGAAGACTTGAAAGTCAACATTACTATGGGATATCCGATCAAGCAGACATCGGTATATTCGCTATTAGAGTTATTGGCTGGGATTAAGACGTATGAAAAAGTTGTAGCAGGGGAAAGTGTTGTAATAGTTCGATCGATGTCGATAGTTCCACTTTTGCAACATCCGTCGTTGGTGTCGATATGTGAAAGAGAATGTAGGGAGGTTTTCAAATATATTATTGACAACAAATGTGTTTATCTAGATCTGTCCATTGGGCAAATTAAAGTACTCAAGAAGGTGCTGAATGTGCCTAGTAATCCAGATGATGTTGCAGATTACCTTGTAGAGCTGTTGATTATGTTAAGTAATAACTTGACAGATGAGATAGACAAGGCGGCGGCCAATAGGCTATTGATGATGGCTAATAGATATAAGTCGCTCGTATCTAGGCAAGAAGTCAAAGACAGTGCATTAGCAGAAATAGACAATTCGGCATTGATGTTCAAGATGTACAACTCATTGGTTTCTACATTGGCGCTTGATTTTGTGGGAGACAAGTTTGACGGATTGCAGGTTATGGGTATGATGGAGACACGTTCGCTAGACTTTGACAATATATGTGTTCTGTCGCTCAATGAGGGAGAGTTTCCGAAGTCGTCTATGGTAAACTCCTTTATTCCGCGTAATTTGAGGTATGCGTATGGGTTGCCTACGTCGGAGTATAGAGACAGTATATTTGCCTATTACTTCTTCAGGTTGATAGCTCGTGCTAAGGATTTGAATTTAGTATACCATTCCAATTCAGAAGGAGGAGAGCCGTCGCGTTTTTTGATGCAAATGAGGTATCAGTATCATTTGTGGGATGGAGAGGTAGATATGAAAACGCATCAGATGGTTTTGACGTCAAAGGGTGACGTTGAGGTTGTTAAAGACGAGGAGATAAGAAATAGGCTTTTAAGCAGATTTGACGGAAGTTGGGTTGAAGAAAAAAACAAGAATGGTGTAGTGATAGGGAAGCGACAAAAATCGCTCAGTGCTACGGCCATAACCGATTATATGACCTGTCAGCTTATGTTTTACTTCAAGAGAGTTGTAGGCTTAAAGGAGCAGCAAGAATTTGAAGAAGAAGCTACGGCGCCGATTATAGGCTTGGTTTTTCATGAAGTCATGGAGAAGCTTTATGCTCCCGAGATGTATAAGGGAGTGTATAGTGAGGCTGACAAGGAGCGATTGCTTGCCAAGGGTCGTGTTATCGAAGGTATAGGTATGACGTTGGAGGACCTAGTAAAGGACATCTTCTATGAGAAGATGAACATACTTGACAAGACAGAAAAGTTGCATGGTAGGAATATACTATATCTACAGGCGATTCAAGAATATGTGAAGAATCTGATAGCTCATGATATGACAGATGTTCATTTTCTGGAGCCAGAACGCTATTTTGCCAAGCCTTACAAGTTAGGAGTGGAAGAAGGAGGTGAGACTATATGGATAGGAGGTACTATAGACAGGATGCAGATTGACAAAGAGGGAAGATTGTGGGTAATAGACTATAAGACAGGTAGGGTTCATACGAGGAATTTGGCTGATATGAATGACTGGAAAGATAAATTTGGCAATCATAAAGTGCTATTCCAGACGTTCCTCTACTCATATTTGGCTTGTGAGCATGATACTTCGGAAGAGACGGGTGGAGAGGTTGATTATAAGAATTGCGGTATAGTTCCAGGAGTTATTGCTGTCAGAGAGTTGACGTCGGCGTTAGGGGAAGGAGATGTATATGGGTGTAATATGACTATTGGCAAATCGAGAGGGAAAAAAGAGATGTTGGTAATACGATATGAAGATGAGCTCTATAAGCAGTTTAGAGATGATTTTCTTAAGAATGTGGTAGAAGAAATATTCAATGGTGAGAGATTTGTATCGACAGATGATGACAATGTATGCAAGACATGTGAGTATCTGTCATTGTGTAAGTGTTACAAGGCGAAAGAATATGAATAGGAGACGCAGATAGTGGGCAAAAAAAGCGCCAACTTCGAAGTCACATCGAAACCGGCGCGCAACACTATTTTACACTAAGAAATATTCGTTCGTTGGTAAGTGCAATTTGTATGCACTATGTGATAAAGAAACGTTTTCATAAGTAGGAGAATCGCTCCTTGTATTTCTATCACATTGCAAAGTTAGAAAAAATATTGACATTGTTCGTATCTAGTGTAGATTTTTTTCAATAAAAACGTAACATTTTTCAATGTTACATTTTCATTGAATTTAACACTAGTCGGCTTTCAGGTCCCATATTGAATAAAAGATCGGCGATTGAGAGCCATGGACGGAAGCCGCAGCGGTCGCTAAAGACCTGATAGTAAGGTATTGGGGTAAGATTTTCCTGTAGGCGGTGCTGGTATTTAGGTTCGATACCTATCCTAAGGTCGCGGAAAGAGCCGTCGGCCCTATTATTCATCTCTGATTCGGACAAGATAGGGTTGAATGGGATATCCAGCAAATGTGCAATTACTTTATGTAGTTGCATATTCATATCCCAGATAGACGTCCAGTTGTCCTCGAGCACCTTTTTGATGTCGTCTATATAATACTCGTAGAAGGGGGTATTGGAGTATGCGGACATAAGGGCGTAGAGGTGTTGGTGTCGCCAATCTGTATCGTCGTTTATCAAGATATCGTGATAAGGCTTGCTATAGTTGCTTTCGGTGGGGACTGTGAGAGCCTGTTCGCCGTTGGCCATACCTATAATAGTGCGTGTGCGGAAAGTACGTCTTTGGTGGCGGCCTTTAATATCAAATGCGTAGCATTCACCTGACGCGATGAGCGCCCAGTGTGCTACGCATCCGAAGTAGGGTAGATTAAGCAGGAGCATTGTTATGCGTTGTATCTGCTCTCTCTTAGTTCCTTTATAGCCTCGTCCTCCATGTAATCCTCGAAATCCATGTATTTATCGATGAGGCCCTTTGGTGTTATTTCGAGAACACGGTTACATACGGTATGGATGAACTCGTGGTCGTGCGAAGTCATGATGATATTACCAGGGTAGTTCTTCATGTTATTATTGAAAGCCTGGATAGACTCCATATCGAGGTGGTTGGTTGGGTGATCGAGCATCACGAGGTTAGGATTTGTGAGCATCATTTTAGCGATCATGCAACGCATTTTTTCGCCACCTGAGAGGACGGTACACTTCTTCTGGATATCGTCGCCAGAGAAGAGCATTTTTCCGAGGTAGGTACGGAGGAAGTAATCCTCGGTATTAGTTGAGAACTGAGCCAACCAGTTGGTGAGGTCGAGATCAGCCTTAAAGAACTCGGTATTATCGAGAGGGAGGTAAGCTGTAGTGATTGTCTGGCCCCAGCTGAAAGTACCCTTAGTAGGTCCGAGTTCGCCGTTGACGATCTTGAAGAACGCTGTGGTAGCGCGAGGGTCGTGAGACAAGAGAGCTATTTTATCGTTTTTCTCGACATTGAAAGAGATGTCATCGAAAAGGAGTTCGCCCTCAGGAGTTGTGTAGCTGAGGTTACGTATTTCGAGGACCTTATCGCCTGCCACGCGCTCTGGGGTAAAGATGATACCTGGGTATCGGCGGGTAGAAGGTTGGATTTGCTCGATATTAAGTTTCTCGAGCATCTTTTTACGAGAAGTTGTCTGCTTACTCTTAGCCACGTTGGCAGAGAAACGAGAGATGAACTCCAAGAGTTCCTTCTTTTTCTCCTCGGCCTTTTTGTTCTGAGCAGCCTGTTGGCGGAGAGCCAACTGAGAAGACTCGTACCAGAACGAGTAGTTGCCGGAGAAGAGTTTGATTTTGCCGTAGTCGATATCGACGATATCGGTACATACGTTATCGAGGAAGTGGCGGTCGTGCGAAACCACGATCACGGTATTTTCGAAGTTAGCCAAATAATTCTCGAGCCAAAGAACGGTATCGAGGTCGAGGTCGTTAGTAGGCTCATCGAGGAGGAGGTTATCTGGGTTACCGAAGAGAGCCTGAGCCAAGAGGACCTTAACTTTCTCCTTACCTGTGAGGGTCTTCATCAATTGAGAATGGAGTTTCTCCTTGATACCGAGACCGCTAAGAAGTTTAGCTGCGTCGGATTCGGCGTTCCAGCCATCCATTTCTGCGAATTCCTCCTCCAACTTAGCGAGGCGGTTGCCATCCTCATCGGTGAAAGGGTCCTTCATGTAGAGTTGGTTTTTCTCCTGCATGTTGTCCCAAAGTTTCTTATGGCCCATGAGTACGGTATCCAAAACTGTGCACTCCTCGTAGGCGAAGTGGTTCTGCTTTAGGACAGAGAGTCGCTCACCTGGAGCCATCTCCACCTTGCCGCGAGTAGAATCGAGGTCGCCTGAAAGGATTCGGAGGAAAGTAGACTTACCTGCGCCGTTGGCACCGATTACGCCGTAGCAGTTACCCTGAGTAAACTTCAAATTTACGTCCTCGAAGAGAGGCTTTTTGTCAAACTGTATCGCTAAGTTGCTGACCGTTATCATTACTTTTTTCTACTGTTTTATTGTACGTGCGCAAAAGTAGTGATAATAATTCCTAATTCCTAATTCCAGATTCCTAAAAAGATGTAAGAGTGACTTGTAGTGTATGGCTATTAAAAAAAACTGCGATGAACAAGGGTGTTCTATAGGTCTAGTATAGGGTTAGTATATTTGCGACCATACTTTCCCCAGTAATACCAACGCCTA